>JBBISP010000049.1:0-3812 GCA_037441185.1 Nitrospirota bacterium | reverse complement strand
AACCTGCGACCTCTTCCGTGTGAAGGAAGCGCTCTCCCACTGAGCTAATCGCCCTCTAAATATACAATTTATTTATAGCAGACTATCATATTTTAAGTAAAGTTTTAGAGGGTATTATATTATTTCCTTATTGCATTGGCTTTTAAATAGCGATATAATTTGTTTAAAAATATCTTTTATGAGGAGGGCAGTATGAATTTACATAACGAAATTAAAAAGGAAGCGTATTATATTTATGAAAAGAGTGGTATGACTGAAGGCAGAGACATCGAAAACTGGCTTGAGGCAGAAAGGATTGTAACGCAGAGGCACAAAACTCAACCAAAAGAAGAAATAATAGAAGAACCTGAAATAAAAGAAACCTTAGCTAAAGCATCTCCAAAGGCGAAAAAGGCTACTGCAAAAGAGGCTAAAGAGAAAAAAACAGTAACAAAAAAAGCTGCTAAAAAAGCTGAGCCAAAAGAAGAAAAGCCTAAAAAGGCTGCTAAAACAAAAAAGACAAAGAAATGAAAGAAGCTTTCCTTTATGAAAAAATCGGAGATTCTAAGGTAAAATGCCATCTGTGCTGTCAGCGCTGCACTATCTCGCCAGGGAAGCGAGGGATTTGTGCAGTAAGGGAAAATAGAGACGGCATCCTTTACAGCCTTGTTTACGGAAAGATTATAGCGCGGCATATAGACCCGATAGAGAAAAAGCCATTGTTTCATTTCTATCCCGGCTCACGCTCTTATTCGATTGCAACTGTGGGCTGTAATTTCAGGTGTCTGCACTGCCAGAACTATGAAATATCACAATATCCAAAGCTGCATCCAGATATCCCAGGAGAGGATATGACTCCTGAACAGGTAATCAGAGAGGCTGAGCTTAGCGACTGCAAGAGCATATCATACACCTATACAGAGCCGACGATATTTTTGGAATTTGCCTATGACTGTGCAAGGCTTGCCCATAAAAAGGGAATAAAGAATGTGTTTGTCAGCAATGGCTTTACAAGCCCTGAGGCAGCAAGGCTTATTGCTCCATATCTTGATGCCAATAATATTGATTTAAAGGGAGATGATAATTTTTATAAAAAGGTTGCTGGAGCAAGGCTTCAGCCTGTTCTTGATACTATTAAGCTTATGAAGGAATTAGGGGTATGGCTCGAGATTACGACCTTGATTATTCCAGGTTACAATGACTCTGAGGAGTTTCTAAGATGGACTGCTGAATTTATAAAGTCTGTTGACCCTGCAATGCCATGGCATGTGACACAGTTTTATCCAACATATAAATTAACAGATCAGCCGAGGACGCCTATAAAGACACTGAGGATGGCGAGGGATATAGGATTAAAGGCAGGGCTGAAATATGTTTATGAAGGAAATGTGCCTGGAGAGGGTGGAGAAAATACATATTGTTCATCTTGCGGAGAGCTTCTTATAGAGAGGTTTGGATTTTCTCTGACTAAAATTAAAATGAAGGATTCAAAATGTCTAAAATGTGGGGCAATGATGGACGGCATCCAAATGCCATCATGCATCAGTGAATCGGAGATCTGTTTTTATACCTGATATGCAGAGATATATCTACTACTACCATCAGCCCATTAAACATATAGAGCCATATGACTGCATCATAGTTATAGAAAATCTTATGCATGATGCCTGATACATAGCCTGCAAAGACGATAATCATAAATGCGAGGCTCTTGCCTCTTACATCTTTAGTTTTCAGGGATTTATATATGGAGAAAGGCCATGCAGCTCCAAAACAAATAAGCATACCAATTTCAAAAGCGCTCATGCTTATTATTATAACCTAATTTGACTGCATGCAGTTTCCGTGCTATATTTTTATTAATGCCAGAGATAATAATAGAAACATTCGATATAAAGCGTCTTGAGATTCTCGATGAAAAAGGCAATATTGACGCAGCCCTAATGCCTTCCCTTTCTGACTTTGATATTAAAAAAATATACGAACTTCTTGTCTTGTCAAGGACATTTGACCATTATGCATTAAGCCTTCAGAGAGAAGGAAGGCTCGGCACATACGCATCAATATTAGGTCAGGAGGCATCACAGATTGGAAGCGCCTTTGCTGTTGAAAACACAGACTGGATATTTCCTTCCTTCAGAGAGATGGGCGTTTACATAACAATGGGCTATCCAATACATATGCTCTTTCAATACTGGAGCGGAGATGAAAGAGGAATGAAGATCCCTGATAGTTTAAGCATCTTCCCTATTTGCGTCCCTGTCGGCACACAGGTTCCACATGCAGTTGGCGCTGCAATGGCTGCTAAGTATAAAAAAGATAGGATAGCAGTAGTTTGCTATTTTGGAGATGGCGGCACTTCCGAGGGAGATTTTCATGAAGGATTAAATATGGCAGGAGTTTTTAAATTGCCTGTGGTTTTCATCTGCCAGAACAACCAGTGGGCAATATCGGTGCCGAGGGAAAAACAGACAGCATCAAAGACTATTGCGCAGAAAGCGCTTGCCTATGGATTTGAAGGCATTCAGGTTGACGGCAATGATGTATTTGCTGTTTATAAGGCGACAAGGGAGGCTTTGGATAAGGCAAGGGATGGCAATGGCCCCACATTTATTGAATGCTTTACATACAGGATGTCTGACCATACAACAGCGGATGATGCCTCAAGATACAGAAGTAAGGAAGATGTCGAAAAGTGGAAGTCAAAGGATCCTATCTTGAGATTAAGGCTGTTTATGGAGAAAAAAAATCTCTGGACAGAGCAGTATCAAAAAGATGTCGAGGAAAAATCAAAGGCTCTGATTGATGAGGCTGTCAAAATGGCGGAATCAATAGAACCTCGGAACCCTGATGATATGTTCAAATATACTTATGAAAAATTGACACAGAGGCAGTTAAGGCAGGCAAAGGAATTCTAATATGCCAAAACTCAACATGGTTCAGGCAATAAACCTTGCATTGAAAGAGCAGATGCAGATGGATGACAATATTGTCATCCTCGGAGAGGATGTGGGCAAAGACGGAGGCGTATTTAGAGTTACAGAGGGATTATTGGAACAATTTGGCTCAGAAAGAGTTATTGATACGCCCCTCGCTGAATCAAGCATTGTTGGCGCTGCCATTGGAATGGCTGTGTATGGATTAAAGCCAATTGCAGAGATACAGTTTATGGGTTTTATCTATCCTGCCATTGACCAGATATTTTCTCACGCTGCAAGGATTCGCAATCGTTCAAGGGAAAGGTTTACATGCCCTATAGTAGTCAGAACGCCATATGGCGCGGGAATAAAGGCGCCTGATCTGCATTCAGAAAGCACAGAGGCATTGTTCTGCCATATGCCAGGGATTAAGGTGGTTGTTCCTTCATCTCCTTATAATGCAAAGGGTTTATTAATCTCATCCATTAAGGACCCTGACCCTGTGATTTTTCTTGAGTCAACAAGGCTTTACCGACTTATAAAGGAAGATGTGCCTGAAGGAGAATATACTGTTGCATTAGGCAAGGCAAGAATCGTTAAGGAAGGAAAAGAAGCAACTGTCATTGCATGGGGAAGCATGCTTCACAGGGCTTTGCAGGCAGCAGAAGGTTTTGATGCAGAGGTGATAGATTTGATGACACTCAATCCTTTTGATGAAGAGACTATATTAAAGTCTGTGAAAAAAACTGGAAGGGTTGTGATTGTTCACGAAGCTTCAAAGACATGCGGATTCGGAGCAGAGATTTCAGCAACCATCGCAGAGGATGCAATGCTATATCTGAAGTCGCCGATTATAAGGGTTACAGGGTATGATGTTGTTATGCCCCTTCCAAAGCTTGAGGATTATTATATGCC
>JBBISP010000048.1:0-3984 GCA_037441185.1 Nitrospirota bacterium | reverse complement strand
GATGCGATAGAGGCAGCGATAAATATCAAGAGAACAGATAAGAGTAGAACAAACTTTTTTTTCAGCATCGTTGTTACCTCCAGAAATTTTGATTTTTATCTACAATAAAATTAATAAAATCTATCTGTCCAATAGATTGTTTCAATGGATTATTTTTCAGCTATAGCTAATAGCAATAATCTTGGAGAAAATTCATTTATAATAAGATTTTTATGTTTTGCTTCTGGAGAGGGGCAGTGCGAATCGAACACACCACGGCTTTTTTAAAACCGTGATACTGGTTTTGCAGACCAGGTGGGGCACCAGCCCCATTACCCCTCAGGCATACTTTATCATTGATAATATCTATAAATCAAATAGATTATTCTTATAAATAGGCTAACTTTTATAGATTGGCTTTGAGTATATCTGTTTAAAGATATTTATGATAGGTTATAGAGCAAGGCATATGCCTTAGATAGATTATTTCGGACTTTAATAGGCTTTGAGATAATCTATAAAAATGCTATAAGCAAGCGGCAATGTCCTTTTTTGGTGGGTAACAATATAAAATTTCCGCTTCATCTGGATATCAGTAACCTTTATTTCTTTAAGGGTTTCAAATTTCAACTCATCTATAACTGACAGCTTGGATACTATCGAGACCCCTAATCCACTTTTTACAGCCTGTTTTATTGCATCCGTAGAGCCGAATATCCCTGCGATTTTCAGAGTGTCAGAAGAAATGCCTTTGACTTCGAGGATTTGTTCCACCTCTCTTTGTGTGCCTGATCCGCTTTCTCTGAATATCAGGGGGAACTTAACTAATTCCTCCATTGTTAGCTTGTTCTGCTGTATCAGTGCAGGTGAAGATATGGCGATAAGCTCATCCTCTAAAAAAGGCGTGAAAACTAATTGGCTGTCGCTTATTTTTGCTCCGACTATTCCCATCAGTAATTCATGTCTTGATATTTTACCTATAATTTCTTTTGAGTCTCCTATAACTACCTGGAAAGAAATAGCAGGATATTTTTTTCTGAAATCCGAAATAATTGTCGGCATAAGATATGTTCCCGGGATTGTGCTTGCGCCTATAATTAATTCGCCAGATAATTCTTTTTTAAACTGGCTAAAAGTGTCCTTAAGTATATCAATTTTTTCGAGAATTTCAATTGCATGACCGTATAAAGACTCTGCTTCTTTTGTAGGCATTATTGTTCTTCCGAGTCTGTCAAAGAGATTGCACTGAAGCTCTTCTTCTAAGGTTTTTATGTGGTCGCTTATAGTAGGCTGTGTAAGATACAGCTCCTCTGAGGCTCTTGAAAAGCTTTTGTTTTTAAAAACAGAAACAAATATCTTTAGTTGATGTAGATCCATGCAAATTATTTTAGCATACTTTTGACCGTAAGAATAAAAAAATGATAAATTGATTATATGGATCCTGTAACTCATGCACTTTCAGGAATAGCAATTCGCCAGTTGGGATTTAAAAGAAAGGCAGCGCTATTTGTTCTGATCTTTTCAGCTATTGCCCCTGATCTTGATTATATAACGAGACTTTGGGGTATAGATGTTTTTCTTAGGTATCATAGAGGAATCACACATGGAATACTCGCCCTTTTTGTTTTCCCTGTAATTATGGCTTTGATATTCAGAAAAAAGGGAGGGTTTTTCTATTGCTATGCACTTTCTTTTCTTGCCTATGGCTCGCATCTGCTCTTGGATCTAACAAACCAGTATGGCACAAGGATATTGTCTCCTCTTGATTGGAATCAGTATTCGCTTGACCTCACATTTATCATAGACCCATATATAACCATTGGATTAATGTTATGCATCATTGCAGGAAGGCTTAATAAAAAAAGAGCTGCCGTGATTGCTGTTATCACTATGGCACTGCTTGTTAGTTATATAGGAGGCAGGGCTTATCTTCAGAAAGAGGCGAAACAGTTTCTGAAGACAAAGGTGGATGCCAATATTTACAAGGTTTATCCCCTGCCGAATGACTTTCTGAGGTGGTGGTTTATAACAAAAACAGGCGATGAGATTAGTGCAGGTTTTGTGGATCTATTCACGCAGAGGATTTGCGTCCATGATAAATATCATTTGGATAATAGTGATCCTGCAGTAGCAGCTTCAAAGAAAAGCGGGGTAATTCAAAACTTTCTTTATTTTGCAAGATATCCATATGCTGAGGTTAAGAGACAAGACAACAGAACCATAGTCACATGGAGAGAACTTTCTTATTCTTTTATGGCTAAAGAAGGCTTCATTGCAAGGGCTATAACAGATAAGGATGGGAAGATTATAGAGGCATATTTCAAATTCAGATGAAGGTTAACGAGATATTTGCAAGCATACAGGGTGAATCAACATATGCAGGGTTGCCTTGCGTTTTTGTCAGGATGACAGGCTGCAACCTCAGGTGTGTTTACTGCGATACAACCTATGCCTATGAAGAGGGCAGGGAAATGTCCGAGGATGAGATTCTCAAAGCTGTAAGCAAATATGGGATAAAGCTTGTTGAGATTACAGGCGGCGAGCCCTTATTGCAAAAGGATGTCCTGTCGCTAATGGAAAGACTTATTGATAATGGCTTTACTGTTTTGCTGGAAACAAACGGCAGTGAGAATATACATGATGTGGATAAACGGGCGACCATCATCATGGATATCAAGACACCAAAAAGCGGGATGTTTGAAAGGATGGATTTAATGAATCTGAAATATATTAAACCGAATGACGAGATAAAGTTTGTTGTCATGGACAGAGAGGATTACGAATGGATGAGGAGCTTTATAAAAGATTATGACCTGATAGACGGATTAGCCAGTAAATGCAAAATCCTCATATCACCAGCCTATGGCATGCTTTTGCCTGAAGATCTGTCTAAATGGATAATCGAGGACAGACTGCCTGTGAGGCTTAGTCTTCAACTGCATAAATACATCTCTGTCCCGTAGTTGACTACAAACCGACGGACATATGGTTGAAATATCTGTTAATCTCTGACTCAAAATTATCGCTTAATAATCCTGTGCCTATCGCTTTTTTTATATTCCCGATGTCCCAGAATCTGACTTCGTCTATTTCTTCCATATTAAAAATAAACGGCCCGTTGTGCACGCATAAATGTGTGAATACAAGCTCGCTTTCGTAATAATTTGAATGGATATAGGAGTAGAGGGGCTTTAAGTTAATAGGCGTAATTCCGAGTTCCTCCTCCATCTCCCTTATTGCAGCAGTGGTAAGATCTTCTCCATTTGGGACATGTCCGCCCACGGATGTGTCCCATTTCCCCGGCGCCACATCTTTGTTCATTGAGCGCTTCTGTAAAAGAAGTTCACCATCTCCATTGAAGACGAGCACATGAACTACCTTATGGATTAAAGATGGATTGCCATGGATATGCGACCGCAGTGCTGTCCCTACGGTATTGCCTTGCCTGTCAACTATTTCCAGTATTTCGTCCTGCATTTAAACCTCTTTATTTCCATAGCTCCTCAATGATGTCTTGTTTGTTTTTACCTAAATAGGCAGCCACTTCTTTAAGGATATTATTCAGGGTTCCTATTTTTAAAGGCATATGGTCAGGTATTGTTATATGATGTTCCCCATTTATGTTTGATGTGAGTCTTATATGACTTCCTGTCTGTCTTGTTTTTACGTACCCATATATTTCAAGTGCCTTAACAAGTTCTTTCGCTGAAACATTCCTTGGAATATTAGGCATATGCTATGGTTTCTTCTTTCACGATCCTGAGATGAATTATTTTAGGGATGTCTTCTTCTCTGTCAAAATGGCATTTGATGGCATTTTTTATATTTTCTTTCAATTGGCTAATAGTGTCTCCCTCAGTGAAAATAGGATATCCAAGCGCCTTTGCTGCATAACCGCCTTCGGGGTCTTCCTCAACTATAAATACAACCTCTTTCAGATTCATAAATAACCTCCACCTATGTTTTAAGGATAACAGAAGACAGGCCGTTCCGTAAAGATTTTAT
>JBBISP010000047.1:0-4404 GCA_037441185.1 Nitrospirota bacterium | reverse complement strand
GCAAGCTTATATTGAATCAATGCCTAATGTCAAGATTAAAGACCTGACCCTGTGCTTGACTGTGGCAAAGTTCCATAGTTGCCATGTTCATGATGGCATGTCCCGCAGTTGCCTGATATAGAGGCATGTTTTTCATGATCAAACCTTACCGACTCATATTTGTCTGAAAGAGTGTCAAGTTTCACAATGCCAGTCGCCTTTGCATTTCCTGCATAAAGGGATGCTGTAAAAGAAATGCAAAGGATGAATATGAGGGATATGATTACTGTTTTTCCCATTTATTACGCCTCCTTTTTTATGTGTCTGATAGTTTATGGCTGCCAATACCATTAGTCCTGTCTATAATAGCCACTTAAAGGCATCTTCCTATTGGACAGGGTACTGGCCGGGAGCATCCGGCAGTTCAGGTCGAGTCACTCAGACGGACCCCTTTAGCCACAAATGCTCCCGATGCCACTCTGTTATCTTATCTCATAAAGAAGGCTCCTTGTCTTATTTCCTATTTTTCTATTATAGACCCTGTGCCTTCAGAAAAATTGTTTTAATATGTGATAAAATATTTTCTTATGAGAAAAAGAGTTCTTACAGACTTTGACCTCCACCTTATAGGCGAGGGCACTCATTACAAGAATTATGAAAAGCTTGGCGCCCATGTAGTAGAAATTGATGGCTCAAGTGGTGTTCATTTTGCTGTATGGGCGCCAAATGCAAAAAGAGTAAGCATCATAGGCAATTTCAATGGCTGGGACGATAAAAAGCATCCAATGAAATTACTTGACGATTCAGGAATATGGGAAATGTTCATTCCAGGTCTTGGTGAAGGAGAACTATATAAATTTGCTATCAAGTCAAAATACAAAGGCTATAGAGAGCAAAAAGCAGATCCTTTTGCTTTTTATTTTGAGGTGAGACCAAAGAGTGCGGCTATTGTATATAACATTAATAACAAACATAAATGGCAGGATGCTGAATGGATGCAGATGAGAGAAAAGAGAAACTGGTTTGAGTCTCCTATTTCAATCTATGAAGTGCATTTAGGCTCATGGATGCGTGTTCCTGAGGAGAACAACAGATTTCTAACTTATAGAGAGCTTGCAGACAAACTAATCCCTTATACTAAACAATTAGGCTATACACATATTGAACTTTTGCCCATTACAGAACATCCACTTGATGCCTCATGGGGTTATCAGACAATAGGCTACTTTGCACCAACAAGCAGGTTCGGAAGGCCAGAGGATTTCATGTATTTTGTTGATAAATGCCACCAAAATGGGATTGGTGTAATCATGGATTGGGTTCCTGCACATTTTCCAAAGGATGCTCATGGCCTTGGATTTTTTGACGGCACATGCCTTTATGAGCATGAAGACCCTAAAAAGGGCGAACATAGAGATTGGGGGACACTGATATTTAATTATGGCAGAAATGAGGTGGCAAATTATTTAATCTCCAATGCCCTTTTCTGGCTTGATAAATACCATATTGACGGATTGCGTGTAGATGCTGTTGCATCCATGCTTTATCTCGACTACTCAAGAGAGCATGGACAATGGTCGCCAAATATTTATGGAGGCAATGAAAACCTTGAGGCAATTGATTTCATAAAGAGATTTAATGAGGTCGTTCATAAGTATCATCCTGACGTGATCACAATAGCAGAGGAGTCAACAGCATGGCCTGCTGTATCAAAGCCAACTTATCTTGGCGGCCTTGGTTTCAGCATGAAGTGGAATATGGGATGGATGCATGATACCCTTCTGTATTTTTCAAAAGACCCTGTCCACCGAAAATATCATATCAATAATCTTACATTCAGCATGCTCTATGCCTTTACAGAAAACTTTATCCTTCCTTTCTCTCATGATGAGGTTGTCCATGGGAAAAGGTCTATGCTTGATAAAATGCCGGGAGACATGTGGCAGAAGTTTGCAAATCAACGAGCTCTCTACGGATATATGTATGGGCATCCTGGCAAGAAACTCATGTTTATGGGTGCTGAGATTGGCCAGTGGCGTGAATGGAACTTTGATGGCAGCCTTGACTGGCATCTTCTTCAATATGAGCCTCATCAGAAATTGCAAAGGTTTATTAGTGATCTAAATCATCTTTATAAAACAGAGCCTGCATTCTATGAAGTTGATTTTGACTGGCATGGTTTTGAATGGATAGATTGCAGCGACTCAGAAAACAGTGTCGTATCATTTATAAGAAGAACAAAGAACGCCGATGACTTCCTTGTGTTTGTATTTAATTTCACTCCAGTGCCAAGATTTGGATACAGAATAGGCGTTCCTCACGAAGGTTTTTACAAGGAAATCCTGAATAGTGATTCAGAGATATACTGGGGAGGAAATATTGGAAATGTGGGAGGCATTTATGCCGAAAACATTCCAAGCCACAATAGACATTACTCTTTAAATCTTATACTGCCGCCGCTGTCTGTTTTAATTTTAAAGCCTGTACAATAGCATCTAATTGTTAAAATCACTCTTTTATCTGCGAGCATTTTACTACATCGAGCTTCTGAAGCCTCATGCAGCCATTGCATGATATACAGTCTGCTTTTTCCTTGCCTTCTTTGAATTTATTTGGCAGGTCTGGCTCTCTGATAAGCGGTCGGGATATTGAGACTAAATCTGCATCGCTTTTTTGCAAAATATCCTCGGCAATAAATCTTGAGCGCATGCCGCCAACAAGGATTATCGGCACATCCAATTTATTTTTAAAGAGCCTTGAGCTTTCTCTAAAGTATGCCTCCTGCTCTTGCTTGAGAATATTTAGTTGTGCTGTTTTATACCCAGATTCATACATTCCACCGCTTACCTCAATTGCATCTATGCCAAATTGTTGAAGCCTCTTTGCAATCCTGAGGCTTTCTTCTGGTTTTAAACCTCCTTCAATAAAATCATCCGCATTCATTTTTATCAATATCGGATAATTTTTCCCTACCTCTTTTCTAATTGCTTTATAAACCTCTTCAATGAAGTGAAACCTCCTCTCCTCATCTCCTCCCCAATAATCATCTCTTCTGTTTGTATGGGGTGAAAGGAATTCGCTAACAAGATACCCATGTGCGCCATGTATCTGCACGCCGTCAAATCCTGCATACATCGCCCTTCTTGAAGCATCCCCGAATGCCTCGACCATTTCCCATATCTCATCATTTGTCATTTCCTTTGGTGTGACTTTTGTTGATGGGTCATAAATCTCAGATGGTGCAATGGGCTGCTGTCCTCCAAGCAAGGCAGGAAAACACTGCCTGCCTCCGTGAACAAGCTGGATTATTACCTTTCCGTCGAGATTGTGAATGGCTTTTGTTAGCAGTTTGAGCTTGTCTATGTAATAATCGTTGTGTATGCATATCATCAGAGGCACGGACCTTCCAGTGACATGCACCAATGCATTTCCAGTTATTATAAGCCCCACACCGCCTTTTGCGAGTTCTTCATAGAATTCGATGAGGGCATCTGTAACAAAACCATCCACATCAGCCCTCTTTTCATAAGTGGCAGAGCGGACAAGGCGGTTTTTAAGCTCGATTCCGGCTAAATTATACGGTTCAAATAACATATTTACACCTCTCGTTGCTTTTCAATAATATTATTTGTCACCCGAGATTTTTTGTTCGATAAGATGAGATATTTTATCTTTTAATCCCGGCAATATATTTTTAGCAGTCTTCCAGACTGTCTCATAATTCACACCAAAATACTCATGAATTATCTTATCCTTCATTCCAGCCATTTTCTTCCACGGAATAGAAGTGTCCCTGTCTCGTATGGCTTCGGGAAGATTTTTCGTTGCTTCACCAATAACCTCAAGACTTCTGATAACCGCATTTGATGCCATTTTACTATTCAGGAAGTCGTCATATGTCATTCCCTCAACAAATGACTCGATAAGATAGTCTCTGTATTCTCTTTTCCTCACAGATATACAACTTCCTCCAGGATACGCTTGCCTATATAGGGTTTCAAAGCATCTTTTGTAACAAGGTCTACCTTTATCTCCAGTATATCGGAAAGATATTCTTCTAAATCGAGAAATTCAAAAAAGTCAGGGGTCTCTGTAAATTCAACGAGGATGTCAACATCACTCCGTTTTTTTGGTTTTCCTCTCACATATGACCCAAATACTCCTATGGTCTTAACCTTGTATTTCTTTTCAAGGGTATCCCTGTGGGCTGCGAGAATATTTTTTATTTCATCAAGTCTCTTCATATTTGCCGATTCCCTGCCTCAAAACCTTTGTTCTAATTTTACTTAATTGCAAAAAGTAAAAGCAAAAAACATCATTAATGATAACCTTTGTCTCAGACTCCGTAAGTGTATTCCCCTCAATTGCATTGGATGTGTAAGTTAGACCGATGCGGTAATAATCCCTGAGATGCTTGACGACATG
>JBBISP010000046.1:0-7518 GCA_037441185.1 Nitrospirota bacterium | reverse complement strand
CCTTTTATATCTCCACCTCTACCGTTATACTCGTATCACACCCGAATATGTCAACGACCTTGACACAGGCGGTATATTTGCCCTTTTTAGGGTATTTGTTGTATTCGTGATTTGAGACTGTCGGGAGGGAGCGGTCTTTGCGTGTGCGGTAAGCCTGCCAGTGATGTTCAAAAGGTCCACCTCCCGCCTGTTGCCGTACTCGTCATACTTCCCCTCCCACACAAGCTCCGTCTTCCTCTTGCTTAAAGGATGCGGATTGTCAGGGCCGTATTTCATAGAATTACTCATCTTGCAGATACTTTATATATAAAGCTTTGCATCAATCAAGCACCTTGCAACTCAAATGCTGGCAGAAGTTTCTGCTCTCTATTGTCAAAATATGCTCAGCATAAAAATTTACTTATCTCTTTCATACCATCGCCTCTTTCAATCTCATGATCAACTGAAATGCCTTGATAGTCTCATCTACGCTTCTCGAACCTGTGCCGCATGAAGGCGTAATGATGATTTGCGAATTAACGAGTTCGGAGGGTATATGCTCATATAACTTTTTGAGATGGTTATCCATCAATTTATTGATGTATTTGTCATCAACAGAATTAATGGCATCCGATGTGGGCACAATCCCCCATGCAAGATAGCCGCCTGTCTGAAGAAAATTCCTTATTTCTTCATGATATATGGCAAAAGCGTCAAAGTATTCAAAAGCGTCAAAGCTCAGCATCCGAACACCGCTCTTAATCACCATCGGCCAATCTGCCCTGCCGCAGCAGTGTATTCCGGATATCCCCCCTGCTTCCTCGATGGCAGACACCATGTCCTTGAGCAGCCTCAAGACCTCTTCGCTGTCAACTCCGAGATAGGATGAACTGCCTATTGCAGAGAGGATAGGCTCGTCAATGAAAATGATAACACTGTCCGAATGCTGCTTTAATAAATCTATCTGCCATCTTGCTTTTGCTTGTAAAAGCATGGATGAGATTTCGCGCAGCTCCTCATCAAAATACACAAGCCTTCCATAGTTGTCTTTAAGGCCGAGAGTGAATGTGATAGGGCCTGTAACATGCCCTTTCAATATCTGAAACCTCCTGCCCTTTATCATCCTTAAAAAAGTATGAAGACCTATTGCATAATCTTCTGATATGGCTATTTTTGTATTTTCCGAACATGATTCATAAAACCTTTCAAGCTCGTCGCCTCCATCCCTTATGATCCATGCATCCTGCTCATTTTCATTCACCCTGATATAAGGCATCCCCTCAGAATACTGGATAGTCATGGATTCCTTAAATGAAAGCCTCGGCAATTGAGGCCAGAAAGGAATATCAAAAGTGTTTAGTATTAATTCACATGCATCCTCAGAATTTATATGAGGCAAACTGCCTATACCTGTGGTAGAAAACGGCTTGATAATCTCTGGCATGTGATATTATAGCATACGAAACAGATGACAGAGGACAAAAATCAGGCAAGGATAACAGGCAAATAAACAAAATATAAAAATTTCCTTAATCCTGTAACTTTTTAATAATATCAGGAAATTGAGTTTTGAATTCAGGATAAATCCGTCCTAAAAAAACCTTTAGCCCTTTCATCTCCAGATTCAGGTCATCCATTTTCTTTAAACAACTCTCTAACCTTACAACCTTGTCAGCAAATGTCTTTAACTCCTGATCTATAAGACGCAGTCTCTCTTGCATGGCAATAATATCCTTCATAACAGGCTCCTTTTATCTATTTATTTTTTCTCTGCGACCTTGTCTTTTTGTTTAGTTTTCTGTGTTTATGCTTCCGCATCTTCTTCTTACGCCATTTTACAACACTACCCACAACATCACCTCCTTTTTAGCTCATAGCTCATCGTTCATAGCTCATGGTTTTTGCCATCAGCTATCAGTCATGAGCTATCAACGTGCATGTGCTGCCTCCATAAAAGCCTCAAGCTGAAGCTCTATAGCCGAAGACTCTGTTCCATCATATGGGATGCTGATGCACGGAACTCCAAAGTCGTTGCTCACAGCCTTCATAAGGGCTGCAACAATTGTTCCTGGCATGCAGCCAAAGGGCATAGCATTTATTATGCCAGATGCTCCTTTTTCTATAAGATCTATCGCCTTGCCAACGCTTAATATGGTCTCGCCTTCAAAGGAGTCATGGACATAAGGCTCTGCCTTTTTAAGTATCTCTTTTGTTTCAGGCTCGTTCATGGTTTTTAAGAAACCCTTGAATTTCTTCGTAAGTCGATGCTCAATTCTTTTTTGAAAGAGCCTTTTAAAGAAGATATTCATCATAGCAGACCTGTCTTTTTTTATCAAGGCTCTCCTAAAGGAAAGGTGATCTACATAATATATCCATTCTTCAAATGGGGCAAGCCAGACCTCTCCTCCGAGGGATTCTATCTTCTTTATTAGATTTTCATTAGAAAATTTATGAAGCCTCACAAATATCTCGCCAATTATACCGATCAAAGGCCTGTCCTCTTTTTCCCGAGAAATGGATGCAAAGTCATCCTTCATCTTTTTTAAGACGCTGTTTGTTTGACCATTCTGACTCAAAAGGCTATTGTATATAAGCTTTAAGTAATTGTTATAGAGTTCTTCTGAGTCGCCAACTGTCTTTTCATAGGGTCTTGTTTCGTGGAGACATTTCGTTAGCAGTTCCATCGCTATAATACCATTCCATGCATTAGCTGAAAAATCATTTTTATTTACACCCATATCATTAAAAAATTTAATATCCTGTTCAGGAGCCACAACAGGGACATCCTTGAGACCTAATTTATCAAGAATGAGTTTGTGCGATACATTATACTGCCCAAATCGACAAGGACCGCACGCAGTGGGCATAAAAAATGCAGACTCATCAGGCTTGAAATCAGAGGCAAAAACCCTTTTGAGCATGTCACCTGCTGTAACTATGAATGGATAACATTCTTTGCCTGTTACATGCTTGCTCGCTATGTCAATTGAGGTCTTATCAGACTCTGGCAGTATCTCGGCAGGGACTCCGTTAGAAACAAAGGCTGCTTTAAGTGCAAAGGCATGGTCAGTCATGAGCGGGATAAAGACGGTCCTCTTTTTTAGTGATGCGTGATGCGTGATACGTGATAAGCCTAAATCCTGTTCTTTTACCTCGTTACTCATTACGCTAAACTCATTACGGCCTTTCTGTTGCTCTATACTGTCAAGAAACGCCTCGCATCTTGTTATTGCGCCTGCATCTGCGCTGTGTTCGTCTATCTCGATGTGAAGAAACGGTTTTCCTCCCATCTCTTCTTTAAAATATTTAAGAATAAACGAATCAGGGCCGCATGAGAAATTGCCTATATAAATTGCATAAAGATTGGGGATATGTTTGATAACCCTCGCTGCACGCAATATTCTTTGGCCCGACCTCCAATACATATTAGGCCATGAATCATGTAGTTTTTCATTCTCCAGAGGCAGCATATCCGCAGGGATTGCGAGGGCATTGATGTTGGATAATTTTTTTGGAATCTCAAGATTAACGCCTGAATCAAAGGAGTTATATGCCCTGCCAACGATAGCGATGACTGGGAATTTAGGGTTTTGAGTTAGGTGTTCAGATCTCAATATCTCCTTTCCCTTCTCTTTAATTGCCTTCTGAAATTCTTCCTGCGCCGCTTGAGTTATTGCCATTGCCCTTTCAATATCTTTGCTTTTTATTCCAAAATCCCTAAATACCCTGACTAATTCCTTTTTCAAAAAATCAATGCCATAGCCTAAATCAATAACAGGACTTATGGTCTTCATATTAGTGATAGCGATCCTTGATACATAAGGAATTGTTTGGACATAAGGGCATGCAACACCACGTGAGTACTCATCGCTGTTTTGATTGATATTTATAAAGCTCGGAATGAATACAGCATCTACACCAGAATCAATGAGCCATCTGATATGGCCATGAGCAACTTTTACTGGAAAACATGCCTCAGAAAGGACATTTTCAACTCCAAAATTAATGATCTGTTTATTAGTCTTTGGAGATACAACAACCTCAAAGCCCAACTCCCATAAAAAAGTTGACCACAATGGCAGATAGTCGTGAAAGAAGAATATATATGGAATTCCGATTTTAATCCGTGATGCGTGATCTGTGATGCGTGATGAGACGCATAATGCTTTACGCTTTTCATGTTCCTTCCATAACATCTCCTCCCTGAAAGCAAAAAGATCAGGAAGCGTTGATTTTTGGGCGCGCTTCACATCATACTTCTCGCACCTTCCGCCGTAAAAGAGATGCCCTTCCTCTCCCTCCACCTTTATTCTGTTAATCTTACATACATTAGGACATCCTTTGCATTCAAAAGAACTTATCTCGTATGGTTTCTTTGAAAGTTCAAACCCCTTGAATCGTGATGCGTGATGCGTAATGCGTGATGCGTTTTTGATTTCTGACTCATTACTCATTACGCTTAACGCATTACGATCCTTCATATAATCTCTTGCAATAAGCGCCATGCCTATTGCACCAGTGACATCATGGTGTGGGGGAACTGTCACTTTTTTGCCGACATATTTTTCAAAGGCAGCGACAACTGCTTTATTAAATGCCACTCCACCCTGAAAAAAGATATTTTCTCCAATATGCTTTCCTGCAACAACCCTGTTTATGTAATTTTGGACAATGGAGTATGCAAGCCCTGCAAGGAGATCGTCTTTGTCAGCTCCCCTCTGAAGATTGGCCATTAGGGAATTTTCCATAAAAACAGTGCATCGCTCTCCGAGCCTGCATGGATTGCTTGAGTGCAGTGCGCATTCTGCAAATTGTTCTTTTACAGAGATATCAAGCTTTTCTGCCTGCTCTTCTAAAAATGACCCTGTGCCTGCAGCGCATGCCTTGTTCATCTCAAAATCAACAATAATGCCGTCCCTTATAGAAATGTATTTTGAGTCCTGCCCTCCTATCTCAAATATAGTATCAACATGCGGATCAATAAATATTGCAGCAGTTGCTTGTGCAGTTATCTCATTTTTTACGATATCAGCGCCGACATAATCCGCTATCATGTATCTTCCAGAGCCGGTTGTGCCGACGCCTACAATCTCCACAATATCTCCCACTTCAGAGTAAATCTCTTCAAGACCCTGCTTTACAGCTTCAATAGGCCTGCCTGCTGTCATGAGATAACGCTTTGCAAGCAGATTTCCTTGCTCATCAATCACGGCAAGATTTGTGCTTATAGAGCCTATGTCAATGCCGAGATAAGCACTACTTCGTGATGCGTGATGCGTGATGCGTGATGCGTCTTTATTCTGATCCTTTAACTCATTACTCATAACGCATAACCCATTACGGTCTTTAACATGTCTTTCAAAAAAGCCATCCCCCTCTGAAATTAAAGGCGCATAGCCTTTTTCTGAGAATTTTGCGGATGAAAGAACTTGCTCAAGATTTTCTAAATCAAATGTGTTTATATGATCTTCGTCCATATCCTTTATAGCAGCGCCGATTGCGCCCATAAAGGCAAAATGCTCTGGAACAAACAACTCTTCAAGCTCAAAGACTTGCTTAAAAGCCCTTACCATGCCTTTGTTTGCTGCAACACCGCCCTGAAATGCAACCGGAAGCTTTAGATATCTTCCTTTAGCTATAGTTCCTTTGAAATTTCTTGCAACTGCAAAGCATAGCCCAGCAACAATGTCTTCAACAGGCGTTGCGATCTGTTGAAGATGTATCATGTCTGACTTGGCAAAGACGCTGCATCTTCCTGCAATCTTTGAAGGCCTTTCTGATTGAGCGGCGATCTCGCTGAATTCCTCTATGCTGAGCCTTAATCTTTCTGCCTGCTGTTCTAAAAAAGAGCCTGTGCCTGCAGCGCAAACAGAATTCATCGAAAAATCCTTTATTCTGCCGCCTTCTAAAATGATTAACTTTGAGTCCTCGCCTCCGAGTTCAATTATAGTTTTAATATCTGGATATAGTTTTTTTACAGAATATGATTGAGAGACCACCTCATTTACCGGTTTTATTTTTAATGCTGAGGCAATTGCCTTTCCAGCAGAGCCTGTAATTGAAAGAGAGCCTTCAGGAAATTTCTCTTTAATCCCTTTCAAAAGCTTTATGGCTATGCCAGCAGAATGACCGTAATGCCTTGTATAATGCCTTTCAATTAAATTGCCCTTTTCATCAAGGACAACGAGCTTAACAAACACAGAACCTGCATCAAGCCCAATGAAGTGCATAAAAAACCTCCTCTTGAAACGGGCTTTATATGCCCGCCTTACATGCTAAAATGGCAAAAGAAACTCTTTGAATCCCATCTCTATTGATAAAAAAGAATAACATTAATTTTCATCTTACATCAATTTTCTTTATGCGCTCTCAATAAAAAGCAATGCAGGGTCTTCGAGGTATTGAATAACCTTTGACAGAAATCTTGCTGAATCAACGCCATCTGTCACACGATGATCAAATGTCAGAGACAGGGGAAGGATCTTTCTAATGACAATCTGACCCTCCTTAACCCACGGCTTGTCAGAAATCCTTCCTGTCCCTAAGATTGAGACATCAGGATAATTGATTATAGGCGTTGCAAATGTGCCGCCGAAATGTCCGTAGTTTGTAATGGTGAATGTGCTTCCCTTCATCTCCTCAAGCTTTATCTTTCTATCTCTTGCCTTCTGGCTTAATTGCTGTATCTCACTTGCAAGTTTGAGGATTGTCTTTTTATCAACATCCTTTATTACAGGGACCATAAGACCATCAGGTGTATCAACTGCTATGCCTATATTGTAGTATTTCTTTAATATAATTTCTTCTCGTTCCTCGTCAACAGAAGAATTGAGCAAAGGATGTTCTTTCAGGGCATGCTGGACAGCCTTTATGAAAAACGGCAGAAAGGTTAGATGAATGCCTTTATCAAGCACTGCTTTCTTTTCGCGCTCACGCAGATTCCACAGTTCTGTAATATCAGCCTCATCCATTCCTGTTACAAAGGCGGTTGTTCTTTGTGACTGTATAAGGTTTTTAGCTATAGTTCTTCTCAAACCCCTGAATGGTATTCTTTCTATAGCGCCATATTGGTCTTCTGTTTTTTTTGCCATTTCAGATGCCTCAATAACATCCTCTTTTGTAATGCTTCCTCCCGGGCCTGAGCCTTTTATAGTTTCGAGTTTAACTCCAAGCTCCCGGGCAAGCGCCCTTACTGCTGGCGCAGCTAATATCTCCCCTTCTTCCTCTTCAGGAAGCACGCCGACTACAGAGACTGATTTTGGCTTTTCCTTAGCTTCTATTTTCTTTTCAACAGGTTCTGCTTCTTCAGAAATGGTCATTAAAACCTCTCCGACCTTTGCAATATCTCCTTCTTCTTTGTTTATCTTAGAAACCCTCCCTTTTTTAGGAGAAGGCACTTCCACAATGGCTTTGTCTGTCTCTATCTCAAGGATGGTCTGGTGCTCTTCTACAGAGTCTCCCTCTTTTACAAGCCACTTTCTTATCTCACCTTCTGTTATACCCTCTCCCAAATCTGGCAATACAAAATCAAACGGCATA
>JBBISP010000045.1:0-8127 GCA_037441185.1 Nitrospirota bacterium | reverse complement strand
AATGTAATTCCTTTCGAGCCTGTCCATTCCGCCTATCAACGCTACGCACATATAAGCCCTCCATTTATAATGAGATTTTTTCTCAATAAAACAATAAAAAAATATATTTTTTTCATCTTAAAAATCCCCCCTCGCCCCCCTTTGCTAAAGGGGGGGGAATAAAAAAGAACCCTTTGGCAATATGAGAATTTATCTCAATTATACAGATTAAAAAAACTTTTGTCAATAAGCCCTTCACCTCCGAAAAATAGACATAGAAAGCGCTGACTCCATAAATCCCCCCACCTTCTCACAGGGTATTCGGGAAGGTGGGGGGATAAATTCCCCCTCCCCTTGCGGGAGGGGGTGAGGGGGAGGGGTAACCTTTTCGGTTAATATTCACCCTCACCCTAACCCTCTCCCATCAAGGGAGAGGGAACTTCCGGATACTTCTATGTCTATTTTTCGGTCACCTGTTAGGACAGGCGAGAAGTCTGTCCTACTAAATATATTTTTTTCATCTTAAAAATCCCCCCTCGCCCCCCTTTGCTAAAGGGTGGAATAAAAAAGAATCCTTTGGCAAAGGGAGGAATTCCCCTCTTTAGTAAAGAGGGGTTAGGGGAGATTTTATAATTATAAAGAGGAAATACATGGAGACACTTCCCATGTTACCTACATGTTACCTCTGCTCTCAGAAGGTCTATTTTTGTGGCTGCAGATTAGAAATAAAAGAAACTCATTCATGTATCTGATTATATAAATAAACAGAAACTGCCCCGAATATAAATGGCACAATCCAGGGCGCAACAATCGGAGGAATCGTGCCTGCATATCCAAGTGATAAGAAAAGAGTATAGCCGAACCAATAAATAAGGCTAATCAATAGTCCAAGACCTGCAGCAATAATACCGCTGCCCATTGCTCCTTCTTTTACTTTCTGGGAAGAGAATATTTTTAAGAGCCTCTGCTCAGAAACATCCCCTCCTATTGATAATGATATGCCAAGTAAAAGCATAAACAGGTTTACAAGGGGGTATGACAGCCTTGAACTTATATCAACTGCTAATTTTATATTCTTGAAACCAGCATCGCTCAGTTTTTGCTGATACTTGACAAGCTCCACCATTGTCATCTCCTCAGCCTTCAATGCCTCAGTCTGAAATATCTTCGGAGATTCCACTTCATAGTAATCCATTTCTTCTATCTTGCTGGCAGAGCCGCCTTCAATATCGTATAATGTCACATCTTTAAGCTTCCATTTATTGCTGCGCCATTCTGCAATTTCTGCATCAATCCTCTGCCTTAAGCCATTTTGATCAAACCTAAAAATACTCATTCCCTTTGCAATCTTTTTCTCAGGTATATAAAGGGATATTCTCACAATAGAGTTGTCCTTCCCTTTCACATAAAGCGTTCCCTCTTTGAAGGCAATATCTTTTTCTTTTTTTTCGATAAGGTTCTTTATTGCATGGTTTTTCTTTGCAAACATTGGAACAATGATTTCACCGAGGATAAATGCAAAAAAAGTCAGCATAATGCCGATAGCTAAAAATGGCGCAAGCAGGCGCTTCATTTTGCCTCCTGCAGCCTTAATAATGACTATCTCCCTTCTTTTTATTGCTTGTGAAAACACAAACAGGCTGCTTAGAAGTATTGCCATTGGAAGGAGATAATGCATATATCTTGGGATGCTGAAAAGGGTATATTTTAAGAGCAGGCTGACAGACGGCTTATGAGGCATAAAATTATCAATCCTGTCAACAAGCCCGATAATACTAAAAACAACAGACAGCCCTATAGTGAGGATAGTCAGGACTGTTAAAAACTCTTTAATATATAGTCTCTGTATTATCAGCATTTATTTTTTGTTTACCCTTTCAAACACAAAAAGAGAGAATGCCCCAAGGATTACAAAAGGCAGCCATGCGCCGGCGAAATGCGGCAGCGCTCCCAATTTTGCCATGTTTTCTCCATAGAGCAATAATGCATAATAGGCGACAAATACAGACAGTCCGATTGTGAGGCCTCCTAATCTACCTGATTTGCCAGCGATAAGGGAAAGGGCAGGCCCTAATATCATAATTATCAGACAGATGGCAGGCATTGATAATCTCCTGTGAAATTCGAGCAAAAACCGCATCTGACCTCCTGAAACCTTTCCTGATTCCTTCAGCAGCTCAAGCGGTGTCATCTCGTTCTTTTTTTTCCTGGCCGGTTCCACAGAAGGGTCTATTTTGAAATAGTATTTGCCAAATGTTATTTCTGTAAACATATTCTTTTTTGTAATATAAATGTGCCCGTTTGTTAATGAAAAGATTAGAGACTCTTTTTCAGGCACAATTGTTCCTTCCTGTGCAAAGATTATCTTCTGTTCGTTCTTGTTTCGTTCATCAATAATATATATATCATGCAGACGGTCAGGCGACGGTTTTTCCCTAACAAGCATAACAATGTCTTTAAAGGCTGTATTGAAAACCCCTTCTTCTATTGCCATAGGCGCTCTTGTCGTCAATATATCAGATAGTTTAGCCCTTAATATTCCGCTTGCCGCTGGACTTAAAAAAAAGCTCATAGCAAGACTCACTATAAAACATCCAAATCCAAGGTATGCAACAGGCCGTGAAATATCTCTGAATGACAGGCCGCTGACTCTAAGCATGATCAACTCATTGTCTGCATTCATTCTTCCATAAGCAAGAAGCACCGAAAAAAGCATTGCCATTGGTATTGTAAAGATAAGAATCTGGGGCTGCAGATAAAGGATTATTTCAGAGATATCAAAAATAGATGCCCCCACTCCTGACAGAAGTCTGCTAAGCTTCATGAGTTTTTCTGTCATAAGCGTAAAATTCAAGAAAAAAATTGAAAGGAGAAATGATGAGACCAACTCCTTGAAGATTGACCTATGTATTAACAACATAAACAATTATACCTAAATTGAGCTATTCTTCGCCAAAATGCCTTCGGAGAATGCAGGCTAATTATTTGTTAATTTGCTTTTTATGGCATTATTTTTTTATCCTATACTTATCAATTTTTTGGAGGTATAAGGTGATAACAATCACAGATAAGGCTGCTGAAAAGGCAAAGACAATATTGACAGCAGAAGGAAAAGACAGTTGGGGTCTTAGAATTTACAATAATGCAGGGGGAGGCTGCTGCGGACCTTCCTACGGACTTGATGTAGATGAAAGGCCTTCTGCAGATGATGAGATAATTGAGCAAAATGGATTGAGAGTTTTTGTTGACAGAAACACTTTCTTGTCTCTTTCAGGCATGAATCTCGATTATTATGATGATGGAGAAAGAGAGGGATTTATTCTCTCTGGAGGGAATGCTCCGTCTTGCAGTTCAAGCTGCAGCAGTTGCGGATAAAATCATATGTTTCCTGTACATCGTTATAGGAGACTCAGAAAGAACGAGGCTATCAGGAGAATGGTGCGACAGACCACCATTTCTCCTGATGATTTTATTTATCCATTATTCGTTACCTTTGGCAAGGGTATAAAGAAAGAAATATCTTCAATGCCCGGATGCTATCAAGAATCCATCGATGAAGTTGTAAAAAGCGCAAAGGAAGTTTACTCACTCGGAATACCATCTGTGATTCTTTTCGGCATACCTGAGCATAAAGATGAATTTGGCAGCAGCGCCTATGATGACAATGGCATTGTTCAAAACGCCATAAACGCGATAAAAGATGCAGCGCCTGAATTATATGTTATCACTGATGTTTGTATGTGCGAATATACAAGCCATGGACACTGCGGTATTATAGACAGAGGCACAGTAAATAATGATAAAACCCTTGAACTGCTCGCAATGGAAGCAGCATCTCATGCAAAGGCAGGCGCTGATATGGTTGCGCCATCAGACATGATGGACGGAAGGGTTGCTGCTATAAGGACAGCCCTTGATAAACATGGCTTCAGTGAAGTCCCTATAATGGCATATGCGGCAAAATATGCTTCTGCATTTTATGGCCCATTCAGGGAGGCAGCAGAATCAACCCCACTATTTGGAGACAGGCGCTCATATCAGATGGACCCTGCCAACAGAAAAGAGGCATTAAAAGAGGCTATCCTTGATATAGAAGAGGGAGCAGACATTGTAATGGTTAAGCCTGCGCTTTCTTACCTCGATATAATATCCGATGTAAAGTCAGCAGTTAGCGTCCCTGTTGCTGCTTATAATGTTAGCGGCGAATACTCCATTGTTAAGGCTGCAGGAAAGATGGGCTGGATTGATGAGGAAAGGGTGATGATGGAGATCCTTATATCTATTAAAAGAGCAGGAGCCGACTTAATTCTCACCTATTTTGCAAAAGAGGCTGCAAAGATTCTGAACAGCTAAATTGTCCTGAAATGTCTGATAATAAATCTATCATGAACAAATATGACATTATCATAATTGGCGCAGGCATAAGCGGACTAAGTCTGGCTCATTATTGCTCCAAAGCAGGCATGAAGACTCTTGTGATAGAAAAGAGCGAACGGGTTGGTGGCGCACTGCATTCTCATTATTTTGAAGACATCGACTTCTGGATAGAATTGGGCGCTCATACTTGTTATAATTCTTACAGCAATTTAATAAGCATAATGGAAGAATGCTCAGCTATAACACATCTTATCAGGCGAGAAAAAGTCCCTTTCAAGATGCTTGTTGATGGCGGTATAAAATCCATACCCTCACAGCTAAATTTCGTCGAACTTCTGTTTTCAGCGCCGCGCTTGCTTGCCCTTAAAAAATCAGGGCAAAGTGTCAGTGCATATTATTCTAAAATTATTGGGCGTAAAAATTTTGACAAGGTCTTATCCCCAGCCCTCAATGCAGTTATATCACAGGATGCAAGCAATTTCCCTGCAGACATGCTCTTTAAAAAACGTCCCCGCAGAAAGGATATCATTAAAAAATTCACGCTCACTAATGGAGTTCAAACGATTACGGACTCAATCTCATCGCAAAAAGCAATCGAGATTGCAACAAGGGAAAAGGTCATTTCAATCGAATATACTGACGGCTATTTTAAAACATACACAGACAATGGATTATATGAATCAGAGAGTTTGGCTATTGCCACGCCTGCTTCTGTCACAGCGCAGTTGCTTAAGGAAAACTTTCCTGAGATCTCAAAAGATATGTCGCAGATCAAGGTTGAAGCCATAGAGTCTGTTGGCATTGCGGTTAAAAAAGACCTGACAGCTTCAATACCGCCTGTCGCAGGCATAATCCCTTCATCAAACAGCTTTTATTCTGTGGTATCGAGAGATACGGTCAAACACAATACATGTCGTGGATTTACATTTCATTTCAGACCTGGCATTCTAAATAACGATGCTAAGTTAAAGAGGATAGCCGAAGCGCTTGGAATTAAGACGGCACAAATCGAACATATGGCTGCTAAAGAGAACCTTGTGCCTTCCCTCAAGGTTGGTCATGACTCATTGATAGCCAAAATAGAACAATCAATATCAACAAGCCGCCTGCTTCTCACAGGAAATTATTTCGACGGCATGGCAATAGAAGACTGCGTATTAAGGTCGCTTAAAGAGTTTATGCGGTTGAAAAAGCTGATGGGCAGTATTTGAAAGCATGCACATACACTGAATTCGGCCTCCCACGGAGACTAACAGCTTCTTCATAGGCTGCTTGCAACGATCCTTTTTGTATCATCAGCGACAAGGTGACAGTCCACCCGAATAAAATGATTCTTAAGATGGGCCTCCATTTGTTTCTTTGCTAAATGGCAGATTTTTCTTAGAATATCAAACCGCTTGCCATAATAAAGCCATGGGAACAAGTCGTTTGTATCTGCTGTTTTAAACGGCTGGAGTTCATCAGACTTTATCCCTGCATTTCTCAGGATTGTAAATAGGTCGCCTACAGTTGGTTTCTCTGCATTCCATAAAGAAACCTGCAAAAGATTGAGCCAGTTAAGAACTATATGCATCTTTGATGGGCAGGATGACACCTGTAAATTGCATATTTCAACTGTCTTAAATATTAAGTCAAAGGAGTTATCTGTTTCATTAATTATTACATATTGATCGTCGCTATAGTGGAATAATTCCTTATGGGCATGTTTTGATATTTCACTATCGCAAATTATTATTTGATGATTATTTTTCTCATTGTCTGTCGGGCATAAAAGAGGCATAAATAATTTTAACACAGTGAATGATTTAAAGGGTCAAGCGCATTGACCATGCATGAAACTTCTTGACAACTTAACAATTTCGTTGATATGATTTTATAAAAATTGGGAGGTTGAAGATGAACAGGTTCTTGTCATTAATTTTAGCGCTTTTCATAATGCTCTCACCTTTAACAGGTTTTACGCAAACTACAAATGAATTGAAGGAAATAAGAAAGGATATTGATGCCCTTAAGGAAGGACAGAAGGCTATCCAGAAGGAAATTCAGAATATAAAGAATGCCCTTCAGCCAAAACCAGCGCCTCCTGAATTCAAGGAAATTGTTATAAATATTAAGGGAGACCCTTTTAAAGGCGACAAAAATGCCAGAGTTGCAATCATAGAATTCTCTGATTATCAATGACCATTCTGCGCCAGACACGTCCGTGAGACGGTGCCGCAGATAGAAAAAGATTATATCCAGACAGGCAAGATAATGTATGTATTTAAGGATCTTCCACTGGAAGCAATACATCCACAAGCATTTAAGGCGGCAGAGGCAGGGCATTGCGCAGGAGATCAGGGAAAGTTCTGGCAGATGCATGATACACTTTTTGCCAATATGAAGGCATTAAGACCTGAAGATTTAATGAAATATGCAAAAACAGAAGGCTTAAATATGCCTATCTTTCAGCAATGCCTTAATAGCGGCAAGTATGCAGAAGACATTCGCAGTGATATGGCTGAAGCCAGGAATGCAGGGATAACAGGCACGCCTGCATTTCTGCTCGGATTTGTTGAGCCAGACGGCAAGGTAAAAGCAGTGAAAAAGATAGTGGGAGCTCAGCCTTATGCTGCGTTTAAAGACGCTATAGAGGGCATTATCACTCAGAAAAAATAGGAGCAAAAAATTAAATTTAAGCAGAATTTTTATAATGCAATGCTAATTGCAGTCTGTCTGTAACACCCATTTTTTTATAAATCCTGTTTAAATGGGACTTTACTGTCTGCTCTGTTATATTAAGATTATTGGCTATTTCCTTATTTCTCAGGCCAGCGCATATGTAATTTACTATTTCCATCTCCTTATCTGTGAGTTTTGATGCCTTTTTAGTCTTCTGAGATAGCATTGTCTTTATAGTCTTATGATTGATCCATAATTCCCCTGAATGCACGCTTCTCAATGCCTTTTTCAGATGAGATGAATCTATATCAGGAAGGAGTATTCCAACCACTCCATTTGACATGACTTCTGAAAAATTATCAAATATTGAGCCTGAATGCAAAGTGTTTTGAATGATAAGGATTTTTGCATTCTCTGTTATATGAATGTCATTTAAAAAGCCAAAAAAGGAGTCAATGTCAGAGATGATGATAGCGTCATAAATTATCTTTAATTTCTCCTCTATTTCTCCTTTTTTAGGGGGCAGGCAGGCGACACTCATATCCCTTTCATCTTCGAGTATTTTCCTCAATCCCTCAGAAAAGAGGTGGTTGTGACAGCATATTAATATATTTATCTGCATTATTAACCTCTATATTTTTTTAGCAGATAATACTTTAGTTGTCAAGCAAAATATATCTATAGTCTTAAATGACTTACAATCTTTTTCTTATTGACTCATCAATATAAAATATATATTCTTTTAATAAATGAGGTTATGTATAGCCTGCGGCAATGTCAAAAAAGTTTATTTCAGATCAGACCCAATACTGGACTGCGAAGGAAACATTTTAAATGAATAGTCCATCTGAAAAAAGGATGAGCGAGAGGATTTCTTATGATATGCCTTTAAATGTGGAGCTTGGCGGCGCTCATTACAAAAGCATCGGGGTGGACATAAGCAATAGCGGCATTGGACTTATTGCAGAATGCGCTCCAGAAAGAGGGGATTTAATGAAGGTGTCACTTGCAGTTACTGTAGGCACTATCCTACCTGTCTTTGCAGAGGTCATGTGGACAAAGCTTTTTGCTGAACATTCGAGGATAGGGCTAAGATTTATCTGATATGAG
>JBBISP010000044.1:0-8619 GCA_037441185.1 Nitrospirota bacterium | reverse complement strand
AAGGTGGCGATGAGAAAGCCATTTATCCGCCCATGCCTCCTTGTTTTAATGTTCACCTGTATTTTTTTGGTTGCATTATGATTGCATCGAAAAAAAATCAGATATTAATAATTATAGGCATATTGCTACTTGCATCTTTATATTTTGCTATCAATGACATTGATGGAGAATCTATTTTTAAAAGAGAAGGCTGTGCCAGTTGTCATATATTTAAAGGGCAAGGCGGTGGCGCCGGGCCTGATCTTACAAGTATTTCTGAAACAAGAAGTGACAGATGGCTAAGACAGCAGATCAAAAACCCAGCAAAAAATAATCCTGATACAAGGATGCCTGATTACAGACATCTTTCCAGAAAAGAAATAAATGCCCTGATAAAATATTTGAAAAGTTAACCAGTGTGCTGATTTGTTAAATATCATTACTGCCCAAAATAATTTATACTAAAGGCATATAGCTCTATTTCTTAGCAAAATAAACTACCTTATTGCAAGTGTATATCACAGATATGACCATAATGTTTACCCAGATTCGTCATTAGACAGTTTAAGTCATTGTTTTTATTAGCACATTCTCTAATGGCGGTCATTAGAAAATTCCTTGATTGTTAAAGATATTTTTGTGTAATGACAATTCTGGGTTTATATCAAATTGTTTCGCCCAGCTTCCGCTTCGATTCTTGCTGGGTCGAGGTAAACCGTGATTTTGCTTCATAAATCGAGCCATATGCCTTAATTTGCGCCATATCAAAAATTTATTTTGGACAGATATGGTTAAATATGAAATTCTTCACAAAGCCCCTTTCAATCTTTTGTGATATAATTTATTACATATGAAATTCGTTTTTCTTTTGCTGATATACGCCAATATGGTGCTGCCAGCAACTGCTTTGGCAGAAATAAAGGAGGTAAAGGCAATGATTAAAAATATCCACTGGCTTGGGCATGATACATTTAAGATTATCGGCGAGAAGGTTATTTTCACTGATCCATTCAAGATTAAGAAGAAAGACATTGCAAACATAATATTGATTACGCATGACCATTATGACCACTGTTCCGAAGATGATATAAAGAAAATTCAAGGGCCAAACACAACAATAGTTGCCACAGATGACTGCCTAAAGAAATTGTCTGGAAATCTCATAAGCATTAAGCCTGGCGATAAAATCAATGTGGGTGGAGTCGAAATAGAAGCTGTGCCTTCTTACAATACTAATAAGCAGTTTCATACGAAAGACAAAGGGTGGGTAGGTTATATCTTTACTATAAACAAACAAAGAATATATATAGCAGGAGATACTGATTATATACCTGAAATGAAGACATTTAAGGACATTGATATAGCTCTTCTTCCTGTCTCCGGCACATATGTTATGACTGCGGAAGAGGCAATTCAGGCAGCTCTGGATATTAAGCCAAAAATCGCCATACCAATGCATTACGGCTCTATCGTAGGCAGCAAAAATGATGCAAAAAGATTTGCTGATGCGCTAAAAGGGAAAATAGAGGTTGTGATATTAAGCGAAGAGTAAATATAAAAAGCATCGCACAAAAGGCGTTTTACCTAAATGATTAGCGAATATATAATCAGATTTTTAAAAGAAAAAGCTGATTTTACATCAGGCGCAGAGATAGCAGAAAACATTGGAGTTACAAGAGCCGCTGTATGGAAAAGGATTAAGCTGCTCAGAAAAAAAGGCTATACAATCGAGGCGTCGCCTGCAAAAGGGTACAGATTAATAAAATCGCCCGAACTATCAATAGAGGAAATAAAAAGTTCGCTTAGTAGCAGATCTAAGATTATCGGCAGGGAAATAATATTTTTTGACACACTTAACTCCACAAATACCTCTGCTATGGAATTTGCAGAAAAAGGCTGCCCTGAAGGAACAGTCATAATAGCTGACTCGCAGACCAGCGGCAAAGGGAGGCTTGGGAGGAAGTGGTTATCGCCTCCAGGAAAAAATCTTTACATGAGCATCATCTTAAGGCCGACATTCTCCCCAAGAGATGCCGCTATCGTCACACTTATGTCTGCAGTTGCCTGCGCATCTTCAATTAAAAAGCTCTTAGCTATCCCAATATCAATAAAATGGCCTAACGACATAATTGTCTCAAACAGGAAATTGGGAGGCATTCTAACAGAAATAAAGGCTGATATGGACAGAATATTCCATGCAGTTATAGGGATAGGGATAAATATAAATCTTGCAGTTGAGGAGATGCCTGAAGATATTAAAGGTATTGCCACATCAATAAAAAATGAGACAGGCAATGTAGTATCACGGACTCAGACTGCGCTGGAAATATTAACAGAGCTGGATAAATGGTATATCCTGCTGCTGACATCAGGTAATAAACCCATAATACAGGAGTGGCGGCGCTTATCATCGACGATAGGCCGCAGAGTAAAAATAACAGTTGGAGATAAAATATTCGCAGGAATTGCCGAAGATATAGATGAAGAAGGAATGCTTTTAGTTAAGCAACATGACAATTCTATAAAAAAAATTAGCGCTGGAGATGTAACCATATTAAGATGAGTGCGCTGCTTGCTGTTGACATTGGAAACTCCACAGTTGGATTTGGCATATATCCAAATCCGATAAAAAACACAAAATTATTTATCAAAAAAATTCCAACTCATCCTGCTCAATTAACAGAAGCCTATAAAAAAATAATCGCCGAATTTATAAATTCAAAATTATACATACATAAGTCCTATGACTCCCAAAGGGATATGACAAATATTCTGTCATTCCCCGACTTGATCGGGGAATCTAGAAAAAAGGAACTGGATTCTCTGGTCAAGCCAGAGAATGACATTTTCAGAGCAAACTCGTTACTAAACATTGATGCTATAATCTCATCAGTTGTTCCGTCCCTCGATATAACAATTAATAGAGCAATAAAAGAAATATGCGGAAGAGAACCTTTAATCGTAAGCCACAAACTGGATTGTGGTTTTACCTTTGACATGAAGCATCCTGAAAAAATTGGCGCTGACAGGATTGCCAATGCTGTGGCAGGCTTTGATTATTTCAAAAAACCTGTTGCAGTAATAGATTTAGGAACAGCCACCACAATTACCGTAGTTGGCAGACAAAATTATTATCCTGTTTTACTTGGCGGCGCAATAATGCCAGGGGTAAATCTCATGCAGAGGTCGCTTCATGAGGGCACTTCAAAATTGCCTTCAACCCTGCCTAAAATGCCAAAAAAAGCATTGGGGGGAAATACAGTTTCAGCCATAACATCCGGAATTTTATTTGGAACAGCAGGCGCAATAGAGACGCTCATAAAAAATATGGAGAAAGAACTTGGCTTTAGGTTAAAATTAATCCTGACCGGAGGGAATGCAAAACTAATATCTCCTCTGATAAAAAGAAATCATTGCCTTGCTCCTAATCTTACCCTTGAGGGGCTCAGGTTGATATTCATAAAAGTAAGGAGCAGACATGCATGAGCTGAGAAAAGATCCAATACAGAACAGATGGGTAGCTGTATTAAAAGATTCGATGCCTCCTGCCTTTTATCTCAGCAATAGCATAGAACTCACTTCTAAAAACATTATTGATGAAAGCAACTGCATACTCTGTCAGGGAAGAGAAGATAAAATACCAAAAGATATATTCGCCATAAGAGAGCAGCAATCAAACACATCCAACTGGCTGACAAGGGTAATACCAAGCCCTAATCCCATATTCCAAATAGAAGGAGGATTAGGCAGAAAAGGAGTTGGGATGTATGACAAGATGAACAGCATCGGCGCTAATGAAATTATTATAGAGTCTCCCCAGCACAATACACCGCCCGAAGATATGGGCATAGACCAGATGATAAGGGTAATAGTGACATATAAACACCGCATATCCGAATTAGAAAAAGACCCAAGATTAAGGTATACCTTCATATACAAAGACTGCGGAAAAACAGCAAGCGACCTGTATCATCATCCTCATTCACGGATTATTGCCACACCTGTTATACCAAAGGGGATAAAGGAAGAGCTTAATGGAGCAAAGGCTTATTATCAATATAAAGAACGTTGCATATTTTGCGATATAATTAATGAAGAACTGAGGACAGGAAACAGGATAATAATGGAGACGAATTATTTTATAGCGTTTTCGCCATTTGCGCCGAGGTCTCCATTTGAATACTGGATAATGCCCAGAAGGCATAATTGCGCATTCAATGATATAAACAATGAAGAATTGGAGGATTTAAGCCTGACCCTGATGACGACTGTAAAGAAAGTAAAAAATATTTTTAAAAATCCGCCTTACAGCTATGTTATTCACTCAGCTCCAAACAGAATGCCAAGAAAAAACCACTGGCATACCGTCGGAGAAGATTATCACTGGCATATTGAGGTGAAGCCAAACATAGCAAGACCAAGCAGCTTTGAACTCGACTCTGAGCTTTATATACTGACTACATCCCCTGAGGATGCAGCTAAATATCTAAGGGAGGTTTAATAGTATGGAGATCAAAAGGATTCTTTTTCCAACAGACTTTTCTGAGGGAGCATTAAATGCGCTGCCGTATGCCATTGACCTTGCAAAGAGTTATGGCGCAAAACTGCACCTGCTGCATGTTGTGTATGATATCGCAACAGCATCGGGCTTACATGTGCCCCATGTTTCTGTCGATGAAATGTATAAGGAGTTAGATGCGAGCGCACAAAAAGAACTCGAAAAATTCGGGGCGACTGCTAAAAAGGATATAAAGGATGTGGAATACACCGTAATTCGCGGTATCCCCTATGAAGAGATTTTAAAGTTTGCCAAGGAAAAAAACATTGACCTTATAATTATCGGAACCCACGGCAGAAAAGGGTTTGACAGGGTGCTATTTGGAAGCACTGCGGAGCGGGTCGTGAGAAACGCATCATGCCCTGTGCTGACAGTAAGGGAACCGAAGAAATAGCATTATAGCGTCTAAAATAATCTATTACTAAAGGCATATGCCTTAATAACTCTATAACGCTATGCTCAGAACTCAAGTTCTTGTCATAGGCTGCGGTCCTGCAGGCTCTACTGCATCGCGGTTTTTAGCTGACAACAACATAGACACCATACTTGTAGAGAGAGATCTCACATACATAAAACCATGTGGTGGTGGAATTCCATCCATATGCCTTCAAGAGATGAGTATATCTGAAGAAGCTATAGTAAAGAAGAAGATAAAGAAAATGATAATGGTATCTCCAAAAGGCGAAAGAGTATATGTTGATCTGACAGGGGGTTATTTGTGTATTACTGAGCGGGGGCTATTTGATGCAAAATTAAGGGAAATAGCTCAGAAAAAAGGAGCATCTATAATAGAAGCAGAGTTTTTAAGATTTGAAAAAACAGGCAAAGAGATAGTCTCATCTATCAAGAATAAAGCTACAGGAGAAGAAATAAAAATAAAGTCTGATTATGTAATTGCAGCCGACGGGATAACATTTAAGGCAGGCTCAAGCATAAAACATGACAAACCGGATTGTCTTTATACAATAAGCGCTCATATAAAACTCCCCATCCAAGAAGACAGTGAGGACGCGTGCGAATTTTGGTGCGGTTCGCTTCATGCGCCAGGCTTTTATTCGTGGATATTCCCTTCTACAAAATACGCGTCTATCGGCACTGGAGGCCATAATGGTAGAGAACTTCAAACCCTTTTAGAGAGGTTTATCATGAGAAGGTTTAATATGCCTTTAAAAGACTTTAAATCTCAAAATTTTTTAACAAAGACAAGGGCATTCAAGATACCTCAATGGCATGGAACACTCTTTAATATAAAAAATATCCTCTTCGCAGGGGATGCAGCAAGCACTGTAATGCCTGTATCATATGAAGGTATTTATTACGCTATGAAATCAGGAGAATTCGCAGCAAATGCAATAATTGAAAACAGACCGTCTGTCTACAAAAAGCTCTGGAACAGCAGGTTCAGAAATAGATTTTTGTTAATGAGCAAAATTAGAAATCATTTGTTCAAAGACGACGAACATCTTGAGAAATTTATCTCCATCCATAAGCATCAAGAGGCGCAGGAAATAGCCATGAGATTATGGCTCAGAAAAGATACAGGAAAAAGCTCATTAATATCTTATCTCAGTTTTTTTAGACACCTTCTAAAATTTTAACAGTCGTCTATCTGATTAAATTGCACCATTTGGGGTAAAATAAAATATCTTGAAAAAATCTTTAATTTATTCGCTCGTGCTCCATGCTTTAGCGCTGCTGTTAGCCTTTTCTCTTGTTAAAGAAGGAAAGGAGAAAGAACCAATCCCTTTTTTTGCAAAAATTATTACGCCTGAAGAATTACAGCAAGAGAAGTTATTGAGATATCCCCCAATATCCCCTTTACCTAAAAACGACAAGGCATTCAGAATGCCAACGCTGCCTAAGAATATTCCTTCGCCTGAAGAGCTTTCTGCAGTTCCTTCAGAGAGCAAATTAGAGCAGAGCATTCAAAAGCCCTCAGCAGATAAGGACTCTGCGCCGAGGGGCGACAATGCATCCATAGACCCTTCATCAATTGATTCAGGCTTCAGCAAAAAGGAAAAAGGCATTAGTAAAGAGGACGCAACAGAAGCGCCTTCATCAAAGTCGTCCAGAGAGAGGCTTTTTGATAAGGATGTTATCGGAAAACTCGCACAAAAAAATAAAGAAAATACAAAACCAGAAAGCGGAATTACATTTGATACAAAGGAATTTCAATATTACGGCTATATGCAAAGGCTAAAGGAAAAGATAGAGAGAATCTGGAGGTACCCTTCAGATGCTGCTGAAAAAGGAATATATGGTGATTTGTATATAAGATTTACTATAAAGAAAGATGGTAAACTCGGGGTTGTTGAGTTAATCCGCACATCAGGACATAAAATCCTTGATGATGCTGCTATTAAGGCTTTAAAGGATGCAGAGCCTTATTGGCCTTTGCCTGAAGAGTGGGGTAGAGATGGATTTACCATAACCGGACATTTCGTTTACTCGATCTACGGGGCATATGTTAGATAAGATGACTGCTATAATATTATCATGCGACAAAGATTATATTTAAAGACAGGGGATAAGGTTAGGCATCAGAAATACCGTTCATGGGGAGAGGGCGAGGTGATTGAAGAAAAGCACTCCGAACTGCCTGGAGGCTTCTGTTTTGTGAGAATACTCTTTGAGGATGGCAGTGAACGTTCCTTTATAAACGATATAAATAACGAGCTTTGCTGTTATTATGTAGGCATAAGACTGATTAACGAATACAATATCTTGGGGATATAGGATTACAAAGGGCTGCAAAGCAAAATAGAATATCTTTTAGCAGTATTACTTTTTCTCTTTGCATGCTGTATTATCGCATCCAGAGCAATGTCCTTTCTTTTTCCATACGGAGCGGTACAACAGATATACCGCTCCGGCGATAATCACAACCATTAATGCTATATCTACAAAACCCATTTTAATACCTCCATAATTAGTGTCAGCGATTAGTGTCTGTGTCAGTAAAACTGACACTATTAACCGGCACTGTCACTGATTTTATCCTAATCCTGTCAGCCTGCCACCCTGATAAATAATGAAGGCTACTGCCCAGGCAAGAGCCATCTGATAGGCAAAGGCTATCCCAAACCACTTCCATGTGCCAAACTCATGCCGCATGGCAATTGCAACCACTACGCATGGCATATATAAAAGGACAAAGACCATAAAGGCATAGGCGCTCAAAGGCGTAAATGCCTGTTGAACTACTGACTTAAGCCCTGTCTGTTCCTCTTCTTCCTCAGCTGCAATGCTTGCTATGCCAAAGGTGGAAAAAACATTTCTAAAAGAATCTCCTGCAGCCTGAACAAAGGATGTGCCTATTTCCTTTAAATTCTCTGTAAAGGACGGATTTTCTCCGGCATTTTGCTCCTCTTCCTCAGTATTCTGGACATAAATCTCTCCCATTGTCCCGACTACAATCTCTTTGGCGATTATCCCTGTTACCAATGAAGATGCGGCTTCCCAATTGCCGAATCCAAGTGGTTTAAACACAGGAGCGATTATCTGTCCTGCTCTGCCTAGATAGGAATCTTTTTTGTTCTCAACGCCCCATGGCAGATTAAGCAAAAACCATACGAGTATCGACACAGCCAGAATATAAGTCCCGGCCTTAATCAAAAAGTGTTTTCCCTTCTCCCATGTATGTATCATCAGACTTTTAAACGCAGGCATCCTGTAGGGCGGGAGTTCCATGATGAACATAGGCGCCTCACCTTTAAACAAAGTATTCTTAAAGATTACGCCCATTAGTACAGCAAGGGCTATCCCCATCACATATAATGACCATAGAACAGTTCCTGCATTTGCTGCAAAAAATACTCCTGTAAACAGCACGTAAACAGGAAGCCTTGCGCCGCAGGACATTAAAGGAATAAGCAGTGCGGTTAAGGCCTTATCTTTTGGATTTTCGAGCGTCCTTGTCGCATAAATGGCAGGCACATTGCATCCAAATCCCAAAAGCATCGGAATAAATGATTTGCCGTGAAGTCCCATGCTATGCATAGCCCTGTCCATGACAAATGCAGCGCGCGCCATATACCCGCTTCCCTCAAGGAATGTTATAAAGAACATCATGGCAAATATCA
>JBBISP010000043.1:0-8650 GCA_037441185.1 Nitrospirota bacterium | reverse complement strand
CCTTAATTTAAGGGGGATGAAAGGGGGTTATAGGGGAAGGGGGAGTTATTTAGAAGCTCAACACTAACTGATGCTGCAATACAACTGCATTTTTAGCATCATTAGTTACGCCTGCTACACCGGTTTCATAAAAATCGCCTGCAAAGAGGATACCGCTGTTAATTGAGTATGTGAGGTTCCTCGCAATCCTGTAAGAGAGCCTGAGGTCAAGTTCTGAACCGATCTTTTTGTCAGAGCCAAAACCTGTAGGATTAAGCTCCTTTGATGCCCTTAGGAGATAGTAGTCAAGATGAGCTGTGAGATCCTTTATTGGGCTTGCAGTTATGCCGATATTGTATGCTGTGGTGTTTGCAATGCCTGTGCCTAAACCGCCTGCTGCAGTAACAACTCTCCAGTTATAAACCACTGTGGGCAGATTCGGGTCGATAACATTGCCTACGAATGTCTGGAATGCCTCAATCCTATTATCATCGTCATCGTCTCCAGAGCCATATACAAAGTTTGCCCTTAATGTTACAGGATCAAGCTTGTAGTTGGCGCCGAGTGTTGCCGCCCAACCGCGGAATCTCTGATCATCCAAACCAGCAGGTATCGGGTCAAGCCTACCAAACTGGAAGTCAACGGTTGCCTTGTAACCGATGCCGGCAATTTTGCCTTTGCCGAATAAGCCTACATTTTGGAGCTTCACATCAGAAAGATTAAAACCAAGCAAATCGTTTGAATTGATTAGTGAATAGTTGAGTCCAAGAGTGTTGTCCTTATCCAACTTGTGTGTGAGCATTAAGCTGTAAAGGTCAATGTCATCTGTGTTATCTGTAGCAAAGTTTTCATGCAGCTTTGCTGTCAGGAGGTTAATCTCTGTGCCTTTTGCAGGTTCTACATAGAAAAGGATTGCGTCATCGCCGCGCCTTCTGTGGTCAAAGAATGTTCCCTCACCAACAACAACCGGCATGCGACCGAGCTTAAGTCCCGTGGGAACACCAAGAAGACCGCTGCCTGTGTATGCAATCCATGCCTCTAATACATCAAGGTCAACACCCCCTCCTGCATATGTACCGCCTCCTGGAACAAGGGTGTTGGCAGAACCCCATGTTATATTTTCACCTGATGTCTCAAGATGAATCCTTCCTGTTACATTTGGCGCTGTCCTTACATCAACCGCGAGCCTTACCCTCTGGTCATACCATGCCATTGAGCCACCATCATATGGTCTGCCTGTTGTAGCTTTGGCACCAGCGGTATCGGTAATGTTGTCACTATACCAGCCTCTTATCCTTAATTCTCCGCCGAGCCTTATTTCTGTGTCTTTCGGGGCTACGACAGGTGTTGTCTCAGCAGGTATTGAGGCATGAATGGCAAAGGCTGAGCCTGCAATGCCGAGCACAAAAAGCATGCTTAATACTAATACCAAATACTTTTTCATTTTTTTCTCCTTCACTTCCCAATTCCGTGATGCGTGATCCGTGATGTGTGATGAGTCTTTTGCTCATTACGGATTACTCATTACGCATTACTCATTACGGATTACGCTTTACGCATTACGGTTTTGGTTCAGTATTTGTCCGCCAATGGCGGATTTTGAGTCTGACTTCTCAACTTCGTTTTCCGTGTCCCTTTTTCGTGACCGTTTAGTTTCTTTCACGGACACGGCCCACGGCCACGCTTCATAATTTCTTCTTCCGGGCATCACCTCCTTTTTTTAGATTTAAGCTGCTATCTTTGACTCAAGCCGCTCTATTCTGAAAATCATGTCGTGTATTATCTCTTTGTCTGAAATTGCCTTTTTAAGATCTCCCCTCATTTCAGAGACCTCAAGATAAAGGGTGTCTATCCTCTTATTTGTCTCATCTAATCTTGAAAGCAGGTAATCTCTGACATTATCTATCTTCTTATTCGTCTCATCAATAGCCTTTCTGATGTCCCTTAATTCATTCTCTAAGTTTGTCTGACGCGCATTTATAGACTCCAAAGCGATTCTGAATCCAGAAAGTTCGCCTGTAACTGACGCCCTGAACTCCCTAAACTCATCCCTCATCTCTCCTAAGACTATATCCCTTATTTTTTCAGCAAGTCTTTCTAAGTCCATAAATTCCTCTTTTTAGTTTGCGGCTTATTATTTATCGTGCTGTTTTATGCTAACTATCAGTTGTATCAATGTATCAAACTTCTGATCAAATCTTTGCGCTAACTGACTCATCTCATTTCTTAGCTGGGCAATCTCATTTCTTAACTGACCAATCTCGCTTCTTAACTGACCAATCTCGCTTCTTAATTGATTACCCTGAGTGTCAATCTTGTCATTTAGATACCTGAAATCCTCTTCCTGGCGCTTTTTTATCTCTTTTATTTCTTGCAGTATCTCGGATGTACGTTCGTCAACAACCTCGTAAATGAGTTCAAGCGTAACTTTTTTGATTGAGCGCGTCAATAGTTCTTTCATCAAGTCCTCTTTTTAGTTTGCGGCTTATTATTTATCGTGCTGTTTTATGCTTACGAGCAATTGTATTACTGTATCTATTCTGTGATTAAGCTGAGAGAGTCCACTGTCAATTTTTTCGTTAAGATACTTAAATTGAGCGTCTATTTTATCATTAATATATCTAAAGTCTTCTTCCTGTCTCTTTTTGACCTTCTCTATTTCTTCCTTTATTTCCCTTGTGCGTTCTTCGACAACCTCGTATATCAGTTCGAGGGTTACTTTTTTGATTGCATGTGTCAAAAGTTCTTTCATTCTTTAAGCCTTCTTTTTAGTTTTTGCCTTTTGAACATGCATTTCAGTGTTGTCCCTATGGGCTATAAGTTCATTCATTACGCTATCAATCTTGCCTGTGAGTTCTTTTCTTAATCCTACGATTTCTGATTCAATTTTTCTATTTAATCTCCCCTCAACAGCCTTTATCTCGTCTATGACAAAACCAAGTTCATGCGTAAATCTCTCCGCTTGAATGTCGAGATACCTTTTTATCTCTTTTTCCATTTCTTTGTTGCTCATTGGCTTATTCCCCTAAACTCTAAACTCTTTTTTTAATTGCATGTGTCAAAAGTTCTTTCATTGCTAATTCTTGCTCCCATCGTAAGCAATAAGTTTAGTTTGAATCTCTTTTTGTGAAGTATTCGCTCATTAGTCCCCCGAATCTGTTGCTAAAAAGATAGCATTATAAGGCTGTTTTGTCAAGAAAAATCATCGATTTCAAAGAACATACTAATTCTCCTTCACTATAGCAATAAATATGCCATAAGCAATAGTATTGAAAATCAATGGCTTTATAATTTTGCGGATAAAAAATCTGTAGATAATCTACAACAGGTGTGAAAATATAATACGATAGCCAAACTATGGCAGTGTCGGAAAATAGGGACACTTCCCCTATTTATATTTTATATATTGCCCCTTTTTCATAAAAAAATGTAATATTACAATGATATGGCAAAAGAATGGAAATATGATCTTGATATCAGCCGATATTCGAAGGCTATCGAATCAAATCCAGACGATTATATCGCATTCAAGGACAGGGGTAATGTATTTTACAGAAAGGGTCAATATGACCTCGCAATAGCTGATTACTCCAGATCGATTGAGATAAATCCCAAATTCCCTATCTCATACAACAACAGGGGAATTGTTTATGAGCAAATGAGGATGTATGACCTTGCGATAGCCGACTATAATAAGGCGATTGAGTTAAACCCCAAAAATGGAATGCCCTACAACAATCGAGGCTTTACCTTTCTGCTTCAGGGAAGGCTTGAGGAGGCTGAGAGGGATATTCGCAAATCCCTTGAGCTCAATGCGGATAATATTTATGCGCTAAACAGCATGGCTGAATTATATGCTGCCAGAAATGAACCAGAAGAGGCATGCAGATGGCTTAAAAAGGCTATTGAAAAGGGATACAATAATTGGAATTACATAAAAAAATCAAAGACCTATGATAATATCAGGGATGCAAAATGTTTCAGAAGATTAATAGCGCGACAGAGATTAGAAATGTAAGGACTGGATTCCCCAGTCAATCTGGGGAATAACAGAAGGGTTAAGGAAAAGGAGGAAGGATGAAGAGGTTATTAGTTATTTTGTTTGCATTTGCTTTACTTTTTGGGTGTGAGCAGAAAAAAGATGTAATTAAAATTGGCGTGGCAGGGCCAATGACAGGCCCTCAGGCAAAGATGGGAGAGGATTTTAAGAATGCAGTTCAGCTTGCAGTTGAGGAATGGAATCAGGCAGGAGGATTGTTAGGCAAGAAGATCGAAATAATAGTTGGAGATGACCAGGCAGACCCAAAGCAAGCGGTTTCTGTTGCAAATAAATTTGTCATTGAAGGCGCAGCAGGCATCTTAGGGCATTTTAATTCGAGCTGTTCAATACCTGCCTCTGATGTTTACAACAGAGCAGGCATTCCAATGATTACCCCTGCCTCAACAAATCCAGTCCTGACCGAAAGGGGATATAAAAATGTCTTCAGGGTATGCGGAAGAGACGACCAGCAGGGTTATGTAGCTGCAAAGTTTGTGATTGACAATCTTAGATTAAAAAAAGCAGCAGTTCTTCATGATAAGACCACATACGGTCAAGGACTTGCAGATGAATTTAAAAAGTCTCTCGGCGATGCTGTAGATGTGGTTTATTATGGAGGGGTAAGCATAGGTGAGAAAGATTTCAGAACAGTGCTTACCACAATAAAGACTAAAAGACCAGAGCTTTTATATTTTGGCGGCATATATCCTGAGGCTGGAATGCTCGTAAAACAAGCCCGAGAGATTGGCCTTGATGCTAAATTTATGAGCGGTGATGGAGCAATCGATCCTCTTTTTATTCAAATTGCAGGCAAGGCTTCAGAAGGCGCATATTTTACATTCAGCCCAGACCCTGAGCATATACCTTCTGCAAGGAGTTTTATAGAAAAATATAAAAAGAGGTTTGGCGAATTAGGTCCATACTCTATATATGCCTATGATGCGGCTAATATTTTATTTGCAGCGATAAAAGAGGCAAATACAACAGACGGTAAAATAATATCTGAAAGGCTTCATTCAATGACATTTTCAGGCGCTTTAGGGGCAATAAGCTTTGATGAAAAAGGAGATGTTGCGAAATCTCCTTATATTGTCTGGACTGCAAAGGATGGCAAATTTGTAGAATTCTGGAGACCCTAATAGTGTTTTTCCAGCAGATAATAAATGGTCTTATCCTCGGTGGGGTTTATGCCTTGATTGCACTCGGCTATACAATGGTGTATGGGATACTTCAACTGATAAATTTTGCCCATGGCGAGATATATATGATTGGCGCATACATGGGGATTATCTTTCTTGCGTTTTTTACTGCTGCAGGCATTACAGAGCAGAGCCTCGCACTGTCTCTGCTTCTTGCCTTTGTTCTTTCAATCTCTTTTACATCCGCCTATGGCTATACAGTCGAAAAAATTGCTTACAGGCCTCTAAGAGGCGCAAAGAGGCTAAGCCCATTAATTAGCGCCATAGGGATGTCTATATTTTTGCAAAACTATGCGATGCTGACTCAAGGAGCCACAGATAAGGTATTTCCAGACATTATGGGCGCAGCAGGGGTTGATTTTTTAGGGATAAAGATTACATATATGCAGATCTTCATAATAGTTGTTTCATCTGCCATAATGGTTTTGCTTCATCTTTTTATAAAAAGAACAACTATGGGCATGGCAATGAGGGCGACTGCGCAGGACAAGACAATGGCATCTCTTGTCGGCATAAACATTAATCAGGTAATATCTGTGACATTTGTGATCGGCTCTGCGCTTGCTGCAGTTGCAGGAATAATGATAGCCATGTATTACGGCGTTGTGAATTATTTTATAGGCTACACTGCAGGCATAAAGGCATTTACAGCAGCAGTTCTTGGAGGCATAGGAAGCATTCCAGGGGCTATGTTTGGCGGCTTAATACTTGGCATTGTAGAGAGCCTGGGCGCAAGCTATATTTCGAGCGAATATAAAGATGCTTATGCCTTTGCGCTCCTTATTGTCATACTTCTACTTAAACCTGAAGGACTATTTGGCGGATCTGGCGAGGGAAAGGTTTAGATGGAAAAATATCTGAGATTTATTGCCGCGCCTGCATTGCTTTCTTTATTGTTTCTTCCTTTTGGAGGTCTTAAAAGAGCAGTTGCTCTTTTTGGCTTTCTTGCTATATTAATCCCCGCTTTAAAAGGTCTTTTTAGATATTTAATCAAGCATAAAGAAAGATTTATTTTTAAGATGCCTCAAATAGATAAAAAAATCATTCTTATTCCGATACTTCTTTTGTCTTTTTCTCTTCCTTTTGCTGCGAAGGATTATATTGTAGATATAGCAATACTTACATGCATTTATATCATATTGGCTCAGGGATTAAATATCATTGTCGGCTTTACAGGTCTTCTTAATTTAGGCTTTGCCGCATATTATGCAATTGGCGCTTACACCTATGCCATATTGACAGCTCGGCTCGGTTTTGATTTCTGGACTGCCCTTCCCTTTTCTTTAGCCCTTTCAGCCCTTTCAGGTCTTTTGCTCGCAATCCCAGCATTAAGGCTTAGAGGAGATTATTTTGCAATTGTCACCCTCGGCTTTGGAGAGATTGTGCATCTTATTCTTAATAACTGGGATAGCCTTACCTACGGGCCTAATGGAATTTCAGGGATTGCAGCGCCGTCTGTTATGGGCATTTCATTTGAGAGCCTTAATTACTACTATTACTTTGTGCTCGTCATTACAATTGTTGCGCTGATTATAATAAATAATGTTCATTCATCAAATATTGGAAGGGCATGGATTTCTATAAGGGAGGATGAGATTGCATCTTCATCTATGGGAATAAATACAATGTCATACAAGCTTTACTCATCTGCCTTTGGAGCATTCTGGGCAGGGCTTGCTGGAGTTCTCTTTGCAGCAAAGATGAAATTTATCTCCCCTGAAAGCTTCACATTTATGGAATCTGTATTAATCCTCTGCATGGTTATTCTCGGAGGCATTGGCAGTATAGCAGGCGTCACGATTGGAGCAGCAGTGTTAGTTGTCCTTCCAGAGCTTCTAAGAGAGGTGCAGCATTACAGAATGATTTTATTAGGCGCAGGCCTTATAGCCCTGATGATATTCAGACCTCAGGGAATACTCGGAGGCAGGGGTGTATCTCTTAGAGGTTAGATCCCTCACAAAACACTTTGGCGGAATAAGGGCATTGGAAGATGTCTCCTTCAAGGTTAAAGAAGGAGCAATAATGAGCATTATCGGACCAAATGGCGCTGGCAAGACCACACTTTTTAACTGCATTACAGGCATAACAAAACCGACTAAAGGGAAAATAGTCTTTTCAAACATAGATATTGCATCTATGCAGCCTCACAAGATCGCAAGATATGGCATATATAGAACATTTCAGAATATAAGATTATTCAGGGATATGACAGTGCTGGAGAATGTTCTTGTATCGCTTCATAATCAGTTGAAGAGCAGAATTTTCGGTTCAATATTTAGAACAGCTCGATTTATTTCAGAAGAAAATGAGGCAGCACAGAGGGCAATGGAGTATCTTGAGTTTGTAGGGCTTCAAAGCGCTGCAGAAAGCAAGGCAGAGTCATTATCGTATGGCGAGCAGCGAAGGCTCGAAATAGCCCGTGCAATGGCTGGAGAGCCGCATCTTGTTCTGCTTGATGAACCTACTGCCGGAATGAATCCTCAGGAGACAGCAGAGGTCATAGAGCTTATTAAAAGATTGCAGAGCATAGGCAAGACGGTTCTTTTTATAGAGCATGATATGAATGTTGTAATGGAGATTTCTGAGTGGATAGTGGTTTTAGATCATGGAGTAATGATAGCAGAAGGGACACCTTATGAAACAAGAAACAACCCACTCGTAATTGAGGCATATCTTGGCAAGGAGATATAGTTGCTTAAATTAAGCGGCATTCATACATTTTATGGCGCTGTTGCAGCGCTGAAAGGGATTGATTTAGAAATCATAAAAGGAGAGATGGTCTCTTTGATAGGGGGCAATGGCGCTGGGAAGTCTACAACTCTTATGACCATTTCTGGAATTCTTAAGCCAAAAAAAGGCTCTATTATATTTAATGGTATGGACATTGCAGGGCTTGCGCCTTACAAGATTGTCGAGCTTGGGATATGCCAAGTCCCTGAGGGAAGAAGGATATTTCCTCAGTTGACTGTTAAAGAGAATCTTCAGATGGGGGCATATATAGGAGTCAGGAAAAATTTTGAAAGGGTCTATGAATTATTTCCAGTGCTTAAGGAACGCTACAATCAGTTGGGCGGAACACTTAGCGGTGGAGAACAGCAGATGCTTGCCATTGCAAGGGCATTAATAACTAATCCAAAAATCCTTCTTTTAGATGAGCCATCACTTGGGCTTGCGCCGATAATGACAGCAAAGATATTTAAAACAATTAAGGAGATTAATGCTGAGGGAATGGCTGTGCTATTGGTTGAACAGAATGCGCGTGCGGCGCTTAAGCTTACCCATCGCGCCTATGTGATAGAAGGTGGAATAATAAAACTTCATGGCAAAAGCGAAGAGCTTTTAAACAATGCAGAGATAAAAAAGGCATATCTTGGAGCATAGGCGATGCAGGGATTGAACCTGCGACCTCTTCCGTGTGAAGGAAGCGCTCTCC
>JBBISP010000042.1:0-9964 GCA_037441185.1 Nitrospirota bacterium | reverse complement strand
AACAATTGGAGGCCTCATCTACTTCTGTTGCATTAAACATTGCCGAAGGAAAGGGGCGATAAAATAGGCAAAATGATTTCATCTCTTATAAGGTCTATCAAACTATGAGCCATGAGCTATGAGCCATGAGCCAACACCGGAGGTTTTATGAGTGATTGCATATTTTGTAAGATTATCGAGAAAAAGATACCTGCGAAGATATTTTATGAAGACGATTTATGCCTTGCATTTGAAGATATAAATCCGCAGGCCCCTGTTCACACCATTGTGATTCCAAAGAAACACATACCAACGCTTCTCGATATTAAGGAAGAGGATAATAATCTCGTAAGCCATCTTCTGAAGATTGCCAATAAGATTGCAAATGACAAAGGCATAGCTGATAGGGGTTTCAGAGTAGTTACAAATTGCAATCCTGAAAGCGGGCAGACAGTTTATCATATTCATCTGCACATCCTTGGCGGACGCGTAATGCACTGGCCACCGGGATAGGCAATCAGTAAGTAACGGTAAATAATGGAAATTGTAGGCAAAAAGACAGTCTGGGAAGGTAAATTCCTCAGATCATTAGTCCTTACTTACAGGGATAAGTCAGACAACTTGCGCAACTGGGAAGCTGTTGAAAGGGTAAACTGCTATGGCGTAGTAGCTGTAGTGCCAATAACAAAAAATGGAAAGCTGCTTTTGATTCGTCAATTCAGACCTGTTGTAAATAATTTTGTCATAGAATTTCCTGCAGGCATTAATGACAGGCAAGAGAGACTGGTTGATGTTGCCAAAAGAGAATTAATTGAAGAGACGGGTTATACTGCCGGGGAATTCATATTTCTCGCTGAGGGTCCCATTTCATCGGGAATGTCAGCAGAGATAATGTCTGTTTTTCTCGCAAAGAACTGTTCACCTGCCCCTCCTTTGTTAAGGCAGCAATATCCCCCAGAAGAGAGCGAAGACATCGAAATAATAAAAACACCGATCTCTTCTCTGTATGAAACCCTTGAAAAGTTTCAGAAAGACGGAGACTACATAGATCTTAAAATTTATGGGCTTCTGGAGATGGCAAAAAGACATTTATAGCAGTCAGCCGTCAGCATTGCTTTTTAAATTTTACCGAAAGCTGACAGCTAACTGCTTAATGCTTACTCAAACTTTATAGCTTCAACAGGACATATGTTTGCCGCTTCTTCGCAATCACAAGTATTGCACTTATCATGTCCGATTACCCATGCCTTGTCATCTCTGAGTTCGAAAACCTCCGGACAAACCTCAATACATGAGCCGCAGCCAATGCAAAGATCCATATCAACCACTGGTGTTGCCATAAATACCTCCTAAAAATTCATTTCTAATATTATAACAAAAATATAACAAAACAACCCCTCAAATATTTTATTATAGATAGCTTCTAAAATTTATTGATTTTGAGGCCTATTTTTAAGGATAATTTAATAGTTCATGGCTGATAGCTCATAGCCAGTTTAGCCATGAACCATGAGCCATAAACCATGAGCCATGAACTATGAGCCATGAGCTATGAACAATGAACTAAAGTGGAGGTTTGTATGGATATAAAGCAATTTATTCTTGATAAAGCAAAAGAGGCTAAAAAAGGCGCAAGGGGTCTTGCAAATGCATCGTCAGAACAGAAAAATTCGGCTCTGATAAAAATGGCTGATTTATTGAAAAACAAGTCAAGCGAGCTGATTTCAGAAAACAAAAAAGATATAGAGTATGCAAAAAATAAAGGATTCTCAAATGCCTTTATCGATAGATTGACATTGAATGAAAAGCGTATTAATGAGATGGCGCAGGGTCTTGTGGAGGTCGCCCAATTGCCAGACCCTATAGGTGAAATAACAAAAATGTGGCAAAGGCCTAATGGAATGACTGTTGGCAGGATGAGGGTGCCGATAGGAGTCATAGGCATAATATACGAGGCTAGGCCTAATGTTACGGCTGATGCTACAAGTCTTTGCCTGAAGGCTGGCAATGCCGTAATACTGAGAGGAGGGTCAGAGGCGATAAATTCAAACAGGGCCATAGTTGATATCCTTAAGGACGCTGCAATGTCAGAGGGCATTCATGGAGGCGCTATTACATTTATAGACATCCCTGAAAGGGAAGCAGTTATTGAGATGTTAAAGCTTGAAGGTATTGTTGACCTCATAATCCCTCGCGGAGGAGAGGGTCTTATAAGAGCGGTTACAGAAAACTCAAGAATTCCTGTGCTTAAGCATTATAAAGGGATTTGTCATGTATTTGTTGACAGGGATGCTGACTTGATAATGGCGGAAGATATATGCTTTAATGCAAAAGTTCAGAGGCCTGGCACATGCAATGCAATGGAGACAATGCTTGTTGATGAAGTTATTGCCGAAGGTTTTCTGCCTAAAATGCTTAAGAAATTTGAGGATGCAGGAGTCGAACTAAGGGGCTGTCCAATTACCCTCTCTATATATCCTGACATAAAAGAGGTCAAAGAAGATGATTTCTATAATGAATATCTTGACCTCATATTAAATGTAAAGATTGTCAAGGATATGGAGGATGCAGTTGAGCATATTGCTAAATACAGTTCAGCACACTCTGATTCAATAGTTACAATGAATTATGATAGGGCAATGAGATTTCTAAGAGAGGTTGATTCATCTGCTGTATTTGTAAATGCATCCACAAGACTGAATGATGGATACCAGTTTGGACTCGGCGCTGAGATAGGCATATCCACAGACAAGATACATGCAAGGGGGCCTATGGGACTTGAAGAGTTAACCTGCACAAAGTTTATAGTTTTGGGAAGCGGACAGATTAGAGAGTAGATCAGAGGAAAAAATTCAAAAATAAGAGGAGGGAACTAATATGTCAGAGAAAATGAGCTATGAAGAGTTTGTAAAAAAGGCGATAGTGAGTCTGAGAAAAGAAGAATATAAAGGCATACACACCGTGTATTCAGGATTTAATGATGCGTTCAAGAAATACTTTGGTGGAGAAGACCCCATAAAGATAACCAACCAGCTCGCTGCAGAGGGAAAGATAGTGATAAGACCTGTAAAGGGCGGAGTAATGCTCTATCTTCCTGAAGATGCTCCTGCAACGAGGACGAGGGGAGAAGATGCACTGGAAAAGATGGGGTTATAATTAGCTCATAGTTCATAGTTTATGGCTGTTAGTTTTTGCTATGAGCTATGAGCTATGAGCCATGAGCCATGAGCAATTATGAGACTTGGAATATTTGGCGGAACATTTAATCCTATACATTTTGGCCACTTGAGGGCTGCAGAAGAGGCAAGGGAGAAAATTAATCTCGATAAGGTTGTCTTTATGCCCTCAGGAAATCCGCCGCTGAAGACATCAGATTTAATAGATGCTCAGCATAGATATACAATGGCAAAGATCGCAACCGATAGCAATATTAATTTTGTGGTTTCAGACATCGAATTGAGAGAAAAAGAAAAATCATATACTATAAATACAATCAATAAGCTTCAGAATATCTATTCAGGAGATGAGTTGTTTTTTATTCTCGGCATTGATGCCTTTTTGGACATTCCTAACTGGTGGCAGCCTGAGAAGCTGATTAGTATGGTTGATTTTGTGATTTTAACGAGGCATGGTATTGATTTGATGGATGTGCTGAAATTGCCATATATTAATAAGGATCAAGGAGAAGATATAAAACTAATGAGCGGAAGAAAGGCACTTGTTCTTCAAATGACGCCGTTAGGCATATCCTCTACACAGATAAGAAGGCTTTTGAAAGAGGGAGGCAGCATAAAATATCTTTTGCCTGAAACAGTCGAAAATTATATATACAAAAATAATTTATATAATATATCATAGCGTATGAGCAAGAAGATATTTATTCTAAATAATAATGAAAGCTCAATTCTGGCGATTCGCGATGCCCTCAAGCCACTCGGATACACGGTAGAAGCAAAGACCAAAAGGGATTTATTTTCTGATAATGTCAAATTTTGTTCTATTAAAGAATTTTTAGAGGAAAAGCTTAATGGTTTTCTTGATAAGATGACAAAGATAGAAAATTCGAATCTGCATGAAACTGTTATATCAGAGGTTGAAAAGGCTCTTTTCAGCATAGTGATGAAGGAGACTGATGGCAATAAGATGAAGGCTGCAAAGGTTCTTGGAATTAATAGAAACACTCTCAATAAAAAACTCAGAGAATATAAACTGATTTGATTTTAAAGCTGCCTGTATGGTAATTTATCAATTCATGTTGCAAAAGCTTTCTTTGAAGGTTTTTACAACATTCTCCATGCTCTTTCAATAATAAAGAAAGGGCTTTAAATCCATATGGAGGTGTTTATGAACATCTATGAAAATGTAGTTATTTTAAAACCATCCCTCAACGAAGAGGAACTAAAGTCCGCAACAGACAAGATCTCAGGCATCATAAAAAACTCAGGCGGGGAGATCCTTAAGATCGACAACTGGGGAAAGAGAAAGCTGGCATATGAGGTCAACAAGCAGAAAATGGGGGTTTATCTGCTTTTTTTATTTAAGTCGTCTTCTACTGTTATAAAGAAGATAGAGGATTATTTTAAGGTTTTTGAGCCTGTTGTGAAATTTATGGTGATTAAGCTTGGCAAAAAGCAGATAGCAGCCCTACCAAAAGAGATAACAGGGATTCCTGCAACTACTGAAGAAGTTTCAGCAGGTGAAACAAAGGCGGTATCCTGATGTTTAACAAAATAATATTGATAGGCAATCTTACAAAAGACCCTGATGTCAGATATACTCCGGGTGGGATGCCTGTAACAACAATGCGGCTTGCCGTGACATCAAAGTATAAGCAGGGCGACGAGATGAAGGATGACACTCTTTTTATTGATGCAGTTGTCTTTGGAAAACAGGCCGAAAGCTGCGGACAGTATCTTAGCAAGGGCAATCCAGTGCTTGTAGAAGGAAGGCTGCGCGAAAGAAAATGGGAATCTGAAGGAACACAAAAAAACAAGTTTGAGGTGATAGCTAATAGTGTGAGGTTTTTGCCAAAAAGAGAATCCCGTCAGGCAGGTGTTGCGGAGTCAGGCATTTCGGATATAACGCCGCCTGAAGAGATTACGGATTTAGAGCCATTTTAAAGAGCAGTTGATTTCAGGTTAAATAGTGGAGGATAAAAATATGAGTTTTAGAGAAGCTAACAAAGGAGACAAGATGCAGCAGAAGAGATTTCAGAGAAGAAAATTTTGCAGATTTTGTTCAGATAAAATAGCCTTTATAGATTATAAGGATCTTAGAACTCTAAGAAGTTATATTACAGACCGAGGAAAGATTCTTTCAAAGAAGATGACAGGCACATGCTCTGAACATCAAAGAGAATTGACGCTTGCAATAAAAAGGGCAAGAAATATAGCTTTTCTTCCATTTATGGAGAGATAGATGCGGATACCTAAAAGCTGGGTGCCGTTTATGGCTAAGAAAATTATAGATAATCTTATTAAAAAAGAATTGATAGAACCAGCTATTCCTTTGAACGAGCTTATAAAAGAGACAGAGCATCTTATGCTGGGAGAATTAATGGTAGAGGATAGACTTAACGAAGAGATTCGTCAACTGCTTAGAAAATACGACTCAGAGATAGAAAAAGGAAGGCTTGATTACAGGAAGATATTTGATATGACAAAACAAAAACTGGTGAAAGAGAGAAATATAGTCTTATGATGCTTTCTGATGATAAAATAACCCATATGACTCATGTTATCCTTAAAGGATTGATGGATAAGGGTCTGATAATCTTAAAAGAGGATGATGGGCTTCTCAGAAGGGAGATAAAGAGGACACTTATAAATGAATTAAAGATAGGCGAAGATATAGATATTGTAGTGAGAAAGAAGCTTCAGTCTTTCTCCAAAAAGCTTGTTGAGGGCAGCCCTGAATGGGAAGTGCTTTACAAAAAGTATTTTGAAGAAGAGGAAGTAAAAAAAGGAAGAAGATAAACATTGGAGTAATGGAGTATTGAAGTGATGCGATTTGTTTCGGAAATTGCAGATGAAGATATAAAAAGAGAGAGAAGAATTGCCCGTGATCTCCGAAAAAGCGCATGGTGGAAAAGAAGATGCGCAGCAGCAAGATGCTATTATTGTGATACAAAAATCCACCCACAGGATTTAACCATGGATCATATTATCCCCATTGTCCGAGGCGGCAGATCAACTAAAAACAATACAGTTACATCCTGCAAAGAATGTAATAACAAGAAAAAATATCTTCTCCCTATCGAATGGGAAGAATATCTTAACAGTCTAAATCAAAAATAATACTTCTATAGGTTTAGTTATTGCCCCTTTATAATATCATCTGCCCAGCTCAATGCAGCAGAGACATTTGGAAATCCGATAGTGCTTGTAAGAAGAATTATTGCATGATGAATCTCTTCTGGTTTTGCTCCAGCCTCTAATGCCCTTCTTGTGTGTGAGTGAACAGCGCCCTCTGATTTAACAGCAGCAGCGGCAGCTAATTGTATTAAATGGGATGTTTTTTCATCAATTGAGCCTGCTTCCTTTACAGCCTTTCCAAGATTATCAACTGCCTTCATGTAGCTTTTGAATCTTTTCTTTAGTCCTTGATATTGATTAGGCAATTTAGTCATAAATTCCTCCTATATTGAGATTAATCTTTTGCCACTATTATAACCATCATTCAATGCAGTCGGATGCTCAAGTATTGCTCCTTTTGCATCCACGCCCATAAAGCTGAGGGTGTCATGTTCAGGGACGCTGATTGTCCTGAAAAATGCCTTTGCAGTTTCCTCTGCACACTTGACGCCTATCTCTTTTTTCATTCCTCCAACAAGCAGCAGAAGACCCTTTCTTCCATGTGATCCCTCAAGAATAGGTTTTTTTAAGAGATATTTTTCGCACCAGAACGACTGACACCTGTCAATCATTATCTTTGCCTGAGCGCTTACGCCAAAAAAGAAGATAGGGGAGGCAAGAACCACCCGGTCTGCCTCCCTTATGGCTTCGTATATTTCATTCATATCATCGTTTATTATGCACCTGCCTGTTTTATCGCATCCACCGCAATCCTGACATGGTTTTATGTTCATAAAATTCAGCTTAAAGAGCTTTATATCATGGCCTGATTCGTATATAGGCTTTATAGTCTCTTTAAGCAGTAAATCAGTATTGCCTTCTATTCTTGGACTGCCGTGAAATGCCACTATTTTCATTTGATATCAATGCCCTTAGCCTTTTTCTTCAATTCTATCCAGTCTTTCATATGCTGAAGGTTTTCTGTAAGATTCCACCAACCGTTTTTAAATGTTGCATAATCAGGGGCGCCTGTCATTGCGGATGCGTACTTTATGGAATTTCCATAGAATAACCACTGCCTTATCCACATCTGTTCAATTGTTTCATCAAAGGGATTTTTTCCGTGCGGTAATCCTTCCGCCAGATTGTGCTTCCATGCCTCAAGGAGCAAGAGAGTAGAGGCAAGTGTCATGCTGTCAACCTCCTTAATGGTATTGTCCATCTTTGCAAAGTGGTTATTTGTCCATTGAGTGCTATGGCAGGACTTGCAGATATTTTTAAAATTAGTCTCTCTTTTTAATTGCTCATCGGCGCTTATCAAATATTCTGTAGTAGCTGGTTCGCCTGTAAATGTAGTAGGAAGCGGCAACCCATCTTTATTCCTTATAACCGAAGTATCCCCATGTTTTGGCTGAGGATGCGAATAAACAAGCCCGAATAATCTTACCCAAAGCCTTGAGCCAAAGTCATGCGTTCTTTCTGCAATAACAGTTTTTCCGTCAGGGGTTGTTACAAGGCTGTTATGACATGTAGAGCAGGTTGGCGTTTGAAAGTCCTTCCCTGCCTTCCATGGGACAGCGTTGAAATCCCAGTCGCGGTATTTTGAGAAAAAAATGTTTCCGTGCTTGCTCTCTTTATACACATTCCATGCAGGAACATCCGGGTCAAGATGGCACTGGGCGCATGTATATGGTTTCCGCGCTATTTCTATCGAAAAACTGTGTCTTGGATGGCACGAAGTGCATGACCCCATGCTGCCGTCAGGATTAATCCTTCCGACTCCTTGATTAGGCCAGTTGGTTAGATTAGGGACCTTAATTTTGCCCATCCTTGTCTCTACCTCTTTCATGCCATTTACATTAACCTCTGTGCCATGACAGCTAAAACAGGTCTCCTGCCTTGTAAAGTCTGATGTGTCTTTTTGTATTGCCTTGCCATCTTCAATAGCCTTTTTGCTTATTACTGTTTCAACAAGAGTGTGATAAACAGGGTTTTTCTTAAGATTCCCTATTGCATGGGCCTTTTTGCTGCCAGAATATTCTTTTACCTCTGCAGGATGGCAGGTGGAGCAGTCATTTATGGACACTATAATATTGATTTTATAACCCATGTGGTCAAAGCTGTCCTTATGTTTATCTGTATTCAAACTGTGACATTCATAGCAGCCAACAACAACATTTTCAAAGGCTGCTGGAACTTTTTTAGCTGACATCCTTTTTTCGAGGTCGGGCTTTTTTAATGCCTCAGATGGCGCTGTCTTTGCATGAAGACTTTTCATCCAATCTTCCACAATACCCGGGGTATAAACCTTATGGCAGGCAATACATGCTGTTGTTTCTTTGCTCATTGGCGAGGTTGTGGCAAATGCTAATACAGGAAATAAGACTAAAAAGATAATAATCAAAATTGTTTGTTTTTTCATAAAACCTCCTTATTTTTATTTGCTGCATTCAACCAGTAAGTGCAACAAAGACCTCCTGAGGGGTCCTGAAGCCGAGACATTTTCTCGGACGTGTATTAAGCCGATATTCAATTATATTCAAGTCATCCTGGGAAATCAAACTCCAGTCTGTTTTCTTGGGATAGAATCTGCGTATAAGGCCTATGTTGTTTTCTACTCCGCCTTTTTCCCAACTGTGATAGGGACGGCAGAAGTATGACGCGGTATTCAGTACAGCATTGATTGTCTCATGAGAGGCATTCTCCGTTCCGTTGTCGTAAGTTATAGTTTTGCGTAGTTCATCAGGCATATCCGACAGACTGAGTATTACAGGATTCTGCATATTCTGTGCGCTTTTTGATTCCATCTGTGTCAGTTTGCAGTATCTGCTTTTACGTTCATGCACCACGGCTACGGCTGCCTTGCTCTGTCTGGATACCGCAGTATCGGCTTCCCAGTGGCCGGGCTCTTTGCGCTCCTCCACTTCTATTGGCCTCCGGTCGATCATGACTCTGTTTGGGACACGAACACAACCCTTGTTTTTGGCCGATCCCCGTTTTCTGCGCTTACGATGACCTTTGGGCAGACATTCTATCAGGTCTCTGCGCTGGGCGTATATCCATTGATAAATAGACTCGTAGTTCGTAGAAAGCTCCGGATGATCCATCGGAAGCCGCCCTTCTATCTACTCAGGCGTCCAGCCAATTTTAAGTTTCTCCTCGACGTATTCCCTTATCTGAGGAGACTTGAGCCGCTCCTTTTTATGGCTTGCTTTCTTGCGCTCATCAGCCCTCTTCTGTGCACGGTTGGCGCGATATCGTACCTTTCTTGCAGTAGGCAGATTGCGGTCAATCTCCCTGCTAATCGTGCTCTTGTGTCGCCCCAGCGCTTCTGCAATACTACTGAATGTATATCCAAGTTCAAGGCCTATGGCGATCTCCTCCCGCTCCTCATTGGTAAGCTGCTTGTACCGACAAGCCCTTTCTGTGGTATCCTTTTGCATAAGACGGTCTCTCCTGTTTGTGATTTATCACCACACTCTTTGAGAGTGTGGTGATTTATGGCGAAATACATTAACAGGATTCCTCCGTCTTTTGCAGGGGGTGTCATGCCCCCTGCTTGTTGCACTTCATGATTGAACGTGCGTTTTTTAAATTCAGAAGCATTAAAAGGTTTTTATCCCGCGTTTCGGCGAAGGTCGAAGCGGTCAAGGTTCATTACCTTGCACCACGCCGCTACAAAGTCGTTCAGG
>JBBISP010000041.1:2849-10917 GCA_037441185.1 Nitrospirota bacterium | reverse complement strand
CCTATTTTTCCTCTATTTTTCCTATTTTTCCTATTTTTCTATTAAATTCACTATCTCCCCTCTTCCTTCCTCAACAGCCGCAGAGTCTCCTCATAAATCCTCTCTCTCGGCCCGATTGCGACGATTTCTATAATTGAATCGCTTGCAATCCTATACACAATCCTGAAGCGGCTGACCCGAAAACTCCGTAAACCCTCAAGCTCATCTTTCAATGCTTTTCCTGCCTGAGGCTCAAAAATAATTGTTTGGATTGCAGCTTTGATTTTTTTCTTGATATGAGGATGCAGTGTGCGGACAATCTCTACTGTTTCATCGGGAACCCTGAGTTTGAGCCTTTGCGTCATTATTAAAACGCCTATTTGAAAAGCTCTTCAAGGGTGTAAAGCTTGGCTTTTTTGCTTTTTAAAGCATGCAGACCTTTTTTAATCTCAGCCATAAGAGCGGCATCCGAGCGGATGGCTACAGTCTCTTTCCACCTCTCGAACTCATCAGGGCTGATAAGCACAGCGGCAGGAGCACCATTTTTGGTAATCACAACCTCTTGGTCTGTTTTATAAACTGCGTCTACAAGGCTGCTCAACTTCATCTTTGCTTCTGACAGAGATAATGTCTTCATAATATGACCTCCATTTAGCCAATATTCAGGTTGACCAGAATTAAGACTATAATAATATTTTTATGCAGTCCTGTCAAGGATGTGTTCTCTATGCAGAAGCGGCAAGACTTCTTGACAAGTCTCTTAGTAATTAACCCCCATAACGCATTTAACATTTCTATTGAGCAAGCATAGATTACACTTCAATTGCAGTTTTTGTTTAAAGCAATTCTTGGGGGGTGTTGCATGGAAAGATTAAATGGGACAGATTATCCGATCATTAATGTTATCCAATAAAGCACAGGCCCTGCAAAGAGGACTCCGTCTATCTTATCGAGTATGCCTCCATGCCCCGGTATTATTGAGCCTGAATCTTTAACCCCCGCATCCCTTTTAAACATAGATTCCACCAGATCTCCTGCGATTGTTACAGTGCCGATAATCCCTCCTATCAATATAAGCTGATGGATTTCTTTGTCAAGATGCAGCAAACTCCCAAGCAGCAAGGCTGCCAGAATCCCGCCTGCAACAGAACCGAATGCGCCTTCAACAGTCTTGTTGGGGCTGACCTCTTTGTAGAGTTTTCTTTTTCCGATCCCCTTTCCTGTGTAATAGGCAAGGCTGTCCGATGCCCATACGCATCCGTATAAAAACAGTATCCATTCATAGCCCTTGAGCCTCAGGTGCCACTGGGCAAGCAGCAGGGTTGGAATATACAGAAATCCGATAACTGCAGGAGAAAGATCCTTCAGTGAGGAAGCGGGGTCTTTTACTGAAAACAGGCGCGCGGATGCTATAAGCATGAATGAAAGCATGAATACTATGCCTGCAAAGGGCAAAGAGTAGTCGGTAACAAATAAGGATGAAACAAGAAGCAATGCGCCGCTTAATATGCCGAGAAATGACAATATCCTTCTTGTCTTATACATAGAATGAAATTCGATCTGCGCGAGCGCCGATACTGCAATTAAAAGAATCATAAAAAAAAAGGGCGGTAATTTGGTTATGTAAAGGTAAAAAAGAGGCAATGCAATAGTAGCGGTTATAATCCGCCTGAGGTTTTCAAAACTAATCACTAATAACTCCGGATGCTGTGTCTCTTGCTATAACGCCTCCGAAGCGCCTGTCCCTCATCTGGTATTCATGGAATGCTTTTAGCAATTCTTCCTTTGAAAAGTCAGGCCATAATGTTTTTGTGAAATAAAATTCAGAGTATGCTGATTGCCATAACAAAAAGTTGCTCAGTCTCTGCTCTCCGCTTGTTCTTATTATAAAGTCAGGGTCAGGTATGCCTGCTGTGTCCAGAAGATTGTTTATTCGCTCCTCTGTAATATCTTCAGCGCTTATTCCTGAATCAACAGCCCTTCTAACCGCCCTTATTATTTCATCCCTTCCGCTATAGCTAAGGGCGCATTGCAGAATCAATTCTTTATTATTTTCAGTTACATTTTCTACACTGTCTATAATGGATCTTATGTTTTCAGGAAGTTTCCCCCTGTTCCCAATGGCCTTAAACCTAATCCCCTCCTGCATAAAATTCAGGAACTCGCCCTTAAGCGCGGACTCTAAAAGTTCCATGATTACAGAAACCTCGTCTTCGGGCCTTGTCCAGTTCTCCATTGAGAAAGCATATAAAGATAAAAACTCCACGCCAATGCTTTTGACAGCCTCAACAACCTCTCTTACTTTTTCCACGCCCTTTTTATGGCCTTCGAATCTTGGCAGCCCTCTCATCTCAGCCCATCTGCCATTTCCATCCATTATTATGGCAATGTGTTTTGGAATGTTCCTCTTTTGCATTTACTTCCCTTTTAAAGAAAATATATACATCATTGATACAAAAGGGCTCTCGCCTTTTAGTATATTTTTTGCTCTTATGCCAAATAAAGGCCTTGCAATTACAACTATCCTGTCATCCGAAATCGCATAATCAATTATCTCTCCTCCTATTTCTTCAAGCAGGCCTCTTTCTTCTATGCTTATGCCGTTCCACCAGAAGCTTTTTATTTCAGAGGATTTATATCCCAAGCCTCTTGCCACGCCGAGCAAAGGCTTTCTTTTTGGAGCAAAGACCTCATTATTTCTGACAATTAATCTGTCCTTAATATACCAGCTTCCTTTTTCGGTCATGCCTGATAGGGACTCCTTTTTAAATCCTACCGCAAAACCTCCAAAGTCCTCTTTGCCTATCCATATCATTATGCCTTTTTCATCGTAAAGATTTATAAAACCTCTGTTGTCCCATGCAAGAACAGCTTTTTTCCCGTCTGTAGATGTCAGAGGTTGAAAATCATAGATATTTACATCAGCAGGAAGCTTAATATTACCGCCTTTTTTATAAGCTCCATCAGATTCTACAATATAATATACGCTTCCATCATAGCCGTCACGCTTTGTGTATCCCTGAGCTATCAGATCGCTGCCAAGCTTTCTGATAAATGTATCGTTTGATCTCCACAATTGAACAAATTCTGAGCCCTTCAATTCATATATATATGAAATAACCTCTCCATCCCTGATTGAGGTTATAATCACCTCGTCTTTTTTGTTTTTATTGTTGTCAACCGAATCAAGCCATAGCACCTCGCTTGTTGACGGCACTGTAAATTCCCACAACAATTTAAGGTCAGCGCCGGACTTGTAAATCCTTATCTTATCCTCTGCTGCAAGGATTATATCTATGTTGCCGTCTCCATCAAGATCGCCAGCAGCGAGCTTTCTTGCGCCAAAAGGAATCTGATACGACAATAAGGCTTCCTCCTTTTTTGCTGCGAAAAGTTGTGACTTAAATCTCAAACCCCTGACATAATCAGCATCAATCGGGGCATTTTTTTCTGAAAAAAGCTTTGCATCAGCAGCCCACAAAAGCCTTTGTATAAGATGAATTTGGCTGCCAAAATCTTCTTCCTGTAAAACCAGCGCGACTTCAGCTCCTTTTGCTCTTGCCTCTTCTGCTATCTTTGCGGTGTCATTTGTTAGTATACCTGTATCTATTAAATCAAACCGCCCGCTTTCCTTAAGCATCTGATAATAGGAATCTCCAAGAAACCAGTCAACACTTCCCTGAACGAATAGAAGCTTTATTTTTGTCATAGAGATCTTGATTTTTGCATCCAAATAGTCATCAGGTTTTCCTCCAATAATTGCGCCAGAAATGTCATTATCTGTGATTGCTGTTATCTCGATTGTTCCGACAGGCATCTCGATTTTGCCGAGAGGCTCTTTTGTAACAGGATGGATAAAGCTAACTCCCTCTTTAAATGCATTTAGCCTCATGCCAATCCTTATGGATTTTTGTGATCCTGCGTCTATCTTAACGATGTTTTCACTAACTGAAACAACCCTTCCAGAACCAGGCTCAAAATAGGAAAGGACTTCGTTTTTTAAAATATTCAATTTTTCATATTCTGGCTCTACATCATTTGTTTGAGCATAAACTGGCGGTATACTTGCCTGCAAAATAAAAAAAGGTGCAAACATTAAAATAATAAAATACATCAGTGGTGTATTTTGCTTTCTTCTTGTGAAATTGTTTTTTTGCATATATCCTCCATGAATAAATAGTTTAAGATATGATTTGCTTATAAGTCAAAATTCATTGACCTGTTTTTTCTTTGTGATATTTATGGCATAATTATTCTTGAAAAAGACACTTATGAATACTCTTTATGTCATAGGCATGGGCTACAAACCCTTTGATAAAAGGGCAAGAGAGATTATTTTAAACTCCGAAGTCATCCTTGCATCCAGCAGGCTATTTGAGATTTTTAAAGAATGTGATGAATTTGAAATAGTTAAAGATAAGGTGAAGGTAATTAATAATGTGAATGAAACAATCGAATTTATCAGAAAGACAGAGCAGCAGCATGACAGAGCGACAGTCATTCTTCTTGCCTCTGGGGATCCCATGTTTTTTGGCATCGGCAGGAGGGCTGTCAGAGAGTTCGGAAAAGATAATGTAGAGATACTGCCTGATTTATCGAGCATGCAGATGGCATTTGCAAGAATAAAGGAAGCATGGGATGATGCTTTCTTAATGAGCCTTCATGGAGGCCCAGACCCAGGAAAGAGGAGAAGATTGCCGTATGAGATAAGTGATATTCCGTCTTTGCTTCAAAAACATAATAAAATAGCCATTCTCACAGATAAGGAAAACAATCCTTCAGCCATCGCAAAAGAAATTTTAGATTCATCACTCTCATGCTCTCATACTCCATTGCTCCAGTTGTTTGTTTGTGAAAGACTTGGTTATCCTGATGAAAAACTTACAAAAGGCATGCCTGCTGAAATTGCAGATATGTCTTTTTCAGAGCCGAATGTGGTGATAATACAGAAGACAGAGGACAGAACACAGAAGACAGACATAGTATTTGGTCTTAAAGAAGAGGAGATTACCCATGCAAAAGGTTTAATAACAAAGGATGAGGTCAGGGCTGTCACTGTTCATAAATTAAGGCTTCCACAAAAGGGCATATTATGGGACATCGGCGCTGGCTCAGGCGCAGTATCAATAGAAGCAGGAAGGTTTTGTCCTGAATTAAAAATATTTGCCATTGAAAAAAATGAAGAACAGATTAAGCATATTAAAACAAATATAGTTATATTTAATCTGTATAATATCGAGATAATAAAAGGCGAAGCGCCAAATGCATTAAAACATCTTCCGCATCCCGACAGGGTTTTTATAGGCGGCAGCGGAGGAAGGCTTAAAGAAATAATATCTTTTATCGCTAAAATGACGACTACAATTGTTGTCATAAATGCTGCAACAATAGAGACATTGAATGAAGCTATTCAGAGCTTTGAAAATAATGGATTTAAGGTTGAGGTCTCTGAAATATCGGTTTCGAGAGCAAAGACTGTTGCAAATAAAAAATATCTGAGCGCCTTAAATCCAATATTTGTGATAATAGGACAAAAATGACCGACAAATATAGATTTATGTTAAAATTTTCTATAAAACACAGGAAAACGGATCAAGCATATGGAAAGATATGAGATATGGATATTTATATTTATGCTCGGCCTTTTGGGTTTCAACTGGCCTTTTCTTGAGATTTTTTATGCAGAAACCTTTAGGTATCTCTTTTCCTTCTGGCTCATATTTATAGCCATAATAGCATTTGCAGCATATAAATCCAAGAAAGATATTGGAAGAAACTTGAAGTGATAAACATGTTATGGCTGTCTGTTTTTAAAGGTAATGTTTTCGCCCTATAGCCTTTTTTTAATTGTACTGGGCTATCTGCTTCTTCTCTTTGCCCTTGCATACTATGCTGAGAGAAAAGAGAAAAGCGGTAAGAGCATTGTAAACAACCCTTATATTTATTCCCTTTCCCTTGCTGTTTATTGCACATCATGGACATTCTACGGCAGCGTTGGCAAGGCAGCTACATCAGGCCTGTCATTCCTGACAATATATTTGGGCCCAACGCTTATGGCTGCGATATGGCTCGTTGTTCTGAAAAAGATCGTAAGGATCGCAAAAACAAACAGGATTACTACCATCTCGGATTTTATAGGCTCCAGATACGGAAATTCCCTTTTTCTGTCTGCGCTGGTTACAACAGTCGCCGTAGTGGGCATTGCCCCGTATATAGGGCTTCAGATAAAGGCCATTATCAGCACATTCACAATAATTGCCGGAGCCCACGCAGGCAGCGCTGCCGCTGGATTGTTTATAACAGCGATATTGGGCATATTTGCGATAATATTTGGAGCAAGGCGGCTTGATTCATCAGAGAGGCATGGAGGACTGGTTTTCGCGATCGCCTTTGAGTCTATAGTTAAGCTTATAGCCTTTGTTTTTGTCGGATTCTTTGTAACTTTTGGTCTGTTTGACGGATTCGGTGACATAATTGCAAAAATTGAAAATTCAGAGCACTCTGTTCTTCTGTTTCTCGGAATAGGCACAGGGTCTGACTATACTGAATGGTTTTCGCTTCTTTTTCTTTCGATGATGGCAATAATGTTTCTGCCGAGACAGTTCCAGATGGCCGTCGTCGAGAATTATGACGAGAGCCACATAACAAAGGCTGCATGGCTGTTTCCACTTTATCTTTTCTTGATTAATATCTTTGTGATTCCGATAGCATTTGGAGGAATTCTCCTTGGAGGAGAGGTCAAGAACGCCGATTATTTTGTTCTAACCATCCCTCTGAACCACGGTGAAAAGGCGCTCTCCCTGTTAGCATTTATCGGAGGATTTTCTGCTGCCACGAGCATGGTTATTGTTGAAGTCCTTGCTTTAAGCACAATGGTAATGAACAGCATTATAATGCCGCCGCTTGTAAAATTTCATAAGGCATCAAAATTTCCGTCTATACTTCTGAATATCAAGAGGGTTGTTATCATAGGAATAGTATTCTTGGGATATCTATTTGCAGTATCCGTAGGTGAGTTCTACAATCTTGTGGACATTGGCCTTAAGTCCTTTGAGGCGGTTACGCTTTTTGCACCGGCTTTTTTATTAGGCCTGTACTGGAAAAGAGGCACAAAATACGGCGCCATGACAGGGCTTATTGCCGGTTTTATTGTGTGGTTTTATACCCTTATCTTACCTGCGATGATTAAGGCGGGAATTATAGAAGATGCAGACATCATAGCTTATATTGCCGGCTCTGCTCTTTTGAACCCTCATAATCTTTTCGGTGTAAGCAGCTTAGGTAAGTGGGGCAACTCCCTATTTTGGAGCATGTTCTTTAATCTGGTGTTTTATATTGGGGTGTCTGTATTCGCAAAACAGTCAAAAGACGAAGAGATACAGTCACTTATATTTGTGGAGTCTTATGAGAAGGCAAGGGAACTTGCCCACAGCAGTTCTTACACTGTTATGGATATAGAGGATATACTTTCACAATATCTGGGCAAGCAGGAGGCAAGAGATGCGATATATTCTTTTCTCTCAAAAAAGAAAAAGAAACAGGATGAGCTGACAACAAAGGAGCTCTTTGAGTTGAGAAACGAGGCAGAAAATATCCTTTCAGGCGCCATAGGCTCTTCCATTGCCGCCATTATATTCGAAAATAAACTCGTTTTGACAGAAAAAGAAATGGGAGAACTTTCAGATTCAATAAAGCATATAACAGAAAACCTCAGGCTCTCCCGGCAGGAACTCTCAGATGCAAACAGGGAATTATCCTATCTTAAAGAATTCAGCGAAAACATTATAGAGAGCGCTCCTATGGGCATTGCCACTGTCAACTCTCTTTTGAGGATTAGATACTGGAACAAAGAGATGGAGATGATTACAGGAATAAAGAAATCAGGGGCATTCAACGCCTCTATAATACTTTTATTGCCATGGATTCCTGCTGATGTCCTGCTTCAAAACGAACAAAAGGAGGTAACATTTCATGCGCCGGCAAATAAGACCTTTAAAATTAATGTGAGCCCTTTTAAGGACCCTTCTGGCGGATATGTTATCATCCTTGAGGACATAACAGAAAAAAAGAAAATGGAGGAGCAGTTGTT
>JBBISP010000041.1:0-2749 GCA_037441185.1 Nitrospirota bacterium | reverse complement strand
CACACTATCAATCTTATCAAATACGACAAACGCTTTAAGAATATAGAATTGCGCACAAAAATCGGGGAACTGCCCGGCCTGCTCGTAAACCCTGACCAGATGCAGCAGGTTTTTTTGAATCTTATGCTTAATGCCATGGATGCCTTGCCTGATGGAGGGGTTTTGAATATTAAGATGGAAAGAAAGGACAGTTATATAGAAATTGTCTTTAGCGACACAGGCAACGGGGTTGACGAATCAGTTATAGACAGGATATTTGACCCGTTCTTTACAACAAAGCCTTTTGGAAAGGGCACGGGGCTTGGCTTAAGCATTTGCTATGGTATAATCAGGGAGCATAAAGGCACAATAACTGTAAAAAGCAAAAAAGGAGAAGGCGCTGAGTTCACCTTAATGCTGCCGGTAAATTAGAAAATACGCAATTGCATTTTCACCAGCTTGGCTGGAAGCGGGGAGATACTCTTTTTTATCAGCAGGAATATGCTTTAAGCGCTGAATAGCAAAGGATGTTTGAGGGCGGAAAAACATGATATAATTTTAAGAATTAAATTGGTTCAAAGACAGGTAAAAAAATGAAAAAAATAGATCGGATAAAAAATATAATCATACAACATAAGGATGAACTGAGAGATAAATATAAAATCTTGGAAATCGGCATTTTTGGCTCTTATATACGAGGAGAACAGAAAAGGAAAAGCGATATTGACATACTGGTTAGATTTGACGAGCCTGTGAGCTTGCTCGAATGGGTGAGCGCAGAGAATTATCTTTCGGACTTATTAAAGATTAAGGTTGACATGGTGCCTGAAGAAGATGTAAGACCAGAACTCAAAAAGAGAATCTTAAAAGAAGTAGTTTACGTATGAAACGCGATATTTCATTATATCTGAAAGATATGCTTGAAAATATGGAGAAGGCCGAAAAATTCACAGCGGATATGAGCTACAAAGATTTTATTGCTGATGAGAAGACAAAGTATGCGATTGTCAGGTGCATTGAAATTATAGGGGAAGCTGTAAAGAATGTCCCTGAATCAGTCCGTAAAAAATATAATGAAGTGCCATGGAAAGATATAGCTGGCATGAGGGATAAAGTCATACACTTCTATTTTGGCGTAAAATTTAAAAGAGTTTGGCTGGCAGTGAGAGAAGACATCCCGAAGATAAAACCTCATATAAAGAAAATCCTGAGAGATATTAAAAAACAAGAACACGCCAAAGAGCAAACAATAAAAAAGAAAACAAAGATTGAAAAATAAATGGCAAATCTTTATGCCTAAAACCAACGAAGCCACTGATACACCCACTTCTTCCCTCGCCACAATTGGGGAGAGGGTCAGGGTGAGGGGTGATTCAGCATCTTGGCTGGCCAATGGCTCGTATAGAGAAGCGGGGGGATACGCTATTTCATCATTACCTTAAGTTATAATTATTCCATAGAATAAAACACGGGGGGAATTACATGGCGGTTATTTTAGTTTTCAGGCGGAGGGAATGCTAAAACATATTGAAGGTAAATAGAAAGGAGGATCTTTATGTCAACTGCTTTAGAAAATAAGCTGTCCAATCTAATCCATGAGATAAAAGAGATAAAAAAAGAGCTGATTTTTCAGGAAATCACAAAGGCTCATGTTGCGAAAAATAGAATAAATAAGTGGAAGGCTCTTGGAGAGAAAATATCATCCTCATGGAATAAAGTTTCGGCGGTAGAAGAAATATCACAACAGCGGGAAAAATCATGGTGAAAAGGCTTACTGTTGACAGTTCTGTAATAATCTCATCTCTTTTAAAGAATGAAGTTCGCCATAAAGAAGCATTTGCGATATGGGAGGATATATTAAATGGTAAGAGCTTTGCCATAATGCCGCTTTCAATCTTGGTTGAAGTTGTTGCTGCAATCAGAAGAAGAACAGGCTCTGAGGAATTGGCTGCAGAGATAAAGAAAGAACTTATCGGCATAGATAATATTTCCTTTGTAATCATTGATGATAAAGCTGCAATTGAGGCCGCAGACATTGCGGCAAAAACAGGGTTGCGCGGAATGGATGCTATAGTGGTGCAGGTTGCAAAAGAATTTGGAGCTGAGTTGATAAGCTTTGATGAAGAAATGTTGAAAAAAGCAAAAGCTGTTTTGAAAAAGAGATAACTATGGCCAAGCTCAACGACTATGATATTAAATTCCTCATAGGAAGAATCCAAAAAGACAAAGCATTCAAATAATTATGCCAAAAATCAACGAAGCGGCGGATATGGATTTGAAGGTTATTGAGAGGCTTCAGCAGATTGGCTGGAAGCGGGGGGATACCTTGCTTTATCAGCACAAACAGGAAGACATTAAAAAATAGAAACATGAAAAATTTTATTACTAACACCGGCCATAAAAACTTAAAAAAACGACTGATAGAGTTAATCCAAAAAAGCGATGAACTGAAATTTTTAGTCGGGTTTTTTTATTTCTCAGGCGTTAGAGAGTTGTATGAAGGCTTAAAAGACAATCCTGATGTAAACATCAAGGTGCTTGTAGGCTTAAATGTTGACAGGACAAACTTCGGTATCCTTGAATTTGCCGATAAGGATAGTCATCTGTCAGATGATGAAAGATGCTACAAATTTCTCCAGTCGGTTAAAAGATCGCTCGATTCGGAAGACTTTGACAATCAGGAATTCTATGAGCAGGTAAGGTATTTTATTAATCTTATTAGCGATGGCAGACTTATAATCCGCAAAACATACAATCCGAACCATGCCAA
>JBBISP010000040.1:0-11053 GCA_037441185.1 Nitrospirota bacterium | reverse complement strand
AAAGCCCTGAATTCTGGGTGCTGGTTGTTGAAGCGCACAGTATCCTTGTTTCAGCAAAGACTGATAAGGCAAGGGATAATAAAATTATCATTGATAAAAAAAGTTCTCCAATGAATCTGCTTTGCATATGATTTACCTTATTCATAATATCTACTATTTAATCAGAAAAATGCAATTACAGGCTAACCAAAAAAATGCTTTGAGAGGTGGACCAATAAAATTAAATTTTCAATATTTTTGAAAAAATCCTTCTCAAAGTGGTATTTTATATTTCAGTAAGATAATTCTGACTGCTGTAATTAAGAAAGGAGTCATAAGGCAATGAACCGCATACCGATGACCAAAGAAGGACATCAAAAACTTAAAGAAGAATTAAATAATCTTATAAAAGTTGAAAGACCTAAAAACATAGAGGACATCGCCGAAGCAAGGGCACATGGTGATTTATCTGAGAACGCTGAATACCATGCTGCCAGAGAGAGACAGTCTTTTATAGAGGGCCGCATTCAAGAGCTTCAGGCAAAACTTGCTGCGGCTGATATTATAGATACAGGTAAAATAAATCAGTCTAAAATAGCCTTTGGAGCAAAGGTAAAGGTTATTGATGTTGAGGCAGACAATGAGTATGAATTCACGCTCGTAGGCCCTGATGAGGCTGATGTAAAAAGCGGAAAGATTTCAATAAGCTCGCCTGTTGGAAGGGCATTAATAGGCAAAGAACTTGGCGATGTTGCGGTTGTAAAGGCGCCTGCAAGGACCATAGAATATGAAATCATCGAGATCCGCTTTGTCTAATAAATATTTCAAAGCAGATGTAATAGGTAATATTTCTTTAAATGAACACGTTAAATTATTAAGCCTTAGTCCATTGTCTGTTGTAAAGATTCCAGAACCAGGACAATTTTTTATGCTTCAGGCAGGCAGCACTTATGACCCTTTATTAAAAAGGCCTTTCAGTATTTTTGGATATGAAGATAACATGCTGAAGTTTCTTTACAGAATTAGGGGAAAAGGAACACAAGCAATAGCTGGTCTTAAAAACGGCGATACTATCAATTTAATAGGGCCGCTCGGCAACTGCTATCCTGAACCTCAGGGAGATTTCATAGCAGTTGCCGGCGGCATTGGCATTGCCTCTTTACTGCCATTTTTAAAAAGGTTTAAAAACAGAGCGTATTTTTTCTGTGGCGCGAGGAACAAGAAAGAACTAGTAATGTTCAATGAAACAAGGGTATTATCAAAGGAAGTTTTTATAGCAACAGACGATGGTTCAGAGGGGCAGAAGGGATTTGTAACGGAAATATTAAACGACTCGTTACTCGTTACTCGTTACTCATTACCAATTTACGCGTGCGGTCCTAATCCTATGCTAAAAGAGCTTGCAGGGATTGCTGCAGACAAAGGGATAAAATGTTATGTCTCTCTTGAAGAGCACATGGCATGCGGTGTAGGTGCATGTTTGGGATGCGTTATCAAAACTGTCTCAGGCTATAAAAGGGTTTGCAAAGAAGGATCGGTATTTGATATAAAGGATATTATATGGGAATAACTCCAAATTTATCGGTAGATATCGCAGGATTAAAGTTTAAGAATCCTGTTATGACTGCATCAGGGACATTTGGATATGGCGAGGAGTATTCAGAGTTTTTTGATTTAAATAAACTCGGCGCAATCGTAGTTAAGGGGCTTTCTGCTATGCCAAAACAGGGCAACCCAACGCCGAGGGTTGTCGAAACACCAGCAGGAATGCTCAATGCAATAGGACTTCAGAACATTGGCGTTGATGCATTTATAAAAGAAAAACTTCCATTTTTAAGACAATTTAATACGCCTGTTATTGCCAATTTTTTTGGAGACAGCGTTGATGAATATGTTGAAGCTGTAGAAAAATTAAGCAGCGCTGATGGTATCCATGCCATTGAAATGAATATATCATGCCCAAATAAACAGGCAGGCTGGATAATATTCGGCACAGATCCAAAAACAATGGAGCACGTTGTAACTGCTGTCAGAAAGACGACAAAACTACCATTAATAGTCAAGCTTTCCCCAAATGTTACTGATATCGGCTTTATGGCAAAAGTAGCGGAAAACGCAGGAGCTGATGCTGTCTCTTTGATAAACACAATCACTGGGATGGCCGTTGATATAAAAAAGCGGAGGCCGATTCTTGCAAATAATATTGGAGGACTCTCAGGTCCTGCTATTAAGCCTGTGGCAGTAAGAATGGTTTGGGAGGTCTGCAAGGCTGTTAATATACCTGTTATAGGCATTGGTGGAATAATGAATGCCAATGATGCGCTGGAATTTTTGATAGCAGGCGCAAGGGCTGTTGCAGTAGGAACTGCAAATTTCATAAATCCTGCTGTAATAGTCGAGATAATAGAAGGTCTTGAGACATTTCTTAAGGAGGAGGAATTTTCTGATATAAATCAAATTATCAGAAGCCTGAAAATTAACTCATAGTCATGGGTCAACTGGAAAAGATTTTGCGAAAATTAGGTTCATTTGCACTCTTAAGAGTGAGGAGAATGGGGCATCTATTCCTTTTTCTCTTGAATTCTATTTATCTTATATTCATCCCACCCTTCAAATTCAAAGCCCTTTTAAGGCAAATAATATTCTTCGGCAATAAATCTCTTGTTGTTATACTCCTTACAGGGGCATTTGCAGGCATGGTCTTAGCTATACAACTTTTCTATACCCTTAGAAAGTTTGGATCAGATGCATTGCTCGGCCCTGCCATTGCCTTAACCTTAATAAGGGAGTTGGGGCCTGTCCTTTCTGCATTAATGGTCACAGGAAGGGCAGGCTCTGCCCTTACAGCAGAGATAGGAATAATGAGAATAACAGAGCAGATAGACGCTTTGACTGCAATGGGTCTTAATCCGATAAGATATCTTATAACGCCGAATATTGTTGCTGCTATCATTGTATTTCCCATACTTGCAGCTATATTTGATCTTACCGGTATATACAGCGGATATGTGATAGCGATCAATCTTCTTGGAATGAGCGAAGGCACATATTTCTCACAGATGGAAACCTTTGTTGATATGGAAGATATAATGCAGGGTTTTTATAAATCTGTCAGTTTTGGCGTTATTGTTTCATGGATAAGCTGTTATAAGGGTTATCACACAGTTTACGGCGCTGAGGGTGTGAGCAGGTCAACAACAGAGGCGGTTGTCATGTCATCTGTCTTGATTCTTGTATGGGATTATTTCCTCGGCTCTATGTTTCTTTAAGGAGAACTAATGATAGAGATTATTGATCTCCATAAATCCTTTAATGGACATGAGGTATTAAAGGGCGTAAATCTGACCATTGCTGATAAAGAGGTCATAGCCATAATAGGAAAGAGCGGCTGCGGAAAGAGTGTATTGGTAAAGCATATAATAGGCCTTTTGAGACCAGACAGCGGCAAGATATTGATAGACAGCATGGACATAACAAGGTTCAGCGGCAAGGAGCTTGATAAAATAAGAGAAAATTTGGGGGTCTTATTCCAAGGCGGGGCGCTTTTTGACTCCCTTTCTGTATTCGAAAATATTGCATTTCCTCTTAAAGAAAAGACTTCTATGAGTAAAAAAGAGGTGCATGACAGAGTGATAAGATCACTTGAAGATGTGGGGCTGAAAGGAATAGAAAATAAATACCCGGCTGAGTTGAGCGGCGGAATGAGAAAAAGAGTAGCGCTGGCAAGGGCATTAATAACAGCACCTAATATCATACTCTTTGACGAGCCGAGCACAGGCCTTGACCCTGTTATTCTGCATGCAATTCATAAACTAATAATGGATACACACAAAAAGTATGGTTTTACAGGCATTGTGATCAGCCATGAAATACCTGAGATATTTGATGTTGCTGACAGGATTGCTATGATGCATAATGGTATTATAGAAGAAGTTGGAACGCCAAATGAGATAAGAAACTCATCAAACCCTTTTGTAAGACAATTTATAACAGGCAGTTTGGAAGGTCCTATAGATATTTTTTAGGAGGATTTTATGAAGAGATTTGACATTGAGATGGCTGCTGGCATTTTTCTTTTAATTGGCATACTTGCTCTTGGGTATATATCTGTAAAGCTCGGAAAACTTGAGCCTGTTATAGGCAGGGGATATACTTTATTTGCAGAATTCGAGAAAGCTGGCGGCATTAAGCCGGGGGCTGTTGTGGAGATATCAGGAGTTGAAGTAGGAAAGGTGAAGAGTGTAAGCCTCAGCGAAAACTATCAGGCTCGTGTTGAGGTATTGATATTCAAAAACATAATCCTTCAGGAAGATTCCATAGCATCCATAAAAACAAAAGGGATAATAGGGGAGAAGTATGTATCTATAGCCCCTGGCGGTTCTGATAAACTTATATCTCCTGGCGGCAAGATAAGGGAGACGGAATCAGCTATAGATCTTGAAGAGATAATGTCAAAATATGTATTCGGTGAGGTATAGCCTATGAGAAAACAAGAGTCAAGAGACAAGAGTCAAGAGTCAAAAAAACTCGCTACTCGCTATTTGTTACTTGTTACTTTTATACTGTTTACTGTTCCTGCTGTATACGCACAAGACACCAATCAAAAAATTGTCTTAACACTTGAGCAATGCATTAAAAAAACTATTGAAGTCAGTCCTGAAATTGCAGAGGCGCGATACGAAGAAGATGTCTATAAATCAAAGAAGATGCAGGCAGATTCTGCAGTCTACCCGCAGATAGAACTGCTCGCTATAGTCAGCCCTTCTCCGCGGGCAAAGAAGGAGCATATAGGCCCTATTGTTAATACATCAGTTGGAATAACTATTAACGGAATATTTGGTAGCGCTGATGTGTCATTAATCCAACCTATATACACTTTCGGCAAAATAAGCAGTTATAAGGAGGCGGCATCAAGCGGCATAAAAGTAGCACAGGCAGGCACAGACAAAAAGACATCAGACATAATCCTGCGCACAAAAGAACTTTATTACAGCGTTCTGCTTGCAAAGGATATGAGAAACCTTGTTCTTGAGATAAAGGATGAGCTTTTGGAGTCCATAAAAAAGGCTGAAAAACAGATCGAAATAGACTCACCATGGGCAGACGAAACAAACCTGTATAAACTCAGGGCGTTTTTAGGAGAGGTTGAGAGACATTTAACCGAGACAGAAAAAGGTATTGCTATTGCGAAGGATGCCTTAATTACGAGTATGGGACTGCCCAAAAATATTGATTTCGATATTGCTGATTCTGCCCTAATGCCAGAGGATAAAGTGCCTGCTGAATTGGAGGAATATATAAAAAAGGCTTTAGAATTAAGACCAGAATTCATTCAGTTAAGAGAGGGCCTTAATGCTAAAAATGCACTTATCCTAGCTGAAAAAAGCAATTACTACCCGCAGGTTTTTGCTGGCTTGAAGGCATCTATTGCCGGTGCAACCAACAGAGATAAAATCAACAATCCGTATATTTATGATTATTTTGAGCATACATACGGAGCTGCATTTATCGGACTTAAATGGTCTATTGATTTCGGAATAACAGCGGGAAGGGTAAAAGAGGCTCAGGCTGAATATCATAAACTGATAGAAAAGAGAAAGTTTGCTGATGAAGCAATACCATTTCAGATTAGAAAGGCTTATCTTGATTTAGATGAGGCACAAAAGAATATTGTCGAATTAGAGAAGGCTTACAAAAATGCCAGAAAATGGCTTGTCACAGCAGTTCTGAATTTTGACCTTGGGGTTGGCGATGCAAAGGAGATAGGTGAGGCAGCAGCAATATATGCACAGACAAAGGCCAATTATATTCGTTCTGTATTCAATCACAGAATGTCTTTTGCTAATCTTTCATATGCAGCAGGAATAGACATAAAGGAGATAAAATAGTTGGAGGCGATTATGACAGAAAACGGAAGTAAGAAATCAGAAATAAGAAATCAGGAATCAAAAAAACTCATTACTCGTTGCTTATTGCCTGTTGTTCTTCTACTATTCACTATTCACTATTCATTATTCGCTGCCTCTGATGCTTATGCTGGGGAGCCGACACTGCAAGTTAAACAGACAGTAGATAAGGTGCTTGAAATCTTGAGAAATGAGGAATTGAAAAAACCTGAGAAGACAACAGAAAGAAGATCTGCAATTCGCAAGGTGATTGATGAGAGATTTGACTTTGAAGAGATAGCAAAGAGATCACTTGCGCTTCACTGGAAAGATAGGACACCTGCAGAGCGGAAAGAGTTTATCCCTCTTTATGCCGACCTTCTCGAAAGGGCATATATAAAGAAGATAGAAAATTATACGGATGAGGATGTCTTGTATATTGGAGAAAGCATAAATAATGAGTATGCGATTGTTAAGACAAAAGTCATAACAAAAAGAAAAGTCGAGATACCAATTGATTACAGGCTTCTCAGGAAAGACGGCAAGTGGGAAGCGTATGATGTTCTGATAGAAGGTGTAAGCCTTGTAAGTAACTATAGGACGCAGTTCAACAAAATTATTCGCACTCAATCCTACGAAGAGCTTATCCGCAGATTGAAGAATAAACAGGAAGAAGAGTTATTCGAGGAAAAAAAGTAATTTACATTAAATCTTATTTACCAAAATTACTTGCGTAGTGCCCTTCCTAATCTCTTCTCCACAGATGCCACCTTTTCCTCTATCCTGTTAGGCTTGCCTTTCCTATCATCTATGGTAATGGATATAATTGCTCTATCCTCTTTTTTCATTATCTCATCGTGGCATTTCTTAACAAGGGCGATAATATCTTCCCATTCTCCCTCAATAACTGTGCCCATTGGATTGGCTTTATATGGCATGCCGCTTTCATCAACAATTTTTAAAGCAATAGCCAACTGATCCCCTATGCTGCTGCCAGCGCCTATTGGTATAATACTGAATTCTGCAAGCATACTTCCTCCTACTAAGATTTTTATTTTAAGTATATGCTCATTTTATATTGAAGTCAAGCATTTGCATAAGACCGAAAAATAGAGATAGAAAGCGCTGACTCCATAAATCCCCCCACCTTCTCACAGGGTATTCGGGAAGGTGGGGGGATAAATTACCCCTCCCCTTGCGGGAGGGGGCGAAGTGGAGGGGTAACCTTTTCGGTTATTATTCACCCTCACCCTAACCCTCTACAATCAAGGGAGAGGGAACTTTGGGAGACTTCTATCTCTATTTTTCGGTATTAATTATGCTATTGTGTCGTAAACCATCAAATGTGTTAAATTAATAACATAAAATAAGAGGATTTATGAAAACAGTGCAACATCAAAAACTAAATATGCTCAGAGAAAAAATAGGCCTTAATAAACAAGAGATTGATATTATTAAGCCTTTCAGTGATATATTCATAAGCAGAAGCAATGATTTTTCAGAGCATCTCTACAGATCGCTTCTTGATATTCCAGAAACAGCAATGTTTCTAATACATTATGAATCTCCAGGATTTCTAAAAAAGGCATGGGCTCGCTGGTTTGAATCACTTTTTAGATGGGAACTTGGGGATGAGTTTTTAGATTTTCTTTGGGCAATAGGCATGCGACATGTTGATGTGAATCTTGATCAAAGATTTTCTAATCTTGCCTTTTCTATGGCAAGGCAATTTTGCCAGCAGTTCATAATAAGCGAAATTCCCATTGATAAAATGGGGGAAGTTTTAATAGTTGTTGATAAGTTGATTGATTTCTGCATTCTTGTTGAGACATCTGCATATATAGATTCACATGCGCGGTGTGATATGGAGATAGTCAGGGGCGTCGCAGACAGAGTGAGAAACAAAATAATGGTTATCGGCGGCAATATAAAGAGACTGCAACAAAAGATAGAAGATGTAGCAGACCCATTATATGAAATTTATGCATCCATCATGACCGACAGCTCAGCATGTGAGCGCATGGTTGTTGATATAAAGAACTTTAGCGAGATGTCCCAGAGGGAAATCAACATAGAAAAACTATTGCTTTCTGATTTGATTAACAAGGCATTAGAAAAACTCACGGCTAAAGAAATTTATAAAGATGTTGTTATTGAAAAAATTTTTGATCAGGCAAACACTTTTGTCCTTGGCGATAAGATGGATATGGAAAATCTGTTTTATTATGTGCTTGAAAATAGCTTTGAGGCATTAGGACAAGACAACCGGCTTGTATCTATATTCACTCACAAAAATGAATTATTGCCAAACCGAATAGAGATAGAAATATTCAACACTGGCACTCCTATAAGGGCAGAGGATATGGAAAGGTTATTTACACTATTTTATTCAACAAAATCAGGCGGCACAGGATTTGGTTTTCCAATTGCACGGCTGGCTGTTAAGAAAAACTATGCAAGACTTGTTGTGCAGCCTATTGCAAAGAAGGGGACAAAGGTTTTGATAACCTTGCCATCGCCTTAAAATGCGTGATCAAACATTATATGACTGCATAATAATAGGAGCAGGCCCTGGAGGGCTACAGGCAGCTATCTATCTTGGCAGGTATAATAGAAATGTCCTTTTGATAGACAGAGGCGGCGGAAGGACACATCATGCAAAGCATATAGAAAACTTCCTTACACAAAAAGCAATTTCTGGTAAGGAGATTATAAAGTTGGGATTAGAGCAGGCAAAAAGTTTTAATATAAAAATAGAAAAGGCGACTGTAACAAGGGTTTTGAAAAATGAGTTTTTCGAAATATATGCCGGAGAAATAAAATATCTTGCAAGATTTGTAATTGTTTCATCCGGCGTCTACGATAATTTGCCTGACATTGAAAATCTGCATAAATTTTTAGGAATCGGCCTTTTTACTTGCATAGACTGTGATGGATACAAAACAACAAATAAAAAACTAATTATTATCGGCAATTCTCTCAAGACAGTGCATCTCGCCTTTGCCATAAAGGAGATGTTTACAAACGATATAACCCTTGTTCTCTATATGGATAAAATACCTGATGAATATAAAGAGGAACTAGAGGAAGAAAATATACCACTGATAATAGGCCGTCCTGTGAGGATTATAGGAGATGAAAAGATAGAAGCCCTTGAACTGAAAGACGGGCGGAGGATTGATTGCGAGGTAATAATGTTACATTTTGGTTATAAACTGAACGATGCGTTTCTTTCAGAACTAGATTTAAAAAGGGACAGTAATGGCTTTAAGTATATTGTAAACCAAAACTATGAGTCTTCTTTGAGCGGCCTTTATATTGTTGGACCCCTAAATCAAGGGCAAGATCAAGTTATAATAGCAGCAGGAGAAGGGGCTGTTGCTGCCATTGATATAAAAAAGAGATTGTTAGAGATGTGATTATAAAGGCAGGGTAATCCCCTGCCTTTATCTTATATTATACCCGCTTTTGAAATTCATGCCCATGCAGCATACCTTTTTCTGTAAGGGCATTGATTATGTTTTTTCTGCTTATTATCCCTACAAGCTTTCCATTTTCAACAACTGGAAGAATACTAACATTTCTCTGGATGAAGGTTTCTACAATTTCCTCTATAGGGGTTGTGGACAATACAGTAACAGGCTTATCGCATGCCCCATGCTCTGCATGTCCGCATGTCATAAGGGATTCTGCGCTGAATTCATGAATTGTTCGTCCTTCCTTCATCGCTGTCAAGACATCATACTCTGATACGGTCCCGATTACACGAAGCTCATTATCCACAACAGGAAGCGCTGGGTAAGGCGACATAAGTTTTTCTATAAGTTCTGGACCAGCTATTTTCGCTGGCAGACTCACCCTTGGATGCATTATGTCTTTTGCTATGCATGCCATAAAAACCTCCTCTCGATTTTAAAGATATTGTTTGCGACTTTTTTAATGAGACCTCTCCTTTTTCTTGCTAAATTGATAACATCACCTCCTTGATTTAACAATAAAAGGTTTACTTCTTTTTCATCCCTCCTTTTGCACGGGAACGTTCAATATCTGATGCTGGTTTTTCAATATAGCCATAAGAACGCGCTCCAGTTGATGTAGGGATTGCAGCTCTTTTTAGGTCATTAAGCTGGCTCATCAATCCGTGGTGTTTTGCTTCATCCGCAATAAGATATGACAAGAGATATTTGGTGGTGAAAAGCTCGCTGTTTCTCCATGCCTCATCAGCAAGGCAAAGGGATTCTGCTTCTGCCTCCATATGCTTGTTGAGCATGTCAGAAACTATATTGAGTTCATCAGGATCTAAATGAATAGCCTCTTTGGTTAAGCTGTCGATTATCATCTGCTGTATAATCTTGTGTTTTTCTGAATCCTTCTTGATCAGCTCCATTGTCATTTTTACGATCGGATTCTTCGCTTTTTTTAGCATTGCACCTGCACTTGCTATAGTCCTATCCTCAAGAGCCTGCCATTCTTTGATAAGCTTCAAAAACTCCTTTGAATTCTCTGCGGCCTGTTTTTTCATAATGTTCTCCTTTTTAAGAAAGATTCATCCTTTGAAGCAAAGGCAATTTAATTTAAGTTTATCACATAAATGAATATTGTCAAGTATATCAATTCTCCCGAAAAATAGACATAGAAGTATCCGGAAGTTCCCTCTCCCTTGATGGGAGAGGGTTAGGGTGAGGGTGAATATTAACCGAAAAGGTTACCCCTCCCCCTCACCCCCTCCCGCAAGGGGAGGGGGAATTTATCCCCCCACCTTCCCGAATACCCTGTGAGAAGGTGGGGGGATAAATGGAGTCAGCGCTTTCTATGTCTATTTTTCGGATTCTCCTGTCAAGGCAAAGTAGAAATGTCCTATTTTTACCAAAATAGAAATGTCCGGTTTTATGCTGCTGCCTCCGAAGGAGGATTTTCTATTTTTGCTGTCATTTTCTTATATGGTTTTCTCCATGGATGATCCTGTGATGGTATATAACTTGTCGGTCTTGTCCTTTTCTTCTTTTGTACTTTAGGTTTTGTTTCAGGTCTCATCTGGATGCTCTGAAACTTCACTCTATTGCCGCTGCTTATTATTTGCATCTTGCCGTCTATATGTTCTTCTACAGTTACTTTCTTACTGGAGATCGGCTCCTGTATCTGATAAAGTTTTCCATTATGCGATATTGTAAAGTCGTTCCTTACTGTGC
>JBBISP010000039.1:0-11573 GCA_037441185.1 Nitrospirota bacterium | reverse complement strand
AGCATAACCTCTGAGAGATGTTGTTATGGCATAATAAGGAATCAATGCCTCGTCTCTGAGCGCCCCGGATATTATATTTTTTATTTTGCTGATAGCCTGCCTTAAAACTTCCGTGCTAAATCCATTTTTGTATTTGTACAGGAGATCATCGACTTTGGAAGGGCATATTAGCATATAATCTTTTGCCATTTCTTCAAGAGCAGGCTTTGTGGTCATTTCAAGCAAAGAAGGAAAACATTCAGTGCAATCAAGACAATATTGCCTCTCGTAATATTTGCAGTTTTTTATTTTTCTGCGCAGATACGCAGTATAAATCATAAGCTGAACTGGAGTTAACTTTATCATATTTTGACCAATATATACAGATTTGTCTGAGAGCGATACTTTTATCTCCGGCTGAATAAATGCTATGTCTATTTCTTTTTGACCTTCTCTGACAAGTTCTTTAAAGCCCTTCCCGTCTAAGGTTAATTTGCCCCTTAGTCTTATGAAGGGGAGTTCCGCGAGGCTAATGCTGGCTTTTTTAGTGTTAATCTGTTTGCCGTTGCAATTTATGATTCTGTCTTTTTTGGGTTTATAAAAAAATTCGGGATTCGATTCAAATTCAGGACTGACAAGGACATGATACAATTTATCCCAAGGCCTTCCAAAAAGCTGAAGAGCGGCGCCAAGGTAAAAAGACATTGTCTTTCTGCCGCCTGCTATTGAGCAATGTAATCTGGTAGATGTATCTTTTGTCTTTTCCCTGATAAATGATGTTATGAGGTCGCCCATGAGTTCGTTTTCAGATTCATTTTTTATGTCAGCAAGAGGTTCTTCCGATTCGTCTCTGGGCACGTGAAACGAGTCTTCTGTTAAAGGCACGTCTTTTATCGAGTATTCTGAGAACAGTTTCTTCATAATGCCCATGTTTATCAGAGAATGTTTTGCTGTTTCCTTGCCTTTTAGTGTGGTGATAATATGTATTTCATTGGGTTGTATTGCAGGCTTTTTTGTTGCAAGGGCATAGATCGTCTCTGTAATCACCTGCGGTGTGGAGCCTGCTATAAATACGAATATTTCTTTAAATTTAGCGTTCATGAAAATATCTTATGCCAGTTAACGAAAAAACAAAAGAAAAGAAATATTTCTGAAATATTTCGGTCTGAGCCCCCTGCCCTCTTATCTTAAGATATATGCGCTATTTGATACTTACCTAAACCAAAGCTCGTGCCTTTACCTACATGCAAAATTTCTCCTGCATTGATGAGAGGTATGAATGGCTCAATATTCCCTTCAAAGGTTATTTCTCCGATAAACCCTCCCATCTTCATCTTCGTATCCTGCCGTGCAGAATATCTTTCCCAGTCGTGCCATTTTAAATTGCTTTCCTTTACTTTCACATCTCTTGCTTTTTCGATTATTTCTTTAAAATTCCAATCAGAAATATCAGCTCCGCAATGGAAATAAGAAAGAAGCGAAATTCTTCTTAAAAGCTGCCTTATCAGAATATGGAATTCGAGGTCAAGTGTAAGATGACCGTCATATATAATGCGTGTCGGTGTCAGGAAATTCAGAGTTAAAAGTTTAAGGTTAAAAGTGTTTGATTCTGAATGATTATAGATGGGTGATAAATATGAAGGGCTTAATGATTTAATGGTTTTTGTGTCCGAGGAATAGATTTTCACACTATTGTCTTCTGAATCATGACTTGTGACTGTCTGCAAGGCAAACTGCCCCCTACCCTTGCCTATTCCTGTCCTGCCAAGTTCATCAAATGTATAGATAAAATATGAAATATAATCTATTGCCCTGCCAATGAGTGTAAGAGCAAAGGATATTTGTTCATCCGGCTTATATATGGTTTTTTTCTCAAGCGGGGGTTCAATTATAAATGGATGAGGCGCGGTTGTGTACTTTCTCATAATGGCTGTGCTTGACGGAGGCGGGGTTTCAAATATGTAACAATAAATGCACTTATCTTTCAGCATGCAGTCAAGACAGTCTCTTTTCTTTAAGGCGCATACGATTTTCTTGAATACATTGCCGAATCCACCTCTGAAAGTGGACCCTTTATAAGAAGGAAGGATTAGCGGCTCTTGCGCTTTTATTGATAATATAAAAGATTTATAATTAATCTTCATCCGTTATATTAAAGCATTTTATAAGCAACTTCAATAAAAAAATTAACCCACTAATATTTAAATATTAGTGGGTTAACATGGTTTGATGGATATGTTCGCTAATGTAATTAGGCTACGGCCTTTTCTGTCTCCTTAAGCCATAAGAGCCTTGATCCGTTGATGACAGAGGCATTGATTGACTCTATCATCTCGTCAGGCTTTATATCAAAACCTTCTTTGCGCTCAAACGGAGAGACAGACACCTTTGTCTTAATTTTAGAAAGCTTCTTTGTCTCGCTCTCTTTTGGCTCCTTTATATCAGCACCCATTGCCTTTGCAATATTCACAAATATCTCTCTGTGTGATTTTGCATCTCCAGCAGGCTCAACTGCTTTACATACATGTCTTAACCTTCCAAGATAATCAACTATTGTCCCATCAACTTCAAGATATGCTGCTGATGGAAGGACAACATCAGCCTGTTTTGCAAGCTCTGTGAGGTGTGATGCCTGAACAACGAGGAAATCAACATTCGGCCTCTTGTTTAATGGAACCTCTCCTATCGCATAAAGGAGGTCAAATCCTCCGGAAGTCATTTCTTTATAGGATTTCCCTTCTACTGTAATGCCCATCATCATTATGCCTTTTGCATTGCTTTCGATAGGGACAGAAACCGCCACACCCTTTAAAAGAGAGATATTTGCGGCAGCCTTATACATAGCTGGAGATGAGATTATTACTGGGTTTTTTGCCCCAGCGAAAAGCTCAGCAGCTTTTTCCACAGCCTCTGATACATTAGCATTTGCAACTGCTGAAGCAAGCCTTTTATCTGCTGGAAAACCCTTATCAATTAATGCCTTAGCAAGCGACATGAGTGCAGATGCCTCATTCTCGATAAGATTCACAGTTGCCGCAGATGAAATCTTCGGCTCTGATGAATTAATAACAATCAACTTTGCGCCAGCATTAATCCTTCTTCTTATCACGGCATCAAGCGCAGGCAGTATTCTTTCCCACTGGCTCGGATTTAGATCAACAAGGACAAAAAGGTCTGAGCTTTCTAAATCTGCTCCGCCATTAATTAATGTCTCTTCGTCTCCGTATAGACTTGCAGTTGTATCAAGATTTTTTGTCTTAACAACATCAAAGGCAAATTTCTTTAAAGCAAGCGCGTCTTCATTAAGAATGCCGGCTGTTGATATTATTCCTGCGTTTTTCCCTGCCTTCTTCAATGCATTTACTGCTGTCTCTATTGCGTCCTCCCAGGTTGTCTCCTTAAGCGCTCCATTAACACGCTTCATTGGCGTTGTGACTCTATTGTCAGCTTCAATGCAGTCAAAACCAAATCTTCCATATGCACATATATATCTTTCTACCGAGCCTTCTAATGCCCCTGCATTTATCTTCATTAACTGACCTTCTTTTGTGCTTACATTTATGTCGCACCCGTTCCCACAAAGAAGACATACTGATTTCACTTTATCATATTCCCATTCCCTGCCTTTTCTCCATCTGTCTGCCTCAAGAAGGGCGTTAACAGGACATGCATCAACACAGCTTCCGCAGAATGTGCAGCCTGACTCCTGCAAGGGCTTGTCGTTTGCTGTGGTTACTTTTGAGCCAACCCCTCTTCCCATAAATTCAAGAACATTTGTACCCTGATCTTTACATACTCTTACGCATCTGCCGCAAAGAACACAATATTCCGGGTCGCGCTTTACAAATGGATTTGCCTCGTCAGTTGAATAGCCAAACTTCTTTCTTGTGAAAGATGACTCTTTTATCTCAAAATCATAGGCATACTGCTGGAGGTTGCAGACACCTGCCTTTGTGCATGTCATACAGTCAAGCGGATGCATGGAGAGTATAAGGTCTACAACGAATTTCCTGATCTCCTGAACCTTCTCCGTCTTTGTGTTTACCACCATGCCCTCTTTTACCCTTGTTGCGCAGGCGATCATCGGAGCCTTCATTCCCTCAATCTCTACAAGGCAAAGCCTGCATGCCCCTATGCCTTTCATGCCTTTCAGATAACAGAGGTTGGGAATGTGAATGCCTGCAAGCTCTGCAGCATCAATCAGATTCATTCCCTCAGGAGCCTTTATCTCCTTGCCGTCTATCTTAAGATTCACTATGTTTGCCATCTTTCCTCCTTGCATAAGTTTTAAATTTCTTTATCCGTCATTCCTGCGAAACTCGTCCCTGCGAGCAGTAAGCAGGGAGCAGGAATCCAGATACAATCAGCAATTTACAACCGACTCTGGACTCCCATTTTCATGGGAATGACAGAGTTTCTTATACTCCAACCAACTCTTTTGCCTTTATATCAACAACTATAATCGCCTCTGTAGGACATACGCTTATACAATCTCCGCACTTAACGCATCTTTTCTGCCTTATCTCAAAAGGCAGGTATCCGCTTAAGAAAGGCTTTTTCTTTTCGCCAACAATAGCATTGTATTCGCACGCCTCCTGACAGAATCCGCACATAATACATTTTTCAGGTACGATTATGTATTCAATAAGCGCTTTACATTCCATATCAGGGCATCTGCCTTCTATATGCTCATTATAGATGTCTGTATCCATCCACTCAAGGATAAATCTTGCTGTATCCTTGCCCTTTTTACACATAGATGCCTCAATCATATCTGCAGCAATCCTTTTTATGGCTAAAATGTCTGCATCTGTTCCCCTGCCTTCGACAATATTGTGAAGCCTTATTTTCATCTCATAAGTTCCCATCTCGCATGGAAAACACTTGCCGCACATAGGCCCTGAGAGGAATTTTGTTGTATAATAAAGCGCCGCCTTCACAGGGCATCTTATGGACTCGTCAGCCTCTTTTTTTATATCCTCAACCTTTTTCTCTTTTTGCTCTGACATTTTACCTCCAAAATTTAGTGTCAGCAATTAGTGTCAGTCCCTGTTAAAAATTCTATCTTCTGACACTATCCACTTACACCGACACTTTTCCCTTTTTGCTTCTCAATCTTAACCGCTTCAATGGGGCATACTGTATAACACGCCTTACACTTTGTGCAGTAATCTTGATCTATAAATAAACTGTTTTTTGTCTCTTTTATCGCATCAAATGCGCATGCCTCTTTGCAGAGGCCGCATAAAAAACATTCCTCAGCATCAATTATATACATCCCTATCCCGCTACAAACATTTGCCCTGCAATATTTGTCATATATATGCTCTTCATACTCCTGTCTGAAGTATTTAATAGTCGAAAGCACAGGGTTTGGAGCAGAATTGCCAAGCCCACACAGAGAACCTTCAACAACTTTTTTGCCGATCTCTTCGAGTCGCTCTATATCTCCATGTTCGCCTTTTCCTGAAGTTATCTTTTCGAGTATCTGGAGCATCTGGTAAGTGCCTATCCTGCATGGCGGGCACTTGCCGCAGGATTCTGAGTGGCAGAAGGAGAGAAAATACTTTGCAATATCCACCATGCAGTTGTCCTCATCAAGGACTATCATTCCGCCTGAACCCATCATTGAGCCAGCCTTAGATAAGGTATCAAAATCCACAGGCGTATCGAGCATACTTTCTGGCAGGCATCCTCCTGACGGCCCACCTGTCTGTATAGCCTTAAACTTCTTGTTGCCTAATATTCCGCCGCCAACTTCATAGACTATTTCCCTGAGAGTTATACCCATTGGGACTTCCACAAGGCATGAGTTCTTCACCTTTCCTGCCAGAGCAAAAACCTTTGTTCCGGGCGACCCCTGAGTGCCTATGGAAAGAAAATAATCTGCGCCCTTTTCTATAATTATCGGAACATTGGCAAATGTCTCAATATTATTAAGGTTTGTCGGATAGCACCACAATCCTCCGCCAGTCTCTGATAATCTCGGAGGCCTTGGCCTTGGAAAGCCTCTTGATCCTTCAATTGATGCTATAAGAGCTGTTGACTCTCCGCAGACAAATGCCCCTGCTCCTTCACGTATGCTTATATCAAAACTTAGATCAGCGCCTAATATATTGCTGCCAAGTATGCCTAATTCCCTTGCCTGAGATATTGCAACACTTAGATTCTCCACTGCAAGGGGATATTCATGCCTCACATATATAAAGCCATACTGAGCGCCGATAGCATAGGCATTTAGTATCATGCCTTCAATAAGACTGTGCGGATTGCCTTCCATTATGGACCTGTCCATAAATGCTCCCGGATCTCCTTCATCTCCGTTAGCAACAATGAATTTAATTTTGCTTTTGGCGCTCTTTGTGTGCTTCCACTTCTTGCCTGCGGGAAAACCCGCGCCGCCCCTTCCTCTGAGATTTGCCCTGTCAATCTCATTAAGGACATCATCAGGGGACATTGAAGACAATGCCTTTTCGAGCGCAGTATACCCCCCTGCTTTTATATAGTCCGTAATTGACTTGGGGTCAATGAGGCCGTTGTGTCTGAGCACAAGCCTCAACTGTTTTTTATAAAGAGGGATATCTTCAATTCTCTCGATCGGTTCGCTGAGTATGTCATCGCGGTACAGAAGAGGTCTGAAAGGCGCGTTGGCATTAATAGTGTAGCCTATCAGATGCTTGACCATATCCGGTTTTACCCTTGTATAAAAGATACCCTGCGGCTCGATCTTTACATTCGGTCCTTTTGAGCAAAGTCCTCTGCAGCCTGTAATCTTAACATCAACATCAATGCCCCTGCGCAATGCTTCTTCCTTGATCTCCTTGACAACATTCTTAGAACCGCCTGCCCTGCAGGCGCTTCCGCCGCATGCCTGTATAATTACTCTATTGTCATTTTCAGCCTGAAGCAGTCTTTTTCTTAAACTTTCAAGATCATCTATATTTTTGAGCCTCTCCATTTATCCCTCTAATCCTAAACCTTTAATTCTTTTCTGTAATCTACTTTTTCTATCTTCACAGCGTCTATAGGGCATGCCAGATAACATGCCTTGCATTTTGTGCAATAGTCCTGATCTACAAAAAATTTATTTTTATACTCCTTAATCGCATCAAAGGCGCATGCCTCTTTGCATAATCCGCAGAGGAAACACTCATCAACATCTATGCTGTATAATCCCGGGCCCCTGCATACCTTTGCCCTGCAGTATTTATTATTAATATGTTCTTCATACTCCTCCCTAAAATATTTTATGGTTGAAAGCACCGGATTTGGCGCTGTCTTGCCTAATCCGCAGAGCGAGCCTTCCTTTACCATATTTCCTATCTGCTCAAGCCTCTCTATGTCTCCTGCCATGCCCTCTCCGTTTGTGATCCTTTCGAGTATCTGGAGCATTTGGTAAGTGCCTATCCTGCATGTAGGACATTTGCCGCAAGATTCCTGCTGTGTAAAAGAGAGAAAGAACTTTGCAACATCAACCATGCAGTCCGTCTCATCCATTACAACAAGGCCTCCAGAGCCCATCATAGAGCCTGCCTCAAAAAGTGAATCAAAATCTATTTGCAGGTCTATGAGATGCGCAGGTATACAGCCGCCTGAGGGGCCTCCTGTCTGCACCGCCTTAAATTTTTTGTCATGCCATATGCCGCCGCCAATATCGTATATTATCTCCCTTAGCGTGATTCCCATTGGAACTTCAATAAGACCTGTATTTTTTATCTTTCCTGTAAGGGCAAAGACCTTGGTTCCCTTGGATCTCTCTGTTCCGAGTTTCGCATAGTTAGCACTACCATTTGCTATTATATAAGGCACATTTGCGAGCGTTTCTATATTGTTGATACACGTTGGATATGTCCATACGCCGCTTTCAGCAGGAAACGGAGGTTTTTGCACCGGGTACCCCCTCCTGCCTTCAATTGAAGCCAGCAGCGCTGTTTCCTCACCGCATACAAATGCGCCTGCTCCTTCTCTTATTGATATATCAAAACTAAACCCGCTTCCAAGTATATTTTCTCCAAGAAGTCCTGATTCCCTTGCCTGTTTTAAGGCGATGCCAAGATTTTTCACTGCGAGGGGATATTCATGCCTCACATATATAAAGCCATAACTTGCTCCCACTGCATATGCACACAAAAGCATTCCCTCTATAAGACTATGCGGGTCACCTTCCATTATAGAGCGATCCATGAATGCGCCAGGGTCCCCCTCGTCTCCATTAGCCACTATAATCTTTGTTTTACTGACTGCTCGTCTTACAGCATCCCATTTTATCCCTGTAGGGAATCCTGCGCCTCCCCTTCCCCTGAGTCCTGACGCCTTTATTTCTTGAACAACAGACTCAGGCGTCATTATAAAGATCGCCTTTTCAATAGCCAAATATCCATCATACGATATATAGTCGTAAATATTCCCGGGGTCAATACGCTCATTATTTCTAAGCACGAGCCTCATCTGTTTTCTATAAAAAGGCACTTCCTCCATCTTTTCTATTGGATTTGTTATGATATTGTCCCTGTACAGCAGCTCTCTGACAGGGAAGCCCGCAATAAGCGTATTGCCTATTATCTTTGGAACATGGGAAGCGCTCACCCTCTGATAAAAGTAGCCTTGAGGCTCCACCTTCATAAGAGGTCCTTTCTGGCAAAGCCCCTGACATCCAGTAGTCACAATGTCTAATTCCTTGCCAATCTTTTTTGCCTCTTCTTTAATTGCATCAATCACCTTAAGAGAACCTGTAGCCCTGCATGCAGTGCCGCAGCAGACCTTAAGTTTTTGCCTGTCCGGCTCCTGCCTTTCTTTTATAAGGCTTTGTCTCAAAGCAATAATATCTTCTCTGCTACTCAGTCTTTTCATATGCTTTTTCTTTAACACCATCTATAATAGCAGCCGTTTTTGTTGGAGTTACATCTCCTACAATCTCTTCGTTGACAACAACAGCAGGAGCCAATCCACAGCAGCCAATGCATCCTACAGTTTCAAGGGTTACGGAGAGATCTTCTGTTGTCTCCCCTGCTTTTATGCCGAAGGCATTCTCAAAACCTCTGACGACCTCTTGCGCTCCTCTAACATGACATGCAGTCCCTACACACACGCATACTATATTTTTGCCTCTTGGTTTAAAATGGAACTGTTTGTAAAAAGATGCTGTGCTGTAAACATCTGCAAGAGGGATGCTTAGCTCATCTGAAAGGGCAATTAATTTATCTTCTGGCAGATAGTTATTCTCCTTCTGTATGTGATGAAATGCGTGGATAAGCACTGCCCTTCTCTTTTGCTCATCAGAAAGAACATCGCCAACCATACCCATCTCTTCCTGAACATTTATCATTTATTTAACCTCCATAAGAAGTTTTTACGATTCTTTCGGGACTTCAGCCCTCAGAATGACAACTAAAAATCACCTTATTGCCTTTATATTATAGTATGGGCTCCATTTCCAATGCCGGATGCCCAACGCTTGAGAGATATTCCAAAAGCTTCTCTGAATCTTCACAGATAGTTTCATCTGCTATCTTATCAAGCAAATCAGGAACGCTTGCCTCTTCTGCCCTTTTCTTGAAATCCTCTGCGATCCTCTCCTTAAGTCCTTTCGGCATCCATACTATCCTCTTGATTCCTCCGTCGCCTGATAGGAACTTCTTGCTTGTTATGAAGTTAACCCCGATTCCCATAAAACCTGGCGTCTGCGCTCCACCTCCGACAGTTCCGGCAAGCGTAGAGAATTTCATTCCTATAGGAGTCATCATAGTCGCTCCCCTGTTTACTATCATTACTCCATTTGCCTCCGGGATTATTGCTACGATACACTCAAAGCATCCGCATGATGTCATGGGGTTTTCCATTATTGTATAAAGATTAAGTGTTTCCACTGCTCCGCCTGATGCTTTTTTTAAATACTCATCAACTCCAGTGTATCTTCCGAATCTCGAATCGAGCAGTTCTCCCTTTGAAACGGGCTGGTTCCCTCCTGTTGGATCTATCTCATATGCTGCCTTTCCATCAAGCCAGTTGTATGCGCCGCAAAGTCCGAGCCTTTCAGGTGTAATAACACATACATGAGCAGGAGCAAAAGACTGGCAGAGCAGGCATGAATAGAAAGTATCAACAGCGTCATCTGTAAGTGCGCCCAGTCTCTGGTCTCTCTCTTTATAAGCTGCTCGCGCTTCTTCTCTTAGCCTCAAAACATCCTGCTCATCTGTATACAAAGTAACCTGAACCTTGTCTACAATGGCCTTATATCTATACTTAATCATTGTTGCCTGAATAAGTCCAAGATGCTCCAGAGTTATGCCGGCGCTCTTGGCAGAATTGCTTATTCTTAGCCAATTAACATCCCTCTGCCCCATATGCCAGAGGCCCTGACCCTCGTTGATATTGTGATGTATCTTTCTTTCTATAATAGATTCAAAGTCTTTCTGCATCTTTCTTCCTGCCACATCTATTACTATGCCAAGCGGCATCTGTCCGCCTTTTTCAAAGCGCTCCTGCCAGTTTTCGCCAACCACTATAATTTTATTGTCTTCGATTTCATCGAGTTCCCTTGTCCTGACCCATTCAAATGCAGGAGTCCTCTGACCGCCGAATTCAATAAACATATCCTCTTTTCTTATCCTTTCACCCTCAAATGCAGGACCGTATGCAATAGGTATTGGAGGCTTATCAACGAGAATCTTAAGACCTCTCACTTCTATAGCCTTCTCAACTATCTTTGTATGGTCAAGCTCTTTATCCACCTCTTCATAAGGGGTAACTCCTGTTGGATGTATAACTGGAACATCTGTATCGCAGATTGCAGGATAACCCATATTAATAGCGCCTGCGCCTGTTGACCATTTTATGTCATCAAGCTCACCGAGCACCATTGCAAATGCAAAGACCCTGTCTTTTGTGTATTTCAAGTGTCCTTTATAGTCAGCCGGTTTTTTACCGCCAAATATAAGCGATGCCCTTATGGACCAGCTTAACGCATAAATTATGTGCTCTGTGTCAGGTCCTAATGGCACTATCCTCGTCTGCCAACCCATTTCAACACCCTTTCTTAACAACTGCTTTGTAACACTCTCGCCTCTAACCTGTCCTGCAAGGAATATTAGGATGTTTTTCTCTTGAAGCTCCCTAACTATATTTAAAGCAATATCATCATTTGGCGCAGCGCCAATAAGCGCAACATAGCCAGGCATCCTGCCGTCAACAAGCTCTATGCCTAAAACCCTCATTGATGTATCTGTTGTAAATCCGTTGTATATAAATCCTGTCTCGGGGTCTTTAACTGGTTCAAGTTCATTTATGTAGCGAAGCGCCATTATAATCTCTTCGCAGAAAAGCGTTGCCATTCCAGAATCAAGCGCCTCTCCAAGATAAGGTACCCAGAGATGATCAGCAGTGTTTTCATGCAGAAGTTTTTTTGTAAAATTAAGGGCTGTTTTCATATCTTTGAGATTTTTTACAGGAAAACCTGTGAGCGCATATATCACAGGAAGATAGTAAGCGGTATCAGGAAAAGTAAATGCAAAATCCTCTCCTTTTTCATTAATTGTATTGTTCAGCATATTTTCGGCATCTGACATAAGTTTATGCGCACCTCTTATAGCTGCCGA
>JBBISP010000038.1:0-14427 GCA_037441185.1 Nitrospirota bacterium | reverse complement strand
ATCGCCACTGTCTTTTTCATCGGATATATACCTTTTGCTTCAGGAACATTTGGAAGCCTTGCCGCATTAGGGATTATCTGGATTTTTAGGCCTGATACTATTTTTCTGCTTATACTTTTGGCAGTAACATTTGCAGTAGGCATCGTAAGCGCACATATTGTTGAAAAAGATTCAGGCATAAAGGATACAAGTTTCATTGTTATAGACGAATTTGTAGGTTATCTTTTTGCTGTTGCATTTCTCCCGTTAAATACCGGCTATCTTATCGCTGCCTTTATTTTATTCAGATTTTTAGATATGCTAAAGCCGCCTCCAATAAGGAATGTCGAAAAACTGCTCAGCGGCGGAATAGGCATAATGATGGATGATGTGCTGGCAGGGATATTTACTAACGCCATATTGCAAATCTGGAAGTTAGCAGTGGGGATTTAGAAGAATGCGTTGTTTCATTGCCATAGATATGCCAGAGGATATAAAAAACTCCATCGCCAATGTTATTGAACAGGTAGGTCATAAATCAAAGAGCATTAGATGGGTTCCTTCAGAAAATATTCATCTGACTTTAAAATTTTTAGGTGAGGTAAAGGAGTCATTAATTGCTGAGATTGAAGAAAGCCTTGCAGCAGTATGCATGAGGTATAGCATATTTAACATCGGCATTCGCAGTGTAGGCGCATTCCCAAGCTTTAAATATCCTAATATCTTATGGGCAGGCATAGATACATCAAAAGAATTGAAAGACCTTTTTGATGCTATTGAAGAGTCGCTGTCTGAACTGGGATTTGAAAAAGAAGGCAGACAATTTTCTCCTCATCTAACCATAGCAAGAATAAAAGATAAAAAAGAGATAGATTTGACAATGAAGACGTTGTCTTCCTTTAAAGACACTTTTTTCGGAAATGTAAATGTAAAAGAGATTTTATTGATGAAAAGCATTTTAAAGCCAACAGGCGCCCAATATTCAAAAATATCTACTTTTATGCTCGCTAACAAAAAGGATTAGCCATTACAATTGCATATTGGACATTAGATTTGGGATATTTGTTTTAGCTTGATCTGCCTTTATATACTCAAAATAGGTGGTTAAGACCCTTTTTACATAATTTCTCGTTTCATTGTAAGGTATATCCTCTATAAACTCATCTACAGTTTTGTATTTAAACTTTTTTAGCCAATCCCTTACAGCATCTTCTCCAGCATTGTATGCTGCGATGGCAACAGGAATAGAATTGAACATGGTGATTAGGTTTTTCAGATAATTAGAACCGATAAGGATATTAGTTTTTGGATCATAAAGCTCATTCGAATTTTTGAGATCGACATTAACATGCTTAGCAAATCTCTGTGCGGTTTGAGGCATCAATTGCATTAAACCGAGCGCCCCTGCAATTGACCTTGCCTCAGCATCAAACCTCGACTCCTCTCTGATTACCGATAAGATTAATAAAGTATCAATACTGTTTTTCTTTGATGCATCTTCTACTTCTGCAGCAAATGCTGAAGGATAAAAAAGGTGATGTAATTCTTCGCTATATGAAACCCTTGAAACAAGATTTATGGACATTTTATAATTCCCAAGATCTTTTAGATACGAACTCAGATGTATAAGCTTATTCGGCTCTGGATTTTTCTTTGAAAAATGGATCAACTCAGAAATAGCTTCCTGATTCAGTCCAATTCCCTTAAGAATTTCAACCCTCTCTATCCTAAGAGATGACTGCTGATTTTTAGAAAAATTTAGATTGAGGTCTATAATTTTAAAATCACTGTCTTTTTCTTTAATTATTGAGAGGTAGCTATAATAATCACGATGTTTAAGAATTTTTTTATTTGCTGATGTCTTTACAATATTTGTTTTGTCTAAAAATTCCAAACATCTATTTTTCCAATAAAGATACTTTGAACTGCCGAATGCATCATAAAGCTGAGAAAATATCTCGGAGGCTTTTTTATAGCTGCCTGATAAATAATAGGTCCATCCTATAGTCCAGAGGATATCTTCTTTCTCTGTTGGATATTTTGATAACGTGCTATTTAGTATCTCCAGCGCCTTTTCAAGGTTTCCCTCTCTTCTTTTCTTTGTCCCATAAGAAAGCAATATCGGCACAATCCGCTTGTCTTGCTTTTTTGTCAATGCTGCTAATTCTGCCTCAAAGGCATTAATTTCGCCTGCTCTGAAAAGCGCCCTTGCCCGCCAGTATCGATCATCTATTTCTTTATATAAAGCTGCCGCTTCTTTGTATCTTTTTTGTCTGAAAATAGAAAGCGCAAGCCCCTCTATTATTTTTGTTTGGAGTTCAGATTTCGGAGTTTTGAGACATTGAAGAGCATCTCTGAAGGTTTTTTCCGCCTCTGAAAAAAACCATGCTTTATTGAGATTTTCACCTCTTTTAATCAAATCTTCGACTGTTATGTCAGATGCTGAAAGCTCATTTAATGCGGCTTTTGAGAAAGATGATGTGGATATGTAAATTTCTTTAAATAGTTTTTTTGCTTTTTCTATTTCTTTGTTTTCTTTTAAAAACAAGCCATACTCATATTTAATGCTGAATTCAGATGGATAATCCATGACAAAGCTATCAAACAGTTTGGCTAATTCTAAATTATCTTTCTTTTTAAATAATTCTACCTCTTTGATCCTTACATTTTTAATCAAAGACGTGTCTTTGTATTTTTCTTTGATAGTTTTCAGGTCAGCGATAGCCTTATCAATATCTCCTGTGCCTTCATATGCCTTTGCCCTCCAAAATAGTATGTAGTCACCGAGCATATCAAAATCTTCTATAGCTTTATCTAACTGGACTATTGCTTTTTTATAATCGCCTCTATCAAGACTATCTTTGGCTTCCTTAAGGATATTATAATTTTTTTGCTCTGATATCTCTCCTTCGAAGGCATATAAATTCTGAGTAACGGATAACAATAAAAAAGCGATTATTATATAATTTAAGATTTTCATCTTAAAATCCCCCTCAAGCAACATGTTTGTTTCATAGCTTAATTATAGCATCAATTAGGAATTCCTATTATCACTTAAAACTCCTTTAAATACATGAGATAACCATCATAATTCCTCTGCGTCTCAGCGATACTGTCACCGCCGAATTTTTCTAAAAATGCATTAGCTATTACAATAGCTGTCACTGCCTCAGCAATAACTGAAGCAGCAGGCACAGCGCATGTATCAGATCGCTCATAAGCAGCCTCAAAGGGCTCTTTTGTAATTATATCTACAGAGCGTAAGGGTTTTCTTAGTGTGGGAATCGGCTTCATCGCTGCCCTTATTACTATCGGCATTCCATTGGTCATGCCACCTTCAATGCCGCCTGCATTATTCGTTTCCCTGTAAAATCCTGAATCCCGACTGCTATAAAATATCTCATCCATTACCTCTGATCCAAATCTCTCTGCCATCTCAAAGCCCGCTCCAATCTCAACTCCTTTTATTGCTTGAATCCCCATCAATGCATATGCAAGCTGTCCATCCAGTCTTTTATCCCATTGAATATGACTTCCGAGACCTAAAGGAACCCCTGTTGCAGATACTTCAAATACTCCGCCAATGGTATCCCCATTTTTTGTGGCAATATCGATTAACTCCATCATCTTTTGAGAAGCTATTTCATCAGGACATCTCACCTGTGAATTTTCAGCTTTTTCAAAGGCTTCTCTGAAATTTTGAATTTTGTATTTTATATTTTGTATTTTTACACTGCCTATCTGTAGCACATAACTTCCTATATTTATTCCGAACTGTGATAGAAATTTTTTAGCTACAGATCCAATTGCAACCCTCATAGCTGTCTCTCTTGCGCTTGAACGTTCAAGAATATTTCTCATATCTTTATGATTATATTTTAGAGCGCCTGCAAGGTCTGCATGGCCTGGACGAGGTCTTGTTACAGAAGGGATTGAGCCTATATATTTTTCATCTGATGACATTCCTTCCTGCCAGTTCTTCCAGTCCTTGTTCTCTATTAGTAATGATATCGGAGAGCCAATGGTCTTCCCCCATCTGACACCTGAAATTATCTCAGCACGGTCGCTCTCAATCTTCATTCTTCCGCCGCGTCCATATCCTGCCTGTCTTCTCTGGAGTTCTCTATTAATGTCCTCTGATAAAAGAAAGAGTCCTGAAGGAATTCCTTCAAGGATGCCTATTAGTCCTTTGCCATGAGATTCGCCTGCTGTAAGAAATCTGAGTCTGTCCATCATGCTTTTAAGATAACTTAAATAGCTTTTGCAGTCAACAAAAAATTGTTACAGTGTCAAGCCAAATTAGAAATGTCCTATTTTTACCAGTTTAATGCAAATGCATGTGGTTTGCGCTCGGAGTGTTTGCATATACCTTGAATTTAAGTTGTGTCTGTCTTAATATATGATTATAAGGTCTTGTTAAAGGGGGGGGTATAAGCTATGATGCACTGGAGCGATTATGGATGGGGAATGGGATTTGGATGGATATTTATGATTATATTTTGGATACTGATCATTCTTGGCATCTTATATCTCATTAAGCTGATTGTTGGCGCCGAAAAACGGACAAAGGGAGAGACAGCCCTCGATATTCTCAAGAAGAGATACGCAAAGGGTGAGATAAGCAAGGAAGAGTTTGAGGAAAAGAAAAAGGAAATCCAATAGGGAGGTTTGAGATAAAAAAAGTATTTTTAGCAAGCTGTGTTTTGTTTAAGGAGCTAAAAAAGAGCCGAAAAAGGAGGAAACTCCAAAGGCAGATCCACATAAGCACTAATGAAACTTAACCTCATAGAAAGGCTCATAACTAATAATCCCTTCAGAGCCTTTAGCCAAAGGCACATAGAAGGCCCGATGCTGAAGAAAATGGGAACTGCTGAGAAATATCCAGCATGCCTTGAAATCGGCTGCGGCAGAGGTATAGGGGCAGAGGTGATTGTAGAACAATTCGGCGCTGAAAAGGTCATTGCAACAGACATAGACCCTGAGCAGATTGAGAGGGCGAATAAGAATCTCAACCCTAACCTTAAAGGCAGGATAGAATTTAAAGAAGCGGATGCAATGGCCATTGATGAGCCTAATGAGAAATTTGATGCGGTCTTTTCCTTTGGTGTTATCCACCATATGGAGGACTGGAGAAAGGCGATAAAGGAAGTTTCGAGAATTTTAAAAAATGGAGGGGAATTCTTCTTTGAGGAAGCACTCAGTCCATTTTTAAATAATTTCTTTGTAAGGACATTTACAGAACATCCAGAAGGCGGTAGATTTGATTATGAGGAGTTCAGGGATGAGCTTCTGAAAAATAATATCGAGATAATCAACATGAAGCGTTTAGGGAATATTGCCATATTTGGCGTTGGCAAAAAACTGAAGGCTTCACAGTAACTTCACATTTATGGTATTACACTTATCTTGAAAGGAGTCGCAATGAAGGTCACAGATTCTGTCTGCAAGATGACTATCGAAGATAAAGATGCTGCTGCCACGTCTGAATATAAAGGCGTCAAATATTATTTCTGCTCAAAGCCATGTAAAGAGGACTTTGATAAAGACCCTGAATTGTTTGTTGGCAAGTCTGTCATGAAAATGAAAGAAATGATTTCCTCAACTGCAAAAGCAATCGGCGAGATGGCAAAAGACCCTATATGTGGAATGGTAATACCAAAAGATCGTTCCATAAAGAGGGATGTTGCAGGAAGGACATATTATTTCTGCAGCGAAAACTGCGTGAGAACATTCGAGGCGCCTGATGCAGAGCTAAAATCTATGAAAAGGCGTGTAACCATCGCGCTCACAGGTGTCTTAGTACTCGCAATATTCAGGGCAGCAGTATTTCTCGGACTTGCAGCAGGAGCCACAGTTCTTACATGGGTTCCAATTCCATGGCTTCCGTGGTTCACATGGGGCGTGTGGCTCTTCATTATTACAACACCTATTATGATTTTCGGTGGGAAGGGATTTTTCGTAGGTGCATGGCATGCCGTTAAACAACGGGTAGCGAATATGGATTTGCTTATTGCACTCGGCACCTCCACTGCCTATATTTACAGCGCCTTTGTAGTCTTCTTCCCAGGCGTTTTACCTGTTGAAGAAAAAAATGTCTATTTTGAGGTGTCAGCAATAATAATCGCCTTTGTGCTCCTTGGGAAATATATGGAAGAGATAATCAAGAAGAGGAGTTCTGCTGCTATTCGCAAACTCCTTGATCTTAAACCCCAAACAGCACGGGTGATTAGAGATAATGTTGAAGCCGAGATACCTGCTGAATCTGTGATGGTGGATGAGATTGTGATAGTCAGGCCCGGAGAAAAAATACCTACAGATGGAATTGTAATTGAAGGGCATTCTTCAGTTGATGAAAAGATGATAACAGGCGAGAGCGTGCCTGTGGAAAAAAAAGCAGGAGATGAGGTTATTGGTGGGACAATAAATAAGGTCGGTTCTTTTAAATTTAAGGCTGCGAGGGTGGGCGCTGATACCACATTGAGCCAGATAATTAAGATGGTTGAAGAGGCGCAGGCATCATCAGCCCGGATTCAGAGGCTTGCTGATAAGATGGCATCGTATTTCGTTCCTGCTGTTATTGGCGTTGCATTTTTATCTGCTATTATCTGGATTCTTTCCGGCAATTCTACAAGCGCCCTTTTATCATTTGTTGCGGTTCTCATAATCGCCTGTCCCTGCGCCCTTGGGATAGCAACCCCTGCTGCATTGATGGTCGGCGTAGGCAAGGGAGCAGAGCTTGGGATATTAATAAGAGGAGCTGAATACTTAGAAAGGGCAGAAAAACTCAAGGCAGTGGTATTCGATAAAACCGGAACTCTTACAAAAGGAGAGCCTGAGGTCACTGAAATAGTGTCAGTGAATAGTGTCAGTGAAAGTGAGATAATTCAACTTGCAGCAATTGCAGAAAAAGGTTCAGAACATCCATTGGCTGAGGCGATTATAAAAAGGGCAAGCATGATGGGATTAAGCATTCCTGATGCAGAGGCATTTGAGGCTGTTCCTGGACATGGAGTCAGAGTGAGGGCTTCGGGCAAAGAGATAGTTATCGGAAACAGAAGGCTGATGCAGAATATAGGCATTGATATAAAAGATAAAGAAGTATTAATTTCAGAACTCGAAAGAAAAGGCAACACGGTCATGATTATTGCCATCAACCCCCCCAGCCCCCCTTTAATAAAGGGGGGTGAGGGGGGATTAGTAGGATTTATTGCTGTGGCAGACACATTAAAGGACAATGCAGAAGATGTAATAAAAGGACTTAAAGATGAAGGCATAGAGGTTGTTATGCTCACAGGGGATAATGAACGCACTGCAAGGGCAATCGGTTTAAAAATTGGGATTGAGAGGATTATATCCAATGTCCTTCCAGGAGACAAGGCAAAGGTAATTAAAGAATTACAGAATGAGGGAAAAGTCGTTGCAATGGTTGGAGACGGTATAAACGACTCCCCTGCCCTTGCGCAGGCTGATATAGGAATAGCCATAGGAAGCGGCTCTGATGTTGCAAAAGAGACAGGCGAAATTATACTTGTGAGGGACGACCTGATGGATGTTATTAAAGGCATAAGGCTCAGCAGGGCTACAATGCGCAAGATAAAGCAGAATCTCTTCTGGGCATTCTTCTACAACACCATCGGCATCCCCATTGCGGCATTTGGACTGCTGAACCCCATAATCGCAGCAGCAGCAATGGCATTGAGTTCATTGTCTGTTGTCACAAATTCAGCACTGCTTAAAGGCGTGAAAATATGAAAAGAAAGCTGACTGTCATAACTATTCTTGCCATGCTGCCCCTGATAGCAGCAGGCATTTTGTGGCTTATTTATAGGGATATGGAAAGAAAAATAACAGAAGCAAATAAAGAAGCAGACAGATGCACATGATGCATCTCTTTCATTATCTCAACGCCTGCGCTTGTTCCTATTCGCATTGCTCCTGCTTTTATAAATTGCAAAACCTGCGATAATGTCTTTATCCCTCCTGCTGCTTTTACCTCTGCCCTGCCTCCAAGAATTTTCTTAATCAACTTCACATCATTTATGGTTGCTCCCTTTGTTCCAAAGCCTGTTGATGTCTTGATGAACTTTGCGCCGAATAGGGATGCAATTTTTGTGGCTGCAATCTTTTCTTCCTCAGAGAGATAGCATGTTTCGATTATAACCTTGTGAACTGCCGATTTTGTAGCAGAAATAATCTCTAAAATCTCCTCACCAACATAATTCCAATTTCCTGATTTGGCAGCGCCTATGTTCATTACAATATCGAGTTCGTCTGCTCCATGAAGGATAGCCTGCCTTGCCTCATAAACCTTTACATCCTTTGTGGCCATACCAAGAGGGAATCCTATTACTGTTGCAACCTTTGTGTCATACCCTTTTAGTATGGCATTACAGAGAGGGACATAGTAGGGATTAACGCATACTGAATAAAAATTATATTTTATTGCTGTTTTGCAGAGCTTGATAATATCTGCCTCTGTAGCCTGAGCTTTTAAAAGGCTCTGATCTATAAACCTTGCGATATCATTCCCAGAGAGACGGGCCTTCTCCTTTTTTTTCTTTGACATATCCGTGAACCTCTTGTCTGTATTTTTTCATGAGCAGCCTCGATACATCCCCGACCTTAAAATCAATATCATCCACCCTGCTTATTGGCATCACTTCCATCGTGGTGTTTGTTATAAAGACCTCAGATGCACTATAGAGATCCTTCAGATTGAACTGTCCTTCTTTCACTTCGCCCCCATTTTTTATTGCAAGGTCTATAACTATTGCCCTTGTTATGCCGTCGAGGATTCCGCATTCTACAGATGGGGTGCATAAAATCTCATCCTTGACAAAAAAAATGTTGCTTATTGTTCCTTCTGTGAGATGGCCTGAAACATTTAACATTATAGCCTCATAGGCGTCTTTCTGCTTTGCCTCAATTTTTGCAAGGATATTATTCAGAAAATTAAGAGATTTAATCTGAGGATTTAATGCCTCTTTCAGATTTTTTCTAACAGAAGCGCTTATTAATTTTATCCCATCTTCATAATAGGACTTCGGATAGTTTTTAAATTCGTTTGCCATTACTACAAATGTGGGCTCTTTACAAAGATCAGGGTCGAGTCCTATTGGTCCATGACCTCTGGATACTGTTACCCTCACAAATGCCTCGGTTAGTTTATTTTCTTGAAGGGTTTCATAGATTGCGATTTTTATGTCAGGTATTTTTTTAGGCATATTGAGGCCTATAAAAAAAGCCGAACGATAAAGCCTCTCAAGATGCTCATTTATCATAAAGACAACGCCGTCATAAACACGCATGGTCTCATATATGCCGTCTCCATACAAAAAACCATGGTCAAATACAGAGACCCTTGCCTCTGATAAAGGAACAATTTTATTATTCAAATAAACATACATGCTTTTTTTTAAAAGGCCTCTATTATATGGTTTACTTCAGCCCTTCCGTCTCTGGATATAATGCTTACAACATCAAACCTTACAGCCGTTTCTATTTTATTTTGCTTCAAATAATAAAGGGCTATCTTCTTTAGTTTTTCCTGCTTTTTATAATTCACTGCCTCAAATGGCTGGCCAAAGTCATTGCTGCTTCTTGCCTTCACCTCAATAAATACAGTCCTATCCCTGTCTTTTACAATGATATCCGCTTCTCCTAAAGGTGTTTTATAGTTGCGGTGAAGAATTTTATAGCCCTTTTCCTTTAAATAATTTGCAGCAATATCTTCGCCTTTATAGCCAAGGGTTTTCATCAAATGCCGCCCAAGAAGCCTTCTATCTCTTCTTCGCCAACCTTCACCTCTTGCCCTGCAAGCCTTTCAAGGAGTATCGGTATCCCTTCGATGTCTTTTATATCCTTCTGGCAGAGGATTTTTATTATCTCCCTGAATGCAGAAAATTCCTCCCACATTCCTTTCAGGTGTGAGGATATTTTTTTGTGAAGGCTTTCACCCTTTTCATCCCAGTCTAAAAGAATAATTATCTTGTGAAATCTTTCTGCTATATCATCGCAGAACTCATAAAGACCCCTTCCCGAATGTAGAGTAATTATGTCGCCTACAAGTCCGATTGTTCTTAAGGCACGCACATCCTTTCTGCCTTCAACAATGATAGGTATCCTTTTATTAATTTCATATAGGGCTTCAAAAACTTTTTTCAGCCTCTCTACCCGATGCAAGTCATCCATTCTATCCAACTGCCACAAATGTCTCTGTGCGGTTTATCCCTTTTATTTTTCTTATCTTTTTAAGAATTTTCTCAAATATCTCTGCTGTATCCTTGGCCTCTACTACTGCTACGATGTCATAATGCCCTGTAATCACATCAGCCATTATCACGCCTTTTATTCCCCTTAGCGTATCTCTTATTGATACATCTTTTCCTGGCAACACATTTACAAGCAGATAAACCCTCGCCATAAAGACCTCCTAAATAGTTTGTTCAGCAGTAGAAAATTATGAGCAGATTTTAAGGACAGGCTTCCTGTTTAAAAAAATAGTCAAATCTCTCCTTAAACTCCTCTGGTTTTAAATTCGCTGTTTTTGCGAGACGTTTTAGGTTTTCTCCTTCAAGGTCTTCCTTTTCAATGCGCAGCATATATTTCCTTCCTACCTCATAGGTCTCCGAGGTTATATCAACCGTCCGCACCTTTGCCTTTCCTGTTGTGTAGTCTATTAGTTCAACAAATGGAATTGGCTTCAGATATCCGTCATAAAATGCAATCATTGAGCCTGTCCCACCCCGTAGAAGATAGCGAACAGCGCCATAGCCCAAATTTCTTACATATTCGATATCAAATGGAATAGGGTCTGCAGCCCTTAATTCATATCCAATATTTTTATCAACAATAGTTAATTTAATCCCCATAGAGTCAAGAGTCTTTTTAACAAAATTCTTCAGAACCCTGCCGAGTTGAATCTCAGACAGCCTGATCCTGCCGGTTTCATCCTTTTCGAGTTGTTCATAATGGCTTAATTCTTCGAGATCAAACTTTTCTGATATGCCTTCTGCGAAGATTGCAACGCCGTGGTCTCTATCCATAGAAAGTCTTTTTATAATAGACCCTGTAAGAATATCAGCAACCTTCTTAAATGAAAGTTTTTTTTCCTTGAACTCCTCTGGAATTAGTGTTAGTGTCGCCCCTGCAGACTTTCCCATTCCTAATGCCAGATGACCTGCATGCCTGCCCATTGTCGTTATAAAATACCATCTTCCGGTAGTTCTTGCATCTTCCATTATGTTTTTAACAATCTCCACTCCCCAATGTCTCGCTGTTTCATAGCCAAAAGTAGATACACCTCCAGGAAGTGGTATATCGTTATCTATGGTTTTCGGGACATGCACAACACTTACATCTCCTCTTGCATCTCTTTCTATCCAGTTTGCCATAAAAAGAGTGCCTTCGCCTCCCACCGTTACAAGGTATTTAATGCCCATCTGCTTTATTGTTGACATCAGAACCTTGAATTTTTCCTTGACCTTATCAGGATAATCACGGGAAGTTCTTAAAATAGAGCCGCCCTCTGTATGTATTCTTGAAACATCATTGAGCGTAAGCGGCATAGCGCTTTGCACATTGCCGTCAAAAAGGCTTTTAAAACCGCCCTTAATTCCGACAACATCTCTGCCCTGATTAATCGCCTCTATTGTTGCAGAACTAATTACCCCATTAATTCCCGGCGCAGGGCCGCCGCCTACTATTATTCCCACCTTCTCTTTTTTATTCACTTGTCTCCTTCGTATATTTTGGTTTATTAGTCAGCAGCAAATCTGCCTTCCAGTTTCTTCATTAATTGCGGCATGGTCGTATATTCCATATCATCAAGACCAAGCCTATGTGGCTCAAAAGGTCCGTGAGCCCTCATATAATTTGCAATCTCATTAGCTTTTTTCCTGGTATCATCAAAAGCAGGATCATCAAAAAGATCCCTTGGGCCTATTAGCTTTCCTCCACATAATTGAAATCCTGCTGCTATTATCCTCGGAGGCCCGTCAAATCTTGAAGGATTTGCCTCATATAAAGGCACTGGCATCAAAGGTCCGTGATGTGATCCCCTCATCCATCCCTCAACAAGATGAGAGAATGCAAACGGCTCAAGAACTTCACCTACTGCAGGAAGCCCTGATTGGCATCTGACTATCAAAACCGGATCATCCTTGCCAACATATTTCCCAGCAATTAGACTAAGCTTCTGCGTTGAAGCAGAAGCTGCTATTAGTCCGTCTTTTCTGTAAACATTCCTTATAATAAACCTTCTCATTGCTCCTATAAACATCAAAAGGTCGTATATCTCCTCTGGAGCAGAAAGTGTTATTTTTTTATTTTCGTATATATCAACAACCTCAAACACAAACCCCTCATGCATGGTAGGATCTATGACAAGCCCTGCCGTGTTGAAAGGATCTGCAAATATCTTATATAAAGGCAGATTCCATGCGCCAGGTGATGTCTTGTCAGCCATAAAAATAATGATCGGCTCGCTTTTCCTTTCTTCAAATTCCATCTCAGCAACGCCAGGACCCATGCCCTTTACTGTTCCGGTAAATGCATCATGCAGTAAATCTTGTCCTGCTCCGTAGAGTTTCAAATCTTTTGCAACATCGGTGCATGCAACAAATGTATCCCATGCCAGCTTATGAATTCTTTCGCTTTCTAAACCGTGTCTGTGTGTTATAATCAACTGCAGGTCATCACCACATCTTGTAACATGGTAATCAACTATGACCTCTTTTTCGAAAGCATTGGATAATCTGTCCTCAGCAGTTTTAAGTAGATCAGGATGCAAAGAAGAATGACCGACATATCCTCCTACATCAGCCTTGATAACGCTTAATGTAATCTTATTAGGCATAAATCCCCCTTTAGTTTTTTTAATACATCGCAGCGTTTAATGTGTTTTATGTCTGGCATTCTCTTTATTAAACCGACTCTATAGTCATAGCAAATCAGGTTTAATGTCTTTTTTAACAATTACAGGCTTTACGGTCTTTTTTACAATATCCATAGTATTTGAAACCTTAAGCTTTTCAAAGAGAAGTCCAAACTTTGATTCCAATTCCTTCATTATTGGCTCTTTTACGCTTGCAGGCAACTCCCACCACTGCTTTTTTATAGGGCCGAATCCCTTTTTCCTCGTGCTATAAATAAACTGCTCTTCTGTTTGCCCTTCCTTCCATTCTTTTGAATATTCCTGTTTTATAAAATCATAAACTTCTTTTCTGAAATCAGCAGGAAGATGTTTGCTGTCATAAATTATATTCTGGAAGCCTGTAGCCAGATGCACTTCAGATGTCCCTGTCTCAGGGAACATATTGAATGCCTCCTCAGGGAGGGTTGATGCTCCATGCTGCACACATCCAGAAAGCCCATATTCTTTTCTTGCTATATCTGATAATTGTCTTAATGTATCAAAATCAATCTTTACCTTTGCAAGACTTCCGTCCGGAAGCACCACTCCACCATGACTCGTCCCTGTCTGAACACTGAGTTTACTTAGGCCCTTTGCGCCCTTAAATGTCTCTTTAAATCCGCCAAGATATGCCCTTAATTCATCAGGGTTGCTGTTTTTGCCTCCAATTTCGCCTATTTCCCCGCCTATGGATACTTCAACACCTGCCGGCTGCAATTGTCTTATATACTCTGCCAATTCTGCTGTTTTATCAAAATTCGGTCTTTGCTGTTCTTTTATCGTTGGCATGTCAAGGTCAACAAGGGTTGAAGAATCTATATCTATATTATAAAACTCTGCCTCTATTGCCTCTGCAATAAGTCCTTTAACATAATTTGTTTCGAGGTCAGGCCCGCTCATATAATTTTTCCTTATAAGCTGGAAGTGGTCTCCTTGAATAAATACAGGATGTTCAAAGCCCTCTCTTGTCGCTGCTGCAAGGATAACTGTTGCATATTCAAGAGGTTTTTGCTTTGTGTAGCCGATTTCTGAACGCGCAATCTCAAATATTAATGCTCCAACATTCATCTCCAATGCTTTTCTGAATATTATCCGTGACACATCATAAGCAAGCCCCCTTATGTTTATTGCAGGCACTGTGAATCCAGGATAATTGCTTCCCATATCTTCATAAAGCCCCTGAATTGAAGCAGGAACAGCGCCGCAAGCCTTAGCAATTTCCTTGATAAGAATAAAAAGATCCTTTCTTTTTTGATCATCCGATTCAAAAACAGCATTATAAATAAGGCTATCCATAACATTTCTTGCGGCGGTTTTATCTTTTACAATCAAATTGCCATTTTTGATTTCAATAATATCCTTAAGTCCAGATATAGACATAAAATCCTCCCTCTAAAAATATTTAAAAATATTATAACCAAATTGATAAGAAAAGCAAAGAGAACATTGCATAAAAGCAAGCCTGACCCCCAGAGGACGGAAAATACTTGACGTTTAACGCTTAGCGTTATACAATAAGACAGGTGATAAAATCA
>JBBISP010000037.1:0-14432 GCA_037441185.1 Nitrospirota bacterium | reverse complement strand
TCGGACTTTTGAATAAAAGAAATCAGAATGCCCTCACCCTTTCAAGCGGAGAGACACAGAGGATGGGCATTGCGAGAGCAATTGCCATAAAGCCCGATATGCTCTTTCTTGATGAGCCAACAGCATCTGTTGACATGAAAAATACAGAAATCATAGAGGATATTATTTCAAATATGAAACAGACCGGCAAAACAACCATTGTTATTACTACACATGATCGATCTCAGGCCGAAAGACTTGCAAGCAGCGTGCTGATTATGAATGATGGGAAAATTGTTACGAGTTAAGTTGCACTTTCCCATTAATTTTTAGTATCTTAGAAAAACGGTAACAAGTTGGCAGCAATACATAACAAATTAAAAAGAATTGTAATGACTCATCAATAGTTATTAATAACTTGTCGCTGTTTTTTGCCGGAGTGGCGGAATTGGTAGACGCAAGGGACTTAAAATCCCTCGGAACTTAGTTCTGTACGAGTTCGAGTCTCGTCTCCGGCACCAGATAAAACCGGAGTACTGTAGTGAAGTAGTAATGGAGAAAACTTTTCCTGAAATACTCCATTACTCCAATTTTCTAATACATTTAAATTGGATTTATGATTTTATCTAATGCGAAAATTTATATGAAAATCAGCATCAAAAAAGCAATACTTCCCGCTGCAGGACTTGGCACAAGATTTTTGCCTGCTACAAAGGCATCTCCAAAAGAGATGCTGCCTATTGTTGATAAGCCGCAAATCCAATATGCAATTGAAGAAGCTATGTCATGCGGTATAGAGGAGTTTATCATCATTACAGGGAAGAACAAGCGGGCTATCGAAGACCATTTTGATTCTTCATACAGACTGGAAGAGAAACTCAAGACATCAGGAAAAGAAAAGATATTAGAGGAGCTTAATAAACTGAATGAGATTAATATTGCATATATACGTCAAAGGTCTCCCCTCGGTCTAGGTCATGCGATATTGTGCGCAAAGCCGTTTGTTAAGGATGAGTCTTTTGCAGTTATACTAAGCGATGATGTGATAGACCCTGAATATCATGCCCTTAAGGACATGATAAAGATTTATGAAGAATTGGATTGTCCTGTAATTGCTCTTGAAGAGGTGCAGAGGTCAGATGTTCATCGTTATGGGATTATTGATGGATCTCTCGAAGGCGAGATCTATAAGATCAATAATCTTGTTGAAAAGCCAAAATTAGAGGATGCGCCATCTAATTTGGCTATAATAGGCAGGTATATTTTGACTCCGGATATATTTAAAATTTTAGAAAAACAAAAGCCTGACTCCAGAGGAGAAATGCAGCTTACTGATGCATTAAAGGTTCTATTGAAAAAGCGGACAATTTATGGTTATCTGATAAAAGGCAAAAGATACGACGCCGGAGATAAGTTAGGATACCTAAAGGCGACTGTTGACTTTGCGCTTAAGAGCAAAGATCTATCTGACAATTTTAAAAAATATCTGATCGAAAAGGTAAAAACATTGGAGTAATAGGTAAAAACTAATATAGAGAGGAGATAAGATGGTTGAAACTGATAAAAGTTTTGATAAAGAGCAGATAGAGATTCCTGATACCCTACCGGTGCTTCCGGCAAGGGATATTGTTGTTTTTCCTTATATGATACTCCCTCTTTTTGTTGGCAGGGATGCATCAATAAAGGCTATTGATCATTCAATGAATACAAATAGGATGATACTTGTACTTTCGCAGAAAGATTTAAATATTGAAATCCCTTCCCCTGATGATCTCTATTCCAATGGAACTGTCTGCATAATTATGAGAATGCTAAAACTTCCTGACGGCCGTGTAAAAATACTTGCTCAGGGTTTAAGCAAGGTAAGAGTTATTAGCTTTTTACAGAAAGAGCCTTTCTTTACGGCTAAAATAGAAAAAATAGAGGAAGAAAAGCCTGTGGAAATAACCCTCGAAAACGAGGCATTAATAAGAAATGTAAAAGAGCAGATGGATAAGATAATAGCTCTTGGAAAAAATATACTGCCTGATGTGATGGCTGTTATCGAAAACATAGATGACCCAGGACGTCTTTCTGACCTGATTGCATCCAACATCGGATTAAGAATAGATCAAGCTCAGGAAATACTTGAGATGTCTGATCCCATAATGCGACTAAAAAAGATAAGTGAGATATTAACCAGAGAAATACAACTCCTAACTATTCAGCAGAAGATTCAGACAGAAGCAAGGGGAGAAATAGATAAAAATCAAAGAGAATATTTCCTCCGCGAACAGCTTAAGGCAATACAAAAAGAGCTTGGGGATATAGATGAACGGGGTGAAGAGGTCAGGGAATTCAAGAAAAAGATAGAAGAGGCAAAGATGCCAGAGAAAGTCATGAAAGAGGCTGAGAAGCAGTTAAAAAGACTCGAAAAGATGCATCCTGACAGCGCAGAGGCTGGGACCATAAGAACTTATCTTGAATGGCTGACAGAACTGCCATGGTCAAAAAGCACTAAGGATCAGATTGATATAAAGGTTGCTAAAAAGGTCTTGGATGAAGACCATTACGACCTCGAAAAGGTTAAAGAAAGAATACTCGAATACCTCAGCGTGCGAAAACTTAAGGAAAAGATGAAAGGCCCGATTTTATGTTTTATAGGCCCGCCTGGTGTCGGAAAGACATCACTTGGACGCTCCATAGCCCGCTCACTTGGGCGTGAATTTGTAAGAATGTCTTTAGGAGGAGTCCGTGATGAAGCAGAAATAAGAGGTCATAGAAGAACATATGTAGGTGCACTTCCAGGAAGGATAATACAGGGAATGAAGCAGGCAGGAACAAATAATCCTGTATTTATGCTTGATGAGATAGACAAAATCGGTATGGATTTCAGAGGAGATCCTTCTTCTGCTCTTCTGGAAGTGCTAGATCCTGAACAAAATAATTCATTTATGGATCATTATTTGGCAGTGTCTTTTGACCTGTCTAATGTAATGTTCATAACAACCGGAAATCTTGCAGATACAATACCAGGGCCGCTAAGAGACAGAATGGAGATACTCTATCTTTCAGGCTATACAGAAGAGGAAAAGCTGGAGATATCAAAAAAATATCTTGTGCCCAAACAACTGGAAGAGCATGGCATAACATCAAAGATATTGAAAGTAAGCGACTCAGCTATAAAACAAACAATATCCCATTATACAAGGGAAGCCGGGGTCAGAAATCTTGAGCGAGAGATAGCTAATCTCTGCAGAAAGATAGCAAAGCAGATTGCAGAGGGAAAGGCAAAAAAATTCAATGTTACTCCAGGCAACTTACATAAATATCTTGGCGTCCCAAAATATCTCCCTGAAGAAGAAATGAAAAAAGATGAGATCGGCGTCTCTACTGGTCTTGCATGGACAGAATCAGGAGGAGATGTTATATATGTAGAAGCTACACTTATGAAAGGAAAAGGAAGCCTTACCCTTACAGGACAGCTTGGAGATGTGATGAAGGAATCTGCACACGCTGCATTGAGCTATATAAGATCACTGGCTAAAAAATTGGGCATAAGCGAGGATGTTTTTTCAAAAACAGATCTTCACATTCATGTTCCTGCAGGCGCAATTCCAAAAGATGGACCATCTGCAGGCATAACAATGGCAACTGCTATAGCCTCTGCCCTTACAGGAAAACCCGTGAGAAAAGATATTGCCATGACAGGAGAAGTAACGCTCCGTGGACGGGTCCTTCCAATAGGAGGGATTAAGGAAAAGACTCTTGCTGCAAAAAGAATGGGGATAAATACAGTAATACTGCCTCATAGAAACAAAAAGGATCTAGATGATCTTCCTAAATATGTTAAGGAAGGCATGCACTTTGTCGCTGTTGAGAGCATGGATGATGTTTTAAAAACAGCAATCATCGGAGATAAAAAGGGTGTAAAAACTATAAAATCAGGAGCTGTTAAAGTAGCTTCATCAACTGATAATAAAAAAAATCTGCAGCGTAAAAAATCAAAGGGAAAGAATGAAACTCAGCCAAATAGGCGAATTAAATCTTCTAAGAGAAGTACGAAAAAAGTATAGCTCAAAAAACAGCAGTATCATAATTGGCATAGGAGATGATGCTGCTGTAATAGCTCCTCAAACAGAAAAAATTGTTGTTACAACAGATATGATGAATGAGGGTATTCATTTTGATTTGAGTTTTGCTTCGCCTTTCCACCTCGGTTTTAAATTAGTTTCTGTTAATGTGAGTGATATTTTTGCAATGGGAAGCAAACCAAACTATCTCTTCCTTAATATAGCCATGAAAAATGACGCTGACGAAGACATGTTTTGGAAGATTTATGAAGGGATTTCCAGTGCAATGGATATTTATAAGACAAATTTGGCAGGAGGAGACCTGTGCGCTGCAGGAAATGGCATTGTTCTTTCTGCTACTGTAATCGGCACAGGCGATAAAATTATAACAAGAAACAGCGCTAATGTTGGTGATAAAATCTATGTAACCGGCCATCTCGGCGACTCTGCATGCGGACTAGAGATACTAAAGAGACTTACGAATGAATCAAAGGATAGAGTTAAACATATCGGCGTAACGGGTCATCAACATATCGGTGAAAAATTATATCTTCGATACCCCGACACCTCGATAGTCCAACACATTGACTTTGACACTGTTGAGCCATTAATCAGAAGACATCTCATGCCTCTGGCAAGGGATTCTGCTGAGATAGCAAAACATGCGACATCAATGATAGATATAAGTGACGGCTTGTTTATAGACTTATGCAGGATATGCGATGAAAGCAGCACAGGCGCAAAAATTTATCTTGATAAAATACCAATTTCAGATGAAATGAAAAAAACCGCTGAAATTATAGGATTAGATCCCATTCATCTTGCAACATCCGGCGGCGAGGACTATGAACTATTATTTACAGCTCCACCTGAAATAACAGTAAGCACTATGCAGTACGCAGTAAGCAATGAAAAAGAGGTGCCTACTGCTTACTTCTTACTGCCTACTCCAGGAATAATCTGCATCGGTGAAATAATAGAGAAAGGCAGGATCGTTGTAGATGAAAAAGGCAGAGATTCAATAATGAAAGCAGATGGTTATCAGCACTTTGGATCTCCATAATAAATTATCGGCAATTTTCAGCGTCAAAGATTCACCTCAAAAGATAGCCTTATCATTTGCAGTTGGTGTCTTTGTTGGCATGTCTCCATTTCTGGGGCTGCATACTATATTAGGCATTGCGGCTGCATGGCTTTTCAGGCTCAATAAATTTGTGACCATTGGTGGTGTTTATATAACAAATCCATGGACTATTGTGCCTATTTACACATTTGCAACATGGTTTGGCGCAAAACTACTTGGGATAAAGCAGATTATCCCTTCTATTAACTGGAATGACATAAGCCTGACATATCTTATAGTTAAGATGAGGCATCTCTTATTGCCATTTGTTATTGGCACTACACTCATCGGACTCGTCTCAGCATTAGTCGGCTATTTTATAATCTATCAAGCAGTCATAAGAAACAGAAGCGGACACCATTAGTTAAACACTCAATTTTGATCTAACACGGCAGGATTACTTTTGCTCATAAGTTTGAATTTGTTGTTAGAGAAAAATAGGAATCAGCCTTTACCGGCTGATTCCTATGAGTTAAATGGTTGATATTATCACTTTATTTTTTTTATAAGATCTTCTGCTTTAATAGCTGGTAATGTAAGAAGCTCTACAGATCCCCTTGAACCCAGTTCTACTGACATCTTCATTACTGTTTCATTGTCAGGCGCTTCGACTATATTCACAAAATCATATATTCCAAGCACTGCAAACTGCTCTTTCACCTTTACCCCCATCGCCTCAAGTTCCTTGTTGACCTCAAGCATTCTTTCTGGTTTTTGTTTGATGGTCTTTCTGCCCTCATCTGTTAACTTGCTTAGAATCACATAGTAAGCCATAATTTCCCTCCTTTTGCATGGAATTCCACGCAGCTTGCTGCATGGTTGTTTATTAGATTTTAATTATCTTATACACCGTAATAAGGCAATTGTCAACAAAAAAAATTGTTATTCCGTCCCTACCAAGTGCCAAAATTGTTATTCCGAAGAATGCAGTTATACATTAAGCATATGCATGATATGCCTGCTATAAATGCATTATTTCGTTAATATCATATGCCTGAAATTCTGTATTCCTTTATCTTATTCAGAAGGGTCTTATAGCTGACCTTGAGAATATCTGCTGCCATGCTTTTGTTTCCATTCGTCTGTTTTAAGACATCCTGTATCCTTGCCTTTTCAACAGATCTTGCGGCAGCCTCTGCAATTTCATGCAAAGGCGCATCATGGTGCAACTTCACAGACATATCTTCTGCAAAACTGAGATGACATGGCAGGAGTCTCTGTCCATCGCAAAGAATAACCGCCCTTTCCATTATATTTTTGAGTTCTCTTACATTTCCTTTCCATTCGTGATTCAAAAGCCTACTTTCAGCCCCAGATGAAATGGAAGGTTCGGTTTTATTCATCTCTTTAGAAAAACATGAGATGAAGTATTTTGAAAGTGGCAAAATATCTTCTTTCCTCTCTCTTAAAGGTGGAATTACTATAGGAAACACATTCAGCCTGTAAAACAGGTCTTCTCTAAAACGGCCTTCTGCAAGCTCTTTCTGAAGATTCTTATTGCTTGCAGCGATCACTCTCACATCAACCTTTATTGTTTTTGTTCCTCCTACCCTTTGGAATTCATTTTCTTGCAGGACTCTCAAAAACTTGGACTGAAGCGTCAGTTCCATATCGCCTATCTCATCAAGAAAAATTGTTCCATTGTCAGCAAGTTCAAACCTTCCAAGCTTTATCTCGCCTGCTCCTGTAAAAGCGCCCTTTTCATGGCCAAATACTTCGTTTTCTATCAAATCCTTAGGAATTGCTGCACAATTGACAGCAACAAAAGATTTCTTTGCCCTCTGACTCAAATAGTGCACAGCCCTTGCAATAAGCTCCTTTCCTGTGCCGCTTTCGCCTAAAATTAAAACAGTTGTTTTAAGAGGCGCCACTCTTTTTACCTTTTCCATCGCCATATTCCATGCAGCGCTGCTTCCGATTATCTCTGGCATCTGAAGAAATTTAGAAAACTCTTTTTTTAGAATGATATTCTCTTTTTCCAGCATTTTCTCTGTCATAGCTCTTTTGACTATCAGCAGAAGATGCTCTGGGTCAAAGGGCTTTGTAATAAAATCATAAGCGCCGCCTTTTACAGCATTAACAGCAATTTCTATGCTTCCATAAGCAGTCATTACAATAACAGGAATTGCAGGAAAGCTTGCTTTAACAGCTCTCAGTATCTCCATGCCTTCGCCATCAGGTAGTTTCAAATCTGTAACTACAGCGCTAATACTGGATTCAAGGGAGGCAATACCATCCTTTATATTACTGGCTGTTTTAACATTAAAACCTTCATCCTCAAAGGTCTTTCTGAGCATATCTGCCATGCTTTTTTTGTCTTCCACTATTAAAATGGTCTGCATTTTATTTAATTTATTCTGATGGCAGAAACACGCTGAATGTGCTGCCGTATCCTTCTTTGCTTTGCACATTAATATTTCCACCATGTCCTGCAATTATCTTTTGAGCAAGGGCTAACCCAATACCAGAACCTCCATTTTTTGTTGTATAAAACGGCATAAATATTTTATCTAAATCCTTCTCAGATATGCCTCTGCCATTGTCTTTTACAGAGACAACCACTCCTTTTTTATCAGCAGAAGAAACTTTTTCTATATCCACCCAGACCTTGTCTCCGGCATCAAGAGCATTTTGGATAATATTTTTTATTGCCTGCTTCAATAAGGTTTCATCACCTTTTATATCAGCATTGCCACTGAAAGAAAAGTCTATCATATAGAAGGCATCTCCCATGCTTCCTATAACATCTCTTATAGATTTCGTCAGATCTATAGCCGTCTTTTGTATCGGCTCAGTCCCTGAAAATTTAAGCAAATCTTCCATTATATCATTCATCTCAGCTATTTCTTTAAGAATGCTCTGAACAATCTCCCTCCTGCTGTCAGTCTCATCAAGACTCTTTAAAAGAAGTTTGGCATACCCAGCTATAACACCCATAGGATTTCTGAATTCGTGGGCTATTCCTGCTGAGACCTCTCCTAATGCAGCCAGCCTCTCTTTTATGACAAGCTGTTGCTTAAGAGACTTTATTTCATTTCCTAAAATCTGAAATGCGCTAACAACATTACTTATCTCTGTATTTTTAAGTTCTAAATCTTTTTTTCTTAACAGGCGGGGCAAAAAAATTGTAATAGCTACAAGCAGTATTAATAAAATAGAGGCGGATAAAAAAATTACATAGGTCTCAGGGCTGGCCTTCATTTCCCTCTATTAATAAGATTAATAAGTCTGTCTGCCGGAACCATTCCTGAATACACTCTTCCGTCAGGCAGTATTATAGTGGGGGTGCCTGTAATATCAAGGGATTCAGCCAACCTTATAGTATTGTCTATCTCTTTTGTATTGCACTCAGTTTTAGGAATTGGTTTTTTGTCAAAATTATCCTCAAGCAATTTCAATGAGTTATTGCACACTATGCTTTTGGATTTCCAGTATGCATCTTTATGCATCTTTAATGGATAGAGCTTGATGTAAAAAACAATATCTTTTCTCTTTTCTAAAACCTTCTTCATCTCTTGATGAAGTTTTCCGCAGAATGGGCAATCAGGGTCCGTAAATACAACCACCTTTTTAGATGCCTTTTTATTTCCCATCACAAGGGCATTTTCGAGTGGAATCTTAGAAATATCTATTTTTTTGTTTGTATGGGTCTTCTTAACATTAGATAATGTCTTATTTGAGCCTGTATCTATTTCAATGATGTTTCCAACAACTATATGTTTTTTAGCAAAATCGACATAAAAAATACCCTTTTCCCCTTTATCATCAATAGATATTTCCCAGAGGCCTTTTGCCGGGCTAATCTGAATGCCTGTAATTTTTGCATGAGAAAGATTCATCTTTTTAAGAATATTTCCCACCTCTTGATTATTTAAAGAATGACACTTTTTACAATCAGGGTCACATCCACCCTCGCTGAAGGCATCGGCAGTGGTTGATAAGTTGTGGGTAATAGGCTGAAAAGGAAAAAATAAAAATAAAAGAAAAAGCGTACTAATAATAATGAAAGGCTTTAATACCATAAATATTTCTCTCCTTATTTTTCTGTCTGCAACTCTAATCTATTTTATAATAAATAACATTTCTTTTGAATTTCAAGCTGCCGAAAAATAAATGTAACGCCAACATAATAATGTCCTAATATGGCAATTTAAAAATGTCCTATAAGAAAACTACTAAACTGTTCTGTTAAGATTGGATAGTAAGGAGTGCTATCCATGAAATCTTGTTGATCTTTTTATCTCACCCAGATCATACCATGATAATAACCAAACTTTCGTCAAGTTCCTCGGAATCAGCCATTATTTAGCAGGTTTTAGCCTCTTTAATAGTTTTCCCACACCCAGGGTATTCAGCACATCTCCTTTTTCAAGCCAGCCTCTTCGCGCAATAGATACGCCATAGTTCATATAATTGAACTGGTTAGTCACATGCGTATCCGTGCTTATGACAATCGGCACTTCCATATCCTTTGCCTTTTTTGTATAAATATCATTAATATCAAGTCTTAAAGGATAGGCATTTATCTCTATGGCAGTGCCCGTATCTTTTGCAACCGAAAGTATCTCACCTATATCCACATCATAAGCATCCCTTTCTCCTATAAGCCTTCCAGTAGGATGAGCTATTATGCTCACATATGGATTTTTCATTGCTGATGCCAATCTATATGTCAACTGCTTCTTAGGCTGCTTGAACCCTGAATGTATTGATGCAACAACAATATCAAGCTCTTTAAGCACATCATCCGATATGTCAAGACTTCCGTCACTCCTTATGTCAACTTCAACTCCATGAATGATTCTAAAACCATAAAGTTTTTTATTAATAGCATCTATCTCCTTTTTTTGCTCAAGAAGCCTCTCTTCTGTCAGTCCCTTTGCAATGCCAAGCCCTTTTGAATGGTCTGTTATTGCTATGTATGAGTAGCCATATCCCTTTGCAGCATAAACAAGCTGTTCAAATGTATGGCTTCCATCGCTCCATCTTGAATGGACATGAAGGTCTCCTTTAATATCCTCTAATGTGATGAGATTGGGAAGTCTTCCCTCCAGCGCAGCCTCTATCTCTCCCTGATCTTCTCTTAATTCAGGAGGGATGTATGGAAGTCCTAAAATTTTGTAAATATCCTCTTCTTTTTCACCACCGATTTTCTTTTCGTCCTTTTCGCGGAATATGCCGTACTCATTGATTTTAAGTCCCCTCTTCATGGCCATCTCTCTGAGCCTTATGTTGTGTGCCTTGCTTCCTGTAAAATATGCCAGTGCTGCGCCGTATGATCCCTTTTCCACAACCCTCAAATCCACCTGAAGGTCTTCATGGATTATCACAGTGGATTTTGTAGTACCTTGCATTAGAACATCTTTTACATGGGGAAGATGGACAAAGACCTTCATTGCCTCTTTTGGATTGTCCGATGTTGCAAGAATGTCTATATCCTTTATTGTATCCTTCCATCTCCTTAAACTCCCTGCAAGATCAATTTTTTGAACAGGCGCCTTCTTTTTCAGATGCTCAATAATATCATTTGCAATAGAAAGAACCCTCCCAATAGGCTGGCGCTCCTTGCCCCTTTTTAGCATTTCTATGCCTTTTAATATATTCTCTTCTGTCTTTTCTTTAATTCCTGGAAGGCCTGAAAGTTTATGCTCCTTAGCAAGTCTTTCTAAATCATTAAGGTTTTTAATCTTCAATTTATCATAAAGGAGTTTTGATGTCTTTGGCCCAAGACTTGGCACAGAAAGAAGGGTCAATAATCCTTCAGGTATCTCTTTTTTAAGTTCTTCGTGCACCTGCATCTTACCTGTCTTTATATACTCTTCTATCTTTCCTGCAAGGTCCTGCCCTATCCCTGGGACATTCAGTAGTTCTTCCTTTGGGATTTCTTCGATGCTTTGAGGCAGTCCATCGATATTTTGCGCAGCCCTGCGATATGCTCTTATGCGAAATGGATTCTCTCCCTTTATCTCCAGCAGGTCAGCGATTTCATTGAAGATTCTTGCGATTTCCTGATTTTTCATTTCACCATCCCTATTAACTCCTTAGCATTCTTTGGTGCATAACCGTGATAATCGTTATTGAAGTAAATGAAAACATCCATTCCATCTTCTAAATAATTTTTTATCCTTTTTGCATCTTTCTTAAGTTCAGCCTTTGAATAACATGTTGCATAGCTTCCTCCTTTGCCATGCCTTCTTATGTAGACGAAATCAGAAGTAACAGGGAGGTCATCGATGAACTCAGGCCAATCAGCCATGCAAAGGCTTACATTATGTTCTTTGCAAAGGTTAATAACATCATCTGTTATCCAGCTTTCGTGTCTAAATTCAAAGGTATTTCTCAGATGATATTTTTTTAGCAGCTTTATGAAATTTTGCAATCTTTCAATATCAATCTTAAATCCAGGAGAGAACTGCCAGAGTACGACCTTTAGCTTTTCTTTTAGCCTTAATGCCCTCTCAAAGAATAGCTCCAGAGATTCTTTCGGCTCTAAGAGCCTCTTAATATGTGTAATAAACCTGCTGCCTTTTAATGAGAATGCAAAATCTTCAGGTGTTTCATTGTGCCATTTGTCAAATGTCTTGACAAGCGGCAATCTGTAAAATGTAACATTTAGTTCAACTGTGCTGAAAACCGTGCAATAGTATTCAAACCACTTCCTCTGAGGCAAATCAGGAGGATAGAAGTTCTCCTTCCAATCCAAGTAATTAAATCCACTGCAGCCGATTCTTATTTCAGGCATGTATAATTTTAGCACTCTTTAAAGAATTTAGATCAGATCTTGCATGTCATATGCCATAAAAAAGACACGAGACATGTTATACTGATATATAGATTTTAGTTGAGACTGCATAAGCGACAATGAAAGATTATTTCATACAGACGCGCTATTCGGATACTACAAGAAAGCTCCATATTCCCTGCCCTTATTCGGAAAGAACAGGCATTAATATTCATGTTGTGGTAAAAAACGGCTACTGCTATCGCTCAGACTGCTGTATGGTCATTCAGTGTAAATTTAATCGCCTTCAGTTAGACATTCAGGCGCTTCTTTCCCTTGTATGGTGAATGCGCCGTGATTGTCTGGTTCTTGCAACAAAAATCTCTTGACAGAAAGGAGGCGGCTGCTTAGAATAATGGCAAGTGTGCCTTCCTACTTCAACGAAAGGAAGGGACAACATCACAACAATCTGGAGGTTCAGGTCAATAGTCAAGCCTGACCCTAAATACTAAATTACAGTTTATCTGTTCTCGGCAATCTTATGTGCCTTTTTATTTGCCAAAGGCTTTCCTCTTCGATCAGCCTTTCAGAAGTATCTCCATCAATTGTTCAGCATATATCTTGCTTTTCCCGTCATCAGTTAATATCTCTATATCTTCAGGCTGTTTTACTCCAAGTCCAAGCTCAATAGCCCTCGCTATCTGCTCCTGTTCGAAAATCTTTTTTTCCATAATAGCCTTATTGCTTCCGAGTTCTTTTAATACTGCAAGACCAACTGCATCTATAGCTATTCTGTCTGTTCCTGCAATTATCACATCAGCCCTCTTTTTAATACCATTTGCAGGGCCTCCATCCACAAATGCCTCTATCCCATCCAGCACTATCAGTGAAGGATTGTATGCCTGATTAATCTCTGCTATCATCTTTCTCATGCTCAGAAAGGATGTGTGCAGTTCCGACATATTTCTTTTGTGAGTAACTCCAACAGACAATTTTAAAGACATTGTAAATACGCCTCCGTAGCCATGGGTCTTAAGGCAGCATGTTGAGACAATGCACCTTGAATCAAGTACAGGCTTTGCTATATCAAAGCCATTCCTCCAGTGGCTACTTTCAGGTTTTATCCTAACCCATTCATTATTAGGGAGTTCTTCAAAGTTTATTAGTCCTACACCGAATTTTTTGCATAGTTCGTATATGCCTTTTGCTCTCAGAACATCCGATGTATCAGGCGGGCCGCTCCTCTCTCCGATAGTTATGCTTTTTGTACCCATATCTTTTAAATGCAATATCAAATGGGTGAGCGTATCGTTGTGTGTAGAGCCTGGGAATGGGTCTGCAGTGTTGAAATTCGGCTTGAGCAGAACATCTTTCTCCTTTACAGGGTTTATATTCATAATCTCTATAGCCTTTTTTATTCCAGATGCCCTGTCAGATGTTTTAACGAGGGATACCTTTGCTTTCGAGGATTTTAATTGCTCTGCTGAGACTGGTTTTCTGCCCTTATCGCCTGCCATAGTCAGTATTATACCTCCTACAACTATTGATATAAATTCCCGCCTGTTCATGGTCCACTCTTTATTCAACTATAGCACTTTATATAACCTCTGTCATCATATGGATAGAAGTAGCTATGTTTTTAAATAGCACATGAATCAGGCATGCTGTATAATTTTTATTAAATGAATGAATCTACCATTACAGAAGACACGGTATTTAAGATAAGCGGCCTCACAAAGGTCTACCAGATGGGAGAGGTGAAGGTTCATGCCCTCATGGGTGTGGATATGGAAATCTATTCAAGGGAACTTATTGTAATGCTCGGGCCATCAGGCAGCGGGAAATCCACTCTCCTTAATATCATCGGAGGTCTTGATACAGCTACATCTGGACAAGTGATATATCGAGGTAAGAATATAACTAAGGCCACAGAACAGGAACTTACCGAATACAGACGCTTTCATGTGGGATTTGTCTTTCAGTTTTATAATCTCATTCCGAGTCTTACAGCGCGTGAGAATGTTGCTGTTGTTACTGATATAGCGAAAAGACCAATGAAGCCAGAGGATGCACTCGCCATTGTCGGATTGAGTGAGAGGCTTGACCACTTCCCATCACAGCTTTCAGGTGGAGAGCAGCAAAGGGTTGCTATTGCCCGTGCCATATCAAAAAAACCTGAAGTCCTTCTCTGTGACGAACCAACAGGTGCCCTCGATTCTGCAACTGGCATTGTGGTGCTTGATGCCCTTGAAAGGGTCAATCGTGAGCTCGGCACCACTACGGTCATAATTACCCACAATGTTGATATAGGCGGCATGGCAGACCGTGTGGTGCATCTGAGCAATGGACTCATCTCAGAGATTACCAAAAACATTGTGAAAAAAACTCCTGGAGAACTAAAATGGTGAGCAAATGAAATCACTGGATCGAAAACTATGGAGGGATTTATGGAAGATGAGGGGCCAGGTCTTTGCTATTGCCCTCGTTATTGTCAGCGGAGTAAGCACCTTTGTGATGTTGATCAGCACAATGCAATCATTGAACATTACGAGGGATA
>JBBISP010000036.1:0-14599 GCA_037441185.1 Nitrospirota bacterium | reverse complement strand
CATGGGTTCATGGCTGCCACCAAAACAAATTGAGCTGGGTATGTTACGCTTGCGACTGCTCTGGAAACTGTAACTACTCCGTTTTCAAGCGGCTGCCTCAGCACCTCCAGGACATTTCTTTTAAATTCAGGCAGTTCGTCTAAAAACAATATTCCGTGATGTGCCAGCGATACCTCTCCGGGTCTTGGCGTTTGTCCGCCTCCAATCAATGCAACATCTGAAATTGTGTGATGCGGAGAGCGAAATGGTCTTGTTGCAAGCAATGACTGCCCATTTTTCAACAGGCCTGCAACGCTGTGTATTTTTGTAGTCTCTAGCGCCTCTTCAAATGTCAGAGGAGGAAGGATTGTTGGCAAACGTTTTGCAAGCATGGTCTTTCCGCTTCCAGGCGGGCCTATCATCAGGATATTGTGGGAACCAGCTGCAGCCACCTCCAGGGCCCTTTTAGCGTGTTCCTGCCCCTTTACATCAGAAAAATCGTCTTCGTAAACAGAGCTTTCAGCTACTGCAGTTTTTATATCTACTGTAAACGGCTCTTTTTTTGCTATCCCTATCAGAAATTCGATAACCTCTGGAAGACTATCCATACTAAAGACTTCTACTCCGTTTACCACTGCTGCCTCTGCAGCGTTTTCCTTTGGAATGATAACTCCTTTTAATCCAAGTCTTTTTGCCTCCAGGGCTATTGGTAATGCTCCTCGAATCGGTTTTATCTTGCCGTCCAGAGAAAGCTCTCCTGCAATGATATAATCACTAAAGGAGTTTACAGAGACGGCGCCTTCTGCAGCCACGATTGCCATTGCAATAGGAAGGTCAAAAGATGACCCCTCTTTTTTTAAATCAGCAGGTGCAAGATTTACAGTAATCTGTTTTAATGGAAAATTAAAGCCTATATTCTTCAGGGCAGCCTTTATCCTGTCTCTGCTCTCTTTTATAGCTGCATCAGGAAGGCCAACCATCGAAAAATGAGGCAATCCCTTTGCTGTTATATCAACCTCAACTTCTACTAAATATGCATCAATGCCGTAAACACACGCACTTAGAGCCCTGGAAAGCATTTCTTTTTATAAACCTCTCTTCTATATCACGGATTATTTGTTGTCTAGTCTTTCCCCATTTCGGCGCAAGCAGAATATTATCAGGCGCTGTAGCAAATAGACGCTGCAAAATAATTTCAGGTGAAAGTCGCTCAATAAAATCTACAAGGAAATCTATATATTCATCATAGCCGAATGTATAAAATGGCTCTCTTAAATATTGTTCTGCTAAAACTGTATCTTTCACTATCTGGAGCTGATGTATCTTTAGGAATTCTACAGGAAGTTCTGATACTTCATCAGCCATCGAAAGCATCTCTTCTCTGGTCTCTGTAGGAAATCCTACAATAATATGCGCGCCTATATGTATGCCGCGACCTTCGGTCATATTAATTGCTTCGATAAACTTCTGGTAGTCATGGCCCCGTAATATATAGCTGAGGGATTTATCATATATTGACTGAAGCCCATATTCAACAAGTATAAAGTGATCCTTTGCAAGGCCATCAAGCAGCTCTATCTTCTTTTTATCCACGCAATCAGGTCTTGTGCCTATGGCAAGCCCTATTACAGACGGCGCTGACAAAGCCTCCCTGTAAAGCTGCTCAAGCTCTGCTACAGGCGCATAGGTATTAGTATAAGGCTGGAAATATACAAGGAATTTCTCTGCCTTATATCTCGCGGAAAGATATTGAATGCCGTTTAGTATCTGTTCTCTTATGGAGAGCTCTGGCTTGCATCCGGATGGCCTAAAGCTGTTGTTGTTACAATATATGCACCCTGTTACGCCAAGGGTGCCGTCCCTGTTAGGGCATGTAAATCCTGCATCTACATTTACTTTGTAAACCGTAGCACTAAATTTCTTTTTGAGATATGGGCCAAAGGCGTTATATCTGCTATCCATGTTTAATTATTTGTTTTTGCCCACTTTATTGTCAATGGCTTTAATAGTTTTAAGAAAGTTCTCCACAGTATTTGTCCATACATCATAGCCCTTGTCGCTCAGATGCACTCCGTCTTCGAGCAGATAATTATTTTGAGGCTTTCCTATTGCGTCAACAAAAAGCGAAAATAGATCTAAATACTCTGTATTGAATTTATCGGCAATCTCTTTTAGCCTTCTGTTTATTGCCCTTATTGCGCCGTTATCTATCCATTGTAAACTCACAGGCAAGATGCTCTGAACAATAATTACTGCATCTTTAAACGCGACTGACAGTTCGCTAACGATTTTTTCATATGATTCAAGAATATCAGAGTCTTCCATTGCTATATTGTTTATGCCTGCCATTATGAAGATAAACTCAGGATTGGCTATAGATGATATTATTTTATTCATTCGCCCTAAGAGACCTTCTACTGTCTCTCCTGAGATGCCAAGATTCATCACCTCGTATTCAGGGAAACGCTCTTGCCAGTTAAAATATTCTATTAATGAATCGCCAATAAATACTATGTTCATACAGCCTGGTCATTTACAGAAACAATTCTTTCTTTTCTTTAATAGCGGCATCTATGAATGCCCTGAACAACGGATGCGGTTCTATAGGCCTTGATTTGAATTCAGGATGAAATTGGCACCCCAAAAACCATGGATGATCTTTTAATTCTATGATCTCTGCCAACTCTCCATCAGGAGACATCCCGCTTATTATCATGCCCTTTTGCGCAAGGATTTCTCTGTATCTATTATTAAATTCATACCGGTGTCTGTGCCTCTCTGCTATTTCCTTTGTCCCATACGCGTTAAAAGCGTGTGTTCCTTCTTGTAATACACAGGGGTATGCGCCGAGCCTCATTGTGCCGCCCATCGCAGAGTCTTTTGTTCTTTCTTCGATCTTTCCTGTCCGGTGATTATACCACTTTTCCATTAGGTAAATTACAGGGTCTTTTGCAGCACTGTCGAATTCTGTGCTGTTTGCAGATAGATTAGAGACATTTCTACTGAATTCTATAACTGCAGCCTGCATCCCAAGGCATATGCCAAAGAAAGGGATTTTCTTCTCCCGCGCATATCTGATAGCCTCTATTTTCCCCTCTATGCCTCTGCTTCCAAATCCTCCTGGGACGAGTATTCCATCAACCTCCGACAAAAAATTCGCTGCTCCCTTTGCCTCTATCTCCTCTGCATCGACCCATAGAAGATTTACTCTCGCATTATTTGCAATGCCTCCATGAAGCAATGCCTCTGTGAGGCTTTTATAGGCGTCTTTCAGTCCTATATATTTCCCAACAATGGCTATGGTAGTACTGAATTTTGGTTCTTTTATCCTCTTTACAACTTCTGCCCAAAGCCCTATTTCAGGCTCATGATGATTAAGGGAAAGCTTTCTCTCTAAGAGCTGGTCAAGCCCCTCAGATTTAAATAATAGCGGCACTTCATAAACAGTCTCTGCATCTATTGCTGCAATAACAGCGTCTGTGTCGAGATTGCAGTGAAGGGCTATTTTTCGTTTAACATCCGAAGATAGCGGCATTTCAGCCCTGCAAATCAGTATATCAGGCTGGATACCTATTGCCCTCAGTTCTTTTACGCTATGCTGTGTTGGTTTGCTCTTTAGTTCTCCAGCAGCCTTTATATACGGGACAAGAGTAAGGTGCATGTATACAACATTTCCCCTGCCTGCGTCATATCTGAACTGTCTTATGGCTTCAAGAAAGGGAAGGCTCTCAATGTCTCCGACTGTGCCGCCTATCTCTATTATTGCAGCATCATACTCATTTGATACTGCTGATCTTATCGCTTCTTTTATCTCATCTGTTATATGGGGAACAACCTGTACAGTATTTCCTAAATAGTCTCCCCTTCTCTCTTTTGTTATAACATTGTTGTATATCTTTCCCGTCGTATAGTTATTAAAAACAGATGTTCTGACATGTGTAAATCTCTCATAATGCCCAAGATCGAGGTCCGTCTCACAGCCATCATCCGTGACAAAAACCTCCCCATGCTCGAAGGGGCTCAGGGTTCCAGGGTCAACATTTATATAAGGGTCTAATTTTTGCATTGTAACCCTAAGCCCCTTTGCCTCAAGAAGCGCTCCTGTTGCTGCTGCTGCAATACCTTTTCCTAAAGCAGATACTACTCCGCCTGTTACAAAGATATACTTAGGCATCTTTCCACCCTCTCAAGATCCATTGGTGTATCTACCCCGATGGTCTCAAATCCAGTTTCTTTTACCTTTATCCTGAAGCCGTTCTCCAACGCCCTCAATTGTTCGAGCTTTTCGATCTCCTCCAGTTTTGTTGCTGGCAGTTTTGAAATGTTTAGCAATACATCTTTTCGATACGCGTATATGCCGCTATGCTTATAGACCGTGAACTGTGAATTGTGAACCATGAGATGTTTAAGGTCCTTCCATTCATCTCTATGATAGGGTATCGGAGATCTCGAAAAATAAAGGGCAAACCCCTCCTCATCAAATACCACCTTCACAATATTTGGATCCAGAATTTCTTCTATGTCTCCTATCCGTTTTGCAATAGTGCCTATAGATGCTCGCTCATCTTCCATAATGCTTATAACCTCATCAACCATCTCAGGTTGAATCATAGGCTCATCGCCTTGAACATTAACTATTATATCCGTGTTCTGTGTTCTGTGTTCTATGTTTTCCAAATTTAAGACCGCTTCTGCAATTCTATCCGTACCTGATAGATGTTTCTCTGCGGTCATTATAGCCTTCCCCCCAAAGCCTGTTACTGTATCATAGATCTGTTTGTTGTCTGTTGCCACAAAAACTTCCCGCGCAAGGCTCGCTTTTTTTGTCCGCTCATATACATGCTGAATCATCGGTTTTCCTGAAAGAAGGCAAAGTGGTTTTCCAGGAAAACGGGTTGAAGCATAGCGGGATGGAATAATAACAATAGCAGGCATAACTTTTTTTATGATAACATAACAATAGCGCTAGTGTCAGTGAGTAGTGCTGAAAAATTAAAACTACTGCTCCAAAACCCGACACTGATCACAGGCACTATGTACTGATTATGAACAATCTCAAGATAAAATTCAATCAATTTTACGGGCCTGCCCTATTATCAGGCCTTTTGCTCGTTCTGTCCTTTCCAAAAATAGATTTCTATCTCTTTGCATGGGTTGCTCTGCTCCCTTTGCTCGTTTTTCTTTATGGCAAAGATAAAAAGACAGCCTTTACCGCAGGTTTTCTATTCGGTATTGTATATTTCTTTGGCACTACCTACTGGATTTATTATGCCTTAAATAAATTTGGCTCTATACCTTTTGTGCCAAGCCTTTTAATCGTACTGTTATTAAGTCTTTACCTGAGCCTTTATACTGCTTTATTTGCAGTTTTATATTCTTCCTATATAAGAAAATCCAACTTGCCTGTGATGTTTATTGCGCCTGTCTTTTGGACTGTTTTTGAATTTCTGAGATCCTATGCCTTTACAGGATTTCCATGGTCAAGCCTGGGTTACAGCCAATATAAGTTTTTAATTTTTATACAGGCTGCTGATGTGATTGGTGTTTACGGCATATCATTCCTCCTGGTTGCTTTCAATGGGGCCGCCGCGGACATTCTCCTGCGCAAGCAACGCAAGACAGAACGGCCTCTATACTCTCTCGTCCCAACCGTCAGCGGCTTTATAATATTAACTATAGTTCTCATAACAACTTTTTCCTATGGCCTTTACAAACTATCTAAAGAAAGGGACGGAGCTGTAATAAAAGCTGCCATTGTTCAGGGCAATATTGAGCAGGATAAAAAATGGGAGCCTGTTTACCAGAAAGAAGTTATTGAGACATATAAGGAATTGTCTGTTGACGCATCAACAAAATTTAACCCTGATATTATTGTCTGGCCAGAAACAGCCGTTCCTTTTTATTTCGGAAAAGATATAGAATTGACCGCGCTTCTTACTGATTTCCAAAAGGGTCTAGATTCTTATTTGCTTTTTGGAAGCGTGCTGCAAAAAAAACAGAAAATAGATTCACAAAAAAAAGAAGCCTCTGCAAAGACAGAACTAAGATACACAAACAGCGCAGTGCTCCTCGATAAGGATGGAAACATCTCTTACGTCTATGATAAAATACATTTAGTCCCATTTGGAGAGTATGTTCCTTTGCGCAATCTCCTATTCTTTGTAGAAAAGTTAGCTTTTGGAATAGGCGATTATACGCCTGGAAAGGATTATATCAAGGCCGCAACCCCATTCGGAAGTTTTGGCACCCTTATTTGTTATGAGATCATATTCCCCGGCCTTGTAAGAAAATTTTTTATTAGAGATGGAGGGTTTGTTGTAACAATCACAAATGATGCATGGTTTGGAAAAACTCACGGCCCGTATCAGCACTTTAGTATGGCTGTTTTTAGGGCAATTGAAAACAGAAAGCCTATTATAAGGTCTGCGAACACAGGTATTTCTGGATTTATTGACAGCAGCGGAAGAATATTAAACACAACTGATTTATTCAAAAAAACCTTTTTGGTCGGAGAAATAAAAACAGACCTCTCACGGACATTTTATACAAAATATGGTGATATATTTTCTTATCTCTGTATAATATTCTCTGTGTTATTAGTAATTAAAAAAATTAAACATTAGGAGAAAAAAATGTTATTACAAAACGAACTGCAGGATTATATAACAGAATTAAAGGAAAGGATACTTTCAATAAGAGGTTATCTTTGATTTCGACGGCCTTAAAGCAAAACTCTCCAAAATAGATGAAGAACTGTCATCACAAGATATATGGTCATCTCCTGAAAAAATAAAAGATCTCCAGAAGAAAAAAACAGACATAGAAGAGATCTTGCAGCCTTTGAAAAACTCCCTGAACAGAATTCTATATCTTGAAGAATCATTAAGCATTCTGACAGAGGATGATGGTGAGATGTTCTTTGAAGATATTAAGAATGAGGCTGATGATCTTAAAAAATATTTGGACGCCATCGAATTAAGACTGCTTCTTTCAGGAGAGGTAGATAAAAATAATGCAATAGTAACTATACATCCAGGCGCCGGCGGAATAGAGAGTCAGGACTGGGCGCAGATGCTTATGAGGATGTATCTAAGATGGGCAGAAATCCATGATTATAAAACAGAAATTATCGATTTACAGTCTGGAGAGGAGGCAGGAATAAAAGGGGCTACCTTTACAGTTAATGGTCATTATGCTTACGGTTATCTGAAGACAGAGGCAGGAATTCATAGACTCATACGCATATCCCCATTTGATACTAAAAAAAGAAGACATACATCTTTTTCTGCTGTGCTTGTATATCCTGAGATCGCGGACGCTGTAGAGATTGAGATCAGGGATGAGGATTTAAAACTCGATACATTCAGAGCGTCTGGCGCAGGTGGTCAGCATGTAAATAAGGTTTCATCAGCAGTAAGGCTTACTCACATTCCTACAGGAATAATAGTTTGCTGTCAGAGCGAAAGGTCTCAGTATAGAAATAGAGAAGTGGCTATGAAGATATTAAAGTCGAGAATTTATGATATGTCTTTAAAGGAACGAGAGCAGAAGCTTGAGGATATCGTAGGAGACAAAAAAGATATATCTTGGGGAAATCAGATAAGATCTTACATTCTCCAACCTTACAGGCTTGTTAAGGATCATAGAACAAATATAGAAAAAGGAGATGTGGATTCAGTTCTTGAAGGTAAGATAGATATTTTTATAGAGGGATATTTAAAAATGTTAACAAAAGACAGAAGATAATACTATTATTATTCTTTTAAATATATTTTAGTAGTAGATAGTAGTATCTGTTTATTTATTAATAATGTAAATAAAGAATTATTTATCAAAAAGTTAAGAAGATAAGAAATTTACATTTTTTTATAATGAAAAAAAGAAGAGTTGTTAAAAAAATAATAAACAGAAATAACTAACAAATTATTGCCCTTGATTAAACAGATAGGCTATAATGACCATGTAAAAATAGTAGGAATTATTAACAATTGTTAATAACCTGTTGGTAAATATTATAAAAAAAAATACAAAAAGGATAAAAATGGTAATCGCTTCGAGCGCAGAAGATATATGGAATAGAAGTCTCTCTAAGATAGCCGAAAAGGTCGGAGAAAGCATCTTAGATTTATGGTTTAAACCTATGAAACTCCTTCAAATAAAAGATAAAACCGCTGTTTTAGAGATTCCAAACAGATTTTTTAAGGATTGGATGGAGGATTATTATCCGAACCTTATCGCAGAGACTCTGGAAGGCATTCTTGGTTTTAATGTCGCAGTAAAATACAGGGCTGCAGAAAGGGAGGATACATTTCTTAAGAAGATGGATTCAAAGCTCGAAAATAGGAAAAACAAGCTTGCAAGCAGGGGTATCTATCTAAATCCAAGATATACATTTGATACATTTGTTGTAGGCTCTTCCAATCAGTTTGCACATGCGGCGGCCAAAAGGGTTGGAGAAAATCCAGGGCATGCCTACAATCCTTTATTTATATATGGAGGAGTAGGTCTAGGCAAAACACACATTATGAATGCTATAGGCAATGCAATTGTGGATAAAAATCAGGGGAAGGTGGTCCATTATGTTTCTGCAGAGCAGTTTACCAATGAAGTAATATCTGCTCTTAGACACCAAAAAATGGGAGAATTTAAGGAAAAATACAGAAATCTTGATACGCTTCTCATCGACGACATTCAATTTATATCTGGCAAAACAACTACGCAGGAGGAATTCTTTCATACCTTCAATTCTCTTTATGAAAGACAGCGCCAAATAGTAATTTCAAGCGACAGGTCTCCAATAGAAATATCTGATATTACAGACAGGCTAAGGTCACGGTTTAGCATGGGGCTTATAGCGGATATTCAGCCTCCGGAGGTCGAGACAAAGATTGCAATTATATATAAAAAAGCGGAGTTTGAGAGGATGCACATAGCAGAAGATGTTGCTTACTTTATTGCTACAAAGATAAAATCCAACGTTAGGGAACTGGAAGGTTGCCTTATAAAGCTGGGAGCGCATTCATCCCTCACAGGAATGCCTATAGACATAAATATGGCGAGAAAGGTGCTTAAAGACTTAATTTCAGAAGAGGATAAACCAATAACAATAGAATCCGTACAAAAGGCGGTTTGTGATTATTTTAGTATGAGAATACAGGACATAAAGACAAAGAAGCGCACAAAAGAAGTGGCAAATGCGAGGCAGATAGCGATGTATTTGATAAAACAGCATACACAACTTTCTTTAAGCGAAATAGGCAGAGGCTTTGGCGGCAAAGATCATGCCACTGTAATTTATGCATGCAAACAGATAGAAGAAAAACGACAGAAGGATGAGAATTTGAACAAGACGATAGAGAATATTAATAAAAGAATAAAGGGGTAGGAGGGAAAAATGAAGATAACAGTTCAAAAAGATGAGTTGCAGAAAAAGCTATCAGATATTCAGAACATTGTGGAAAAGAAAAATACAATGCCGATTTTAAATCACTTCCTTCTGTCTGCAGAGGAAAAAGAGGCATTCATTACAGCAACAGATCTTGAGACAGCCTTTAAAGAGCCTATTAAACTTGATATTGCTCAGGAAGGCAAAATATGTATTCCGGCAAAGAAGCTATTTGAAATAGTAAGGGAAATGGAAGAAGATGTAACCATAGAGTCTGCAGACTCCCTGTGGATAAAGGTCAGGTCAGGGAATAGCAATTTCCGACTTGCAGGCCTTTCTACGGAAGAGTTTCCGATCTGGCCATCCCTTGGCGAGGAAATTCAAAATTCAAAATTCAAAATTCAAGAAACGGAGATTTCTGCCGCATTGCTTCTTGATATGATAGACAAATCAATCTATGCTTCAGGAGAATCAGATACGCGGTATGTATTAAATGGCCTCCTCTTGCATATAAAACCAGAAGGAACTCTCACGGTAGTCGGAACAGACGGCCATAGATTAGCTGTTTCAGAGAAAACAATCGGAGCCAAGCAAAGGGAAGAAAAAAAACTTATTATTTCGAGAAAGGCAGTCGCAGAGCTTAGACGATTTCTAAGCAATGAATCAAAAATTGTAAATATGATTATGGGAAAGAACCATATGCTTTTTAAAATAAATGCGATACAGTTTTTGACAAGATTGATAGATGGCACATATCCAAATTATGAACAAGTGCTGCCAACACAAAATGAAAAGATACTGATTGTGGATAGGTCTCTTTTCACGAAATCCTTACGGAGGGTTTCTATTATGAGCAAGGAGAGAAGCAATGCTGTAAAAATTGATATCAGTGCAGATAATATGGTTATTTCTGCATCTAATCCGGATTTGGGAGAAGCGACAGAAGAACTACCTGTAAATTATAGTGGAGATGCGATAACAGTAGCCTTTAATGCGCGATATATCCTTGATGCGCTGAATGTTATGTCCTCTGAAAGGGTTATTTTTAAACTTAACGAACCTCTCAGTCCGGCAATGATAATGGAAGAAGGGGAAGAAGACTATAAATGCGTTATTATGCCAATGAGAGGATGATTAGAAGGGATTAATGTTTTTTAAAGGCGAGATTACCAAAAAACAAGGAGAATCAGTGGAAAAAATAAAAACAAATGAAGAAAGCTCTGCGATGGATGAAGAATATGGAGCAGAGGCAATAAAAATACTGAAAGGCCTTTCAGCAGTAAGGGTAAGGCCTGCCATGTATATAGGATCCACAGGCATAGACGGCCTACACCACCTTGTTTATGAGGTCGTGGACAACAGTGTGGATGAAGCCCTTGCAGGGTTCTGCACAAACATAGAGGTCATTTTGCATCATGACGGAAGCTGCACAGTAATAGACAATGGAAGGGGTATCCCCACAGAGCCGCACCCTGGAGATCCCGAGTGCAGGACAGCAGCAGAGATAGCTCTCACAGAACTCCACGCAGGAGGCAAATTCGAGTCAAAGGCATACAAGATTTCAGGAGGACTTCACGGAGTTGGCGTGTCTGTAGTGAACGCCCTTTCTGAATGGCTTGAAATTGAGATAAAGCAGAACGGCCTTGTGCATCAGCAGAGGTTTGAAAGGGGAACGACTGTAAGCCCTCTAACTGTTGTTGGAAAGACAAAGGGCAGGGGGACAAAAATTACCTTCAAACCAGATGCTGAGATATTCGAGACAACAGAGTTTCATTACGATGTCCTTGCGCAGAGGCTCAGGGAGCTTGCATTTCTAAACAAAGGGCTCCAGATAAACATAGCAGACGAAAGAACAACAAAAAGTCAGATCTTTCTCTACAAGGGAGGTATTATATCCTTTGTGGAGCATCTCAATAAAAACAAGACCCCTATTCATCCGAAGCCCATATATGTCTCAGGAGAAAAAGAGGGAATCACTGTTGAAATAGCCCTCCAGTACAATGATGGCTATACCGAAAACATATACACATTTGCAAACAACATAAACACGAGGGAAGGCGGCACGCATCTCGTCGGTTTTAAATCGGCACTTACAAGGACATCGAACAGCTACGGAACATCCTCCGGAATCCTAAAGGAAGGGAAAGAGAGCATTTCCGGCGAAGACATAAGGGAAGGACTTACTGTTGTCATAAGCGTAAAACTTCCAAATCCCCAGTTCGAAGGCCAGACAAAGATGAAGCTTGGAAACAGCGAGGTCAAGGGCCTTGTTGAATCCATAACAAACGAAGCACTTTCCACATATTTTGAAGAAAACCCATCTATTGCAAGGAAGATTATAGAGAAGGCAATTCAGGCAGCAAGGGCGAGAGAGGCAGCAAGAAAAGCAAGAGAACTGACAAGGAGAAAAGGGGTCCTCGAAGATACAGGGCTTCCTGGGAAATTAGCTGATTGCTCGGAGAAAGACCCTGCAAGGTCAGAGCTGTTTATAGTAGAGGGAGACTCTGCAGGAGGCTCTGCAAAACAGGGAAGGAACAGGCGTTTTCAGGCAATATTGCCATTGAGGGGAAAGATACTCAATGTTGAAAAAGCGCGTTTTGACAAGATGCTCACATCTGACGAAATAAAGACGTTGATAACAGCCCTCGGCACTGGCATAGGCACAGATGATTTTGATGCCCTGAAATCGAGGTACCATAAAATAATAGTCATGACAGATGCTGATGTTGATGGGTCACATATAAGAACATTGCTTCTCACATTCTTTTATAGGCAGATGCCGGATCTTATTGAGAGGGGCTATCTGCATATTGCACAGCCACCGCTTTTCAAGATCAAAAGGGGCAAGACAGAGAGGTATGTCCAGAACGAGACAGAACTTATGGCAATGCTCTTTGAACTTGCTGCAGAGGATATTCAGGTCTTAACGCCTTCGGGTTTGATGGGAGGCAAGAAGCTTATTCCGCATCTTAAAAAGATTTCTGCCTATGAGAAGCTTATGGAGTGGTTTGACAGAAAGAGGAAGGATCCAGAGATTATAAGCCTGCTTCTGGAAGCAGGCATTGAAAAAGCTAGCTTCAAAAGCGCAGAGGCAATGACATCGCTTCTGGAAAGCATAAAAAGGAAGATTCCTAATATAAAGCAGGAGGAAATAAGCTTTGATGAAGAGCAGGAGGCATTTACTGTCGATATAAGGAGACATAATTACAAGATGAGCCTTTCTGTTTTATTCATCACATCGCCAGAGTTTAAAGAGATTACACAGGTGTATAAGGAAATAACAGATGTATTCGGCAAGCCACCATATAAACTTCAGATTAAGGAAGGAACAAAAGAGACAGCTTCTTTAAAGGATTTTCTTAATACAGCAATTGAGGCTTCTAAAAAGGGTTTGAGCATTCAGAGGTATAAAGGACTGGGAGAGATGAACCCCCAGCAGTTGTGGGAGACGACTATGGATCCAGAAAAGAGGGTGCTTTTGCAGGTCGGTGTAGAGGACTCTGTGAAAGCAGATGAGATGTTCACGATCCTCATGGGCGACCAGGTAGAGCCGAGAAAAGAGTTCATAATCAAACACGCACTTGAGGCGAGGAATATAGATATTTAGGGGCAAAAAAGGGACTGCTCGTAAAAGCAGTCCCTTTTTTGCTATAAGGTTAAGCTGTAAGAATTTTTAATGCCTTCATCCTACTTGGATGTTTCAGTTTTCGCAGGGCTTTTGCTTCGATCTGCCTTACACGTTCTCTTGTGATTGAGAGATACCTCCCTACTTCTTCGAGGGTATGGTCTCTGTCAGCGCCAATACCAAATCTCATTCTTATAACAGTCTCTTCCTTTGATGTTAGCGTTCTTAATACTCTTTGGATATGCTCGGAAGCCTCTATTTTTTCTGCATCAGAGTAAGGCGAAGGACTTGTTTTATCACCTATAAAATCTTCCAGCTCTGTATCTTCATCTCCAATAGGAGTTTGCAAGGCTATGGGATCTTGAATTGCCCTGAATACCTCTTCCACTTTTCTTACAGGGACAACAAGCTTTTTAGAAAGCTCATCATTAGTAGGTTCTCTGCCGAGCTGTTGAGTAAGCTCCCTTGAAGCCTTTGTAACACGATTATAAAACTCCATCATATGAACAGGGACACGGATGGTTTTTGTTTGATCAATAAGAGCTCTTGTAATGGCCTGTCTTATCCACCATGTCGCATAGGTGCTGAACTTAAAGCCTTTTTCATATTTGAACTTGTCAACAGCCTTCATAAGGCCAATGTTTCCTTCTTGAATAAGATCTAACAAAGGCAAACCCCTGCCTACATAGTTCTTTGCTATATTGACTACCAATCTTAGGTTTCTGGTTATAAGCTCATTCTTCGCTTCTGTCACAAGATATCGTGCTTTTGATATTCTGTTCCAGACGCCCTTCAAATCATCGGCTTTTATGCCTGCCTCTGCCTCTACTCTTTTATAGTCAGATAGGACCTCTTTTAAAAGTAATTCTAACTTTTTTGTGTTTTGTCCCTTTCTCTTTTTTTCATTTATCGTGGATTTTAATTCTTTTAAGCTGCCATATTTTTTTATTTTTCTGTCAGCATCATCCATTACTTCCATGAGTTCTTCAAGCCTTAAGAGGGTTTTTATAAGGGCGTTGTCAGCTTTCTCTTCTTCTGTTAAAAGATCTTCATCTTCTTCTACTACGGAATCTATGCTCTCTTTTATCTTGCCAAAAAGAGGCAGCACTGATATAGTCTGTTGTATTATTGCTTTTCCTGCTTCAAGTTTTTTTGCCAGTTCTGTTTCTTCATATTTAGAAAGAATAGAAATGTCGCCCATAGAATTAAAATATGCCTGAACCAGATCCTCTGCTCTCTCATATTCCTCGATCTCTTCCTCTTCTTCTATTTCTTCGCTAGATAGAACGCCTTCTTCATGATCTACAACCTTAACACCCATATCGCTGAGAACATCCATAAGATCTTCAAGTTCATCAGGCGAGAAAAATTCCGAAGGTAGAGCCTCATTTATCTCATCATACGTAAGAACACCGCGTCTTTTACCGAGAGTAACAATTTCTTCGAATATATCTTTTTCTTTCATTGTCAACTTTTCCTTTTCAAGCACAAAAAAAATTAAAGAAAGGAAACCTTTCTTTAATTATATAATGCAATTTATATAATGCAATAAAAAAATTGACAAATATGGGAGGGGAATAGGGGTCAAGGCACACGGTCTATTAGTACTG
>JBBISP010000035.1:0-15021 GCA_037441185.1 Nitrospirota bacterium | reverse complement strand
GATATTCGGCGTTGCAATGGCAATGGCTGTCCTGCCAGCCCTATCAGAGCATTCTTCAAAAGGCGATATAGAAAAGGTAAAGGAGGATTTTTCATTTGCTCTGAGATTGCTTTTTTTTATTACCATACCCGCGATGTTCGGCTTGATAGCATTGAATGTCCCTATTGTTAGCACACTGTTTCAGAGGGGAAAATTTGATTATATAGCAACAATTGCCACATCAGATGCGCTTATATTTTATTCCCTCGGGATATGGGCAATCGTCGGTGTAAGGATAGTTACTGCAGCCTTTTATTCAATGCAGGACACTAAAACGCCTGTAAAAATTGCTGCCGCAGCAGTAATAATTAATATCCTTTTAAGCATCATCTTCATGGGGCCAATGAAGCATAATGGCCTTGCATTTGCAAATGCTATTGCTTCATGCTTTAATTTTATGTTCCTATTTTATTCCCTTAGAAAAAGGCTCGGCGGGATAGGAGCTAAAAGGATAGCGAACTCTTTTATAAAGACAACTGCTGCATCAGCAATCATGGGTCTGGCAGGCTGGTTTATTGCAAAAAGCGATATATGGACACTAATAGGACACGACATCCGAAAGGCAGCATACCTCGGCGCTGTAATAATAATCTGTGCAGGGATATACTTCACTCTATCTTTTTTGATGAAAAACGAAGAAATGGGTTATATTATGAATAAAATCAAGGGAAAAAAATGACCATAGAAGGCGTAAAAATATATGGATTATGCTTAGAGAGACTGAAACACCAGATAGATATTGCTAATAAAAAAAGGGGCGTTTCTAATAACAGGGTTGTGCTTGAATCCTATAACACAGGAGATATTGACGAAATTATAGACATACTTGAGCTTTATGATATTGAACACAAAACTGCTGAAGCTCTTAAGGGAAAGCTTGATGACCTTGCTTATACTGCATCTCTGCTTGTTAAAAATACAGTAGGGTTCGATTATGACGCTGACGGCAATTTGTGCCTTTATTTAAAGATTGGGTAAAATTTTTTTGAAAGGAGAAACATGCTTATCAAAAGTATTGCTGTAGGACCCCTTCAGGCAAACTGCTTTATCATTGCAGATGAAAAGACAAAAAAGGCAATGGTCATTGACCCCGGGGATGAGCCTGACAGGATAATGGAAATAATCAAAAAAAACAACCTTCATGTGCAGCATATAATATGCACGCATGGCCATTTTGATCATGTTGGAGCAGTAAGCGATATAAAAAAGGAGACAAATGCAGATGTCTTAGTTCATCAGGACGAACTCCAGATATACAAGGCTGCATTGGACATGGCTGCATTTTGGGGATATGATATTGATCCATTGCCTGATCCTGACAGATTTGTTAATGATGAAGACGAGATCAAAATCGGGGGCCTTGTTTTCAAGGTCATGCATACCCCCGGACATAGTCCGGGCTGCATATGCATCTATGGTGAAGGCTCTGTTATTACAGGAGATACACTCTTTGCAGGCTCTGTGGGAAGGACTGATTTTTATGGCGGCGACGGCCTTAAACTAAAACAATCCTTCAAAAAATTGATGAAACTGCCAGAAGACACAAAGGTATTGCCTGGGCATGGAGAGATAACCACAATAGGTCGTGAGAAACAAGAAAACATGTTTTCAGAAGAATTTCTTAGATGATAATAGAAGTCAGAAACCAGAAGTCAAATGTCCGACATGAAAAGTATAAAAAAGCTAAAAGTCTGCCTTTTGTAATCTGGCTTCTGTTTTCTGCTTTCTGCATTCTGAATCTTTTTGCATGCTCATCGCAGGGCAGCCTGCCTGAACAAAAATCAGATGAACAACATTATAATCCACGCACTCTAAATGAATCTCCAATAATCATATCCCTTCTTCCTGTAGAGCGTGCAGGTGCGATGTATGAGAGGTTTGTTCCCCTTAAGTATTATCTTGAGAATATATTAAAAAGGCCGGTAACCATAAAGGTTGCAAAGAATTATGAAGACGCTATCTATGAGATAGGAAGCGGCAAAGCGCATATGACATTTCTTGACCCTGCTGCGTATTGCGAGGTCAGGGCAAGATACAGAAATAAAGTAGTCCCTTTAATAAAGACTATAGGCAAAGATGGGGCCACATCCAGAAGTGTGCTTGTTGTAAAGGAGAAAAGCGGCATAGATAAGGTAGCAGATGTTAAAGGCAAAAGGCTTGCACTTGGGAGCAAACAGTCATCATTCAGCTATCTGATACCGCTTTCTATGCTGAATGATGTAGGCTTGGGAGTTGATGATTTCGCAGATATCGATTTTCTGGAGCAGGAAGACAGGGTTGCGCTTTCTGTGCTTATAGAAGACCATGATGTAGGGGCTTTGAGCGAATCTGTTGCAGCTAAATACATAAAAGATGGTCTTAAGATAATAAAGAGATCTGAGGCAACCCCGTCTTTTGTGTTTTGTGCATCTGATACCATGCCTCATGAAATTCGGAAAGAGGTTATAAAAAGGCTTAGCGAGTTGCAGGATGCAGCGATTCTTTCATCCATTGATAAGGATATAGCAGGATTTGCTCAAGCTGAAGATAGGGATTTTGATGCAATCAGGGTGATGATCAAAAACCTTACAGGGAAGAACTATATAGAGTATGGACAGAAAACAGTAAAAGTCGCCATTCTCCCTCTTTATTCAGCAATAACCCTTTATAACAGGTATGATCCCTTGATGAGATACCTTTCTGAAAAGACAGGGTATAACTTTAAGCTTGTAATACCAAAGAATTTTGAGGATTTTATGCATATTGTAAGGAGCGGCAAGGTCGATTTTTCTTATCAAAACCCTTATGTTTTTGCACTAATAGACAGAGAGGTAGATATAAAGCCCTTAGTTATTACTATAGGAGAAGACAGCGCGTCTGACGACCTGATGGGCGGTAGTGACAAGTTCAGAGGAGTAATCATAACGAGAAATGACAGCATGCTAAAGGATATAAAGGACTTAAAGAATAAAAAAGTGCTAATCACTTCGCTTAAGTCTGCAGGCGGCTATCTTTCTCAGAGGATTCATTTGATGGAGTATGGGATAGATACAGAAAAAGATATGAAGATTATAGATGCAAAAAGACAGGAGAATGTAATCCTCGGTGTTTATAGGGGAGAGGCTGATGCAGGCTTTGTTAGAGAGGCGGCTCTTGTAGCATGGAAGGATGCAGTAGATATGAAAAAGATAAGGATACTTGCAAGGACAAAGCCGCTTCCAAACTGGCCATTTGCCCAATGCAGGAACATAAACCACGCCCTTGCAAGCGAGGTAAGGAATCTTTTGATAGAGTTAAATGATAGAGAGATACTTAAGGCAGCAAGGATAAGAGGCTTCGGGGCAGTCAGCGATGATGAGTTTGATGAGCTTAAGAAATACTGATATATGAAGTTAAATGTTGTTAAAAGAATATTAAGAAGGCTTAGCCTTGTACAGAAGTTTTCTGTCGCTGTTATTTTTCTTATTTTTATCATAATGATTGTATTAAACACCTTAATAATCGCCCATCAGAGGAGCGCATTGAAATCCGAGATGGACAATAGCCACCTCCTGGTAGTTAGGAATCTTGCAATGGATGCTATTGAGCCATTGATATTTAAAGACCCGCTCAGGCTTGATGAAATAGTAAGCACTGCTGCTAATGCTCCAGCATGTATTTATGCAAGCATAGTCGACTACAACGGCCGTATTGTGGGACATACAAGCAGAAAACTCCTCGGCCATTTTTTGGACAGAGACATGCATAAATATACAGACCTTGTAATAAACAGGGGAAATGAGTACGTGCGCGACATGACAGATGAAGATACAAAAGAGATAATGATACCTGTCAAAGCTGGATACGAAGTTGTAGGGATGGTGATTGTGGGTTTTTCGAAGGGCGATATCGATAGAGGTGTCGAGAACAATTTGAAAAAACTTAAAAATCATATTTTTATAATATCAGGCATTGTGATGCTTATCGGAGTGTGGGGTGCTTTCAGCCTTGCAAGGCTTCTGACAACACCTATGAAGAAGCTAAAGGATAAAATGGAGCTTGCACAAGCAGGAAATCTCGATGTGGAAGTGCCTAATGATGATTTGAAAAACTGTCGTGATTTGCTCGGATGCGATATAAAGGAGTGCCCTGCATATGGCAAGAGCAGATGCTGGACAATATCAGGCACCATGTGCTTTGGAGAGGTGCAGGGCGATGTTTTTGAAAAGTTGTGCGACTGCAAAAACTGTATGGTATATAAGGAATCATGTGGAGACGAGGTAGGGGAGCTTATCGAAGTATTTAATCAGATGATAAAGAGGCTTAAAGAAAGTATAAGAGAATTGGAGGAGTCAAACAAAGAAAAGACACGGCTTGAAAAACTCTCTGTCCTTGGCGAGATGTCGATGACTGTCGCCCATGAGATTAAAAATCCTCTCAATGCAATACGCGGCGCTGCATCTTATCTGAAGGATAATTTCAAAGGGGATGTTTTAAAGGAATTCCTTTCTATAATAGAAGAAGAGACGAGCAGGTTGAATGAGATAGTAACGAGCTTTCTCAGATTCTCCAGACCATCTCCTCTTAACCTGCAGCTTTCGGATATAAATAAAATAGTGAAGGAGACTGTGGAGTTGATAAGGCAAGAGGCTACAGAGAACAACGTAGAAGTAATAATGTCGCTCGATGAAAGGATTGCTTCTTTTAAGTTTGATGCGCAGCAATTTAAACAAGCTCTCTTAAATATTATTGTCAATTCTCTTGACGCTTCAAAGGCTGGTGATTCCATAAAAATCAGCACAGAGGCTTTTGACTTAAGGGTAAGTATAATGGTAAAAGATACAGGTATGGGTATCAGCAACAAAACAGTCTCTGAGATATTTAAACCCTTTTTTACCACAAAGACCAGAGGCGCCGGTCTTGGCCTTGCATGTGTAGAAAGAATTATAAAAGACCATAATGGTGATATTGTTGTAAAAAGTGAGATCGGCAAAGGAACGGAATTTGTAATAACTCTGCCAGTAAGGAATTAAAATGAATAACAGCAAAGGCAAGATACTGCTCGTAGATGATGAGGCCAATACCCTGAAGGTGTTATCCGCCATCCTTAAAAAGAGCGGCTATAATGTGTATACGTCGAGGACAGCCGAAGAGGCGATGGACAGGGTTTCAAAACTTAACCTCGATACGGTTATTACGGATTACAGGCTTCCGGGAATGAGCGGGGCAGAATTGCTGGATGCATTGAAGGAAAAGGGCTATCGCATTCCTGTGGTAATGCTCACTGCATACGGCACCATAGAAAAGGCTGTGGATGCCATGAGAAGGGGTGCCTTCAATTATCTCACCAAGCCTGTAAATCCAGACGAACTCCTTACCGTTGCAAGGGAGGCTGTGGAAAAGCATCATCTCCTGATCGAAAATATAATCCTGAAATCGCAACTGAAGGAACGACACAGCTATAAAAATATAATAGGCAAGAGCCATGTCATGCAGGACGCATTTAACCTGATAGATACGGTTTCAAAAAGCAATTCCAACGTACTTATCATAGGCGAAAGCGGGACAGGGAAAGAACTCGTTGCAAGGGCTATACATTATGAATCATCAAGGTCTGAATGTCCTTTTATTCCCATAGATTGTGCAGCTCTGCCTGAAGAGCTCCTTGAAAGCGAGCTTTTCGGTCATGAAAAGGGTTCATTTACAGGCGCATATGAACAGAAGATGGGGCAGATAGAACTCGCCAACGGAGGCACGGTTTTTCTCGATGAGATAGGTGAGCTTTCATTGAATATACAGAAGAAGTTTTTGAGATTCCTTCAGGAAAGGGAGATACTCAGGGTCGGCGGAAAAAACAGGATAAAGGTGGATGTGAGGATTATAGCGGCAACAAACTGTGACCTTGAATCAGATGTAAAGAAAGGGGCTTTCAGAGGAGACCTTTTTTACAGGCTAAATGTCGTTACTATAAATATCCCGCCGCTAAGGGAAAGAAAAGAGGACATACCATTGCTTGCCGGCCATTTCCTGAATAAATTCAATAAAGCAAATAACAGGGCAATAACTGCGTTGGACAGTGAGGTTATGAGGGCGTTTATGGATTATGACTGGCCCGGCAATGTAAGGGAACTCGAAAATGTCATAGAGCGTTCTGTTGTTTTATGCCCTGCCGACACTATTACTATGCAATACTTGCCGAGGGTAATACGTGAAATGCATACTGGCGATATTTTAGCAGGCGATAGATTTAGTCTTATGGATACTGAAAGAAAACTGATACTCGGATCGCTCGAAAAAACATCATGGAATCAAACAAAGTCTGCAGAAATACTTGGCATATCGAGAAAGCAGCTCCGGACAAAGATGAAGCATCATGGGCTTCTGCCTGAGTAACATTTTGCCTTAACCTTTTGCCTATCGCCTATAGCCTGTCACCTGTCTTTTCAGTTGTCCCATTTGGAACACCATTTTTAATCCATTTGTCCTGATGTGGACAGTCAGGGTAGACCCAAGTATTTAAATTACAAGCAATAGCACCTTTCATGTCTATGGCATAGTTTTTGCCTTTAGATTCTGAGGCGCAATATATATTAAATTTTATAAACAAAAAGGGGGTGTTGTATGAAGAAGATTTTAGTAGCGCATGACGGCTCAGATGCTGCAGACAAGGCACTGATGCAAGCAGCAGCTATCGCACAGAAATTTGGATCTAAACTGACAGTTATCTCTGTAGTTCCCAATCTCTGTTTTTCAGAGATAGGCGCTGACTGCGAAACAGTAACACAACTTTACAGGGCAGAAATCGAGGGCGCAATGGAGGGGATCAAAGAGACGCTCATGGAAAAAGGGATAGAGGCTGAAACAATTATCCTTGAAGGAAGCCCTGCGGATGTCATCGCTGACCATGCAAGGGGCATGGATATGGATTTAGTAATGGTTGGTTCAACAGGAAAACATGCAACAGAAAGGACAGTGCTCGGAAGTGTGTCCTCAAGGATTGCGGCTAACGCACCATGTTCGGTGCTGGTCATAAGATAAGGGAGGAGAGGATATGAAAAGATATATTTTGGTGCTCGCTTTTATCATCATCGCCTCAGGGATTGCATTTGCAGAGCAGCCTGCTGATCAGGTAATGCTGTCTATTGACAAGCCTGAATACAAGGGAGGAGAGATTATCAAAATAAAGGGAACAGCCCCTGCAGGAAGGCCTGTTTATATCGAAATAGCCTCTGAAAAAATAGTACAGGTTGCAAGGCTCGACAGCAAACGCGACCCTGATACAGGGAAAATACCATACATATTTTATTTGAGCAAAGATATTCCAGCGCTTTATATGATGCTCATGCCGAAAGAGGTTGAAGAAGCATATAAGATAGAAAAGGCAAAAGATAAAGACTGGAGCGTAAGCAGAATGCTCACAACAACCGGAGCAGATGCTGCTTATGTAACCCCTGCAAAAGCTAAGGTGGACAGATGGCAGGCATCTATTTTAGCTACGATACTGGGTTCGAGAGGTGATAAGCTGGAGGAAATGGATGAAAAAGGCAACAGGAGGCAGTCAATGCCTCTTATGAAGGCGAGGTATAGATGGCCTGAAAGGATGTTTAGTCCAACAATAAAAATAAATGAGGATGGAAGCTTTGAGGCCGAATACAAGCTGCCCAAAAATGCCCCAAGCGGCGCATATACGGTTATTGCTGCGGTTGACAGGGACATAAAAAGTGCGCCTGTAACATTTAAGCATGACTTGCCTTTTGGAAAACTCTATTTTTCTAGAGCAGGACAGAGCTTAAATGTATTAGGGCCTTTTTTCCTTGCAGTAGTAGTATGCACATTCGGCGTTACTATGGGCGCTGGCGGAGGCTTTATTCTTAACCCGCTTCTGATATTTATCTATGGGATACCCCATGCAATTGTCGCAGGCTCTGTGCTTCCGAGCGTGCTTTTTAGCCAGGGCTCTGGCATATATAATTACAGCAAGATAAAGTTCATTAACTGGAAATTAGGTGTAGGGGTTGGTCTGGCAATGTTGGTTGGCGGCTTTATCGGGCCTAAATTAACAGAGATGATAACTCTTGAGCAGTATAAATTCCTTTTTGGTTGGGTGCTTTTAATACTTGCTGCTATCATGCTGTGGCAGACAACTCCTGGATATATATCGAAAAATAAAAAAGAACAGGCTATTCTTAAGGAATTTAAGAAAAGGGCTGAAGAGTCAGCAGCTAAAAAGGCTGAGAAAAAATAAGAGGAGGGTTCTATGAAGATAGAATTTTGGGGTCAGGAGTTTAAGGCTAACATGATAGTTGGCTGCACAGGCGGTTTTTTGATAGCCATAATGTCCAGCATGTTCGGTTTTGGGGGAGGCCCTTTTATGGTACCTTTAATGACTGTTCTTATGGGTCTTCCGATGTATGTTGTTGTAGGAAGCTCCCTTTTGGCTATATTCTTTAATACAGCTATGGCATCTTCCAGGGTGGTTGGCTTTGGCAATGTGGATTTTCTTCTCTTTGCATTTATGGCTACTGGCGCTATAATTGGAGGCTATCTTGGCCCACAGGTATCAAAGAGATTAAATCCGCTGTGGGTTAAGAGGGTAGCTGTTATTGGTTTATCGATTTTGGGGCTTATGCTCCTCGGCGTTATTCCAACGCCAAAATAAACAAAAAAAATAAAAAGGAGGAAAGTTATGGGTAAGAAGATGTTGTTGGTGGTTTTGATAGCATTATTAGCGCTGCCTTTTGGGGCTATTGCAGCGGAGTTAAAATTCGGAATTTTGCCGAGGCTTACAGAAAAAGAGATGAGGGAAGGCTTTACGCCGCTTGCTGAGCATCTTAGTAAAGAACTGGGAGTAAAGGTTACTCTTATGATACCAAAGGATTTTGACACATGGAGAAAAGAGGCTGAGGCAAAGCAATATGATTTGGTCTACACAAATCCCTATCTATATGTTTTATTGAAAAAAGCTGTTCCAGAAACAGAGGTTCTTGTTATTTCTTCAGAGCCTGAGATTGGAGATGATATTAAGGGAACAATAATAGTTAAAAAAGACAGCCCGATTAAAAGTATAGCTGACTTTAAAGGAAAGACAATTGCTGCTACAGACCCCGGCTCTGCAGGCGCTTATCTTGTGCAGATGATGATGCTAAATAAGGCAGGAATAAAGAAAGACGATGTAAAGGTTATTTTTGAGAAAAAGCGAGATCCTGTTGCCGAGGCAGTTCTTGCTGGAAAAGCAGAAGCAGGTTTTGTAAGGGATGATGATGTTGAGAAGTTAAAGGCTGGTCCAGAAAAGTTTCGAAAAATAGCGGTCAGCGATCCGATACCTAACTGGCCAATAGCTGTATCAAAGAAGATGGACACTGCTATGGCTAAAAAACTGAAAGACGCTGTGTTAAAACTCAAAAAAGGCGACCTTAAGACCATCTCAATATTAGGACCTGCAAGGATTGAGGGATTCGTTCCTGTTACAGACAAGGAGTACGATATAATGAGAGAAGCAGCAAAGGCAATAGGGACATGGTAATGTGCGATTAATTTTACAAGCTAAACTCAGAGGGTGAGGGGTTAATCCTTCACCCTTTATTAAATAATACCACTGTTCTGTGCAAAAAAATAAAAAACCTGGATTTTGGAGGTAATGCAGATGGGAGAAGTTTCATCTATATATAGCATATGCAGCATGTGTACGGTTCGCTGTCCCATAAGAGTAGAAGTAGAAGATGGTGTAGTCAAGTGGATTGAAGGCAATCCACATGTCCCAGGTTTAGAAGGCAGCCTCTGCGCAAAGGGTTCTGCAGGACTTGCCTTCCAATACGACACTGAACGTCCTCAGCATCCCATGATAAGAGACGGTGAGAGAGGTTCTGGAAAATGGAAAAGGGCAACATGGGATGAAGCCCTTGATTATATAGCAGGTAAGCTTAAAGAAGTGACTGATAAATATGGCGGCAGAGCAATAGCTCTTGTCGACAGGGGAGGTCCTTTTAGTGACCTGACAAAGAGTTTTATGAAGGCGCTTAATTCCCCGAATTATCTTGATCATGACGATACATGCGGAAAAAATACTAATATGGCGTGTCAAACGCTTTTTGGCTATGGCAGAACAGACATGGTCTATGACTGGCCAAATACAAGGCATATAGTTCTATATGGAAGAAATGTCTTTGAGTCATTAATGGTTAAAGAAGTAAACAGCATTCTTGACGCAATTGAAAAAGGCGCAAAGCTGACTTATATAGACTGCAGAGCCACTGTTACAGCATCAAAAGCTGACAGATTTTTCATGATTAGACCTGGGACCGACTATGCTCTTAATCTGGCTCTTATAAATGTGATATTAAAAGAAAGGCTCTATGATGTAGATTTTGTGAATAAATGGGTTGCAGGCTTAACTGAACTTCAGAGCTTTGTTGTCCCTTATACTCCTGAATGGTCTGAAAAAGAAACAGGGATACCTGCTCAGGAGATAATTAATCTCGCTCGCGACTTAAGCAACGCAAAACCTAAAGTAATACTCCACGGCGGATGGATGCTTGCAAGATATCATGATTCCTTTTACAGCAGCCGCTCCATATATATACTGAATGCATTATTAGGAAGCATCGAGACTAAAGGGGGATTGATTATTGCTAAAGGAGCCAAGGATGCAGGTAAAAAGCCTTTAAACTCCCTTAGCGCTAATATCCCAGATGTCAAGGACAAGATATTTGATGCAGATATGCCAGATAAATCTCTTGGAACAGGGCATATAGTTAATCTTTATAAGGTGATAAAAACAGGAGAGCCGTATCCTGTAAGGGCATTTTTTGCCTATCGTTATGATCCAATAGCTTCGCTTCCAGACCCAGAGGCGCAGAAAAAGATACTCGACAACTTAGACCTTCTCGTCTCTATTGATGTTAATTATAGTAATACAGGATGGTATTCAGATGTTCTTTTACCTGAGAATACCTATCTTGAGAGGTCAAATATTATAGCGACGCAAACAGGCCCTAAGCCTGCCTTTATAATGAGAAGACAGGCAATTCCTCCAAAATATAACACTAAACCTGCATGGGAAATATTTACTCTTCTTGCTGAAAGGATGGGAGCAGGTCAGTATTTCCCCTACAAAAGCATTGAAGATATCTGGAACTACCAGCTTGCTGACACTGGCATTAAAATCGAAGATTTCAATGCCAAAGGATTGGTGTCTCTTGCAAAAGAAGCAATCCTCATGGGTAGGAACGATTTAAAATTCAAAACTCCATCAGGAAAGGTCGAATTTGTTTCACAGACCCTTGAAAAAAATAAGTTTCAATCCCTTAAACCATATGAGAGTCCTAAAAAACATGAAAAGGGCAATTTTAGATTGACCTTTGGCAGGTGCGGATATCATACTCATGCTACGACGCAGAACAATCTCTATCTCAATGAACTTATGCCAGAAAATGTCCTCTGGATAAATGAAGAAGAGGCAAAGAATCTGGGAATAAAGGATGGAGACATTGTTGAGGTATCATCAAATGGATACAACGGAAAGATAAGAGCATATGCGACGCCATTTATACACCCTGAAGCGGTTTTTATGGTGCATGGATTCGGCAATGAGATACCGCTTAAGACAAGGTCGTATAAAAAGGGGTTGAGCGATACGAAGTTTGAAATTGGCCTTCTCGAAACAGTAGACCCTGTGGGCGGCGGCATTGCTTACCTTGAATGTTTTGTGGGCGTTAAAAAAGCATGATGAATTAGGGAGGAGCTAAAATGAGCATATATTATATCTATCAGGACCAGAAAAGATGCATAGGCTGTTATGCCTGCGAGGTGCACTGTAAGACATGGAACAATGTCCCTGTGGGTCCAAGATTTTGTAGAATTATCCCTGTAGGTCCAAAAATGATAAGCGGTGTGCCGAGACAGCAATTTATCTTTATGCCCTGCTTTCACTGCGAAAAACCATGGTGCGTATCTGCATGCCCAACAAATGCAATGCAAAAAAGACCAAAAGATGGAATTGTCTTTGTGGAGCAATCCCTTTGTGTTGGATGCAAGTCCTGCATAACAGCTTGTCCATGGGGTGTGCCTCAGTGGAATCCGGAGGCAGGAAAGGTCATAAAATGCGATTATTGCAGGAGTAGGGTTGATCAGGGATTAAGACCCGCGTGCGTTACCAAATGCACGGGTAAATCTCTAAGGTGGGTATCTGCGGAAGAGGCGTCTTTATTGAAGCGCGAAAAATTTGCGAGGGAGATCGCCGAGTTTGGGGTGATATACTAAATCATATTTGGGAATGGCGTATGACTCGATTTCTGAAGCAAAATCACGGTTTACCTCGTCCCGGCGAGAGTCGAAGCGGAAGCCGGGCGAAACAATTTGAATAAAAACATTATGGTCATATAATGATATGCACTTATAATAAGGTAGTTTATTTTGCAAAGAAATTGAGTCATACGCCATTTATATGAGCAACAATGACATGAAAACAACAGCAAAGGAACTGCAGACAAAGGAACTGACAATCAGCATGGGGCCTCAGCATCCGGCCACTCATGGAGTGCTGAGGCTTGTCCTTGACCTTGATGGAGAGACTGTAGTTAAATGCACTCCCTATGTAGGGTATCTTCATAGAGGGGTCGAAAAACTATCTGAAAACAGGACATATACATCTGCCCTTCCACTAATGGATAGACTTGACTATATATCTAGCATGGCAAATGATATAGGATACTGTGTGGCTTTAGAAAGACTGTTCGGAATAGAAGTTCCTAAAAGGGCTAAGTATATAAGAACAATAATGGCTGAGATGACAAGAATAAGCAGCCATATTATATGGCTGGGCACCCATGCCTTGGATATAGGGGCAATGACGGTTTTTCTTTACTCATTTAGAGAAAGGGAATGGCTGCTTGATCTGTTCGAAATGACATGCGGGGCACGACTCACAGTGAGCTATCCGAGGATAGGCGGGGTAAGAACAGATGTAAACAGCGAATTCCTTGAGAGCCTGTACAAATTCACTGAAGAATTCCCAAAGAGGATAGAGGAGTACGAAACACTCATAGACCAGAACAGGATATGGCTTCAGAGGACAAAGGGCATAGGGGTGATCAGCGTAGAAGACGCAATAAACTGGGGGCTCACAGGGCCGACCTTAAGGGGCTCGGGAATTGACTATGACGTGAGGAAGCATAAGCCTTACGACGCATACGATGAGGTTGAGTTTGAAGTTCCTGTAGGAAAGAACGGCGATGTGTATGACAGATACAGATGCAGAATGGAAGAGTTAAGGCAATCCAATCATATCATCAGGCAGTGCATCGAAGGGATGCCCGAGTGCACCGTCCTTGCGGACAATGCACTTGAACTCGATATGCCTGCAGAGGGGCCAAAAAAATTGGAAGCAGACATGAGCCTTGAACATGCATTCATACTCCTTTCAGAAGATCGTGAAATGGTTTTGCCCGAAGGTGAGATTTATTCAGCAGTGGAGGTCCCAAAGGGAGAACTAGGTTTTTACATAATCAGCGACGGCAGCGGAAGGCCTTACAGGATGAGGGTCAGGGCGCCTTCATTTGTTCATGTGTCTGTATTGCCTAAATTATGCGAAGGACATCTCGTTGCCGATACCATTGCAAATATAGGGACAATAGATGTTGTCCTCGGCGAGTGCGACAGATGACAATTAGAGAGTTTGCAAAGAAGATTTTTTTGGTCGAGATACTGAAGGGCATGGCACTGACATTGAAATATATGTTCACCCATCCAATAACAAGGCAGTATCCAGAAGAAAAGAGAGACCCCTTTCCTGGCTTTAGAGGCAGGCATGCCTTTGTGAGGAACCCTGAGACAGGCAAGGAGAAATGCGTTGCCTGCTTGAGATGCGCAACGGTATGCCCATCCCAATGCATTTATATAGATTACAGGGAGCAGGGAGATGGCAGCAGGGTTTTAGAGAAATACGAAATAGAAGCACTCAGATGCGTCTATTGCGGCTACTGTGTGGAGGTATGCCCTGTCTGTGCCCTTGTGCTCACAGAGTTTTATGAATATTGCGATTATTCCCGCAGCAGGATCTATTTTGACCGTGAAAGGCTTTTAAAAAACTGGGACGAATTCACATCAAAACTCGAAACCGATACTTACTTCAACAAATTCTGGAGGCCTGACGGAATTGATATGAAAAAAATGCCTGTAGGAAAGAGATTCCAGTCGCCTGTGCCTATTAATCCGAAAACCTCTTAGCCGGGATAATGTATTTAATTTGCCCCTATTTTTGATTAATATCCTGCAATGTAGTCTTTCAGATAGTGAATCTCAGACTGAAGCCTTCCAATCTGTGTCTGCATAACATCTCGAATAGACAACATGCCTACAATCCTGCCTTTATCTACAACTGGAAGATGTCTTATGTTTTTCTGTATCATTACTGACATTATATTAGATAATTCATCATCGGGTTCTGCTACTATCAGGTCTTTTGTCATAGCATCCTTTATATCTACTTCTCTGAAAGGCTTACCTTCTTTAGATATATAACACCTTACAACATCCCTTTCAGTAAATATCCCTGTGGGTCTTCCGTTTTCTATTACCAGAAGCGCGCTGATTTTTCTTGCATGCATAGACCTTATGGCATCCTCTACACTGCTTTCCCCTTCAATTGTTATAATGTCCTTACCTTTTGCGTTTAAAAGCTCTTTGACAGTCATTCGATCCTCCCTGATGATTCTTTGTTTAAGTATTAGTTTATAATTCGAAATATAAAAAATTGTCAAGTTTTTATGGGTCTATTCCAGACTTATCCCACACCCCTTTAATTTGCAATTCCCTATAGCTTGCTGCAGGGTCACCATATCTCTGTCATTCTGGTTTGCCTGCCTGTCCGGTAGGCAGGTCCAGAATCTTTCTGATCCTTTTCTGTCATTGCGGCTTGTCCGCAATCTTTCTTTAGAGGAAGGATTCCCGACAATCGGGAATGACAAAAAAATGGACAAGCGGGAATGACCGCAAGACAAACATTCAGTTTATGATACCCCGCAGCTT
>JBBISP010000034.1:0-15795 GCA_037441185.1 Nitrospirota bacterium | reverse complement strand
TGCCTCAAATGGACTTAATGAGAGGTATGCCAAAGTCTATGTCTATTTTTCGGTTACTAAATAAGGTTGCACAGAAACTTTGATATTTGGTAAATTACAAAATAAAAAGAAAACCCAGGAGGCTAAAATGAAAGGTTTATTTATCAATATCATGCTAATATTAGCAATAATTTCTATTGCCGGATGCGCTCCAAAAAAAATAGCACAAATGCCTGAACAAAGGCCGCCTGAAATAGGAAAAGACGACAAAAAAACAGCAACTGCCGATGATATTGCCTCAAAAGATATCACAAAAGATATTCCAAAAGAGGCGATAACTGAGAAGCAGATAGCAAAAATAGAGCCGTCAGATATAAAATCCTATATCAAAGAACTGCAAACAAAAATTAAGGATATATATTTTGATTTTGACAATTACGATATTAGAGATGATGCCCGTCCTGTTCTAAGAGAAATTGCATCAATGCTTGCTAAAAACAAAGATATAAAGGTAATAATTGAAGGGCATACGGATGAAAGAGGGACAAATGAATACAACCTCGGACTCGGCGACAAAAGAGCAAATGCAGCAAAGGAATATCTACTGTCGCTCGGCATACCATCAGGCAGGATCAATACGTTAAGTTACGGAGAAGAAAAACCACTATGCATCGAACAGATAGAGGATTGCTGGGCGAAAAACAGAAGGGCACATTTTGTGCTAATTGAGGAAAGCAGAAAATGAGAGTCGTAAGGCAAAAGTTAAGGCCTCGATGCTCATTACTTGTCTTATTATTCGCTATTCACTATTCACTTTTTTTGATAGGTTGCGCAACAACTGCAGATCTTGAGGCTGTAAGAAAAAATGTCGTAGATGTGCAGATAGAGTCGGCTAAGCAGAAAAAGGAAATTGCACGGATAAATACTAATATTTCAGAAATCTCTAAGGAAATGACTTCATTGTCACAAGATATAACTACATTAAAAGAACACTCTTTACTTGCTATGAGAGAAAGTCAATCAGTTCTTCTGACACAAACATCAGATTTATCAAAAGAATTGCAGACCCTTAAAGGTCGTTTTGATGAAAACAGATATTTCATGGATAAGACTATAAAAGACCTTTTTTCTGAAAGGGAATTGCTTCAGGCTAAAATAGCGCATCTTGAAAATGAAATGAAGGAGTTAAAAATAAAATTAAGCGCCCTGTCTTCTGAGAAAAAAGAAATGTCAACCCCTCCTGACAATAAGATGGAATCAGCTAATCTTGAATCAAAAGCTGTAGAAGCTAACGACCCACAGAAAATATATGATGATGCCCACATAGATTTCAAGGAAAAAAAATATGCAGATGCTATACAGAAATTCGAAAAATTCATAAAAGACTTTTCAAAACATAGTCTTACGCCAAATGCGTATTTCTGGCTCGGTGAGTCTTACTATGCTGACAAAAAGCATGAGGATGCTATACTCGCATACGAAACATTTTTAAGGCAATATCCAGCTCATGAGAAAGCTAAGGGCGCAATGCTGAAGCAGGGATATTCTTTCATAGAAATGGAAGATAAAAAAACAGGGAAGGTGATACTGGAAAGATTGATTGAAAAATATCCTAACTCTAAAGAGGCAGAGCTTGCAAAAAAGAAAATTGCAGAAATACTTCCCAAAAGCACAGTGCAACCCCAGAAAAAGAAGAAATAACAACTGTTTCTTTTTATAAAAGCTTCACCTATATGAGCCTTATAAAAGATAAATATAACCGCATCATTGATTATATGCGAATTTCTATTACTGACCGCTGCAATCTCAGGTGCATTTACTGCATGCCTTCTGAAGGGATAAAGCCAATAAAGCATAAGGATGTAATAAATTATGAGGAGATAATCAGGATAGTAAGGATTGCGGCAGGACTAGGAGTAAGAAAGATAAGGATTACAGGCGGCGAGCCTCTCATAAGAAAAAACCTGGCCTATTTAGTCTCATCCATAAACAGCATAAAAGGCATTGAGGATATAAGTCTAACAACAAACGGCGTTCTGTTAAAAGAATATGCGGAGTCTCTTGCCAGTGCTGGATTAAGAAGGGTCAATGTGAGCCTCGACTCTCTCCGCTCTGAAAGATACAGGGAAATAACAAGGGGGGGAGATATAAACAGCGTTTGGAAAGGAATTCATGAGGCAGAAAAGGCAGGACTTTTGCCTATAAAGATAAACATGGTTCCAATAAGAGGATTTAATGACGATGAGATAGAGGATTTTGCACGGCTGACATTAAAGACTGCTTACAATGTGAGATTTATAGAGTTCATGCCCATAGGGGCGAAGGAAATCTGGAATCATGAAAAATATATATCCACAGAGGAAATAAAAGAAAGGGTATCAAAAATTGCACCGCTGGTTCCAGTAAGGATCAGGAAAACAGGACCTGCAAGATATTTCAGGTTTGAGGATGCCCCGGGAGTTGTAGGATTCATAAGCCCCATAACACACCATTTCTGCAATTCATGCAACCGCCTTAGGTTAACATCCGACGGAAAGCTCAGGTCTTGTTTGTTTTCTGAAACAGAGATAGATTTAAAATCAGCGATGAGATGCGGAGCATCAGATGAAGAATTAGAGAGGCTCTTGAAGCTTTCCATCGAGATAAAGCCTGAAGGCCATTCCATAAACCACGAGAAGTGCTTTACGCACCTGAAGCCGATGTCAAAGATAGGCGGATAGTCTTAAAGTCTCCAATATCTGAAACCTGACGATTCTAAAACATCTCTGTTAAAGAACCCTTTTACATCAATAAGAACAGGACTGTTGTTCCCGCACAGAGAACGCAGATATTCAACAGAAAATTCTTTGAATTCATCATGTTTTACAGTCACGATGATGCCGTCATAAGGTGAGGAATTCTCAGGGTTTTCAATTATATCTATACCGTATTCTAAACGTACTTCTTCTCTGTCTGCTTCAGGGTCATAGACAAACGGGCTGGCGCCATACTCTTTGAGTTCCTTATATATGTCTATCACCCTTGTATTACGGACATCCTTTACATTCTCCTTAAAGGTAAACCCCATAAGCAATATCTTGCTTCCTTTTACAGCGACCTGTGCTTTTATCAACTCCTTAATAGTCTGTTCGGCAATGTATTTACCCATGTAATCGTTAATCCGCCTGCCTGCGAGTATGACCTCAGGATGATAGCCGACTTCCTGAGCTTTAAAGGTTAGATAGTAAGGATCTACACCTATGCAGTGTCCGCCAACAAGTCCAGGCTCAAAAGGGAGAAAATTCCACTTAGTCTTGGCAGCATCTAAAACCTGCCTCGTATCAATGCCGAGCTTATGAAAGATTATAGAGAGTTCATTTATTAATGCAATATTAATATCCCTCTGAATATTTTCTATTACCTTTGCTGCCTCTGCTGTCTTAATATTGGGCGCCTTGTAAATGCCGGCATTCACTACCTTTCCATATATTTCTGCAAGAAGATCTGTTGTCTCTTTGTCTTGCCCTGAGACAACCTTTACTATATTTTCGAGTGCGTGATCCTTGTCCCCAGGATTTATTCTCTCAGGAGAATAGCCAAGTTTAAAATCAATGCCTGCCTTCAGACCTGAGTGTTTTTCAAGGGTGGGGCTGCATACATCTTCTGTTACGCCCGGATATACTGTTGATTCATATACAACTATGGCGCCTTTTGACATATTGCTGCCCACTATTTTTGAGGCAGATTCAAGAGGCCTAAGGTCAGGAATGCTGTGGGAGTTTATGGGTGTAGGCACAGCGATAATTATCACATCCACATCTTTTAATACATTAGGATTGGAAGTAAATTCAACAGAAGTTTTTCTTATATCTTCAGATGAAACCTCAAGTGTTCTGTCAAGGCCTGATTTTAATTCATTTATCCTTGACTCGCTTATATCAAAGCCAATTACGCTTCCAAAAGCCTTTCCGAATGCTACGCACAGCGGAAGTCCAACATATCCAAGCCCGACAACGGCTATTTTTCTTTTGCCTGAAATAAAATCTTCTATCTTCGAAATTAACACCCAATATATTAACTAATTTGATATAATAAAAAAAACTTAAAAGCGCCATAATAATGCGAACTATCAAAAAAATAATTAACCTCTCAAAGCCTTACTGGAAGCCTGGTATTCTTGGGATAATCTTCGGTCTCGCTGTCTCAGGTGTAGCAGGCGCTATAGCTTGGCTTATAAAGCCGGCCCTCGATATTATATTCATAGAAAAAAAATATGAATATTTAACCTTTCTTCCAATCGGGGTCTTTGCGCTCTTTTCTACAAAGGGACTTTTACAGTTCGGCCAGACCTATTTCATGAGAATCGCTGGCATGCAACTTGTAAGGGATATACAAAATAAGCTGCACAGACATATACTGAACATGCCTGTAGGTTATTTCCATCAGGAATCATCAGGCATTGTAATATCAAGGGTTATAAACGATGTAAGAATGCTGGGCGGCATTTTCTCAGAGATTATTAAAACTATTATGCTTTCCATTCCCACGATTATAATTCTTATGGCCATAGCCTTGTACAGAAAGTGGGATTTGACACTCTTAAGCATTATGCTCCTTCCTCTTGCCGCTTACAGCGCAAGAAAGATAGGCAAAAAAATAAAGAAAAAGACCCTCAGCGCCCAAAGCAAACTGGCATCCCTTACCCAAAGACTGAGTGAAAGTATAACCGGCGCAAAAGTGATTAAGGTTTTCAACAGGGAACAATACAGGGATATAAAATTTGTAGAGGAAAACAGGGCTGTTTACAGGGAGAATGTAAAGATCATAAAACTGAAAGAACTCACAAAAGTCCTCATAGATATTACAACTGGAATCGCTATCGGGCTGATTCTCTGGTATGGAGGCAGCCAGGTCAAAAACGGGCTGATAACATCAGGTGATTTCGCATCCATTATTGCTGCCATTTATATGATATTCACTCCAGCCAAGAAACTCGGAGAATCTTACACATTTCTTCAGGAGATAAAGGCTGCCCTCGAAAGAATAGAAACTGTGTTTCATGTGGATCCGGAAAAAAGCGGGGAATTAAAAATTAAGGATATAAAGGATGCAATAAGATTTGAGAATATATCCTTTTCTTATCAATCCAATAAAGTGCCTGTATTAAAAAATGTAAATTTTGAGATAAAGGCAGGAGAAGTAATTGCCCTCGTAGGCCCAAGCGGTGCCGGAAAAACAACATTTGCCGATCTAATCCCCCGATTTTATGATCCAACAGACGGTCTTATAAAAATAGACGGCATTAATTTGAATGGTATTAACATAAAATCTCTTAGGGAGTTAATCGGCATTGTAAGTCAGGATATAATGCTTTTTAATGACACTGTTAAAGAGAATATCGCATTCGGAAATCAAAATGCCACTTTTGATGAAATTAAAAAAGCTGCTGAAATGGCTTATGCAAGCGAGTTCATAGAAAAATTGCCTGAAGGATATAACACCATTATAGGTGAAAGGGGACTAAAACTATCAGGCGGTCAGAGACAGAGAATCGCGATTGCGAGGGCTATTCTCAAGAATCCTCCATTGTTGATACTTGACGAAGCAACATCTTCACTCGATACTGTTTCCGAATCTTTGGTGCAGAAGGCTCTTGAGGGGCTTATGAAAAACCGAACCACGATTGTTATAGCTCACCGGCTTTCAACAATTAAAAATGCCGACAGGATAGTTGTTATTGAAGACGGCAGAATAAGCGATGTCGGGACCCATGAAAAATTGCTTTCAACATGTGCCACATATTCAAAATTATGCAGAGACTTTGTCTGCTTAGACTAACTTATTGAATTTCTGCTATGTTTGGCATATTGAATAATAGCAATAAGAAAGAATACAGGAATTGCTAATTCGGCTGTCTCCTCTGTAGTCTTTAAAACATTGTCGTATTCATAATTTATTATGTCTAATGATTTTGTTAAGATTCGCCGACCTGAATCAATAAGTTTTGAAAAAAATAAAAATAACAATCCGCTCATTGCTGAGATTGCCCAGTCCTTGCGATTCCTGAAACCTCTTAGCAAAGCCTTTGAATTCTTTATCACAAAAGAAAATATAAAAATTAAAATAAAAAAGACAATAGTGCAGACAAATATCTTTTCTAAGAGCGGAATATCAGGAGAAACATAGAATTTTATTTTGGTAATGCTTATGGCTGTAAATCTTTTCTGAAAATCAAGCTCTCTCAGCGCAAGCAAGATAAGCATAAGTCCAATACTCAAACCACGCTCTAATATCGTTCTTTTAGCATACATCCATGAGGCGATTGCACCTGCAATATAAAAAACAACTGTAGCATTCTCAATAATACCGTTTTCTTTAATCAACAATTTTACATAATGCTCAGGCAAAAAGTTAATACTGATGCTTAGAATTATTATAATAATAAAAGCAATAATAAACATCATTCACTCTCCTTAAAATTATTTTTTCAGCAAATCAAATACCATACTTATTTCCTGCAAATGTCTTTCCCACGTAAAATTTTTCGCTGTGTCTGCAGCGTTATTTCCTAACTTCTCACGCATCTGATTATCTCTTAATCGTCTGATAATCTCTGCAAGACTTTCAGAATCATTCCAGTCTTCAAGGACAAAACCATTTACCCCTTCTTCTATAAGCTCAGAGGCGCCATTTGTTATAGTAGTTACCACGGGCAATCCGCAAGCCATTGCCTCAAGGCAGACATTTGCAAATGGTTCATATCTGCTTGGAAGTATAAATATATCTGCCATGCCATAATACTTTTCAGTCTCCTTTGAATGTCCTATAAAAATTAATTTATCGCTATCTAATTTTATTTTTTTTGCCAGAGAAAGATAAGGCGCTTTATTTCCCCGTCCAACTATAACAAGCCTGATTTTTTTAATATCTGTCTTTGGCATAGCCTTTATAATTGTTGATAATCCTTTCCTTTCCCAGTTATTTGAAATAAACAATAATACAAGTTCATCTTCAGCAATATGATGCATTTGTCTCATGGATTTTCTGTATTTTTTAACGCCAGTATTAAATATTTCAAAATCTACTCCATTATAAATGACCTTAATCCTTTTCATCGGAATTTTATAGTAGTATGCTATCTGGTCTTTTACAAGTTTTGAATTTGTAACAAACAGCCTGCAGTTGTCCTCTTTGAATATCTGATTTTCGAGCCAATACATTGCAAGATGCACAAGGGATGTAGAATACTTTATCAAGCGGATAACCGGATTCGGATATTGAATCTTCATCCAGTGTCGCTGAATGCCACCACCTAACCTATAAATGTCCACAGGATATATCTGTGTGAGACTGTATACAATATCAAATTTTTCTAAAGACATGTTTTTTTTTATATTATGCTGAAAAGATAAAATCTTCAAAGGTGAAAAATTTTTGTTAATCTTTATAATCTTTACCTTAACACCTTGAGGCTTGACATCAGCATTTGCTGTTAAAACAGTTACTTCATGTCCATTCTGGATAAGCCCTTTGCAGAGATTAACTGCAACTCTTTCAGCTCCTCCCCAGCTTTGAGAAAGCCTTCTTATTACAATACAAATCCTCATTTTCTGTCATCTCTCAACCCATATCCTGCTGGGAATCCCTTCATATGCCAAAGAAATATCTTTGTATATAATTTTAACTTTTCTACTGCCTTCTTATTAGTTAAAAGACTTCCAAACGCAAGACAAGAAACTAAAAAATAACTAATAGAGAGCCTTGCAAAAAGCCCTGCTATTAAAACACCCACTATGAATGAACCATAATGTGTTCTAAAGAAAATATATCTCGATTTCCAGTACTCTATCCTCGCTCTTACATTAACCTTACCAGCACTTTGTCCCTGAAGATGATATATTTTCGCATCCGGATGGTGAAATATCATCCATCCCTTCTTTCTCATCCTCACGCACCAGTCAGTCTCTTCAAAAAATAAAAAATAATCTTCGTCCATAAGACCAACATTATCCATAGCCTCTTTTCTTACGATCATGCAAGCGCCTATAATTGATTCTACTTCCACAGGATATTTAAAATCATGATCCTTACCTAAGTATTTTTTTGGAAACAATCTCCTTAAAAGGCTCTTGTTTAACAGTTCTGTGGCAAGTGTCGGGATATTTGCGATAGAATTCTGTTTAGTGCCATCACCATTTAAAAGCTGTCCGCCGCAGATGCCTATCTTATTATTTTCATCCATAAATCTGATAATTGTCTCGACAGCTCCATCAGTCAATATTGCATCGCTATTAAGCAATGCGGCATATCTGCCATTCATCTGACTGAGCGCCTGATTATTCGCCTTTGAAAACCCCAAATTCTTTTTATTCTCTATAAGTATTACATGAGGGAATTGGCTTTTAACTGCAGCCACGCTATCATCACTGCTTCCATTATCTACAACCAATATTTCAAATAAAAGATCTCTCTGAGTTTTATAAATCGAATCAATACACTGAAGCAGTAAATCTCTTGTGTTCCAATTAATAATTATTATTGATGCATCCATTTATTTCTGCCTTTTCCTTCGCTCAAGGAGTTTAATGGTATGTATTTCTATTCTCATCGCCTTGGACATTATCTTTTTAATCAGTTTCTTATCATCCCTTCCCATTCGGGCAATTCTAAGATATTCATGGGCAAATCTCATAAAATCAGTTTTAAATAATATATTGAGTCCGTTTGCCGAAAATACAAGTTGTGCAAGGTCTTTTATCCTGTGGCGACTAATGATATTTTTCCTCTGATGAACCCTTTGAATATCAATAATAAAGATTTCTCTGTCTTCTGCTCTAATAAAGAAGTGTCCGAGGTAAAAGTCCTGATGATTTAATCCCTTTTCATGAAAGTCCCTTGCAATGCCTGCAAGTCTTTTTATTAGCGCCCTCTTTTCCATAATTTGTTGCTTATTTAGAGGTGGAGTGAAATATTTAGGTAAATACTCCTCAAGCCGTTCAGTATTATATATATTTTCTGTTACCGTTAAAGAAAAAAAAGGGATCCCGAAATGCTTTTTTTCTCCAAAAGCAACAGGCGTCATAGTGTTGAAGCCCAAATCATTGAGTAGAATCATATTGTTCCACTCATTCCTTGCATCTTCCTTTTTTATCCATGGAATAATCGACTTAATCCTTTCTTTCCATGGCCAGAAATGCCGCTTCAGATAGAAAACCCTGTCCTTCAGTTCGATTCTTACAACTGATCTAAACCTGTTTTTCTTGAAAAGACTGCCGCCTTCAAATTCTTTTACGGTCTGAAAATCTAAGAGATTATTGGCTCTTAAAAATTCAAAAAATGAGCTATTGATAAGCAAATCGTTATGATGTATAAAAGAATACATGAACTTTAATCAATTCTGAACCTTTTTTGCCCCTTTCTTTTCCAGTCCTTTAAAGCCCTTTCCTTGATATATCGCAGATCAATATCAACCTTTATTTCGGAGGGAATATGGGCAATATATTGAGGGAAAAATTTCGAATCAACCCATTCCTCAGCACCAAGCTCAAGACCTCCACGATAGAATCTTACGAGATCTTTGATTATACCCTTAATTTTAGGCCTGCTGTAAAGTTTAGCCTGATCCAGATCCACGAAAAAAAATTTTAGTTCACCGTTATTTTTTTGCATAAGTATATTTGACCATTTCAAGTCACCATGAACAGCGCCTGCCATATGCCACTCCGATAATGCTTCTGCCAACTGTCTCGCGACATTTTTATCAAACAGCCCCTTTTTGTATGCGTGAAGCAGATTTTCAGAATCTTCTATTAACAAAGAAAGGAAAAATGCATGTCTTATTCTGAAAGACGGCTTGATAAAAGCTACAGGCATCGGAATCGGCAACCCCTTTTCGTAAAGTCTTTGGCTAACCAAAAAGAGCCTTTCTGCCCTGCTCCAAAATAACCGCTTCAATAAAAAATCAAAAAAGCCTTTTTCATTGAACCTCTTCAGCCAAAGGTCATGAGGGAGTCCCACAACTTTTCCTTTCAGCACTCCGACAGCAATCGTCGAACTATATTTTTTTGGCAAAAAAAGGTTGTTGTCGTTAATAACTGCATTGAGGTTATCCGCTCTTAACATTTTATTCTTCATATTCTACTTTATGCTTTTTCTTTCCTTTCTCGAAAGAGAATAACTCACATTCATGTAATGGTAAAATCTCTTATACAGGCTCTGTTTCTCATTTTCAGAATATATTCCAATTGAGGCTAATACTGCTTCGAGCCAATGCTTTATAGTCACCTCATCAACATATTTCCTAAAAGTAGGGCTTAGCCTTCCTGCTTCAGCCATCAGCACTTCGGTGCTCGGCATATCCATATATTTCGCATGCTGGAAGTCAAGAATAGCCGCTCTGCCTTCCTTTATTGTAGAAATCATAATTGCGCCTCCATTTACATCAATAATGATTGCAGTGCGCATTATACAGAGATTCAAAAACAGGGACTGTGAGCATCAGCAAACGGCCGCATGCATCCGGATCATCACGGTTTTGTTCAAGGCAGTGTCTTAACGGCATAAACTCCCGCAAGTCTTCCATAAGAACAACGTTCTATTCCACGAGGCCAAAGCGGTTATAAATATGTCCATACCCGTAAACTTCTGGAGCAGGCAGCCCTTTTCTGCATGCCAGTATAAGATTGGCAGCTTCATCAAGACCATACTTATAATATTTCAACATCCGTGTTAAAGTCTGCATAAAAAATACCTTTGCAACGAAACTTTCTTCGCTTATCAAAGATTCAGAAATGCGCAGAATAACCTTTCTGTTGATCTGCTTGAGGATGCTTATGCCAGAATCCAAAGTCCGGTTCTCTTTCAGAGAAATAACAGCTTTTGTTATGAAACGCTATCATTTGGCATAGGTACAGCTTTTATATCAGCTTCAATAAATTGGACATGTCGCAAATCTCCTAAGCCTTCTGCAGTCTCCTTTGCCACCTGAAGCATGGCTGGAGACAAATCCACCATTGTTAGTCTTTTTGATTGGGAAAACAATTTGAAAAACCTCCCGCTGCCACAGGGAGCATCCATGAAATGACTATTTGCACCGGCTAACGAAAATACATGTTCAGCAAAGTCTGTTTCATACCTGTTAAGTCTTCTCATCCTCCTGTCGCGGTCAAAACGTTTATCTATGTAAGTGCGGGCATTATCCAGCGCGCGCTCTTTTACACGGGAATAGGTCTGAGTGTTATTATCTGATTCAATCTTATCTTTCATATCATTCTTTTTCTCTGCGTGTAGCGTTATATCAATATCGCATACCGCATTCAATCTGACACCTATCAAGGCACAAAGGGTTACAAGTCATAGAAGATTAAAATGCTGTCCCTTTTCTTAAGTGCTTTAATACTCGTTGCAATTCAAATTAATCAAGCAAACTTTTATAATATAACATCAATATCTATTTCGATGCAATGCAACCTACTTCTTCAATCTTTTGAGTGTTTTTTTATGAATCGTTTCAATCAATTCTTTAGCCTTCGGCTTGAGTCCTGGATTTTCATCTAAATATGCCTTTAAAAACCTCATACGGTCCGTGGAAGTCATATATGGCGTCACTATAAAACGTGTCTGCACAAGGTTTTTTAAGCGCAGTCGCATTGGAATACCACTTGCGAAATACTTATTCCGCTCATTATCTATAAAAAAGAAAAAAGGCTCATCGTTTTTTTTGACAATCAATATATTTCCTGCCCGAAGGTCGCCATGAAAAATGCCGTTCCTGTGCAATCGCCCTATTACAGCGCCAAAGGCTTTTATAAAATCCCTTTTTCTATTTAAATCTTTATCAGAAAATGGAGCATTTAAAAAAGTTTTCAGATAAACATACACATTAACACTTTCCACCCACTCTGTTATAAGGAAATTACTGATAATTCGAAATCCTTTTCTTATCTCCCCTTGGGCGATAAGCAGAGGAACATTAAATCCTTTTTGCCTTAACAGTTCCCCGCCTTCCATATCCCGTTTAGCGCGGCTTTTTCTGAAGAATAATAGTTTGTCCTTAATACCTCTAAAAAGAAAGAACTTTAAAAATAGCGCGTCTCTATTTGTATATACCTTCCATGCCCGCGTGTATTGTGAACTTCGCACCTGTTCTGCATTGGATGGTACCATTTCATCCAAAAACGGTAGCAAAATATTAGAAAAATATGAATCATCCCAGTTACTTCCGCACCTCAAAAGCAGTTTTTTATCGCCATATTTAAAAGAGGCGATATTTTTGAGCAGACCGCCTAATATTTTCTTTGCGCCAGACTTGTTCACTGAAATAAAATTCATATTATTTCGACAGAAATCCTCTGACTATTCTGCCAGTTTCTTTAATGCCTTCAATATTTGAAAGAAAATCGTCTTTTCTAGGCGATGAATTCATTCTCCTTTGTATCGCTTGAGTAAGAGATTCTATCGTTAGTTGTTTAACATCAATTACATCAGCATTGCAATAATCATGGACAAAGGAATCTACTTTTGTGTCAGCAGATATTGCAACAAATGGTTTGTCGAGCGCATAACTAAACACGCAACCATGCAGCCTTGTATTTACAATAATATCCGAATTAGCGTATTGCCTTAATAATTTATCAGCGTTTCTGGTAATATTGTCCACCTCAGAAAAAATAAATCTTTCATTATTACAAATTTGTTTAACAATTTTTCTGATAAAATCATCACCTTTGTTTGCAGTACGCACGAGTTTTTTGTGATGAGTATATAAAAGTACAGGCCTATTTCTTGATTTTTGTTTGTACTCCGATTCTAAACATTTCTTATGAATGTAAAGCACCGAAGGACATATGACTCGCTGCACTTTAACTTCAAACTTTTCTTCAATAAGCATCAAGGTTCTGCTGTCTCTAACCCATGCTTGCTCAGCATTAGCTATGACTTTTCTAAATATATTATCTGGGAGAAGATTGTTTTGACCCTTTATATCGCATACACCTATGCCAAAGCATACATACTTGGCACCTGATAATAAAACTATCCTCCAAAATTCTTCGAACGAATCTTTTAATAATCCTCCGCCTCCGATAATAAGCTTTGTACTCTTATTAGATTCCAAGATATTCTTTAAATTGTTCAGTTCTTTTTCGATGACCTGTTCCCTGCCGTTAAGTCCAACTGCCAGCTTTATTCCCTGTGCTGATAGAAAGTCCCCTGCATTCTTTCTGTTTGCATAAATGTACAAAAATTCTGGCAGCTTCTCGAGCTTATTAATGAACGGGTTTAGTTTTTTTGCTGTATTTAACAAGTATTGCATACATTCGCCTTAAGCATATTTTGTATTCTGTAAATTGTAAACCTTAATTCCTCAGGGCAATAAAAATGCTCCTAATACATAGCACCCGCTATAATACATCCTCTTTTTGCGCCACACGGTTAGACGCTTAACTTTGCAAGTATTTTTTTTTATTCCTACCTTTAAATAAAGAAAATATAGCACGCCCTAAATGATAGAATCGTGACAGCAGAGGGAAACTGTACTTCTGCTCTCTGCCGTACTCCACAATCTCTTTGAGCAAAGGATCATTGCTGGCCAGCACTTTGCCGATATATTTGTGTCTAAGCCTCCAATATTTATTTATGTCAAACACTTGATTATAAATATCAAGTTTTCCCATCATTTCAAGGGTGAGCAGCGTTCTCAGGCATTTCCAACATGTGGAGCAGTTACCTGAGGCATCTGAACAGGCACAAACATCCAAATACTTATGAGAGAGCCGTATTTCCGAGACCTTCATTGTCTTTTCTACTCTTGAATACTGGCAACCGGAAGATATACACTCGGTTGTTTCAGTTGATAAGAGGTGTACTGCTACAGGATCAGCATGCCCTAAGTAGTCAGTTTTGCCTACAAAAGAGTCTTTATACCTAAAGGCAGACGCGTAGTAAAATTTTCTTATTCCTTTTTGCAGAAGCAAGACAGTCGATATATTTCTAAGTGTGTGGGTCTGTGAAAAGCGGAAATCCAGAAGTTCATGCAGGTTGGAATCAATCTTAATAGCTTGAAGTCCTAACTCCTGGATGGCAGGAAGTAGCCTATTGTATCTTTCTTCAAAAAGCCTGTGTCCTCCTTCCATGTGAGACCCCACATTATTGAAAATAAGATGCGTTACCTTAAAGCTATCAGGCACTGGACCAAATAAATGATCAGCCAAGACACAGAAAGAATCTATCCCCCCTGAGAAACCTGTTGCTACATTGCCACTCGTTTGATTTAGCTTTGTAGAATCTAATTTATCAGCCACTATTTTAACAGGATGAAGTGAGGGCATAACTGACATGAGGATTTTCATATAATAGTTCGAAAGAGCGTAAAAGAGTTTTTCGGACATCACTCCCTCCACATATATATCCTCTTTATCTTTCATTGCAAGTGGCAACAGTGCTATTACAAAAGCATCTTGCCTCTCCGGGGTCAGCCACTCCTGATATTTACAGTTGATCGAATACCATAAGTGTTTCTTATATTTCCGGGATTCCACTAATATTCTAATCTTATTATTTTCTTTATCTTCAATAAGTTCCGGCATGTATATTCTCATATATTTATAGTCCCGCCCTTACTCTAAACAAACCGATGTCCTTTATTATCTTGCGGATACGGTAAGGTATAGTGCCTTTTATTTTTCTTGATTCCAATATCGCCGAAGGCGTATAAAGCAGTGAATAAAATTTAGACAGTAAAGAAAATTCATATCGTATCTCTTTAGCCTTCTGAACAATCTCTTTTGACAGAGGAAGTTTTTTAGACAAGATTTTTCCGATATGCCTGTTTCTATCGATAGCATATTTTTTCAGATCGAACACTTCTCTGTAGTCATGAGCTTTTCCAATAATATCAAGAGTAACCAGCGTCCTTGTACATTTCCAGCAGGTAGAACAATTTCCACCGGTAGAAGTATCAGTGCAAATATTTAAATACTTATGAGATAGTGGAATCTCCGCGACCCTCATCGTCTTTTCTACTCTTGAATACTGGCAACCGGAAGATATACACTCGGTTGTTTCAGTTGATAAGAGGTGCACTGCCATAGGATCGCTGCAAGCTATGTCGTAAGCCTCGTCGACAAAACAGTCTTCATATTTAAAGGTTGAAGCATAATAAAACCTTCTGATCAATTTCTGAAGCAGTAACACAGCCGATATATTCCTAATAGTATGACTTTTTCGAAAACTGACAGGCAAAAACTGATCAATATTTGAATCTATAGCGATAAATTCTAAGCCTAATTCTTTGGCAGCCGGCATTAGTCTGTTGTAGCGCTCCCGGAAGAGTTGACGACCTCCAACTCCGTGAGACCCTACATTATTAAAAAGAAGATGAGTTATTCTAAAGCCGTCCGGCACTGAACCAAAAAAATGATCAGCCAAGACACAAAAAGAGTCAATTCCTCCCGAAAAGCCCGTTGTCACTCCTTTGGACTGGACATAAATTGCAGATCTTAATTCCTCAGGAAAGATACGCACCTGAGAAAGTGCTGGGTTACATAAGGCAATAATGGGCATATAATAATTAACGAGGTTGTAATAAAGCTTCTCAGACATTGCACCTTCCAAATATATATCCTCTTTAACCTTCATTGCCAACGGCAATAATGCCAGGACAAAGGCATCTTGCGTGTCTGTAGCAAGCCACTCTTTGTTTTTACGATCAACGGAAAACCATAATTGCTCTACCTGATTATTGAAAAACACTAATGTCCGAACTATAACATTTGTATCATCAACTATTACTTCCGGCAATTTAATTTTCATCACTGATCCTCTACCTATAAAAATTGT
>JBBISP010000033.1:0-17302 GCA_037441185.1 Nitrospirota bacterium | reverse complement strand
GGGCTTGCTGATGATCTGCCTCTTAAAGATTGGCTCGAAAAACATATCTGGCCTGCAGAAGGTCACTGGCTTGGTCCTGAATTTATCTCTGATGCCATTGAACTCGCTTGTCTTGAGATGCTAAAGGCAGGAGTTACAACCTACAATGACATGTATTTTTTTGGTGACAACGCTGCAAATGCTACTAAAAAGGCAGGCATGAGGGCTGTGCTTGGAGTTGGAATTCTTGATTTTCCTACCGCATCAGCAAAAACCACTGATGAGTATTTCGCCAATGCTGAAAGGTTTGTAAATAACTATAAGGGAGATGAATTAATCACACCGTGCGTTGCTCCCCATGCTGCATACACATGCAGCCCTGATACATTAAAGCGGGCAAAGGCTACGGCTGAAAAGTCTGGAGTGCCACTACATATCCATCTCTCAGAAACAGAATGGGAGGTTGGCGAGCTTATATCGAGGTACGGGAAAAGGCCTGTTGAATATCTTGAAGACATTGGTTTTTTAAGCGAGAGGGTGCTTGCTGCCCATTGCATCTGGCTTGAAGACAACGAGATAGAAATCCTCGCAAACAGGGGTGTGGGCGTTTCTCACTGCATTGAGAGCAATTTAAAACTCGCATCAGGGATTGCGCCTGTCCCAAACATGCTTAAGGCAGGGGTGAAAGTTACCTTTGGCACAGACGGCGCTGCAAGCAATAATGATTTAAACATACTCAGTGAAATGTCCACTGCTGCTAAGATTCACAAGGCAATAGCGAAAGACCCAACAGCGCTTGACTCAAAGACAGCCCTACTTATGGCGACAAGATGGGGTGCAGAGGTTTTAGGTCTTGGCAATAAGATAGGCAGCATTGAGAAAGGCAAACTGGCTGATATCATAGTTGTTGATTTAAAAAAGCCTCATCTTGTTCCAATATATGATGTTTACTCCCACATAGTATATTCAGCTATGGCTTCTGATGTGGAGAGGGTCTTTGTAAACGGTAAAATGGTTATTAATCATAGAGAACTTTCTACAGGCAATGAAGTAGAAATATTGCAGAAGGCATCAGAATGGGGTAAAAAAATAGCAGCATATAATCACAAAATGCAATAATTACCAATATCTGATTCTTCCAGTATCTATATGCACAAACTCTGGATAGCTCCCTACACCGCCTGCTTTGAAAGATTTTGCAATGTTAGCAATTGAATGGTTGTCTATCCCCTCAACATTAAAATCTATAGCAAGACCCTGCAGATGAAGGCTATTTTTTGCTACTTTTCTGCCTAACCTTATAAGGTGTTCATTGTATTGAGGAGATCGATAACCTGAAATAATATTTATATGCTTATCCTTACCTAAAATGTTTACGATATCAGAGAAAAGATTTAACAGCTCAAGGTCAACAGGTTTGACTTGATTTGTATGATGACATCTCAATAAATAATATATGTCATTGAGTGCATTTATGTCGTAAACACCATTGCTAAAATATTTTATATTCAAACTTTCTCCAGTATGTATATTGCACGCATTAAATATCCTTTCGGTTTTTTGAGATGCAAAGGCTTTTTTGAAAGGATAAACTGATGCTACCCCTACAGCCACAGTCTTTAAAAAATTCCTTCTTGAAATCATAATGTAATATCCTCCGCAATGCCTGATTTTTCTTTAAGAACTACTTCTATCTTTTGCCAGTCAACCTTATCAGAGATTCCTTTTTGCTCTATAAGTTTTTTTGTTTCGGCTTTTATATCTTTTATCTTTCTGTAAATATCTCTATGAACTTCTAAAAATACCCTTCCTTCGTCGGTGACTACAACTTTGACTGGATTATATATTATCTCTCCATAGGTATTTATCTCAACCTTTTCGAAAAAAACTTCCATATTTTCAGGCATAACCCTTATGCATCCATGACTTCTGAACTGATAAACAGTTGTTGGCCATATTGTTTCATGAATAACAACCCGAGGAATTGATGTGTCAACAGCAAATCTTCCCAGAGGATTGTCAGGACCAGGCGGCACAATGGTTTTTACAGGCTTTCCTTCCATCATCATCTTCCACTGCATGGATTCTGGAACATGCCATGTCGGATTTTTTCGTTTTCTAATAACTTTAAACTCTCCTATAGGAGTTCTCCATCTTGATATCTCCCTCCATGAAGGCATTCCAAGTCCTACTGGAAAAGCTGACTCGAGACTGCTGTTTTTAAAATAATAAAGCATCCTGTCAGGTATATTAATTATTATTCCGTTGTCGATTGTTTTAGGCACTATTTTTCTCGTGTTTATCTTAAGTTCCTGTCCTATGCTGAGGATTTTTTTGATATCGATATTATTGTCTCTGATTATATTTTTCTTATCGACTCCAAGCTTTGCGCTGATGAGCTCGATGCTGTCGCCTTTGACAACATGATATATAGCCTCTCCTCCAATGATTATATCTGCTGCAGAAAAAGACGGTAAAATAACAATGAGGAATATTACAAAAATGATTTTTATTTTGATTGTCTCTTTGCTCATGTTAACTTGCATATGCATCTCTCATCGTTTTAAGAATATAGCAATAAAGCTTGATACTGGTCAATTGAGTGCATCTATTTTTTTATATTATGATAATATAACACTATTGTCAAAAATAATTTATACTAAAGGCATATGGCTCTATTTCTTCGCAAAATAAACTACCTTATTGCAAGTGCATATCACAGATATGACCATAATGTTTATATCCAAATTGTTTCGCCCAGCTTCCGCTTCGACTCTCGCTGGGTTGAGGCAAACCGTGATTTTGCTTCATAAATCGAGCCATATGCCTTGTTTTACGCTATATCAAAAATTTATTTTGGACAGATGTGAAAATGCTCAACAAATTAGGAGGGGAAATGCCCCAAGTATTTGAAAGTGCCTCAGCCTGCTGGAAGGCAATAAAGTCAGATATATCAAAGGGCAGAGATTTGCTGCCGGTTATAGAAAAATTTGCGAGGGAGAATACAAATCCTTCAGAGATAGTATTCGGCACATCAGGATGGCGCGGCGAGATCGGCACTGACTTTACATTTAACAATGTGCGTGTGGTTACAGCAGCAATTATAGAGGCATTCAAGAGCAATGACAGAACATTTCTTGATGCAATGGGTGTATCTGATTTTGAGGATATAAAAAGGCGTGGAGTAATTGTTGGCCATGACAACAGATTTTTAGGCTCTGACTTCGCAATGGAGGTGATAGGTTTTTTACAGAAAGAAGGCATTAAGACATGGTATGCTGGAGAAGCCGTGACCCCTGAGTTTTCAGCAGGCATCGAGATGCTGAATGCAGCATGCGCTATTAATCTTACCCCGTCTCATAATCCCTCAAATTATGCAGGCTTCAAGTTTAATCCATCGGACGGCGGGCCTGCAGGAACAGAGATAACATCAAAGATAGAAGAAATAGCCAACAGGATGATGAAGGAAAGTAATCCCCCCACACCTCCCTTTAGTAAAGGGGGGAAGGGGGGATTTTTAGGTGGAAAAATAGATTTGACAGAGTTGTATATTAAATATATAACAGAGAGAAAAACGCTTAACATAGAGAGAATTCGTGACTTCATAAATCAGGAAGACTGCCTTATCTGCGTTGACAATGTCCATGGTGCTACGAGAGGGCGAATTCAGAGGATATTAGGAGAAAGTCCTAAAATCCAATATCTTAGGACAGAGAATGATTATCTTTTTGGAGGCGTAGCACCCGAGCCTTCAGAGGAAAATATGGCAGGCGTTGAAAAGGTTTTAACCAAGAGCAATGCAAAATTCAAGCTTGGCGCTATCATGGACCCTGATGGTGACCGCATTAGATATGCCGCCAGATATATTGACAGTATAATGCAGATACCAATGAATTATTTCGGTGCAATGGCGCTCCATTTTCTTAATGTTCATAAGAAATTTTCTGGTGTAGTTGCTAAATCAGTCGGCACAAGCAATTTTGTGAATGCCATAGCTGCAAAACTCGGAATTTCAGTCAAAGAGACAAAGGTGGGATTTAAGAACTTCAGACCTTATATGCTCAAGACATCTGTTGAAAAGGCAATAATTGCATTTGAAGAGTCGGATGGCATTTCAGGCTATAACCATACGCTTGAGAAGGATGCACTGTTTGGCCTGCTTCTGGCAATAGAGATGATGGCTGTTACAGGCAAAAACCTGAGCGAATATCTAAAGGACTTGATGGATGAATTTGGGTATTATTATCCTGATCGCTCAGGGATTGCTGTTGATCCATCCCTTGTAGGAGAGCCAATTGTAAAAAGGCTTTCGGCTATTAAGGAAAATTATAAAATAGGAACAACTGTTAATATAGGAGGAACAAACAGGACAGTCAAAGACCTGATAACTGTAGACGGCATAAAGATGGTCTTTGATGACGGCTCTTGGCTTATGATAAGGCCTTCTGGCACAGAGCCTAAGGTCAGATTTTATATAGAGGCAAGGACAGAAGAAGGCAAAAAAGCAGTATTTGAGACAGCAGAGAGATTGACTAAAGAGGCGCTTGCATAGTTACATTTCCCGCCTTCCTTCAAGCGCCTTTAATAGAGTTACTTCATCAGCAAATTCGATATCGCTTCCGATGGGCAGGCCATAAGCGATCCTCGTAATCCTTATATTTAAAGGTTTTATAATCTCTGTTATATACTGTGCTGTCATCTCGCCTTTAGTATTCGGGTTTGTAGCTAAAATCACTTCCTTAACACTGTCAGATTGTATCCGATGTGCAAGCTCGTTTATCTTCAGTTTATCAGGCGTGACCCCATCAAGCGGCGAGAGAGCGCCAAGCAGTACATGATATGTACCATCGAAACTTTTTGTCTTTTCTATTGCAATGATATTGCTCGGCTCTTCAACAACGCATATCCTGCTTTTGTCTCTTGAGGGATCGCTGCATATGCTGCATGGGTCTGTATCTGTAATATTAAAGCATGTGGAGCAGAATCTTGCATTATCTTTTACATTTATAATTGCTTTAGCTATGCCTTTTGCCTCTTCAGGGTTCATGGTTAATATAAAAAATGCAAGCCTCTGCGCGCTTTTCCTTCCAATGCCAGGAAGCTTGGCGAGTTGAGTAATAAGGTTTTCGATTATACCCTGTGCCATGATGTCAGATTATTTAAAAAGATTTCCTAATCCTCCCATTCCAGGAAGCTGCATCCCCATTGTGAGTTTTGACATCTCTTCATTGACCATCTGCTGCGCCCTTCTTAATGCCTCATTTGCAGCAGCAATAATCAAATCCTGGAGCATCTCCACATCGTCAGGGTTCACCACATCCTTTTCTATTTTTATCGATACAAGTTCTCCCCCTCCATTTGCCACTACTGTTACCATTCCACCGCCTGCAGATGCCTCAACAGTCTTTGTTCTTGCCTCTTCCTGCATCCTCTGCATTTCGTCCTGAAGTTTCTGAGCTTGCCGCATCATATCTCCGAGCATTTTCTTAGACATCGCTTCCTCCTTATATTCAGTGAATAGTTGTTAGTGAGCAGTGAATAGTCAAAAGAAAACTAATTTTTTCTATTTACTAAATACTGTTCACTATTCACTGTTTTTCATGGGTATCACATCCACTATTCTTCCCTCAAATAGTTCAAGCGCTTCTTTGACTATAGGATTGTTTTTTGCTTCTTCCTTCAAGTTTTTTTTCGAAACAGATTTTGTCTTAACTGTTTCAACATTTATTGATATATCTCTCCCTGACAAATCCTGAATTAACTTTTTTATGAATGGCAGATTTTCTTTTACTGACCCAGCATGCACTGACAATCCGCCATTGAATATTATTTTAATTTCGTTATTATCTAAAGAAACCTTTCCTTCCTGTAATTTGCTGAATAGAGGATGGTTTGTCTCGTCGATTTTTTCGAGGACGGCATTCCAGATCTCCTGAATGGGTGAATGGGTGATTTTTGCCTCCCGTTCTCCGATTCCCCGATTCTCCGTTTCTTTTGCTTTGTTTTCTATCTTCTGACTCCTGTTTTCTTGACCGCTGACTGTTGCCCCCTGACTGCTAATTATTTTTAGCGCCTCGTTTACGGACTTCAGATGGCTTAGCATGCTTAGTCTTATAAGTGTCATTTCAATTGCAACCCTCGGATAAAATGCACTCCTGATCCACGGCTCTGCCTTTATCATTTCTGAAAGGATAACAGCCATGTGTTCTTCTGAAGTTTTATTTTTTAATTTATTGATTGCGACTGCTTCCTCTTCGCTTAAGTCTACGACATTTTCTGTCTCGTCTGTTATTTTTGCTATTAGAAGATTTCTGATGAATTGCAAAAGGTCTTTTGTGAATATTTTAAGGTCTGTTCCGGTATTAGTTAGTTCCGAAATTATATTTATAATGCCTTTTCTGTCTCCTTCAATTATTGATGAGGAAATCTGTAAAAGAGTTTTCACATCAGTAATGCCTAAGAGGTCTTTAATATCGGATTCTGTTATATTTTCTGAAAATGATGCTACTTGGTCAAGGATTGTTAAGGAATCCCTCATGCTTCCGTCAGATGCCCTTGAAATCATTTCGAGGGCCGAATCAGTTATTTTTATACCATCTGTCTCTGAAATAAACTTAAGTCTCTCTTTAATCTTTTGGCTTAATATCCTCCTAAAAGGCAAATGTTGACAGCGTGAAAGCACTGTTGAAGGTATCTTTTTAGGCTCTGTTGTAGCAAGGACAAATATTACATGGGGCGGCGGCTCTTCAAGTGTTTTTAAAAGTGCATTAAAGGCGGATGTAGAAAGCATATGCGCCTCGTCAATTATATAAACCTTGTACCTGCTGCCTGACGGCGCATATCTGACTCTTTCACGAAGGTCTCTTATGTTGTCCACACCTGTATTTGAAGCGCCGTCGATTTCAGAGACATCCATCGATGAGCCGTCTGCAATCTCTATGCATGACTGACACTTACCGCAAGGCTCAGGGGTTGGTCCTTCTATGCAGTTTAGCGCCTTTGCTAATATCCTTGCTGTTGTAGTCTTTCCAACGCCTCTTGGCCCTGAAAATACATAGGCGTGTGCAACTTTATTTTGAGCAATGGCATTTTTCAATATACGCGCAATAGGCTTCTGCCCTACTAAATCCTCAAAGATCTGCGGTCTCCATTTTCTTGCTAAAACTAAATAGCTCATAGTTGATAGCTCTTAGCTCACAGTTTATAGCCCATGGTTTATAGCTTGAAATTATATACTTTTGCTATCAGCCATGAGCCATGAGCTTTTTTCTACACCCGGGGGCTGGCTTACGGGACCGGCTTGCTGCGGCACCCAGACGAAATGTTTACCGTTGCTTCCTTCCGGACCTGGCGGGGTTCGCACCTGCCTGCTGCGCAGGGCCAGCCCCCGGCTGTAGAAAAATGGCGGAGAGGGAGGGATTTGAACCCTCGGTGAGTTTTATCCCACACGCGATTTCCAGTCGCGCCCCTTAAGCCTCTCGGACACCTCTCCAAAGGTTTTATAACTATTTAGGTTAATGCAAAATAGGAATTAAAATCAACTGATTCAAAATGCAGAAACATATGTTACCATTTGTTTATGGAACAGTTGCCTAATATGAGAGACTATTTGAAAGAATGCAGGGAATTCTCCTTTGCAGTTCCTGGAAGATTTTCTTTTCCTCTTGATGTCTTCGATAAATGGGCTGAAGATAAAAGCAATACTGCCCTTTTCTGGACAGATGGAAAAGACGAAGAGAAGTTTTCATTCAATGAATTAAAAAACCTTTCGTCAAAGGGCGCAGGCGCATTCAAGAAAATGGGCATTAAAAAAGGCGATAAGGTCATTGTCATGCTCCCAAATATCCCGGAGTGGTGGGAGATTATGCTTGCCCTTATGCGACTCAATGCAATTCCAATACCTGCTACAACCCTGCTAACATCAAAGGATATCGAATACAGATTGTCGGCAACTGATATAAAGGCTATCATTACAACAGATGAAGAAACATTCAAGGTTGAAGATGCAATAAAAAACTTATCAATTATTCCGCTTCTTATAATTATTGGCAAAAAAACCGGCTGGATTGATTACATAAACGAGAGAAATACAGCAGATGTGTTTGAAGGCGAAAGGGCATTTTCTGATGAGCCAGCATTAATATATTTCACATCAGGAACAACAGGGCCTCCCAAGATGGTGCTTCATACCCATGCATCGTATCCACTTGCGCATATGCTGACCGGCAGATACTGGCTTGATTTAAGACATGGCGATATTCACTGGAACCTTTCTGATACAGGATGGGCAAAGGCGGCATGGTCAAGCTTCTTCGGTCCGTGGCATATGGGGGCGACAATATTTTCCTTTTATAAAAAAGGGAAATTTCATCCCTCTTTAACAATGGAGATATTGCAGAGGTATCCCATTACTACATTCTGTGGTCCGCCTACTGCTTATAGGATGATGGCGAAAGAAATGCCTGCAGAACAGTTTAAGTTTAAATCAGTGCGCCATTTTGTTGCAGCAGGAGAGCCACTTAACAGAGAGATAATCGCAATCTGGAAGGAAAGAACAGAAAGATATATTTATGACGGATATGGACAGACAGAGACAGTAAATGTCCTTGCCAATTTTAGGTGCATGCCTATAAAGCCGGGCTCCATGGGATTTCCTGTGCCCGGGTTCGTTGTGGATATTATTGATGAAAATGGGAATCCAGCACCTCTAAATGCCGAAGGCGACATAGCAATAAAGATAAAGCCTGAAAGGCCTGTTGGGTTATTTAAGGAATATTTCGGTAATTCAAAGGCAACAGAAAAAACTATAAGGGGAGAGTGGTATATAACAGGAGATAGGGCATATAAGGATGAAGACGGTTGTTTCTGGTTTGTCGGAAGGGCTGACGATGTAATACTAACATCGGGTTATAGGATAGGGCCTTTTGAAATAGAGAGCATATTGATTGAGCATCCTGCTGTAAAGGAGTCTGCAGTTGTTGCAAGTCCTGACGAGGTGAGGGGAGAGGTTGTCAAGGCATTTATTGTCTTAACAAAGGATTATAGTCCCTCTGATGCATTGGTTAAAGAACTTCAGAAATTTGTAAAAATCAATACCGCACCATATAAGTATCCCCGCAAGATCGAATTTGTAGATGACCTGCCAAAGACTATAAGTGGAAAGATAAAGAGAAAGGAATTAAAAATAAAGGAATTCGGGAAATAAAAATTCTATTTTCTTGAATTTTTCTATCGAATTGGGATAAATTATAAAGCGTCTTTAAAAACTTTTAAATCATATACTGGAGGGAATTGATGGGAAGGGTCGTTAAAAAAGCTAAAAAACCGGCAAAGGCTGCGAAGCCTGCAAAAGCTTCAAAAGCACAGAAGTATGTCTATTTCTTTGGCGGAGGCAAGGCTGACGGCAAAGCTGAAATGAAAAATCTGCTGGGAGGCAAGGGAGCTAATCTGGCAGAGATGGTAAATTTAGGCATTATTGTCCCTCCTGGTTTTACGATAACTACAGAGGTTTGCACTCAATATTATAAAAATAATAAAAAATATCCTCCTGAACTCAAGCAACAGGTAGAAACAGCCCTTACAAGGGTAGAAAAGATTATGGGCAAAAAATTTGGAGATGCGGCTAATCCTCTTTTAGTATCTGTGCGTTCAGGAGCTCGCAGTTCTATGCCGGGGATGATGGAGACGGTTTTAAATCTTGGCTTAACCACAAAGACAATTCCGTCGCTTATAAAGAAGACCAATAATGAACGTTTTGTTTATGATGCATATCGCCGCCTCATTATGATGTATTCAGATGTTGTTATGGAAAAGGCTGCAGGTGTGGAGCCAAAAGAAGGAGAAGGCATCCGCCAGAAGCTTGAACATGCTATGGATGCAATGAAAAAACAGAAGGGATATAAAAGTGATTTAGATTTAACAGTTGATGACCTGAAGATGCTCTGCGATGAATTTAAGGCTATTATAAAACATACTCTCGGCAAAGAATTTCCTGATGAACCGATGGAACAACTATGGGGAGGTATTGGCGCTGTATTTCAGTCATGGATGGGCAAGCGTGCAGTATCATACCGCAGGATCGAAAAGATTCCAGATGATTGGGGGACTGCAGTTAATGTCCAGTCAATGGTCTTTGGAAACACAGGAGAAAATTCAGGCACAGGCGTTGCCTTTACTCGCAATCCTGCAACAGGAGAGGATGTATTTTACGGTGAGTGGCTTCCAAATGCTCAGGGAGAGGATGTTGTTGCTGGCATAAGGACACCTTATCCTATAAACAGGGCGAGTAGGAGTGCAGAAAGCCAGCATTTGCCCTCGCTTGAAGAGACGATGCCAAAACTATACAAGCAATTATTTGGCATTCAAAAGAAGCTCGAAAAACATTATAGAGATATGCAAGATATAGAATTTACTATAGAAGACGGAAGGCTCTGGATGCTGCAGACAAGGGTTGGTAAGCGCAATCCCCAGGCCTCAATCCGCATGGCTATCGAGATGGCAAAACAGAAACTGATAAATAAAGAGGAGTCAATACTGCGCATCAAGTCCGAACAATTAGATATCCTTTTACATCCGAGTGTTGCTCCTGTTGCTGAGAAGAAGGCAGTTATGCTTGCAAAGGGATTGCCTGCTGGCCCTGGAGGTGCAGCAGGAAGAATTGTATTGACTGCTGATGATGCAGAGGCATGGGCAAAGAAGGGTGAGAAGGTAATACTTGTCAGAAACGAGACCTCGCCAGAGGATGTTCATGGAATGCACGCTGCTGAGGCGATTCTTACTGCCAGAGGAGGAATGACAAGCCATGCTGCGCTTGTTGCAAGAGGATGGGGCAAGTGCTGCATAGTAGGCTGTTCGGACCTCAATATAAATGTCCATAAAAAAGAGATTCATGTAAACGGCAAGATATTGAAAGAGGGAGATTGGATAACGCTTAATGGAACAGAAGGAAGGGTATATGAAGGCAAACTTGATTTATTGCCAGCCGACCCTGATAAAAATCCATGGTATAAGGAGCTGATGAAATGGGCTGATAATGTCAGAACATTGAAGGTCAGAACAAATGCAGATACACCTGAGGATGCTTCTGTAGCAAGGAATTTCGGTGCTGAGGGCATAGGACTCTGCAGGACAGAGCACATGTTCTTTGGTCCCGACAGAATAAAGGCAATGAGAGAAATGATACTTTCTGATGCCATTGAAGAAAGAAAGAGGGCGCTTGCAAAACTTCTTCCGTTCCAGAAGAAGGATTTTATTGGCATATTCAAGGCAATGGCAGGGTTTCCTGTAACCATAAGACTTCTTGACCCACCGCTCCATGAATTTTTGCCTCATACGGACAAAGAACTTCAAGAACTTGCTGATGAAATGGGAGTGCCATTTGAAAGACTGGATACCAAGAACAAATCGCTTCATGAATTTAATCCAATGCTTGGTCACAGGGGCTGCCGTCTTGGAATTACATATCCAGAAATATATGAAATGCAAGCACAGGCTATTATGGAGGCAGCATGTGAGCTTGCAAAGGAAAAGGTTAAAGTTATACCAGAAATAATGATTCCTCTCGTTGGCCATGTAAATGAACTTCAGAAAATGAGGGAAATCGTCGTCTCTACTGCAAACAGAATTCAGCAAGAATATAAAGTGAAAGTCCCTTATACTGTTGGCACAATGATAGAACTTCCAAGAGCCTGCGTAACTGCAGATGAAATTGCACAGGTTGCAGACTTTTATTCATTCGGAACAAATGACCTTACCCAGACAGTTTACGGACTCTCGAGAGACGATGCGGGAAGGTTTTTGCCATTTTATATAGAAAATGGAGTTCTAAAAGATGACCCGTTTATTTCCATAGACCAGAACGGTGTGGGTGTACTTATCCAGATGGCTGTCGAAAAAGGCAGAAAGGTCAAGAAAGATTTAAAAATGGGAATATGCGGAGAGCACGGCGGAGAGCCTAAGTCTGTTGAATTCTGCTATAAAATAGGGCTTGACTATGTGAGCTGTTCTCCTTACAGGGTGCCTATTGCAAGATTTGCAGCAGCGCAGGCAACTCTGAAGGGCAAACAATCAAAATAAATAAAATAGGGAAAAAAGAGGGCTGAAGAATAACCTCAGCCCTCTTTTTAGTCAAAGAATCCATGCCCTATAAGCTTGTGCCTTATTTCCCTTGTCCCTTTGATATAAATCCTGTAAAATTTTGCCCTGTAGAAATCCTCTAATTTTTCTACTGATACGAGTTGGGTGCGGACGCCTGAGCGGTTCAGGTGTTGGATTAACTCATCAATCGTATTTTTGTTTCTTACCTTAATATCAAAAAACTCCTTTACACTTTCACCTTCCGCCACATTTTTTAATGTCTGTTTGGGAATCAGGTATAATGCTTTTGCAGAATCTATAAGATATTCACTGCTGAATGGTATTCCGAATTCGTGGCAGAAAAACACAGCCCTCAATATCCTCTGAGTAAAGAAGCCTGCTGGAAGTTCTGTAATAAGATGGGTTGTTGCCTGCAAATCCCTAATGCATGAAGATAATGTGACATACTTTACCAGTTTGCCATCGGAAACAGGCTTGATCACTATTCCTTCTCTGCCGTCTCTGTCCAGTTCAAGAATAATCTTTTTTATTTCATTTGCATCTGATGCGCTGAAAGGGCCCCATTTATTTACTTGATGGATGCTATAACGCTCTAATATTTTGTATCTATCTTCTATTGGAAAATGCCTTCCATTTCCATTAATAATGTCAAAGGCAAAAAATACAACATCTTCATGAACATATGGGATGACTTCTGTATTATAGGGACTGCCAGGACCGACAACCTCTCCGCAGATTGTGCAGTTAGGATATTCACTAAAGAAGTCCATATTGATAAGGTCAGGGATTCTGTCTGTTGTGAATGGGCAGATAAACCCGCCCCTTGTAAACGCAAGGGGAATCCCGTTTATGACTGCTATTCTCACATTGTATCCGTCCACCTTTTCCTCGACATAGAATTTATTTTTGAAATATCGGTTTATTCCATTTTCAAGATGTAGTATCCTCATTATCCTCGGATAGCCTGATATTAGACCATCCGCATAAAAAATAGTGCCTCTTGAATGGACTTTATAATCCTGAGAAAGTCTCACAAAGGCGAGTTCATCAAACTGGTATGTGTGAAGCGTCTCTCTCTCTTTAAGCGCTGCTATTTCTTCATCTGTGAGGTTTTTTTTTAAGAAGTCTGGATAGAGGGTGATCATGCTTATGATGTTCTTTCTTCTTCCTTCAATGCCTTTTCCATGAGTTTTCTTTTCTTGGATGGCACGACCTTTCCTTTTAGGGATGATACAGGAATCCTCTCTCTGGATGATTTTTTGATTAATTTTACGGTTTCCTTCTTCATTTTTCAGGAAAATGAAATATCCCTAAAAAGTCTCCGACTTTTTAGGGCCGCAATGCCGAAGGCGGGAGTCGAACCCGCACGGCCTTTCGACCACTAGACCCTGAACCTAGCGCGTCTGCCAATTCCGCCACTTCGGCTAAATTTATTTTAACACAACTATATAGTTTTGATGTGTTAAAATAATCAATCTATGGAAATAACCCACCCTAATTTTATACGCAATATTGTTGCAGAAGACGTGGCTGCAGGAAAGCACGGCGGTAAGATAATTACAAGATTTCCGCCCGAGCCTAATGGCTATCTGCATATAGGACACGCCAAATCAATATGCCTTAACTTCGGTCTTGCTGCCGAATTCGACGGTATCTGCAACCTCAGATTTGATGATACAAATCCAAGCAAAGAAGAACAGGAGTATGTCGACTCCATTATTGAAGATGTGCGATGGCTGGGCTTTGACTGGGGAGAAAGGCTTTATTATGCATCGGATTATTTTGATAAACTGTATGAATGGGCAGTGCAGTTAATCAAAATGGGCAAGGCATATGTCTGCGACCTGAGCGCCGAAGAAATACGCGAGCACCGAGGAACGCTGACAGAGCCGGGTAAGGAGAGCCCATACCGTAATCGCTCTGTTGAAGAAAACCTTGATCTCTTTGAGCGCATGAGAAGAGGAGAATTTTCTGACGGCTCAAAAACCCTCCGTGCAAAGATTGATATGTCATCAGGTAATATCAACATGCGTGATCCTGTTATGTATCGCATAAAACACGAGGAACACCACCGCACAGGAAACAAGTGGTGCATATACCCTATGTATGATTATGCCCACGGGCAGAGCGATTCCATAGAAGGAATTACGCACTCCATATGCACTATGGAGTACGAAGATCATAGACCCCTGTATGACTGGTTTTTAGACCAGTTGAATGTATTCCATCCACAACAGATTGAGTTTGCACGCCTGAACTTAAGCCATACTGTATTGAGCAAGAGAAGGCTTTTAAAACTGGTAAATGAGGGATATGTGAAAGGATGGAACGACCCGAGGATGCCTACCCTTGCAGGTATGAGAAGGCGAGGATACACGCCTGATGCAATCAGAAATTTCTGCAACCGCATCGGCGTTGCCAAAAAAGAAAGCCTCGTGGATATGAGGCTCCTTGAATTTTGTGTCCGCGAACATTTAAACAAGACTGCTCCAAGGGTAATGGCTGTGCTGCGTCCACTTAAGGTTGTAATTACAAACTATCCTGAAGGTCAGGAAGAATACCTCGATGCAATAAACAATCCCGAAGACCTGAATGCAGGAACAAGAAAGGTTCCATTCTCAAAGGTGCTTTATATAGAGAAAGACGACTTTATGGAAACCCCGCCTAAACAGTTTTTTCGCCTTGCACCTGGGCGTGAAGTAAGGCTTAGATATGCCTATTTCATTAAATGCGAAAGTGTTGTCAAGGATGAAAACGGAGAGATAATCGAACTCCACTGCACTTATGACCCTGAAACGAGAGGCGGAGATGCGCCTGATGGACGAAAGGTCAAGGCAACATTGCACTGGGTCTCTGCTTCCCATTCAATTGAAGCCGAAGTCAGGCTCTATGACCACCTATTTATTAAAGAAGATCCAAACGATGTTGAAGAAGGAAAAGACTTCACCGATTATATAAATCCAAAATCTCTCGAAGTTTTAAAATCATGTCGTCTTGAGCCTTCATTAAAAGATGCAAAGATAGGAGACAGATTTCAGTTCGAAAGAATGGGCTACTTCTGCGTTGACACAGTTGATTCAATAGCAGGGGAAACTATCTTTAATCTCATTGCCACCCTGAAAGACGAATGGGCGAAGATACAGAAGGGAAAGAAGTAAGGCTACAGAATATGGATATCAGGGATATGGCGCTATCAAAAGGAGCGACTCCAATTTTGTAAAGTGTATTTTTTAGGTTTGACCCCCATCTTTTTAGCACGGTCTATCCCAGCGCAATTTTGCTGAGCCTTTCGTCGAATTCCGCTGTCCTGTTTTCAAACTCATCTGTCAAAGCCGACAATTCGTCAAAAAGCTCATCAATCCTTTGCCTTAAGTCATTAATGGATTTTGAGAGGGCTTTGATTGCCGGTCCGTCCCCTTTTACAGAAACCTTCAGGATATCATCGGTATTCTGCTTTATCTCCTCTTCGAGTCTTATAATAGTCTCCTCTATTTCAGCAATCCTGCTTTGCAAAGCCCCTAATGTCCTTGAACGGGCTGTCACCAGTTCAGCGCGCAGTTTTCTTATATCCTTTTTATTATTCATCCTGTTTTGATGAGGATTCCTGCTGCCTGACTCAATACTGCCTGCTTGAGTCCTGTCTTCGTCCTGCCACCCCACACTGTCCAGAAACTCCTGGTATGTTCCCTCAAACAGCCTCACCTTGCCTTTGTCAAAGACTATCAGGCGGTTTGCTATGGCATTTAGAATCATTTCGCTGTGGGTGACGATCATAACAGCGCCTTCAAACACATCAATCGCCTCGATCAGTGAATCAATCGATTCCATATCAAGGTGATTGCTCGGCTCATCCAGCAAAAGCAGGTTGGCAGGGCTTACAAGCATTTTACCGAGCAATACCCTGCTTTTTTCACCGCCAGACAAAACAGATATTTTCTTTAAAGCGTTGTCGCCTTCAAACATCATGATACCGCATATATTTCGGGCTGCCCTGCGGTTATATTCTGGCATTGCTTCGAGTATTTCATCTTCAACTGTTTTATCCGGGTCAAGGCGGTTGATATTGGTCTGGCCAAAATAGGCAAGCCTTAACTTAGGATTATGGACAACAGCTCCTTTTTGCGGGCTCAGTCCCCCGGACAACAGGTTTAAAAGAGTGCTCTTTCCTTTGCCATTTTTGCCGATTAAGGCAATGCGGTCTTTTTTGCTTACTGCGACACTTAATCCATTAATCAGGGGAGCGCCTTTTTCATCAAAGGAAAATGATACATCTTCTGCTTCAAGAAGGAATTTTCCAAGAAACGGCGCTGCATTGAACTGGAAATCGAGGTTTTTTATCTCCCTGATCTCCTCAAGCATCTCTTTTTTCTGCAAGGCCTTTATCTTTGACTGAACAGCCTTTGCCTTTGTCGCCTGTGCCCTGAATCGGGTGATGAACTGCTCAATCTCTCTGCGCCGCTTTTCGTCATTAATGCGCGTCTTTTCGTGGACTTCCTCTTCCGTGAGGAGCTGGTTGTAAAGCTTCTCTGTGCCTCCTGCTATTTTTCTCAGCCTGCACCTGTGAATGCCCATGGTATGAGTAGTAACGCTATCCATAAAAGCCCTGTCATGGGTAATAAGGATAAGTTCATTACGCCAGTTGCGCAGGAACTGCGCCAGCCACCTTATGGAAACAATATCAAGATAATTTGTCGGCTCGTCAAGAAGCAACAAATTGGGCTCCTCTATGAGAAGCTTTGCGAGATTCAGGCGAACCTGATAACCGCCTGACAGTTCCATGGGGTTAATGGAAAAATCATCAGAAGCAAATCCAAGACCCATTAAAACAGCCTTGACCTTATAAGTCTCATCCACATTATCATCGCCTGCCTTTAATCCAAGGCATCCCTCTTTAAGTACAGAATCCTCTTTAAAACTTATATGCTGCGAAAGGTGTCCTATTGTATAACCGACTGGAATACTTATAATGCCGGAGTCAGGCTTCTCCCTCCCGAGTATCATACGGAAAAGTGTTGTCTTGCCATGACCGTTTCTTCCAACCAGTCCGATGCGTTCTCCACTGTTTACAGTGAAACTGACATTTTCGAAAATCAGATGTTCGCCATAAGACTTTGCCAAATTGCTGACTTGAATCATTTAAGTATTTTAACCAATGTTCCATTTATATGTCAGGTTATATGTCGGGCTGTCGTCGGTAAATGCAAATATAAACTATTCACGCTATGTA
>JBBISP010000032.1:14448-18278 GCA_037441185.1 Nitrospirota bacterium | reverse complement strand
GGGCCATTAATATTCTGGAAAAGTTCATAAAAATATGATATATTAATAATTCATAATCCAAAAGACAGTAGCGCGTAACAAGCAAAAAACTGGAAATTTTCGACTTTCGAACTTCTTGTCACTGTCACTGTCTTAATAAAGGAGCAAAACTATGAAAATGTCAGGCGCTGAAATAATTATTGAATGTCTGAAAAGGGAAGGAGTCAAGCATATTTTTGGGTATCCCGGCGGGGTTATTCTGAATATCTTTGACCTTCTCTATGATGACAAGGATTTAAAGCTTATTCTTACAAGACATGAGCAAGGAGCTGTCCATGCAGCAGATGCTTATGCAAGGGCTACTGGAAAGCCAGGAGTTGTCCTTGTGACATCAGGCCCGGGCGCTACAAATACTGTTACCGGTATAGCGACAGCTTCTATGGATTCTGTCCCTTTGATTGTTATGACAGGACAGGTTCCCACAGTTCTTATAGGCAACGATGCATTTCAGGAGGCTGATATTGTAGGCATAACAAGGCCTTGTACAAAATATAACATACTTGCAAAGGATGTTAATCAACTGGCAGGACAGATCCGTGAGGCATTTCATGTAGCTACTACAGGAAGGCCTGGCCCAGTGCTTATTGATCTGCCAAAGGATGTGACATCAGGCAAGGCAGATTTTGTATGGCCTGAGAAGATAGAAATTAAGAGCTACAATCCAACCTATGAAGGAAATAGGTGGATGATAGAAAAAGCAGCCCATGAAATATCAAAGGCAAAAAAACCTGTAATAATTGCAGGCGGAGGCTGCATAATCTCCGGCGCATCAAAGGAACTAAGAGAACTTGCAGAGATTGCCAATACCCCCGTAACAATGACTCTTATGGGACTTGGCAGCTTCCCTGGCACACATAAATTATCACTTGGAATGCTCGGAATGCACGGCACTTACTATGCGAACAAAAGCGTTCAGGACTCTGATTTGTTAATAGCCATAGGAATGAGATTTGATGACAGGGTTACTGGCAAAATTGAGGGATTTGCACCCCATGCAAAGATTGTTCATATAGATATAGACCCTACCTCAATTAGAAAAAATGTTAGGGTAGATGTTCCGATTGTTGGTGATGTGAAAAATGTTTTAAAAGTGCTTAATAAAATATTAAAAGAAAAGATAAAGGAACAGTGGGTAGAAGTTAGAAAGGCATGGTTAAAACAGATAGCAGAATGGATGAGGGAAAGGCCTATGAGCTATACTCCAAGCTCAGATGTCATTAAGCCCCAGTTTGTTGTAGAAAAGATATACGAACTCACAAAAGGAGACGCCCTTATAACAACAGAGGTTGGGCAAAACCAGATGTGGGCGGCTCAATTTTATAAGTTTGACAAACCTCGAAGGCTTTTGACATCAGGCGGTCTCGGGACAATGGGATATGGGTTCCCTGCTGCTATAGGCGCACAGTTGGCGTATCCTGATAAGCTTGTTATTGATATAGCAGGCGATGGAAGTATACAGATGAATATTCAGGAGCTTGCCACAGCAGTTATTTACAAGCTGCCTGTTAAGGTTGCAATCCTTAATAACAGGTATCTGGGTATGGTGAGACAGTGGCAGGAACTCTTCTTTCAGGAAAGATATTCCCATACATATCTGGAAACAGAGACCACCCCTGATTTTGTTGAGCTTGCGCATGCTTACAATGCTGTCGGGTTGAGGGCTACGAAACCGAGCGAGGTAGAGCCTCTTTTAAAAGAGGCATTTACGATCAAAAAACCTGTCTTTATGGACTTTGTTTGCGACTGGAAGGAAAAGGTTTATCCAATGGTTCCTGCAGGTGCAACCCTTGACACCATGCTTTTTGAGGAAAAAGAAAAGAAGGCTGAAAAAAAACTAAAAGCAGTGAAATGAGTCGATAAGTCAATGAGTTATTGGTATTTAATAACTAATAACTTAATGACTTTATTTTGGAGGATATATGAGACATACTATCTCGGTTCTTGTTGAGAACAAGTTTGGAGTTCTCTCGAGAGTATCAGGACTTTTTAGCGGCAGGGGGTACAATATAGAAAGCCTTTCTGTAGGTGAAACAATAGACCCCAATATTTCTATCATGACGATTGTTACATCAGGCGATGATTGGGTTATAGAGCAGATCACAAAACAACTGAACAAACTGATTGATGTGATAAAGGTTACAGATCTGACGGAACTCGATCATGTGGAAAGGGAAATGGTGCTGGTAAAAGTCTCCCCGAGGCAGGAAAACAAGGCAGAGGTTTTGAGAATTGCTGAAATATTTAGGGGAAGAATTGTGGACTCCAGCCCCAATGCTTATACTATAGAAATAACTGGTGACGAGAAAAAGATAGAGGCATTCATCGAACTGATGAAGCCAATGGGTATAAAGGAGTTTGTAAGAACAGGAAAGGTTGCTATTTCAAGGGAAGTAACTAAAAAGAAGTGAACAGTAAATAGTATTTAGTTAAAAAATCTATTTTTGCTATTCACTAATCATTATCCACTAACTACTATTAAATAGGAGGAGGAATATGCGTAACAATAATAAAGTATATCTTATTGATGTAACTAATAGAGATGGTGTTCAGACTTCGAGGATACTTCTGCCAAAGCTTTCAAAGACAATGCTGAATATATACCTTGATGAGATGGGTATTTATCAAAGCGAGGTGGGATTTCCAACACTTAAACACGAGGTTAATTATATTAATGCAAATCTTGAGCTTGCTAAACTTGGCGTAATAAAGAGGATACATCTTGAAGGGTGGTGCAGGGCTATAACAGAAGATGTAGATCTGTCTTTTAAGAATTGTCCTGAACTGAAACATTTAAATGTTTCTATGTCCACTTCTGAAATTATGCTTAGCGGAAAGTTTATGGGTAAAAAAAGCTGGAAGGATATCTTAAAAACTGTATCCGATGCCATAAAAAGGGCTAAAGAATTAGGCACAGAGACTATAGGACTGAATGCAGAGGATGCATCCAGAACAGAATTGGACAGGCTTATAGAATTCGCCCTTGCTGGTAAAGAGGCAGGCGCTGACAGATTCAGGTATTGCGATACACTCGGTGCAGATGACCCAATAACAATTTATGAAAGGATAAAGGCTTTATCATTTGCAACAAAGTTCCCTGTTGAAATGCACTGCCATAATGACCTCGGAATGGCAGAGGCCGTCTCTGTTGCAGGCGCTCAGGGAGCAATAGAGGCTGGCGTTGATGCTTACATCAACACCACAATAAATGGTTATGGAGAAAGGGCTGGAAACTGCGATCTTGTTTCTACGATTCTTGCCCTGAAGTTCTCGCATGGCGTTAAGGACAAGGTTCCACTCGACGAACATGTGGACCTGACAAAATCATGGAAGATAGCAAAGTATGCATCATATGCCTTTACCCTCCCAATACCGATTACCCAGCCCGGTGTTGGCGCCAATGCCTTTGCGCATGAATCAGGAATCCATGCAGACGGCGCATTAAAAGACAGAAGAAACTATGAACTATATGATCCAGAAGATGTAGGCAGAGGAGAGCATGAGCTTGTAGAAACAGGTCGTATAATAACAACAGGAGAATATGGAGGAATAAAAGGATTCAGGCATGTTTACAGCAAGCTTGGCATAGAATTCCATGATGACAATGAGGCAAGAAAGATACTTGAGATCGTCCAGTATGCAAACCTTCATACACAAAAGCCTCTTACTGATGATGAATTGAGCCTTATAGCTCACTATCCTGAGATAGTGCGAAATATCCTTACTGTCAATGTTTAAGCGCTATTTACAAATTTCAAAAAATGATATAATTACTCTATATGGATTCCAACCAA
>JBBISP010000032.1:0-14348 GCA_037441185.1 Nitrospirota bacterium | reverse complement strand
GCAAATATCAGGCGCACCAAGCATTTGTCATGAAATTGGCTTTTATTTGCTGCGCCCAACTCTGTATCTCTTCGGATTATGTGGCTTGAAATATTCTTAATATCAATTTTTATCCTTATAAACGGCTTTTTTGCTGCCTCTGAGATAGCAGTTGTTACAATCAGAAAGACGCGGATAAAGCAGATGGTGGAAGAAGGCAAGCCAAATGCTGAGATTTTGGATAAACTAAGGGAATCTCCAGACAGGTTTCTTGCCACAATTCAGATAGGCGTTACTTTGGCAGGCGTCCTTGCATCTGCCATCGGAGGCGCTGCTGCGGTAGAGGTCATAAAGCCTGCATTAAAAACTGTTCCCATTGCATTAATTTCCGCATCCAGCGAGGCGATAGCCATAGGTATTGTGGTTTTATGCATCACTTATTTTTCCCTTATATTCGGCGAGCTTATTCCCAAGTCCATAGCTCTTTCGTATCCAGAGACGGTCGGTCTTTTTACAGCTCCTTTTATCAACAGGATTTCGAGACTTGCAACCTTTTTTGTGAGCATCCTTACGGCAAGCACAAATATATTGCTAAAGCCATTCGGCAAAAAAGCGTTCACTGAAAGAAGCTATATCACCGAAGAGGAAGTAAAGATGCTGATAGAAGAGGGACGAGAAAGAGGTGTTTTTGAGCCTGAAGAAAAAGAACTTATACACAGCGTTTTTGAATTTACTGACACATCTGTTAAAGAAGTGATGATCCCAGCCCCGCAGATGATTACAATAGGAATAAATATGTCTGTTGATGAAGTCAAGACGATTATCTCTGAGGAAAAGTTTTCACGCTACCCTGTTATAGGCAAAGGTATAAATGACATACGGGGAGTTCTTTTTGCCAAGGATTTTTATAACATACTCTCAAAAACCGGCCGTGTTGATATACATAAAATTATAAAATCGCCGCTATTTATTCCTGAAACAATGAAGATAAGCATACTTTTAAGAGAGATGCAGAAAAAAAGGGTTCATATGGCAGTGGCAATTGACGAATATGGAGCTGTTTCAGGACTCGTAACACTGGAAGACCTTCTTGAGGAGATTGTTGGCGAGATCAGGGATGAGTATGATATAGAAAGCCCAGTTATTCAGCTTAGCGACGGCTCAATGATTATAGATGCATCAATAAGCGTCAGGGATCTTTTTGAGGATTACAATGTAGAAATACCCGAGTCTGCCGAATACGAAACCCTTGGCGGTTTTATTGTTACATATCTTCAGCGGATACCGCAGACAGGTGATACCATAGAAGTAGAAGATAAAAAAATAAAGGTTATTGAGATGGTCGGCCAAAGAATAGCAAAGGTAAAGCTCGAAAAAGTTGACAAAAAAGATACAATTTGATATTTTTTAAATTAGAATTACTTAAAGTTCATAACAAAACCTTTTGGGGGATATTGTAAAAATGTTGTTTCTTTATAACCTGAAATCCAATTTTTTTGTCTTTTGCCTTGTATTGTCTTTGTCATCTTTGCTGTTCATTCCATCTTTTGTTTATTCTGAACATATTACAATCAGCGGCTGCTCTGTAAGTAATGTCGGCTATCTATCAAACCTTGCTAAAGAGTATGAAAAAAGGACAGGCATAAAGGTGCTTACAAGGGGAGGCGGCAGCGTATTAGGGTTGGAAGAACTGACAGAAGGCAAAGTGGATATGGCAGCGGCATGCAGAAAAAAGATTGCAGATGACCCAGCGGATATTGAATTTATTCCGGTTGCATGGGACGCCCTCGTGTTTATTGCTCATAAGTCAAATCCAATAGATAATATTACAATAGATGATGTAAGGTCTATTTATAAGAATCAAATAAATAATTGGAAGCATCTAAAAAGCATTGATATGCCGATAAAGGTCTTTATTGTAAAACCAGGCAAGGGGTTAAGCGGCATAGAGGCATCAATAAAGGAGATTATTTTAAAAGGAGATGAAATTGCTGTGTCTTCAAATATAATGCCTTTGGCTTCAGCAGGCATAGTAGAACAAATAGTAGAAAAAACGCCTGAAGGCTTTGCGACAACAGGCTTTTCAAGCGCCAGAAAAAGGGATGTCAAGATGTTGAAACTTAACGGAATATCTCCAACAAAAGAAAATATTATAAGCAATAGATATCCTCTTAAAAGACCGCTTTTTCTTTTGGTGCTCAAAAATCCTAAATCAGAGGCAAAAAAGTTTATTGACTTTGTATTAAGCAAAGATGGGCAGCAGTTTATAAGCGGATTGGGCATAATATCTTTGTTGGATATGAAATGAATTTATCCCTTCAAACAAAAATTTCAGCCTATGCAGCATTGATTATAATTGTTATCACCGCTGTCAACACATATATCTTTACATCCGCATATTACAGTAATATAGAAAAGAGATTAATTTTAAGAGGTGAAACACTAAACTATTCACTCTCAAAGGCAGCAGTAGAAGGACTATTAGCTGAAAATCTTGATCTTATTACAAACGCATCCTTTATTGTTCAAGCTAAAGATGTTGTTCTGTCTCAGGTCTATCAGACAACATGGGATGCAGTTGACGCATATCCTATTAAAAAATTAAGAGAGAGCCCACATCCTGATGCAGTTAAATATTTTAAGGAATCGAATGAGCCTTTATATATAAAGAATAAGGATTCATATGAATTTTATAGCCCTGTTGTCTTTAAATATTCTGAAAAATCAAATCCATTGACAATAGGTTTTGTCAGGATAGTATTGTCATCTGTCAATATTCAACAGGAGTTCAAAAAAGCAGTCGTCAAAAACATTATCGTATCAGGTTTTGCAGTTATTGTTGTTATAGCAATTTTCCATATTTTAATATTTAAGGTTGTGATCAGTCCTATCAAAAGACTTAACAAATCTATAATAATGTTTAAAAAAGGCATCTTGTCTGAAACTAAATATGCGCATCAGAAAGATGAATTTGGCGAACTTTTCTATGAATTTGAGGAGATGAGCCGTACAGTTAAAGAAAGAGAGCAGATGCTTGTCGATTCAGAAAAAAGGATAAAATCCATATTTGAGCGCGTTGAACATGCAATGTTCAGGCTTGATGGCGACTGTAACATAATACAAACTAATAGCCGATTTAATAATATGTTTGGGAATGTAAAAAAGATTTGCGAGGCACTGATTAGTGAAGGCGATAGCAAAAACTGCATAGAGCTGGCAAGTCTTGAAAAGCATGTAAACATTGAGAGAGAAGCTGTCACTAAAGAAGGTGATAAGATTACTGTGTTAATCTCACTATACCCTGAAACAGACATAAATGGACATATTACAGGTTTTGACGGATACATAATAGATATAACAGAGAAAAAAAGACTCCAGGAGAGCCTTTTTCATGCCCGCAAGATGGAGGCTATAGGCAATCTTGCAGGCGGTATTGCTCATGACTTTAATAACATGCTTCAGGGCATTTTAGGATATGCATCACTTCTTAAAATGAATCTTTCAGAGAAGGATAATATGTATAAACCTATTGATATTATAGAAAAATCAGCTATAAATGCGTCTAATCTAACAAAGCAGCTATTAGGCTTTGCAAGAAAGGGGAAATATATTATTAGCTCAATTAGTTTAAATAGCGCTGTGGAAAATATATATGATGTTATTTCACGAACATTTGACAGGACAATAGAAATAAGAAAAATCCTAAGCAGCAATCTATGGACAGTCGAGGCTGATAAAAGTCAGATTGAGCATATAATATTAAATCTATGCATAAATGCAAAGGACGCTATGCCTGACGGAGGCATAGTTACTTTAGAAACATTTAATTTTGAAGGTGAGCCTATACCTTCTGCAAATTATGGGAAATATGCAGTTTTAAGAGTTTCTGATTCTGGCATTGGATTGGATGAGTCAACACAAAAAAAGATATTTGAGCCATTTTTTACAACAAAGGAGCATGGAAAAGGGACAGGTATGGGGCTTGCAATGGTATATGGTGTAGTAAAAAACCATAATGGTTTTATAAATGTTTATAGTGAGATAGGAAGGGGCTCTACATTCACTATATATTTGCCAGCGATTGAAAAAATGGCATCGGTTGAAAAAATAGAAGAGGAGACTATAAAAAAATTGACTGAGGGATTCATCCTAATTGTTGATGATGAGGAAATCATTCGTGATACAGGAAAGGCGTTATTAGAAACATTGGGATATAATGTATTAGAGGCATCTAATGGATTGGATGCATTAGAAATATATAAGAATAGGCAAAACGACATATTGCTTATTATACTCGATGTAATGATGCCAAAGATGAATGGAAAGGAGACATTTATCAAATTAAAAGAGATAAACCCATTGGTAAATGTCTTAATGTCCTCGGGCTTTAGCATTAATGGCGTAGCAAGAGAGATCATCGATTTAGGCGCAAAGGGTTTTATACAAAAGCCGTATAATATGAAAGAACTCTCTAAACAGCTAAAAGAGTTTTTAATTTAACTATGACTAATGGTATGTTTAAAAGCAGATTTCTATTCAGATGATTCAGTCCCTTTTATAACTTGTTCTGCTAACTCTTTATCTGAGCTCTTTACTAACAACTTAACCTCACCCATCCTGCCAATATTTACCGGGTAAGGACTTACCTTTGACGACCTTAAAACTACTTGTATCCCACCGCTTTCAAGCAGATCCTTAATAATTTCTGCCTCAATGGAATCATAAGTAATAAAAACCACTACCCATTCTTCGCTCATTTGTTTTTAATCTTTTCCCAGTCTTTTAAAAACCTCTCTATTCCAATATCTGTTAATGGATGCTTGATAAGCTGTGTGATTACGCTATAGGGAATTGTTGCAATGTCAGCGCCTATCTTTGCCGCCTCTACAACATGAAGCGGATTCCTTATGCTTGCGACTATAACCTCTGTATCAAAGAAATAATTCTCATAAATATCCTTAATATCACTTACAACCTCCATGCCTGTATGGCTTATGTCATCGAGCCTTCCAACAAAAGGACTAACATATGCAGCTCCAGCCTTTGCAGCAAGCAATGCCTGACTTGCAGAGAATATGAGCGTGACATTGGTCTTAATGCCTTCTGCAGAAAGCCTTTTGACAGCCCTCAGTCCGTCTTCTGTCATGGGGATTTTGACTACTATATTTTTATGTATCTTAGCGAGTTCCTCTGCCTCTTTAACCATTTCATCAGCCTTTAAACTTACTGCCTCTGCGCTGATCGGGCCGTCAACAATGCTGCATATCTCCTTCAAAAGACCGATTGGCTCCATATTCTCCTTTGATATAAGGGATGGATTTGTGGTTACTCCATCGATGACGCCGAGTTCCCATGCCTTTTTGATCTCCTCAACATTTGCTGTGTCAATAAAAAATTTCATTTTCCCTCCTCTACAGGCAATAAAATATATTCATCACCTTCTTTTAAAATCTTAAACCCAAATTCATTAATAGCATCTGTCAGCGGCCTTCCAAGAATTAACTCCATTGCGTTGGCCGGAATTTTAAACTTTTCTTTAAGAAATGGCCTGATATATGTATCATACTGAAGCATATCAATTATATCTTCAACAGCATCATCTCTTCCTTCTGCCAGCCTGCCAAATGCATCCGATAGCTTTATATACGAACACTTTTCTTCATGCCTCTGTATTGTCTTCATTAGCAAATCAATAGAGCCAAAAATATCGCTTCTTCTTAATGCCTTTTCTTCGAGTCCGCTCATGAGATTTTCCGGATCCCAGCACTTATATGCCCTGCATTGAGAAGGCCTGTTTTCGTATATACTGCATCCTTCATTATCCTTATAAAATAGGCATGCAGATGTCCCATCTTTATCCTTAATCTTGATAAGTTCTACAAATGACTCATATATATTGCCGTCCCTCTTAGACCTTATTCTCTCTCCATTCCTGATAGTGTATGTATTTTCATGAGACAGCATCCCTGATATAAAAAGAGCTATGTCCTCTTTTATCAATGAAGGACTGCTTTCACTGCAGCATTTGCCGCAGCAGTTGCAGCTCGTCCTCTTATCAAGCCTCATCTTCTGGGGCCTGTCACCATTTTCAAACCCCTGTGGTGTCAGAATTTCAAGTTTGCTTTTTTCCATATCTTTTATCTCCTTTTAGCGATTTCATTTATAACTTCAGCTATATGTTTTACCTCTTTGTCCTTTATTTTACTTTTGAGCTGGACAATACAGTTTGGACATGACGTAACTATCATGTCTGCCTTTTTGTATTCTTCTACTCTTCTATTAAGAAGCGCCTCTGAGAGATCCTGATATAATAACCTAAATATGCCTCCAAATCCACAACAGCCACTTTCAGAATCCATGAGATGAAATCCCAAGGATTTCAATATCTGCCTCGGCTCGGCAATCACATTTAAACCATAAACGGAATGGCACGGGTCATGATAAATCACTCGTAATGCGTGATGCGTGATGCGTGATGAGTCCTTAAACTCATTACTCATTACGGATAACACATCACGGAAAAATTGCGATGCCTCCACAGCATTTTCTATTCCGTCTCCAATGAGGCTTCTATACTCGTTTTTTATAAAATCAATGCAGGTTGGACAGAGTCCGATGACAGCCTCTACATTCAATTTCTTGAATGCATTTATATTTCTCCCTGCCATTTCAGCAGCATCCTCTTTGAGTCCAAATCCCATCAAAGGCGCGCCGCAGCAGACCTCGCCTTTTGGAAGAACGACATCATAGTTCATTGCATTCAGGCTCTCTATCAATGACCTTCCTATATTGGGATAAATGAAATTAACACTGCAGCCCGCAAAGATCGCAATCCTTCCCCTGGGCTTTGATGCTCTAAAAATAGACATCCCATCCCTGAGTGCAGAATCAGGAAGAGTTACATCCATCTTCTTTATTGCACTGAAGGGATAGATTCGAAAAACAGGGAGCATCTCGTTTATGGTCTCAAGAAATCTTAAAACCCTGAATGAATTCGATGCCTTCTTGAGTCCAAACCTTATGCCGAGTCCCAAAAATCTTCTCTTTTTATTGAAATCCCTGAGACGGTTTCTGGCCTCATACATGGCATCCGTTACATTAATCCCAAGCGGGCATAGCTTATTGCACGCTCCGCAGAGCATACAACTGAATATTCTCTCATCGAGCTTCTTTGACGGTTTGAGTTTTCTTTCATAAAATTTATTTAAAAGAACAATCCTGCCTCTGGCGCTCATACCCTCTGTTGCATCTTCCATATAAGTTGGACATAATGCCTTGCAACTGCCGCACTTTACACACAAATTTAGTTCATGGTTCATAGTTCATAGCTCATAGTTCATAGTTCATGGCTCATAGTAAAAACAATACTGCCATCAGCTATGAGCCACGAGCTAATTCATTTTCCCACTTCTGAATCCCTCAAGGTCAAGGGCAATATGTTTAAATCCAAATTTTTTAAACCCATTTACAATAGACTCTCTTAATTCTTTATCGAATAACCTGTCAATTTCATCAGACCTTAGCTCTATTTTAGCCATATCATTATGACTTCTGACTCTTAATTCTTTGAAGCCAAGACTCTTGAGAAACTCTTCCGACATCTCAACCCTTTTTAATGCATCCTTTGTAATCGCCACCCCGTACGGGAATCTGGATGAAAGACACGGAGATGCCGGCTTTGACCATGTAGGCAGTCCCAAAGCCTTTGATATCTCTCTTATTTCATCTTTCGAAAAACTAACTTCAATAAGAGGACTTCTCACTTTATATTTTAGGGCAGCCTTCATACCCGGACGCCAATCCGAGATATCATCTGCATTGCTTCCATCAACAATATGTTCATATCCCTCAGTATTGGCAATATCTACAAGCTTCGAGAAAAGTTCATCCTTACAATAAAAACATCTGTCTTTCGGATTTTTCACAAAATCTGGATTAGACATCTCATCGGTTTTAATAATCCTGTGTTTTATACCGATGAGTTTTGCCATATCTTCTGCGAATCTCAACTCGCTCTCCGGCATGGTCTCCGAATATGCTGTAACAGCAAGGGCGTGAATGCCGGATTCTTTTAGCGCCTTAAGAAGAAATGTGCTGTCAACGCCGCCTGAAAAGGCAAGGATAGCAGACTGCATCTCTTTAAGGATGAAGAGGAGTTTTTGAAACTTATCAGTCATAGCGCTGTGATCTCATAATTTTCCTGATGGAGTCTGGCGTCTTCCTTTACTATAACTTTAATATTATAGATGTGTTCGATTTCTTCTATTCCCTGTCTTTCTTCATCAGAAAGAAGGTCTGCAACGACATGATTAGCTTTTATCATAATAGTTGTATTGCCTGGCAAATTCATTTTCTTAAGCTTTCTGAATATATCGTAAGTTACAGTCCTTGCTGATTTCACGAATCCCTTGCCCTCGCAATAAGGACAATGCTCGCATAGCACCCGTCCAAGACTTTCCCTTACACGTTTTCTTGTCATCTGCACAATGCCAAGTTCTGAAAGATCATAAATGGTGTTTTTAGCCCTGTCTTTTTTCATCACATCAACAAAAGCGCTAAAGACCTTCTGTCTGTTTTCGGGTTTCTCCATATCAATAAAATCTATTATTATGATGCCTCCAAGATTTCTTAGCCTTATCTGATAAGCTATCTCTTTTACAGCTTCAAGATTTGTCTTTAAGATTGTGTCTTCAAGACTTTCCTTTCCTACAAACTTTCCTGTATTTACATCAATAACAGTCATTGCTTCTGTCTGATCTATAATTATATATCCGCCTGATTTAAGCCATAGCCTTCTGCCAAGAGCCCTTGATATATCAAGCTCTATTCCAAATGCATCGAATATTGGCTCTTTGCCTTCATACATTTCTATTCTGTCGATGAGACTGGGCAAATAGGAACGTGCAAACTCTTTCACCCTTTCATATTCTTCAGGAGAATCTATCACAAGCCTTTCTACATCATGGCTCATAAAATCCCTCACACTTCTAAATACAGGGTCAAGGTCGCTGTGAATAAGATGCGGAGCTGATACCTTTTCTTTTTTACTCTGAATGTTTTCCCAGAGACGGAGAAGAAATTCAATATCGCGCCTTATCTCCTCAGCAGTTGCATCTTCGCTTACAGTCCTCATAATCAGCCCAAATCCCTTTGGCTTCAATTCAGCAGCGATTGCCTTAAGTCTTGCACGCACTTCTTCGTCTTCAATCCTTCTGGAAATTCCAATATGTTCAACATTAGGCATCAAAACTACATATCTGCCAGGAAGCGAGATATATGAAGTCACCCTTGCTCCCTTTGTGCCTATTGGATCTTTTGAGACCTGAACAAAAAGCTCCTGACCTTCCTGTATTAACTCCTCAATAGATAATGGTTCTTCCATATATTTTTTAGGCAGTTCCAGTTCTTCTGTCTCGCTGTCTAAAAAAGCTGTGTAGTAATCATCTGTCTCTGTCATTATATCAGTTACATATAAAAAGGCTGCCTTTTCAAGACCTATATCCACAAATGCCGACTGCATTCCAGGAAGTATTTTTATAATCCTTCCTTTGTAGATATTTCCAACAAGGCTTGCATCCCTTTTCCTTTCGATATATAACTCCACAACCTGTCCGTCTTCAAGAAGCGCAATCCTGCTTTCTTCTTTTGTCGTATTAATCACAAGTTCTCTTGTCATAGTGGCTCCATCCATTCATTATTTTGGTCCGCTTGGCCATAAAGCTCTGTCCTTGTAATTTCCAATTCTGTCATATTTATGCCAAATATAGCCTTTACAATCTCTCCAAGCCTGACTTTAACTTTATTTGTATCCTTTAAGGTAAGTTTTATTTCTGATTCGTTGAAAATCTCTAAATTTTCAATACATGCAGATATATCAACATCACCTCTGTCACGCGCAACAATAATAGGAGATTTAAGCAACAATAAACGAGTAACGAGCAGCGATCTTTCTTGCCTCCAGCCCTTTATGATGTACTTATATCTCTTAATGAAATCACTCAAAGACGGCGCATCCCTTGTAATTATTGCCATTTTATTTATCTTGATGCCTTCTGGCATAGTGTTATTTAATTCATTTAAATAGAATTTTATATCAAAAGGGTTAAAAACCTCCATATCAAAATACTCCCTTTCGCCTGCCACCCCTACATTTAGCGACGGCCCAAATGAAACCTTTGGAGATGGATGAAAACCCTTTGACAAATCAAAAGGCACGGCTGCCCTCCTTAAACCCCTCAATATAGCTGTAACAGTCTCAAGATGAGAAAGGTAACGCAGTTTGCCTGTCTTTGAAAATTGAACCCGAACCCTTATCTTCTCAACCTCTGCCTTGCATTTCAGGCCACATGCAATGCAGCCCTTTCTACAGTCCTGAGTTTTTTCTCCTGACAATGATTTTTCATATTCTTTGTATAAAAAATCCTTTTTTATGCCTGTTTGTATATTATCCCACGGCAGTCGTTCATCTTTTTTAAAAACTCTCTGTGAGTAATATGAGCCGTCTATTCCTGTTTTATCCATTGCAGCAAGCCATTTATCAAAAGCAAAATGCTCTGACCATCCATCTAATCTGCATCCCAGCTTCCATGCTTTTCCTATGAGAACTGAAAGCTTCTCATCACCTCTTGCAAAGACAGCCTCAAGAAAGCTCATATGTTCATCATGGCCTTTATACTTAAACTTCTTGCTGCTCAACGCCTCCTTTAAATATTTCTGTTTTCTTTTAATCTCTTCAAGGCTTATCTGTCCAGCCCATTGAAACGGCGTATGGGGCTTTGGAACAAAAGGAGAGATGGTTATGCTTATATTTACAAATCGTCCTGTATTTTTCTTTGCAATCTGGAGCGCCTTCATTGCCATTGCTTTGATAGCTTCTATGTCCTGCTCTGTCTCTGTAGGAAGCCCTATCATGTAATAAAGCTTCAATGCAAACCAGCCTTCAGCAAAAAGGGCATTCAATGCCCTTTCATAATCTTCATCGCTGAAATCTTTATTTATCACACTCCTGAGCCTTTCTGTTGCTGCCTCCGGAGCCATAGTAAAACCTGTCTTCCTTACAGACTTTATTTCCTTTAAAATATCCTGATTAACAGCGGCAACCCTTAAAGAGGGCAATGAGATTGCGATTTTTGATTTTTCGAATCTTTTGTTACAATCTTTTATGACATGAAGCAGATGGCTGTAATCGCCTGCGCTCAGAGATGTAAATGATACTTCGTCATAGCCTGTATTTTTCAGAGATTCTTCGGCAATCCTCAATACACTCTCAGGGCTTCTCGCGCGGAGAGGTCTGTAAATCATCCCTGCCTGGCAGAATCTGCATCCCATCGTGCATCCTCTGGAGACCTCAATGTTTACCCTGTCATGAACGATTGATGCAAAAGGCACAACAGGCTTTACAGGATATAGCGCATCATCGAGGCTTTTAATAAATCTTCTGTTGATTAAAGATTCTGATTTATGAACAAATGGCACATAAAAACCATTTAGCTTAGAGATTTCCTTAAGAACAGACTCACGCCTTCCGTCTCCTGACAACTTCCATTGCCTTATTGCATCAAGCAGTTCTACAACCGCATCCTCGCCGTCGCCAATTAAAAAAGCATCAATAAATTCAGCCATCGGCGCAGGATTAACAGTGCAAGGACCTCCGGCTATTACGATAGGAAAATGTTTCTTTGAATGAAGCCTCTCTTCTGAATTTGAAGGAATGCCGCCAAGATGAAGCATATTAAGAACAGTTGTATATGAAAGCTCATACTGAAGGCTGAATCCTGCGACATCAAAATCTTTAAGCGGAGAATTAGATTCAAGGGATGAAAGAAGAATATTATTTCTTTTCATGTATTCTTCTATATCTACCCATGGCGAAAACATCCTCTCTGCTGATGCATAAGGGAGCTTATTAATTATGTCATAGATAATTTTAAATCCAAGATGAGACATTGCAATTTCATAGACATCAGGAAAGCATAGTGCGATATTCACTTGTTTAGGACTTTTTTTTTGTTTTTGGAATGAATTAAGCTCGCTGCCTATATAACGGCTCGGTTTTTGAAAGAAAGAAAGATTCATTTTTTAGAATACCATTCATTATAAAATTTAGGCAATGAAATGAATGCCTCAAAAAAATATTAGACCCTGCATAATACAGAGTCTAATATTTTACTAAAAACTAATAAAATATAATTCTTATTTTTTAGCTGTAGTCTTCTTCGGAGCGGCTTTTTTTGCAACGGCTTTCTTAGCAGTTGTTGTTTTAGGAGCAGTTTTTTTCGCTGCACTCGTCTTAGCTGCGGTTGTCTTAGCTGTAGTCTTAACTGTAGTTTTTTTAGCTGGCGCCTTTGCTGCTGCAGCCTTCTTTGGAGCAGCTTTGGTAGAAGCTGTCTTCTTGATTACTGCTTTTTTTGCTGTTGCCATTTTAAATCCTCCTTAAATTTTATTAAGATTTTTTTTGTTATTTAATAATACATATTAATTTCAAAAACTTCAAGAAAAATATCAAGCCCTGTCGAGAACACATAAACTATACATAGGGTAGTAGAGTTTTTAGTTCATTGCAAACAAATGACCCCGCGGTAGTTACCGCGGGGTCATTTATAAAAAAATTTATTGCGCCGCTAAGGGATCGCAAATATGGTCTCGCATGTGGATGGGGTGTCAGTGGTATCTTTTCCTCTGCCGCCATCGCAAATATCGAATCCCTCTTCTCCATAAAGCTCATCCGGTCCATTTCCGCCATGCAGTTCATCATCACCTAAACCGCCATATAGCTCATCTTTGCCATTCTGGCCATAAAGTTTATCATTATCTGCTCCGCCATATAGCTCATCTTTGCCATTGCCGCCATGCAGTTCATCATTACCTAAACCGCCATTAAGATCATCATTGCCATTGCCGCCGATTAATATATCGTCTCCCTCTTCTCCATTAAGAACATCCGGTCCATTTCCGCCATGCAGTTCATCATTACCTAAACCGCCATAAAGTTCATCCTCTCCATTCTGGCCATAAAGTCTATCATTATCTGCTCCGCCATATAGCTTATCATTGCCATTGCCGCCGCAAATTATGTCAGTCCCCGCTTCACCATAAACCGTATCTTTTCCTCCCAAAGCAACAATTACATCATCGCCAATAGTTCCTGTAATAGTATCATCCTCCATCGTTCCTACGCATGTTGCCAAAACACCATTACATTTAAGTCCCGAAGGGTTATCTGTTGGGCATGTTATTTCTGCTGCGGTTACATTTGCTGCTAATAAAAATAAAACTAAACCAATTACCAGCAATCTCAAATTTATTTTTCTACTTTTTTTCATCTCCGTCCTCCTAATATTTAAAATAGTTAAAACCTTTAAGGTTTAATTAAACAATAGCAGCTCAAGGCTTTTTTGTCAATCCCTCAAAAGTGGGATTTTTATAAGATTTTTTGCAGCCAACAAATGCAAAAACACAATTCTAACATCCTTTCAGACAGGAGAAACCCTGCCGCAGCAGAAAGCTATCTAAGGCGTTCGCTGGAAGCCATATTCGATATCGGCAGGCATATACTCGCAAAGAGCTAGTGTCGCTCTATTCTAATGGCATAAATCTGATAACCTACAGCATAACATTATTGCATACCTCAAAGGAATACTATATAATAATACTATCCTGTATAAAAAGGAGGGCGCAATGGTAAAGACCTCAATAACAATCCCAGACGACATTTACAGAGAGGCTAAAAAAATATCAGATAATTTCAGCCTGCTGGTATCAGAGGCAATTAAAGAATATCTAAGGATGAAAAAAATCGAAAAGGCTAAAACATCATTTGGCAAATGGGGAAAGAGAGACAAGGCAAGTATTGAGATTGTAAAAGATTTAAGAAAAGAAGAAGATAGGAAGTATGCAGACCGTAATAATTGATACTGATATAGCCATAGATTATTTAAGAGGCGATAAGGCTGCCAGAGATCTGATTTTTTCTCTATTGGATGATGCTATGGCATATTTAAGTATTATTTCTGTTTATGAGCTTTATGCAGGCATGAAAGAAACTGAAAATGAAGATACTGAAAACTTTATTAATGCTTGCAATATAGAGCCTGTAACAGTTGAGATTGCTAAAAAGGCTGGCGAACTTTACAGGAAATACAGAAAACAGGGCATAACTCTAACATCTCTTGATTGTCTCATAAACGCAACTGCAATTATCAAAGGACACAAGATAGCTACAAGAAATAAAGACCATTATCCAAATAGAGAAATTGTTCATAAATTCGCGTAAAAAACATTGTAGAAAACAAAAACAAAGAAACGGGGGCTTGTTAGCCCCCGCTTCTTAAGTAAAACTATTCTGAGTGTCTTGTCCTACTTCACCAGTC
>JBBISP010000031.1:0-19969 GCA_037441185.1 Nitrospirota bacterium | reverse complement strand
ATAACACTGACAGTTCCATGAATTTTTATGTCGCCAACCTCTACCGGAGTGGCAGTCTCTGACATAGCCTCGGCAGCTATTGCCGACTTATATCTGACAGGGGGCATTGCATAATCTCTGGCGCATGAGGGTGAAGCGCTCTTCACCTCCCTAATATTCACCCCGAGAGATTTGGCTACTACATCAGCCTCTCTTTTTGCCCTTTGAGCTGCCTTTTCAATGATGTCCATGCAGTAGGCTTCCTCATTCTCAAGCGAAAAGTATACTCCCTGAACATTATTGGCCCCGCTTTCTATAGCCCTGTCTATGAGAATGCCCGCGATTTCTATCTGCTTGGTCACAACTGTTATCTGGTTTACTGTTTTATACCCTGTCAGCACATTCTTTTTCAGCGCACGGTCATATTCATATACCGGCTGAATTGAGTAGTGAGATGTTTTGATGGAATCACCCAAATCACTTTTTAAAAGCCCTCTCAGTTTATTTATCACACTGTCTGTTTTCTGGGCGTTAATCCTTGCGGCTTCGGAAGAGGTTTTATCTGTGATTTCGATTGAGAGGGTTATGCTTACCGTATCAGGAGGATACTTTCCAGAGGAAACGCCTGTAACCGAAATAGTGCCTCTATTGTCTTCGCTCTTCCTTTCGTCCGCGTATATGCCGGAAGCCGTGAGAAGAACAGATAGGGCAATGCTGATAAAAATATTCAGGTTAATTTTCATATTCTTCACACGCTTAATTTTATCTATGTTAGCTTTACTTTCCATGTGGTTCTGTCTGTTTTATCTTCGAGGATAATGCCTTTGCTCTCAAGTTCCTTCCGAATAAAGTCAGCGGCTGACCAATCCTTGCTCTGCCTTGCTGTCCTCCTGTCATTTATCTTCTGCTCGATCTCTGCCTCTGAAATATCAATTTTCTTGCTTTTTAACAATGCGATGTTCCATTCAGCAGGCGTGCGCATGAAAAGATTAAGCACTTTCCCGACTCTGCTTAAAGCGTCTTTTGCATGTTTAATCAGTGCCCTTGCCTCATCTCCTGAAGGTTTTGAATCTAAAAACTTGTTTATCTCCCTTATCATTTCAAATATCTGGCCTATTCCAAGTGCAGTGTTAAAGTCATCATCCATTGCAGATTCAAATCCTTCTTTAAATCTGCCAAGAAATCCTTCAAACTCGGTTGAATCAGCTTCTGTCTTCGTCTTGTTTGACGGCGCTGTTATGAAATCATCCATCCTTAAAATTGTGGTATAGAAGCGGTCAAGTGAAGCCTCGGCATCATAGAGCTGCTCCTGTGAAAACTCAATAGGGCTCCTGTAGTGGCTGGATGTCAAAAAAAGCCTGATAACCTCAGCATCATATCTGCCGAGGATATCTCTTATCGTAAAAAAGTTGCCAAGCGATTTTGACATCTTTTCCTTGTCTATAGTAATAAAGCCGTTATGAACCCAATATTTTGCGAATGGCTTTTCTGTATAGGCCTCTGACTGCGCAATCTCATTTTCATGGTGAGGGAATATCAAATCTGCTCCGCCGCCGTGAATATCAACAGTTTCGCCAAGATGCTTCATTGCCATTGCAGTGCATTCAATATGCCAGCCGGGTCTTCCCTTTCCCCACGGGCTATCCCACCATGGATCACCTTCCTTTGACGCCTTCCACAATGCGAAATCCATCGGACTTTTCTTTCTTTCATCAATATCAACCCTCGCACCTGCGAGCAAATCCTTTCTGTCTTTTTTTGAGAGCTTCGCGTACTCGGCAAATTTATCCACCTCAAAATAAACGCTTTTGTTATCTCCCTCCTGAACCGCATACGCATATCCCTTTTTAATCAGAGAATCTATTACATCTATCATCTCGCTGATATGGTCGGTTGCCTTGGGCTCAACATCAGCCCGGGCAATGCCAAGGCCATCCATGTCCTTATAGTATTCTTCTATATACTTTGATGCAACAGCATCCCATGCGATACCCTCTTCATTGGCCTTCTTTATTATTTTGTCGTCAATGTCAGTGAAATTTCTTACGAACTTCACATCATAGCCCTTATATCTGAGATACCTGTGTATAACATCAAAAACAACAGCGCTTCTGGCATGGCCGATATGGCAGTAATCATATACAGTAACCCCGCAGGCGTAAATCCCGACCCTGTTGTTAACAAGTGGTATAAAATCCTCTTTTTTCCCTGTCAAGGTATTAAATATCTTCACCATTTCTGTTGCGCCTCCTATGCCTTCAATCTTATTCAGTCTGTTTTCGAGTCTTGATATATACTCTGACAATTCGTTTATCTTTTCATCAACCGGATCAGGCAGTCTGTGATCGAGTGTTTCCACAAGGCCTTTCTCCTCCACTCGTATAACCCTTTTTTTAATAATCCTGCCGGGAACTCCGACAACTATCGAGTAATCAGGCGCGGATTTTAAAACCACGGAATTTGCGCCGATCTTCGCATAATCTCCTATTGTAATCGGGCCGAGAATCTTGGCGCCCGCTCCTACCACCACATGATTTCCGAGAGTTGGATGCCGTTTCCCCTTTTCCTTTCCGGTTCCTCCGAGGGTCACGCCCTGATATAAGAGACATTCCTCTCCTATTTCGGATGTCTCCCCGATTACAACACCCATCCCGTGGTCTATAAAAAACCCGGGACCGATGACCGCAGCAGGGTGAATTTCAATGCCTGTCAGAAACCTTGCTGCATGTGATAAAAGCCGGGGCAATAAAGGCACCCTGAGATTCCATAAAAAATGGTTTATTCTATGTATAAAAATTGCGTGGAATCCGGGATATGTGAGTATGACTTCAACTGTATTTCTCGCAGCAGGGTCGCGCTCAAATACAGCCCGTAAATCCCTTTTTATGTCCCCCCAAAATCCCATTGACATCAATTATAATCCATGACACATGGTTATTTAAAGTCAAAAACACATAGTAATTATAGTCATTATGGGGACACTTCCTATATTTATTGACAAACATAGAATATTTTATATTGAAGCGAGACCCTTTCCCCAAAAGGGTGGGCGTCCTAAGAAGAAAGATAAATAATATGGGAAGTGTCCCTATATTTCCTATATTTACTATATTTATATTTAAAATATCACATAGAATAGTGAATCGTTTACGGGAGAGGTGCGACTTTAATTGGCAGAAAAGTTCAAAAATGAAGGCATTATATCTTCACTAAAGGGTGACACTCTCAAGAGTGTTACCCTAAATGAATGTTACAGAGTATTTTGATTGAAATAAGAGCAACAGGCTGAAAAAATGCCTTTGGGCTGCCTCATTCGTGGTGTTGGTATTTTCTATATCGGGATTTGGGCTTGACTAAAAAGGCCATTAAAAGTTTTAATAAAAACTATGAAACAAAAGACAAAAGCCAGAAAACCAATGCTTTTAAAATCTTCATTGCTTGTTCTCTGTTCTATGTTTTTTCTTTTAAGTTCATGCGGAGGCAGCAAAGGGGTTAAAAAAGAGGAAGTATTTGACCCTGAGAAATCTCTCTTAAAGGCTGACAGATTGATAGATGACAAGGAATTTGAAGAGGCAAGGAGGGCGCTCCTTGAGGTTAAAAACAGGGATAATACAAAAAAGTATGCGCTGCTGGCGCAGCTTAAAATTGCAGAGTCTTATATAAAAGCTGGAGATATAGATGTCGGGATTGAAGAATACAGAAAATTTATTGACCTCTACCCTGACGATCAGCATGCATCCCATGCTCAGTACCAGATTGCAATGGCTTATTTTATGCAAATAGAGTCCCCTGACAGAGGGGCAGGAGCAGCTCAAAAGGCTTTACAGGAATTTTTAAAGATTAAAGAATTATATCCGAGAAATCCTTTTAGAGAAGCAATAGAATTAAGAATAGAAAAATGCAGGAATGTGATTGCAGATGGTGAGTTTATGGTTGGAGAGTTTTATTATAAAAAAAGGTCATATAATGCAGCTATAAACAGATTTAAAGGCCTTCTAAACCAATTCCCTGACTACAAAAGAGAAGATGAAACACTGCTGTTGCTCGGCAAGGCTTACAAGGCAGTTAGAATGAATGCCAGCGCTAAGAATGCATTTAGTCGACTTGTTGAAAAATATCCTTCAAGCAGATTTGCTTCAGAGGCAAATAAAGAGCTTCAGAAGCTAAATGGCCTATAAATACCTGCTGATGATTGTTTATTATCCTGCCTTTATAAATCTATGCGGAAAAAATTGTGTTGTTGTTGGCGGCGGCAGGATTGCTGAAAGAAAGGTTTTATCCCTTATCCGCTCTGGCGCAAAGGTTAAAGTGATAAGCCCTGTAATTACAGATACCCTCGAGAAATACAAAAACAAAAAACAGATAGAACATATAAAAAGGAATTATAAAAAAGGAGATTTAAAGGATGCATTTTTAGTCATAGCTGCGACATCAGATGAAGTGACAAATAAAAAGGTTTCTGATGAGGCTGACTGTCTTGTAAATGTGGTTGACATGCCTGAAATGGCTAATTTTATTGTGCCATCTGTTATAAACAGAGGCATGATGACAATTGCAGTCTCAACATCAGGCGCAAGCCCTGCAGCGGCTAAGACTGTAAGAAAGGAACTGGAGATGCTTTATAATAAAGACTTTGGAAAATTCCTTGTTTTTTTGAAAAAACTGAGGGCAAAGGCCTTAAAAGAGATTCCTGATAAAGAAATAAGGGAGCAATTTCTAAAAAGCCTTGCCTCAAAACAGGTTATTAACACTCTGAGGAAAAAAGGATTTGAAAAAGCAAAAGAGATGATTACAAATAATATTCGGGGTATTAAGATATGATTAACATAGGCGTCATAGGGGTTGGATATTTAGGACAGCATCATGCACGTATTTATTCAGAGCTTTCTATGCAATCAAGTGACATAAGACTTGCTGCTGTTGTTGATCCAGATAGAGATCGGGCAGAACAGATAGCCAACAAGTATGGATGTAAGGCATACTCTGACTATACAGAAATATTAGACAGTGTAGATGCTTTAAGCATTGCATCACCCACAACAACACATTACAGAATAGCTATGGGCGCTATAACTGCCGGCAAGGATGTCATGGTAGAAAAGCCAATCACTGTGACTGTTGAAGAGGCGGATTATCTCATTGCTGCCTCTGAAAAGGCAGGGACTATAATACAAACTGGTCATCTTGAAAGATTTAATCCTGTTGTTTCAGCGGCACAGAGCCTCATCACCAAGCCCATATTTATTGAGGCAGAAAGAATATCTCCTTTCCTCGGCAGAGGTACCGATGTTGATATAACACTTGATCTGATGATTCATGACATTGACATTATTCTTGCAATTTTAGGGCAGAAGTCAATAAGGGATATAAAGGCAACAGGTGCAAATATTATGACGGACAATATAGATATTGCAAAGGCATGGTTTGACTTTGAAGGCGGCATACAGGCATTGGCAACTGCCAGCAGAATTTCGGCTGAGAAATCAAGAAAGCTTACGATATTTCAGAATGAGTCATATCTTCTTGTGGATTACCAGAATATGGAGATTAAGCGGTTTTTCAAAAACGGATCAGAAATGCTTAATGAGACAATAGATGTAGAAAAAAAAGAGCCTTTGAAAGAGGAATTGAAGGATTTTATAGATTGTGTAAAAACAAGGCGCAGACCGCTTGTTTCTGCTATTGAAGGAAGGAATGCATTAAAAATTGCAATACAGATAGGAGAAAAGATAAGAAATGAAGCCAATGATTGATTTGAAAAAGCAATATACAGAAATCAAAGACGAAATACTTTTTATGCTCAATGATATCCTTGAAAGCTCTCATTATATACTCGGGAAAAGAGGTTTGGAGCTTGAAGAAAGCATCAAGGATTATCATAGCGTGAAAGAAGCTATAGCCGTTGCCTCTGGCACTGATGCCTTACATTTAGCCTTAAGGTCTTTTGGAATAGGCGAAGGCGATGAGGTAATAACAACTCCTTTTACCTTTTTCGCCACAGCAGAGGCTATTTTATATGTGGGAGCAAAACCTGTATTTGTTGACATAGAGCCCGATACATACAACATCAACACATCCCTTATTGAAGATAAGATAACTGAAAAGACAAAGGCTATACTTCCTGTGCATATATTCGGACATCCATCTGACATGAATGCAATAATAGATATTGCAAAAAAATATAATCTAAAAATTATAGAGGATTGTGCGCAATCATTTGGTGCATCAATAAGCGGAAAAAAAACAGGCAGCCTTGGAGATGCAGGTTGTTTCAGTTTCTATCCGTCTAAAAATCTTGGAGCATACGGAGACGGAGGAATGATTGTCCTGAATGATTTAGGCGCAGCCAATGATATAAGAAAATTAAGGAATCACGGCTCTAAAGGCGGTTACAAACATGAATGCCTTGGATACAATAGCAGGCTTGATGAGATGCAGGCAGGGATTCTGCTTGTCAAGCTGAAGAAGATTGACGAATATAACAAAAAAAGGCGTGAGAAGGCCTCTCTTTACTCAAGCCTGATTTCGGATGCTGTTATATGTCCTGTAGAGAAAAGCTGCTGCTATCATGTCTATCACCAATACACAATTAGAAGCATCCAAAGAGACAACATACAGCAGAGACTGAAAGAGCATGACATATCTTCCGTGGTCTATTATCCCATTCCACTGCACATTCAAGAGGCATTGAAATTCATGGGTCATAAAGAAGGAGATTTCCCTGTTGCAGAGAAGGCATCAAAAGAGGTGCTTTCACTGCCGATTTATCCTGAACTTGATGAAAAGGACATAGAGATTACGGCAAAAATAATAAAGAGCTGATGCTTAAGAGGGTGATGATAATATCAGGCGAGAGTTCTGGTGAACTCTACGGCTCTCTGCTTGCAAAAACCCTCAAAGAGCGTAATCCTTCAATAGAGATTACAGGCGTTGGTGGAGAAAAAATGAAATCCGCTGGCGTCAAACTCATCTCAAAGATATCGAGCGCATTCGGCATTACAGAAGCTGTAAAGACTTATAGTGAGATCAAGAAAACATTTAAGAAGGTCATATCTGAACTTAAATCTTTTAATCCGCAGGTCATTGTCTTAATAGACTATCCTGATTTCAATATGAAGGTTGCAAGAAAGGCTAAAGAGTTAGGAATAAAGGTGCTTTACTATGTAAGTCCACAGGTATGGGCATGGAGAAAGGGAAGGGTGAATACCCTCGGCAAATTGGTCGATCAACTGGCTGTAATACTGCCATTTGAAGAGGAAATATACAGAAATGCAAATATTCCATGCGAATTTATAGGACATCCAATCCTCGATGAAATCAAAGAAGAACTCCAGAGTATAAGCTATACTTTTCAGGATACAGGAACCCCTGAATTAAAGGCAGCAGTCAGAAAGGAACTCAGACTGGTTCCTGACAGGCCTGTGATGACGCTCATGCCCGGCAGCAGGCATCATGAGATTGAAAAGCTTCTGCCTGTAATGCTTGATGTTATGAAAAAGATGCACAGGCTTTACCCTGACTATCAGTTTGTTATGCCTGTTGCACCGAATCTAAATCGTAATGCGTTATCCGTAATGCGTAATGAGTTAAAAGATAAAAGACGCATCACGCATCACGCATCACGCATCACGGACAAAACGCATCTCTCATTACGCATTACTAACAACTCAATTAAGGCCCTTATGGCAGCAGATTTAGCAGTTATTGCTTCGGGGACATCCACCCTCCAGGCCGCCTTATTAGGCATTCCAATGGTGGTTGTTTATAAACTATCTCCCTTGACCTACTTTATAGGGAAATTAATCATAAAGATTAAGCATATAGCGCTTGTGAATGTAATTCTTGACAGTTCTTTAAAAGATGACATGGGTCTTCGGGTTAAAGAGCTTTTACAAAAAGATGTCAATAAAGAAAATCTTTTGAAAGAAATCAACAGGCTTATAAATGACAGTGAATACAGAAATAGCATGTTGTCGCAGTTTCGGAAGACAAGGGAGTTTTTTATGAATAAAAATGCCTCCCTGCGTGTAGCAGAGATAATAGAAGAGTTGGCTTAAGTAAATGTATCTTCTTTACAGCATAATCTATACAGCAGCGCTGATTTTCTTGCTGCCATTTGAATATTTGAAACGTCCAAAACAATTGCGTAATAGATGGATCAAGGAGAGATTCGGTTTTTATTCCGAACTCAGAACTCCAAACTCCGCATTCGTTATCTGGATTCATGCAGTCTCTGTTGGAGAGGTAATAGCAGCAGTGCCGTTAATAAAGAAAATAAAGGAAAGACATCCTGTCGCAGAGGTTATCGTTTCAACTGTTACGGATACAGGGCAGAAGGTTGCAGGGGAAAGAATCTGCGATATTGCAAAGATTGTTTATGTCCCTTTTGATCTCCCTTTTGCTATAAATAATGCGTTAAAAAAATTTAAGCCATCTCTTTTTATCATCATGGAAACTGAATTATGGCCGAATATCATCAAGATTTTGGGCAGGAGCGGCGTTCCTGTTTTGTTGATGAATGGAAGGATATCAGAAAAGTCATTTGGTGGATATAAGAAACTCAGGTTTTTTATAAATGATGCTCTGAAGAATATAAGCGTATTCTGCATGCAGAATGAATTATACGCTGAAAGGATTATGGAATTAGGCGCAGAGCCTGATAAAATCAAGGCAATAGGCAATTTTAAATTCGACACAAAACCTTCCTCCACTGTTCCTGAATGGACAAGAATAATAAAGAGCAAAGAGCAAAAAACAAAGAGCAAAGAGTTTGTGATAATTGCAGGCAGCACACATAGAACAGAAGAGGATATAATTCTTAGTGCATACATGAAATTGAAAAAGACTTTCCCAGAAACCAGTCTCATTATTGCACCCCGACATCCAGAGAGATTCAAAGAGGTTGAGGAACTGATTAAGAAAAAAGGGATAGAATATATAAAGAGGTCGGAATTGGCTCATAGCTCATTGCTCATAGTTCATAGCAGTAAAAATCCTTCCATTAGCCATGAGCCATCAGCCATGAGCCATCAGCTATCCGGCGTTATTATTCTCCTCGATGTTATAGGCGAACTCGCCTCTGTTTACGGTGCGTGCGAGGTTGCGATCATAGGAGGGAGTTTCATTGAACACGGTGGTCAGAATCTCCTTGAGCCTGCATATTGGGGAAAGGCCATTGTCTGCGGCCCGCACATGGAGAATTTCCCTTTTATAGAAGAGTTTTACAAAAAAGGAGGGGCAATTAGAGCAGATGATGAAAATTTGTACCAAATAGTAAAGGAACTGCTCAATTCACAAGAAAAAATATTATCAATGGGTAAGATTGCAAAAGAACTCTACGAGAAAAATGCAGGCGCAACAGACAGGGCAATGGAGATAATAGAAATGTATTTATGAAAAACAACGGATTGTGATAAGATTTTCCTTACATAATTGCGACATAAACCAAATGGGGAGACAAAGGGGCTAAAGTGGCTGGAGGAAAAATAAAGAGAACCGTATGAAATTCAGTGAACTTGTTCGGTTCTTGAAACAGAATGGGTTTAGGATTGTAAAGGATAAGGCAAAAGAACAAGCAATGTTGATTTTGGTATAATTGATTAATTAACCGGAATTAACCGAAAAGGTGGTGGTAAAATGGCTACACTAAAAGAGGCAACTATTGAGATAATAAAACGTCTTCCTGACGAATGTTCTGTTGACGATATAATGTATGAAATAAACTTTGTTGCTCAGGTTTTAGAGAGCTTAAAAGACGCCGATGAAGGAAGGTTATTGTCTACAGAGGAACTTCTAAAAAGAGTTGAGCAATGGGGAAAATAAGATGGACAGAAAAGGCAAGTAATCATTTGCAAAGCATTCATGACTATATTGCAAGAGATTCAAAGACATATGCTACAAGGTTTATCAAATCGCTGATTAAATCTACCCAGAAACTTCAGACTATGTCTCGGATTGGTCGTATCGTACCAGAATTTGAAACTTTTGGATTGAGAGAAGTCATTTTTCAAAACTACAGGATTGTTTACAGAATTATCGAGGGCATTGAGAATATTGAAATCCTTGCTGTAATTCAGTGTTCTCGTGATTTTAAAACAGCATTTTCTCAGGAATGGGAGTTAAACTGAAAAAGGAATATTGCTTGTTCCTTCGCTTAACAGCAAGCTAAAAGACAAAAGATTAATGGGCAAATGCTTCGCACTTCTTTTAGCCTGCAACCTTAAATGCTCAGTGTGGGTAAATAACTGAAAGGCATGAAAGAAGATAGACATCACATAAAAAATGGATATTAATAATAATATAGGCGATTTTTGTAGGGGTAAGGGTTTGTGACTCTTCCTGAATTTTTTTATTACATAGGGTATTCGCTTGATAAACATTTCAAGCTAAAACATCAAAAACATCTTCCTCATAAGGTCATCAGCATAGGCAACATAACAGTTGGCGGCACAGGCAAAACCCCGGCAGCAATTGCTATTGCAGAGGAAGCGAAAAAGAGGGGCTTTTATCCGATAATCCTTACAAGAGGTTATCGGGGAAAGGCAAAGGGACCGTGTTTTGTCAAAGACAGTAATGAGTTATCCGTAATGGGTAATGAGTTAAAAAAACAAAACAACGCATTACGCATTACGCATCACGCATTACGATCGTATGGCGATGAACCTGTACTAATAGCAGAGAGGCTGAAGGAAGTGCCTATTATAAAATGTGCAGATAGATATGAAGGTGGATTGTTTGCTTTAAACTCATTACGCATTACGCATCACGCATCACCTGTTTTCATCCTCGACGACGGATTTCAGCACTGGAAACTTTATAGAGATATTGACATTGTTTTAATTGACGGTTTAAATCCATTTGGCAACAGGAGATTGCTTCCAATGGGACCTCTGAGAGAGCCTTTAAATGAATTAAAAAGGGCGGATATATTTGTAGTGACAAAGACAAAAAATAAGGTGCTCGCAGACGAGCTTGGAAATATTAACCCTGAAGCGCCTGTTTATTTTTCAGAATACAAGGTAAACAAAATCAAGGATGCTGATAACAATGAATATCAAATTGAAATATTAAAAGATAAAAAGGTATTTGCCTTCTGCGGCATAGCAAATCCCAAATCTTTTGAAAGCACGGTTCTGCCGCTTTGCAAAGAGCTTTCGGGATTTAAGGCATATCGTGATCATCATAGATATACGGAGAGGGATATGTTTTATTTGGAAAATCAATTCAAGACATTGAAATGTGACTTTTTGATTACAACAGAAAAAGATATGGTAAAAATTAAGGAATTAAAAGTCCCAGTCAATCTTTTATATGTAGAGATTGGATTTGGCATAAATAAAGAATTTTTCGAATGCCTATTTGAAACTAAAAGACAACTACCACCAAAACGGTGAATATGGATAATGCCTCCACCATGGGTCATACCGCCAGTAAGGATATGGGTAATAGTAAGGCGGCGCTATATAGTATTCTTTTTTCTCTTCCCATAGATGGATATCCTTAATCTCAAAAAAAGGATAGGCATATTGCATTTCGCCTATTTTTCCGGTTTGTATTTCAACAAATTTTCCTGCAACTGTTATCTCTCTTCCCTGCCGATAAATAAGTGGGTCTAAAAGTCCACTTGGAAAGATCGCAAGAAATCTTCCGTTTGCATACTTTGCATCTTTTAAATAACCCAGAGAATCTACAGACACATATACAGCCTCTATCAGTGAGCCATTTTCTGTAATTTTTGTGCTGACAATCAATCCCCCTAAGATAAAAACTCTCCCTCTGTAAGCATCTGGATTTTGCCTGATACTCGACAGAGGAACATCTATAAGAGCAGTATCCATTATCTCTTTTTTAAAAACAGGGGCGCAGGACAGCAGCGCAACCAAAAGAATTAAAGATATAAGACAAATCTTTTTCATGCCAATCTAAAAGCCTATTGCATCTTTTAATCTTTTTCTTTGTTTTTCGATTGATATTTGTCCACGATCAAGCGCTGCTACAACCTCTTTTTTGGCTTTATCTGACAGGTTCTTGCTATGTTCTATTATATCCGCAGTTTTTTCCTGTAAATTGCTTGCAAATTCATGCACATCTTCGATTGTCTCCTCAATTAGGTCAATTGCGCTATTTCTAATACGATGTGCTTTTTTTGAAATATCCCTCCTTGTCTCTCTGCCTGATTTAGGCGCATAGAGAATGGCAACCGCTGCGCCGATTAAGCCGCCTACCAAAAATGCTCCAGCAATTTTTTTCGCATCCTCTTGCATAATTTCCTCCTGGTTATAGAGATATGTCCTTATAAAAGAAGGATACCATATAAGCAAAAAATGTCAAGAAAAACTTTCAACCCAAATCCCGATATAGAAAATACCAGATGCTATCTTCAGCAGTGGCTGTTTTTTTAATTGCAGCTTTTGAGTAAAAGCTGTTTCGTTGTATTATAATAAAGCAGTTATAACTCCTTTTATCAATACCTCAACTTCTTTGCTACTTACAGTTCTTGCATCAATAATTAAATTATCCTCTTTTATTCTCGCGATTATCGGCGGGTTGCCGTAACGGAGCCGTTCTTCGAGTTTATTTGCAGATAATTTCTTCGGATTGATTGCAACAACATAGGTTTTAAATTCAATCTCAGGCAATGCGCCGCCGCCTGATTGGGATGAGTCAGCCATCACATCTATATCTGCAATATCTTCTTTTATTTCCCTTCTTAATCTCAATGCAATTCTTTTTGCCCTATCCTTTATTTCACCAACATCCTGCAAGAGCATCTTTACTGTAGGGACCTCTTTTTTAGCTTTATCTTCGTCAAGATAATGCATAAGCACAGCCTCAAATGCAGCAAGGGTGAGCTTGTCAATTCTCACAGCCCGCATTAGTGGATTTTTTGCGATTTTTTCAACAAGTTCTGCCTTTCCAACAATTACCCCACCTTGAGGCCCGCCTAAGAGCTTATCCCCGCTGAATGTGACAATATCGCATCCAGATTTAACAATATCCTGAACAGTCGGCTCAATATGCACTCCGTAGGGCTTTAAATCAATCAGACATCCGCTTCCCAAATCAAACATTACAGGTATGGTATGCTTTCCCCCAAGTGTTGCAAGATCCTCAATCTCAACCTGCTTTGTAAAGCCGATTGTCCTGAAATTAGATTGATGCACTTTTAACAACAAGGCAGTATTGTCATTTATCGCCCTTTCATAGTCATGCAGATGGGTTTTATTGGTAGTGCCTACTTCTCTAAGAATCGCTCCGCTGCTTGCCATAACATCAGGCACCCTAAAAGAGCCTCCTATTTCCACAAGCTCTCCTCTTGAAACTATGACCTCTTTGCCTTTTGCAATGGCAGTCAGGCACACAAAGACTGCCGCAGCATTATTATTCACAATAAGACTGCTTTCTGCACCTGTAATCTCATTCAACAATCTCTGAATGTGAGCATATCTTTTCCCCCTCTCTCCTTTATCAAGATCATACTCAAGATTAGAATATCCGCAGGCGACTTTTTTTACATTTCCCAATATATCTTCAGAAAGCACTGATCTTCCTAAGTTTGTATGAATGACAACACCTGTTGCATTGATAACGGCCTTGAGACTGAAGGAAGAGAGTTTCTCAATCCTATGCTGGATATCAGGGAGCATTAATTCCATAGAAATCTCTTTTAATTCATCTCTGAGAATTGCCTGTCTTTTTTCTTCTATAATTTCGCGGATAGCTTTAAGCACATACCGTCTTGGGAATGACCCCTGCCATTCCGATCCTTTATCAGACTTAAGAATTTCGTCAACAGACGGCAAAGATGCCAAGAGCTTTTGTTTATTCATCCCATTACTCCTGTCTAATATTTTTGTTGCCTCTATTTTACCCCTTTATGAAACTCTTTTCAAATATAACAGTTTTGTATTATCATACATACTCTATTTTAAACACAAAATAATCTGGAGGATTTTATGTTAAAAAGATACCTTTTAGCTCCCGGTCCAACTCCTGTGCCGCCGGAGGTGCTGCTTTCAATGGCTATGCCCATAATACATCACAGGTCTCCTGACTTTTTGCCTGTGCTCGATTCAGCAAAGAAGGGTCTTCAATGGCTCTTTCAGACAAAGAATGATGTGCTTATACTTGCTTCAACAGGAACAGGCGGAATGGTCGGCGCTGTAAATAACTTCTTCAATCCAGGAGAAAAGGTATTGGTTATAAACGGCGGGAAGTTCGGAGAGAGATGGACAAAGATAGCACAAGCTTATGGATTAAAGGTTGAAGAGATTGTTATTGAATGGGGATATTCAATAAAACCTGATATGGTTGAGGCTGCGCTCAAGAAAGACCCTGATATTAAGGCAGTCTTTGTTCAGGCAACAGAGACATCTACTGGTGTCTATCACGATATCGAAGGACTCGGAAAGGCAATAAAAAATTATCCTGATACCATCTTTGTCGTTGACGCTATAAGCGCGCTTGTTGCGCAGGATATAAAGACAGATGAATGGAATATAGATATAATGATTGGAGGCTCACAGAAGGGATTAATGCTCCCTCCCGGACTCGCCTTTGTAAGCATTAGCGATAAGGCATGGAAAAAGAACGAGACATCGAAGATGCCGAGGTTTTATTTCAATTTTAAGAAAGAGAGGGAAAATCTCGCAAAGAACCAGACAAACTTCACTTCAGCAGTTACATTGATAATAGGGCTTAATGAGGCAATAAAAATACTCCAGAAGGAAGGACTTGAGAATGTATTCAAAAGACATGAAAGGCTTGCCAATGCAACAAGGGAGTCAGTAAAGGCTTTAGGTCTTGACGTATACTCAAAAGAATCTCCAAGCAATTCAGTTACTGCAATCGAAATGCCTGAAGGAATTGACGGACAATTGGTTTATAAGACTCTGCGTGAAAAATATGGCATCACAGGTGCAGGCGGACAGGACAAAGCAAAGGGCAAGATATTCAGACTTGCACATCTTGGCTATGCAGATACATTTGATGTAATCACAGGCATTGCTGCGCTCGAAATGGTGCTGAAACAGCTTGGCCATCCTGTTAAATTAGGGACAGGAGTTGCCAGAGCGCAGGAATTGTTGATGGAATAATAGCGATAAGCAACAGGTAATATAGGGTATTTCCGCTTCATTCTCGGAAGGCATCCAGCCTTCCTCCGAAGCTACGCCAGCCCGCTTAAACATCCATGTTACGCTTGGGCTGCCGAAGTCGCTCTAATACCCTATATTACCTGCTATAATTAATTTTGCTATACCGCTCACTCTGTTATGAGGAGCTAAATAAAAAGGAGGTATTTGTTATGAAGGTTCTTGTTAGCGACAACATCTCATCAAAAGGAGTCGAGATCATTAAAAAGGCAGGACTCAATGTGGATGTAAAAACAGGACTTAAGCCAGAAGAACTGAAGTCCGTCATCGGAGAGTATCATGCGCTTGTTGTAAGGAGCGCAACAAAGGTGACAGCAGACGTCATCGATGCTGCAAAAAATCTTAAAGTAATAGGCCGTGCAGGTTCAGGTCTCGATAATGTAGACAAGGCCTCTGCCTCGAAGAGGGGTATTGTGGTCATGAATACACCAGGCGGAAACACAATAACAACTGCAGAGCATACCATTGCCATGATGTTTGCTGTCGCAAGAAAGATCCCTCAGGCAAATGCCTCCATGGCTAAGGGGCAGTGGGAGAAAAAGAAGTTCATGGGTATAGAGCTTTTCAATAAAACCCTCGGTGTCGTAGGCCTCGGAAGCATCGGTGGAGAGGTTGCGAAAAGGGCTCAAGGACTCGGAATGAATGTGATTGCCTATGACCCGTTTTTGAGCGAAGAAAAGGCAAAAAAAATGGGCATCAGGAAAATGGAGATCGCAGAGCTCATAAAGCAGGCTGACTTTATAACCATACATACGCCCCTAACAGCAGAGACCAAGAATCTTATAAATACAAAGACAATAAAGACCATGAAAGATGGTGTCTATATCATAAACTGCGCAAGAGGCGGAATCGTAAATGAGAAAGACATCTACGATGCCCTCGAAAGCGGAAAAGTTGCAGGGGTTGCACTGGATGTCTTTGAAAAGGAGCCGCCGGAAAATAATCCATTGGTCGGGCACGAAAAGGTTGTCTGCACACCGCACCTCGGAGCATCTACTCAGGAGGCACAGGAAAATGTGGCAATAGCGGTTGCCGAGCAGATTGCGGACTATCTTGTTCATGGAACTATCCGAAATGCTGTAAACTTCCCGTCCATACCTGCAGATCAGGTGGCTGTCTTACAGCCTTACATAACGCTTTCTGAGAAGATAGGAAGTTTTGCGTCCCAGATATTCGACGGCGGAATCACAGAGGTCACCCTTGAATACAGGGGAGACGCCTCTGAATTAAATATATCTCCGGTAACCATTGCTGCCCTCAAGGGATTACTGACGCCGATACTGGAAGAAACCGTGAATTTTGTGAACGCACCATTTATAGCAAAAGAGCGGGGAATAGAGGTAAAAGAGACAAAGAGCACAGATGCAGGTGATTACCAGAGCGCAATAACAATGAGAATCAAATCCCCTAAAAAGGCATTATCAGTCACAGGGACGCTCTTCAGCAGGCGGGATCCGAGGATTGTTAAAATAGATGACTTTACAGTGGAAATAGTTCCAGAAGGCAGTATGCTCTTTATGTATAACAATGACAAGCCTGGAGTTATAGGCAATATCGGAATGCTTTTAGGGAAAAATAATATAAATATCGCCAGGATGCATTTTGGCAGAGAGAAGGCAGGAGGAACGGCTATTTCTGTTGTGAATATCGATTCCCCTGTAACAGATAAAACTTTGGAAGAGATAAAGAATCTCCCCAATATACTTGATGTTAAGGTGATAAATCTGTAATGCGTGACGCGTAATGAGTTATGGGTAAAAATGCTCCTCTGACTCATCACGCATTACGGATTACTCATTACGAAATTTAGCGAGGTAATTATGTCTACAGTTGTTATTGTTGGTGCTCAATGGGGTGATGAAGGAAAGGGAAAGATAGTAGATTTTCTCACAGAAAAGGCTGCTGTGGTTGCCCGTTATCAGGGCGGCCATAATGCAGGACATACGGTTGTCATAAATAATGAAAAGTACATACTCCACCTGATTCCTTCTGGCATACTCCATAAGAGGAAAAAATGCATTATCGGAAATGGTGTTGTTATAGCCCCTGATGCATTAATTTCGGAAATAGATGGGCTTAAGAAAAGAGGAATTGATACAGACGGCAACCTCTTAATCTCCAAAAATGCCCATGTAATAATGCCGTATCACACTGCAATAGAAAAGGAAAATGAAAATAAAAAAGGCAATAAAAAGATCGGAACAACAGGCAGAGGTATAGGCCCATCTTATACCGATAAAGTCGCAAGGCATGGCATCAGGATGATGGAGTTATTAACTCCTAATGTATTTAAGGAAAAGCTTTCTGCGAATCTTTCAACAATCAATTTCCTGCTCGAAAATTTCTATAAGACTGCTCCACTGAAAGCGGATGCGATATACGATGAGTATATGAGGTATGCTGAAAGACTTTCCAGATACATAGCAGATACGGATGTGATAATAAACAATAAGATAGATTCAGGAGAGAATGTTCTTTTCGAAGGCGCACAGGGAACGCTTCTGGACATAGATCATGGAACATATCCGTTTGTCACATCTTCAAATACCATAGCAGGCGGTGCATGCACAGGATTGGGCGTGGGTCCCACGAAGATAAACAGGGTGTTGGGTATAGTAAAGGCTTATACTACAAGGGTTGGAGAAGGGCCGTTCCCAACAGAATTGAAAGACGAGCTTGGTGAGTCCATAAGGCAGAAGGGCGGAGAGTTCGGAGCAACCACAGGGAGGCCGAGGAGGTGCGGCTGGCTCGATATAGTGATATTAAAGTATGCAATCCGCATTAATGGTCTTACTGGCATTGCACTCACAAAAATGGACATCCTCGATGGTATGGACAAACTTAAAATATGCGTTGGCTACAAATACAACGGCAAGCTATACGAGGAATTTCCCAAAGAGGCAGAAATCCTCGAAAATTGCGAGCCTGTTTATGAAGAGGTTGAAGGATGGAAAGAAAGCACTCTCGGAATAAGGGATCTTGATAATCTGCCTGAGAATGCAAGGCAGTATATAAAGAAAATCGAGGAGATGCTCAAAACAGAGGCGCAGATAATCTCAACAGGACAGAAAAGAGATGAAATAATAGTAATGAAAGAGCAGTTTTAAAATAGCGAACAGCGAACAGCAAACAGCGTGCAGCGTTTATAGCGTAAACCACAACAAACGCAATAACGCTATATTAGGATGAAATATTTCGGCAATTTATTAAACCTCCTTTTTCCTTCAAAATGCCCTGTCTGCGGAAATAGATCGGATAATCATCTCTATAATCCATTCTGTTCAAGCTGCTGGAGAGGAATTGAAAGATATTCTGGGCCTGCCTGCAACATATGCGGGATGCCAACAATATCGTCTCTTACAATAACCTGCGGGTCATGCCTGAAAACAAAACCTCCTTTTTCAAGGGTTTTGTATTACGGCATTTACGATGGGGCATTGAAAGAAGCCATTCATCTCCTGAAATTCAACGGCGTTAAAAGGCTCTCAAAACCTCTAAGTTTAATGCTCTCTGAGCTACCAATCCCAAAGGCAGATGGAATTATTCCAGTTCCATTGCACCACAAGAGGCTTCATCAAAGGGAATTCAACCAGACTGCCTCCATCAGCCGTCACCTGTCAAAAAAATTAAAAATCCCATTGATGCTGGATGTCCTGAAAAAAACCAAAGAAACACCTCCACAAACAGATGTTACAGGAAAAGAAAGGCTTAAAAACTTAAAAAATGTCTTCAGAACATACGAGGAAATAAATGGCCTGGATTTATTATTGATCGACGATGTGATAACCACAGGCGCAACAATAAGAGAATGTGCAAAGGCATTGATAAAGGCAGGCGCAAAGAGTGTTAGTGTTGTTGCAGTAGCGCGGTCTATGCCGAAACAGAATACTTGAAAACATTGTATCTTAACTGGTATATTTAATGACTTGCCGAAGTGGTGGAACTGGTAGACACGCACGTTTGAGGGGCGTGTGGAGCAATCCATGCGGGTTCGAGTCCCGCCTTCGGCACCATTATCAATTTCCCTCTAATAACTATAATCATACTCGATCATTATTATAAAATATCAAGTGCGGCGTAAAATTCGAGGCCAAGTGATTTTTTCTTTAACAGCGTGTTTTACTTGAGGCATGTTGAAATTTTAGATTTGACAAGTTTATAATAACTTCCTTATATTAATTAGTTAACAAATTTATCGCCGCCGTAGCTCAGTTGGTAGAGCAGTTGATTTGTAATCATCAGGTCGGGGGTTCGAATCCCTTCGGCGGCTCCATAAAGATAGTAAACAGTTGTTAGGGAATAGTTGTTAGTTTAAGGAAGTATTAACTTCAAGGTATTTTACTAAAAACTATTCGCTGTTCACTAATAACTGTTTTTATCTGGAGAGGTACCCGAGTGGCCAAAGGGAGCAGACTGTAAATCTGCCGGCGCAGCCTTCGGAGGTTCGAATCCTCCCCTCTCCACCAGTTTTCGCATAGCGAAAATCTGGATGTGAAATTTCAAACCTGAGATTTTAATGCGTGCGGGAGTAGCTCAGTGGTAGAGCGTCAGCCTTCCAAGCTGAGGGTCGCGGGTTCGAATCCCGTTTCCCGCTCCAGTGAATTTTGCTCTTGCAAAATTCAGAGGTGCTGCCCATGTAGCTCAGTCGGCAGAGCACTTCCTTGGTAAGGAAGAGGTCACCGGTTCAATTCCGGTCATGGGCTTGTGAAAGGCAGTTATCATTGAGAAGTGAATGGTGAACAGTAGTAAGAGCAAATTGTTTTTTTAAACTATTCACTAAGACTAAGGAGGGATTATGGCAAAGGCAAAATTTGAGAGAGTAAAGCCTCATGTCAATG
>JBBISP010000030.1:0-22255 GCA_037441185.1 Nitrospirota bacterium | reverse complement strand
CAATTTAGAAATGTCCTATTTTTACCAAAATAGAAATGTCCGGTTTTATGCTGCTACCTCCGAAGGAGGATTCTTTACTGAGCCTAAGTTCTTTTACCAGTCTGTCCTGTAGTGTCTTAAATAACCTCTCTATTCTGCCCTTTGCCTGCGGACTATAGGCATGGATTAGCTCTACCCCAAGCTCTTTTAATGCCCTGTCTTTTGATTTGTGAATTATTCCTTTGTCCCCTTCCTTTCTTATCCTCTGCGCTATCCGCCTTATTTGTCTTTCGCTTAACATAGAAACCTCTGCTGCCTTTGACTGTGTCATCCGTTTTTCCAATACATGGTGAATCACATGCAGTCTCTTTAATTCTTTCTGCTTTAACATGATTATGTCCTTTCCTGCCATACTGTCCTCCTGTTAAATTAGACAGTTTAGCAGTGCCTTAATAGGACATTCCTGCTTGCATGCAGGCAAGTCTATTTTGGCAGAATAGGACATTATCATTTTGGCGTTACACATTTTGGCGTTACATTTGACAATCCATTAGCAAGCGTCTTAAACTTAAAAGTTATGGAAAAATTTCTAAGAGAAATGTTACTAAAAGCAGTCAAAAGTCAAAAGTCAGAAGTCAGAAGTATAGAAATTGAGATACCTAAAGAAGAAAGCTTCGGGGACTTATCAACCCCAATTGCAATGAGGTTTGCTAAGACGCTGAAAATGCCACCGCTGAAAATAGCTGAGGAGATTGTTAATGTAATAAGAGTGGGAACGGAGGGATTTGAGATTTTTGAAAAAATAGAGATAGCAAAACCTGGATTTATAAACTTTACATTTTCAAAAAAATTCCTCTGTGATGAATTAAAAGAGCTTATAGAAAAAAAGGAAGATTTTCTAAAGGAAGACATTGGCAAAGGCAAGAGAATTCAAATTGAATTTGTAAGCGCAAATCCAACAGGCCCGCTCCACTTAGGACATGGCAGAGGCGCTGCATTAGGCACTGCATTGTCTAATCTTCTTAATGAATCTGGATATAAAGTCGAAAGGGAATATTATATAAATGACGCAGGAAGACAGCTAAAACTGCTTGGTATATCTGTTTTTGCAAAATATAAACAATTGCAAGGAATAGATTATCCATTTCCTGAAGATGGATACAGAGGAGAGTATATTGAAGAACTGGCAAGGGGATTTAAGGACGGTCAAGAGTCAGGAGTCAAGAGTCAGGGATCAGATGAAGATTTACTTAGCATGATTACAGACTTTGCTTACAAAAAAATGCTGAACGAAATAAAGAAAGATCTTGAGGACTTCAGGGTGACTTTTGATTCATGGCAAAGCGAAAAGGAGCTTTATCAGAAGACAGAAGTAGATGATTCAATAGATGAATTAAAAAATCGTGGTTATATTTATGCAAAAGAAGTCGCCATATGGTTTAAGTCAACTGAATTCGGAGATGACAAAGACAGGGTTATAATTAAAAGCGACGGTGAATATACATACTTCGCTTCTGACATTGCATACCATAGAAAAAAAGTGAAAAAGAAATTCGATGAGATAATAGATATATGGGGAGCAGATCATCATGGCTACATACCAAGAATTCAGGCAGTTATTCAGGCGCTGGATTATCCAAAAGACAACCTAAAAGTGCTACTTGTGCAGATGGTAACGCTTTTGAGGAAAGGAAAACCCGTACAGATGTCAAAAAGGGCAGGAGAATTTATTACACTCCGAGATGTGATAGATGAGATTGGCGCTGACACTACAAAATTTCTTTTTCTTACAAGAAGATCCGATAGTCATCTTGAAGTAGATATTGAAGTTGCAAAGGCGCAATCCTCAGAGAATCCAGTTTATTATGTTCAATATGCCTATGCAAGGATAAACAGTATATTCGATAAAGTCAGGAGTCAGGAATCAGGAGTTGCGAGTCAGGATTTAACAGACTTTAATGGTGATTTATTCAATAGCGAAGAGATACGAATTATTAAGAAACTCCTTTGCTATCCGATGATGTTTAAAAATGCGGCATTAGCTCATGAGCCGCATAGGATAACCTTTTATCTTCAGGAACTGGCAGGCATGTTTCATCCTTATTATCACAAGCACAGAGTGATTTCAGATGATTTAGAGCTAACAAAGGCGAGACTTGCTCTATGTCAGGCAATACAGATTGTTTTAAGACATGGATTAAAGATACTCGGTGTAAATGCCCCAGAGAGAATGTAATTTATTAATGGTTTTTCTGAAAAGATGGCTTTAAAAGCAGGTTTTTATCATCAAGGACTTCTATTTCTCCGTCCCTCACAAGCCTGTTAAGAATGCGGGTGACGGTTTCACGCGAGAGGGCTAAATAATCAGCGATATCTTGATGGGTAAGTTTTAATGTTATTAGAGCGCCTCTCTGGTCTTTAATCCCGTAATGCATTCCCATAAGTTTGAGCAATGTTCTGAGTTTATCTTCAGCGGTTGACATGCTTAATGCCTTGTTCATCATCCATGACTGCCTGAGCCGTAAACAGAGGATAGAGATTATCCCTTGAAGCGCTTTATTATCATTGAGCAAACATTCTTCAAAATCCTTTTTTGACATTATCAGCATATCTGTATCCTCCATTGCTATCACTGTGGCAGGAGCAGTCTTTCCATCAAGCAAAGCCATTTCTCCAAAAAAATCGCCAGCTTTATGCACTGCAAGGATATGCTCTTTGCCATCAAATTCTTGATGCACGACTTTCACCCTGCCAGAAACAATTATATACATATAATTCATCGTATCCTCTTCCATGAAAATTATATTGTTTTTAGGAAAATGTTTTTTGATAAGGACATGCCTGAATTTATTAATAGCCTCTTCTGAAAGGCACGCAAAAAATGGGATGTTTTTGATTGCTCTGTCAATTAAAAGGCTTTTAGTCGTCATTTTATAATACCCATATCTGAGCGATTTTTCAGGTCAAACATAGCTCAATGCCAGATCTGCATTTTAAGGATTAATTTAGGTAATAATCTGCACTTTTTAAAATAATACCACATACGGAAGCCCTAATTCCTTTAATGTCCTAATAAGTTGGCTTTCTGAATAGTCATGGACTACAAGGCTCATTAATTGCTTCAAATATATCCTTGCTCAATTTTCTTTCTCTTTTTTTCACTATTAGATACAAGATTATTCTAACATCCAACCGGACATTCCTGCTTGCATGCAGGCAAGTCTATTTTGGTAAAAATAGAACATTTCTAAATTGGCTTGACATGTTTAATTCTGGAACTGTCAAACAACATATCCCTCTATCATTAAGTCGTCACCAACTCTCTTGATTTTCATATCCTTTATTCTGTATGCATGTTCCAGTCTGCAAAATGCATCTCCGCCAACGACCGAAACAGAGTCTCTGCCACCTATTATCTTAGGAGCTATAAAAAAAACCACCTTATCAACTACCCTATCCTGAAAAGCATATGCATTAAGAGATGAGCCTCCTTCTATCATCACCAATGTAATCCCAATTTCTCCAAGCTCTTTCATAAGCCATTTCAAATCCACACGCCTGCTATCATATTCAATTATCTTTATGCCTTTGTCTATCAATGTTTTTTCTTTCTGTCTTCTGTCTTTTGTCTTTTGTCTTCTGGTAACAACTATCGTATCAGGCGGAGTATTGAAAATCTTGTAATCAATTGGTGTATCCAAATTTGGGTCTATAACGATTCTTTTAGGTTGTCTAACTTGAACCCTTGAATCCTCAAATCCTCGAATCCTCGCTGTAAATTCAGGATTATCCGTTTTTACTGTACCAACAGCAGTAAGAATTGCATCCGCTCTGCTTCTCATTTGATGAACAATTCTTCTTGCTTTTTCACCTGTTATCCACTTTGACTGACCTTCATGGGTTGCGATTTTGCCATCAAGAGTCATTGCGGTCTTTAAAATAACAAATGGAGTTTTGGTTGTAATAAATTTTATATAAGCCTCATTAAGCTTTCTTGCCTTATCCTCAAAAATTCCACAAAAAACCTCGATGCCATGCTTTTTCAATTCTTCAATACCTTTTCCGGAAACCTTTGGATTAGGGTCTTTCATTGCAATAAAGACTTTTTTGATTCCTGAATTTATAATCGCCTTTGTGCATGGAGGAGTGCGCTTGTCAAGATGACAACAGGGTTCAAGCGTCACATAAAGAGTAGAGCCTTTTGCCTTATTTCTTGCCTTCAGTATTGCAAGAGCTTCAGCATGAGGCTCGCCAGCCTTTTTATGGTAATCTTCTGCAACAATTCTCCCGCGCTTAACTATTATAGCGCCAACCGCAGGATTGGGGCTTGTTATTCCCTTTGCTTTTGAAGCAAGGGCTAATGCCAGCCGAATATAAGATTTATCTTTATCAGTAAAGTTCATTTTTCATTTTGTCTATTTTATCACAGATACTATGTTATAAAAAATAATCCTTTTAATGAATATGGCTTAATTTCTTTATTAAAGAAACTGTTTGTAAAATCTTGATTGACAAAAACCCTTTGCGACAATAAAAATACCCCTAATAACAATAATTATGCCACAGCAATAAGGAGGATTGTTTCGATGAAAATTCTTGTTACAGGAGGAGCAGGCTATATAGGAAGCCATGTTGTGAAGGAGTTGGGAAAAAGGAATTATGAACTACTCATTTACGATAATCTTTCCACAGGGCATGAATGGGCAGTATTATATGGGAGCTTGGCAAAAGGAGATCTTTCTGACTCAAATTTTTTAAAAAAGGTCATAAAAGAATTTAAGCCCGAAGCAATAATGCACTTTGCAGCATCCATTCAGGTTGAAAAATCTGTCAAAGAGCCTCTCAAATATTACAGAAACAATACTGCAAATACATTAAATCTTTTAGAGGCTCTGATCGAAAATAATGTCAGAAAATTCATTTTCTCTTCAACCGCTGCTGTATATGGAATACCAGAAAGAATCCCTGTTAATGAAAATGCTCCCTTAAATCCCATCAATCCTTATGGCTCTTCTAAAATGTTTACAGAGTTGATATTAAAAGATCTCGCTTTTAGCACAGATTTCAATTATGTGTCACTAAGATATTTTAATGTTGCAGGAGCAGATCCTGAAGGCAAAATAGGCCAGGCATATCAAGAACCAACCCATCTTATAACAAGGGCATTGAAAACAGCAAAAGGAGAATTTGACAAGTTATTGATCTTTGGCGCTGATTATCAAACACCTGACGGCACATGCATCAGGGATTATATTCATGTAGATGATTTATCTGAAGCTCATGTATTGGTTTTAGAATATTTACTGAGTGGTGAAAAAAGCAGAATTTTCAATTGCGGCTATGGACATGGCTATTCTGTTAAAGAGGTGATTCATACAGTCAAAAAAATAACAGGCATAGACTTTAAGACAGAAGAGGTAGGAAGAAGGGCTGGAGATCCCCCTATCCTGATAGCCGACAGTCAGAGGCTAAAAACAGAATTAAAATGGAAACCCCATTATGCAGATTTAGAATATATAGTAAAGACTGCATGGGATTGGGAGAAAAAACGCTAATGAAAAGTTTAATTTAGCTCTCTGCTGATTTTAGCCATTATAATTTAATGCTACCCTTATCGCCTGCTTTGCTCGATAAATCAGCGTATTTATAGCAAAAATTTTTCTTGACAAACGAATAATGTTTTGAATATCATGTAAGTTAGCACTTACATTCTACGAATAGGAGTTTTAATGGGCAGGTCAAATGGCACACAATCCACGAGGGATAAAATTCTCGAAACGGCATTAAAGCTCTTTTCTCAGAAAGGCTATCTCGGCGCAGCCACAAAGGAGATTGCAAAGGAAGCGGGGATTGCGGAGATTACGCTGTTCAGGCATTTCCCATCAAAGGAGAAGCTCTTTGAAGAAGTTATAAATACATACTCATTTCTGCCTGCCTTAAAGGAACTGATGCCTGAAATAGCAGGAATGTCATACGAAAAGGCATTAACAGAAATTGCAAAAAGATTTTTAGAAACAATCTCCTCAAGGAAAGACATGATACAGATAATGCATTCTGAAATTCAGAGGTATCCAGAAAAGATTCATAAGATTTACCATGCATTTATCGATGAGATATTTAAAATCCTCGCATCCTATTTTAAAGAAATGCAGAAAAGAAAGATTCTAAAAAGCTTTGATGCAGAGCTTGGTGCAAAGGCATTTTTAGGCATGTTCTTTTCTTATTTTAATCTCCATGAAATAATGATGTATAAAAAATATAGGCATGTGGATAAAGATGCAACAATAAAGGAATTTGTGAAGATTTTTGTGGGAGGAACAAAAAAGTGAAGATGTATAAAGGTATTATTATTGCATTTATACTATCTATGCTTTTGTCATGCAGCAATGTTTTTGCAGCCGATGAATATTCCCTCGATGACCTCTACAGAATTGCCCTGGAGCGTTCTGAAAGGATAAAAATCTCCGAAGAAGACCTCTTTATAGCTGAGAGGGGAAAAGACAAGGCAATGTCAGTATTGCTGCCTAAGTTAACTGCTTTCGGCAATTATACAAGATATACTGAAGATAAATACTCCTCGACCGGCTCAGTAATTCAGCCGGATACTTCGACATCATGGGGAGTAAGGCTTGATCAGTCATTTTCCTTGAGTGCGAGGGAACTGACCGCTCTCAGAGTTTCGAAGGAAAATATAGAGAAGAATATTTATGACCTTCGTGCAATCAGGGAAGAGCATCTCCTGAATGTTTCAGTTGCATATTTTGATGTTCTTAAATCCAAGAAGGCGGTTGAGATTGCAAAGGCTAATGTTGAGAGGCTTACAAAACACCGGGATGCGGCAGCTGTAAGGCTTAGGGTTGGTGAAGTCACAAAAACAACATTGCTCAGGGCTGAGGCAGAATTATCCGGCGCCCAGTCAGAGGAGATAAGGGCTCAAAACAGGCTAGATCTCACGAAAGCGATTCTATCCCGGCTTGCAGGGATAGAGGGCGATTATGGCATTAAAGAATCATCTGCAGACAGTCTTGCTGCATATATAATTGATATGGAATCGCTTGAATCAATGAAACATCTGGCTTTAACCGAAAGGGCAGAGCTTAAGAGTCTGGAGCTTCAGGAAAATATAGGGGAAGGCCAGGTTAAATATGCACGCGGGTCATACTGGCCAACAGTCTCTGTAGAGGGTGTTTTTTTAAGAAAGGACGATGACCCTGCAAATACGGCTTTTTTTAATAAAGAAAGCATATATGGCGGGTTGAAGATAAGTTTTCCGTTTTTTGAGGGAGGACTGAGAAGGGCAGAGGTCCGGGAGGCTGAGGCAAAACACAGGCAGGCAATGCTTTTTTATGAGGACACGAAAAAGTCTGTATTGGTCGAGGTTGAGAATGCATATCTTGACGTAAAAACACAGAGGGGGATTACAGAGAAATTCGAGGCGCAAGTCATATATGCGCAGGACAATTATAACGCCGTATCAAAGCAGTTTGAATTCGGTCTTGTGAACAGCATTGATGTCATGGACGCAAATACCCTGCTGGTGACTGCAGAAAGGCAACTGGCAGACGCGAGGTATAACTATCAGTTGTCAATTTTGAGGCTTAAGCGAGTGACAGGAACACTGCTTAAATCAGTCATTAGTCAGAATTCCGAAGAAAGATAACGATGAGGAAATAAAAAATATGAGAGTTAAATTAATTACACCGCTTGTCTTGATAATACCATTGCTGATTTTGACTTCCTGTAAAAAGGAAGCGGCAAAAGCTCCTGAAGAAAAGGCAGTGAACGTCCGTGTTCAAGACGTGGAAATAAAATCGCTCAAACCCTTTTTGGAAACCATCGGCACGTTGAATCCAAATGAAGAGGTAATTGTAAGCTCAGAAGTCGATGGAATCTTAAGGGAGGTGAAGGTCGATAACGGGACAGCGGTCTCAAAGGGATTGCTTTTATCGATAATTGACGATACCGATTACAGCCTCGAAGTTAAACGGGCAGAGGCTGCCTTAAGGCAGGCCCATGCGACCTATGAGAATACGAAGCTGGAATTTGGCCGTAAGCAATCGCTTTATAAGGAACAGCTCGTTACGCAGCAGCAGTTCGATGATGTTTCAACAAGGCTGTCCCTTACGGAAGCCGATGTTGAAAGGGCAAAGGCAACCTTGTTGCTCGCAAAACAGAAGCTAAGAAAGACAAGGATATATTCCCCTATTTCGGGGTATGTGAAAGAGAAGAAGGTTTCGGCAGGAGACTATGTGAAAAACGGCGCAAACCTTTTTGTAATCATCCAGAATAATCCCCTTAAACTCAACTTTACTGTTACTGAAAAGGATGTGGGAAAACTTAGGAAAGGTCAGGATGTGACATTCAAGGTGGATGCATTTCCCGGCAGAGAATTTAAGGGAAAGGTTAACAACATCTATCCGAGCCTTGAAGAAAAGACAAGGACCCTTCAGGTGGAAGCGCTCGTGCCTAATCCAGGCAATGCCTTGAAGCCCGGGCTTTTTGCCCATGTAATACTCTATACAGGCGCCGAAAGAAATACCGTCCTTGTGCCCATTATCTCCCTGATTTACGAAGGCGAAGCGATAAAGGTATTTGTTGTTGATGGCGGCAGGGCAAAGGAAAGGTTTGTAAAGGTCGGACAGAAATACGGCGAGATGATGGAGATCGTAGAGGGGCTAAAAGCAGGAGAGACAGTTGTTATAGCCGGGCAGCAGAATCTTTCCGAAGGGGTGAGAGTAAATGTGGCTCGCTGATACATCCATAAAACGCCCTGTCTTCGCGACAATGGTTATTGCCGCCCTCGTTATATTCGGGATAGTGAGCTATCCCGGCATCGGCGTTGACTTATTTCCGAAGGTAGATTTCCCAATTGTGAATGTTACTACTACACTTAAAGGCGCAAGCCCTGAAATTATGGATATCGATGTTACGGACAAAATCGAAGAGGCCATTAACACGATTAATGGTGTAAAAACTATACAATCCACAAGCACAGAAGGCGTTTCGATTGTCACCGTGGAGTTTGTTCTCGATAGAGACATTGACCTCGCTGTTCAGGATGTGAGAGAAAAGATATCCACTATTAGATCAAAACTGACAGGGGACATCGACGAACCCGTAATAGAAAAAGTCGATCCAGATGCCACTCCCGTATTATGGCTTGCCCTAACAGGAGAAAAATCACCGAGGGAGCTTTCCACTTATGCGGATGAGGTGTTGAAAGAGCAGCTTCAGAAGATAAGCGGTGTGGGCGCCATCAGGCTTGCCGGTTTAAGGTTACGGCAGGTGAGGATATGGCTCGATTCCGACAGGCTCATGGCATATCAGATAACGGCACACGATGTTATACGGGCGCTTCAGCGGGAAAACATTGAACTTCCAAGCGGAAGGATTGAAAGTAACACAAAGGAATATTCCATTAAGGTAAAAGGTGAGTTTCTGAGGGTTCAGGAATTTAACGACCTTATTGTGGGCTATAACAAAGGCGTTCCTGTGAGGCTCAGGGATATAGGCCGTGCGGAGGATGGCATAGAAGAGAAGCGCTCTATTGCGAGGTTTAATGGTCTGCCTGCTGCTGGCATGGGAATACAGAAGCAGTCAGGAACCAACACCGTTGAGGTTATAGACAGGATAAAAAAGGAACTTGTAAATATCAGGAAATCTCTGCCTTCAGGGATGAAACTTGAAACGAGTTTCGACCAATCCACATTCATAAAACGCTCCATTAATGAGGTCCAGCATCATCTCATATACGGCGGTGTCTTCGCTGCCCTTGCAGTTCTTCTGTTTTTAAAGAGCATAAGAATTACGATGATAAGCGCACTTGCCATTCCAACATCCATAATAGCCACATTTGCCATAATGAAGCTCTTTAATTTTACATTCAACAACATGACCATGCTCGCGCTTTCGCTCTCGGTGGGAATCCTTATCGATGACGCCATTATCGTTATCGAGAATATCCACAGGCATATAGAGGAAGGAATGCCTCCGCGCAAGGCTGCTTCTTTTGCCACATCAGAAATAGGGCTTGCTGTTGTGGCAACAACCCTTGCAATAGTCGCCATATTTTTGCCCGTTGCTTTTATGAAAGGCCTCGTGGGCAGATTTTTCGTACAGTTTGCCCTCACTGTTGTTTTTGCAGTAATGGTGTCCCTTTTCGTTTCTTTTACACTAACGCCTATGATGGCATCACGCTACCTCAGAAGTCAGAAAATAGAACACAGAAAACAGAGAAACACTTTAATAGATAAATTTTCAGACAGGTTTGAGAAGATCTACAAAAAGACAGAATACCTTTACAGAGAACTCTTGAAGATTGCCCTCAATCATAGAGCTAAGGTATTGATAATTGCAGCAGGTATTTTTATCTTCAGCCTCTTGATCACGAAGTTTTTAGGCAAAGAATTTGTTCCTCCAGAAGATCAAAGCCGTTTTATCGCAAGGCTCCAGGCACCTTCGGATTACTCTGTAGAAGAGGTGGACAGGATGTTCAAGAAGGCGGAGAATATTATAAGAAGTCTGCCCGAGGTCAGGACGGTCTTCTATGCACAGGGGTTTGGCCTCACAAGGGAAATAAACAAGGCATCCATGTTCATCGGCCTTAAGCCAAAGGCAGAAAGGAAGAAAAGTCAGGAGCAGATAAAAGCAGAGGTTAGAAAGAGATTGAGGAAAGATATCCCGGGACTCAGGGCATCTGCAGAGGATGTGTCCCTCATCGGCGGCGGTGTGAGGAATGTCCCCATACAATACAGTATCAGGGGCAGGGATCTGTCATCGCTTCAGGCATACACAAAGCAGATCGTGAATGAATTTTCGAAACTGCCAGGGATTGTCGATGTGGATACATCCCTCGAAACCGGAAAGCCGGAACTGAGGGTGTTTATCGACAGGGATAAGGCTGCGGATTTAGGCGTTGACATTGCTACGATTGCAGAGACAGTGAATTTCCTTATCAGCGGCGAAGTGGATGTAGCCAAATTCAAAGATGAGGCAAAGGGCAGGAGATATGATGTGAGGGTAAGGCTTAATCCGGAGGACAGGACAGACCCCGGCGATATTGGAAAAATTTATGTACGCTCAAAGGACGGAAGGCTTGTTGAATTATCGAATATCGTTAAGATACAGGAGGCAGGAGGACCGAGCGTCATTAACAGGGTGGACAGGCAGAGGGCCATATTTTTATTCGCAAACCTCGAGATAAAGCCACTCGGACAGGCAAAGGCAGAGCTCGATGCCATATCCGCAAAGACACTGCCTTCTGATTACTCGGGCATATATAAAGGAGCTGCAGAAATGATGGGAGAATCCTTCTACTATCTTATATTCGCCCTTTTGCTCGGAATTATACTTGCCTATATGATCCTTGCATCACAGTTTGAAAGCTTCGTTCATCCCATAACAGTCCTTCTTTCCATGCCCTTTTCCTTTATCGGCGCCTTTGGAGCATTGCTTATCACGGGAAAAACCCTCAATATTTTCAGCTTCATTGGACTAATCCTCCTCATGGGTCTTGTAAAAAAGAATGCAATACTTCTTGTTGATTACACAAATACGCTGCGTACAAGGGGAATGGAAAGGAAGGAAGCTATCCTTGAAGCAGGCCCTGTGAGATTAAGACCGATTCTTATGACAACATTTGCAATGGTCTTCGGCATGATGCCCATTGCAATCGGTATCGGAGAGGGTGCTGAAACCCGTGCACCAATGGCAATAGCAATCATAGGCGGACTTCTGACATCTCTCTTTTTGACTCTTGTAGTTGTGCCTGTAGCGTATGATTTATTTGATGATCTGCAAGAGAAATTTAATAAAAATAAATAGGGGGTTCCCCATCTGGATCAAGAAAAATATCGATCATTGATAAAAAAAGATTTGCCTGCAATATCAGATAGCAGAGCGCTTGAGGTTAACACCTAAAGGCTTTGCCTCCGCTTCTGAATTTCGGATATATAAAAGACAAAAAGTCATTGACAACTCATTTACTTAATTTCTTAAGCACTGCCTGCATATCATCCCATGTAAGCCATTTATCCTTTGGATTTCTTAAAAGATACGCAGGATGGAATGTTGGCATCACTGGAATTCCCTTATACTCATAAATTTTTCCACGGACCTTTGTAATGAAGAATTGGCTTATAGGGCATTTAACTCCCATGAGCGTGTATGCGGATATTTTCCCGAGGGACACTATTACTTCAGGAGATATTATATCGATCTGCCTATCAAGAAAAGGGAAACATGTAGATATCTCGTCATCCTGTGGATCCCTATTCACAGGAGGTCTGCATTTTGCGATATTCGCAATATATACATCCTCCCTCTTGAAGCCCATCCGCTCGATGAGTCTTGTCAAAAGCTGTCCTGCATCGCCTACAAAAGGCCGCGCCTGTAAATCTTCTTCCCTTCCAGGAGCCTCGCCAATAAACATGATTTTTGCATACGCATTGCCCTCGCCAAAAACAATATTGGTTCTCCCCTTTGAAAGCTTGCACCTATGGCAGTCGCCTATCTCCTCGCGGAGAGCCTTGAGGGCATCCTCTTTACTGCCGTAATCCGTAATGCGTGATGCGTGATGAGTTTTTAGTGAACATTGTGAAGTCTCAATACCGTCGTTTTCTGCCTTATTACGCATTGCCGATAACTCATTACTGTAGTTAAGCGGCAGTCTATCAAACCCAAGCTCTTTGTAAAACTCAAGAATTGTTCTTATATTATCTTTTAACTCTTGACTCATCGTTCACCCCATTTTAATTTTGCTCTTAAAATCTGAAAATAATCACGCTCGCATGGAATGAGGAGTTTAGTTGTAAATTTAGCCTTTTTTATCTCTACAGTATCGTTTTTCCTTAAAGAGAAGCCAACCTGTCCGTCAAGTGTTAGAAAAACATCCTCGCTTTCAGACTTTAAAATAATCTCTATATTAAAATCATCAGGTAGAACAATGGGCCTGTTTGTCAGCATGTGAGGACAAATAGGAGTAAGGACAATGCTGTTAAGCGTTGGATAAAGAATAGGACCGCCAGCAGACAATGAATAGGCTGTTGAGCCTGTAGGTGTAGAGATAATAAGACCGTCTGATTTAAAGGTTGTCACATATAAGTTGTTTATATATGTCTCAAGGTCTATAATCCTTGCAAGTGCTCCTTTATTTATAACTATATCATTCAATACTACAAAATCAGCAATCTTTTCACTATCCCTGACAACAATGGCACTAAGCATTATGCGTTCTTCAACAGAGCAGCTTCCTGAAAGGACTTTTCCTACAGCATCAAATATTTCGTTTTTGTTAACTTCTGTAATAAAGCCAAGCCCACCAAGATTTATGCCGAGTATTGGAACCCCTTTATCTCCGACGAGCCGAGCAACGCTTAGCATGGTTCCATCACCGCCGAGAATTATAATCACATCTACCAGCGAGGGTATTTGAGATCTTGAATAACCATCAACATTGAGAATCCCGGCAGTTTCTGAATCCAGAAATACATCATAGCCCTTCTTTCTAAGCCACGGCAGGAATTCTTTTAATATCGCTATAGGTTCTGGTCTTCCAGTTTTACATATTATTCCAAGCTTTTGCATCTATTCCCTCAATGATAAATTCTCTTGAACTCTCATCAATATAATTAATAGTTACCTTGACTGCATTTTCTGGTGTTTCAGAAAGCCTCTCGGCCCATTCAATAACAGCAATGCCCTCTGATTCTATATATTCCCATATGCCCACTTCCTGAAGATCATCTTCTCGTTCTATTCTATAAAGATCAATATGATAAAAAGGGGGGGCAGTATCATATTCTGCAACTATAACAAAGCTTGCGCTGCCAATATCCCTTTCAGGGATTCCAAAGGCTAATGCAATACCTTTTATTAATGTGGTCTTACCTGCGCCAAGGTCGCCATAAAGAAGAACAGTCTTTCCTCCATATGTTTTGATAAAGCTTCCGAGTCTAAAGCCAAGCTTCTTTGTCTCTGACGGCAATGTTGTAATAATCCTCATCTCATGGCTCATAGTATCAACGGCAGTGAATAGTCGTTAGTGAATAGTATTTAGTTAAAGACCTATTCACTATTCACTGTTCACTGTTCATTTATTTCACCATTCCCTTAATCATATCTATTTTGCCAATTATTCCCTTAATCTTTTTTTCTTCAACAACAGGAATAAGATGTACTTTTTTTTCAGCCATTATGGTAGCAACATCTTCCAATGGAGTGTCTTCAGTTACGGTTATCACCTCTTTTGTGCATATATCATCAACTGTCGATGCAGCCATTTTTTTAATCTCTTTTTCTATCTTGCTCGGTCTTTCAAGCATTATAAAGGCATCAAAAAGCCTTATAAATGTCGGAATATGAAGCCTTTTATTCTGACTTATAAGATCATTTTCAGTAACAATGCCGGACAGATCGCCGCTTTCATTTACCACAGGCGCACCGCTGATCTTGTGCTCTATGAATATCTTCGCCAGTTCTTCTATGGTTGCATCTGACTTGACTGTTATAACATCTTTTGTCATTATGTCTTTAGCTTTTAACATTCTTTCTCCTTTGCTTTATTCTTATGTGTATTTATTATAAACCACACAGCTCTATCAGACAATCCCTATAAATCCGCACTGTCTTCCTGTTGTTCCCTTTGCATACCTGTATGAACAATATTTTTCAGGAAGGCAAAAAGTGCACTCATCAGAAATCCATATATTCTTTAATGGCACACCCGAAGAAAGTGCCTGGTATTTATTTGCGGTCGGCAGATCAAGACAATATTTTTCCCCTTTTTTAATAAAATACTCTCCGCTGCCTGTTGCTTCACTAACAACATCTATAACCTCACGGCCTACCTCATAGCAGCACCACCTTATGCCAGCACCAATAGCAATCAAAATATCATCAGGAGATGAATAATATCTATCCGTCATTGCCTTTATTGTTTTTCTTAAAATATCTGCCGCAGTTCCCTTCCATCCTGCATGAACAGCGCCTATCACCTGTCTTTTAATATCACACAAAAGGATAGGAACGCAATCCGCAACCTGAACACCTATTAAGACATTTTTCCTGTTTGTAATTACTGCATCTGCAATCGTCGGCTCAAGATCATAATCGAGCGCCAAAACCTTATCTGTATGTTTTTGAATGGGAAGATATATATCAGTTAGTGAAACTCCAACCGCCATTGATACAGCCTTTACATCACAATTTTTTGTTGTAAAAAATCCTCTGACACGATCATTACTAAAAACAGGCGGCACTATCACATTTGGAATCATAATTAATTTAGAAGTGAAAGAAAGGCATCAGGTAAAAAGTTTATAATATCGGAGGCAATTAAAGAATGCTCTCCGTATCTGCTGGCGGCTATATCCCCTGCAAGCCCATGAATATAAACCCCAAACAAAGAGGCGTCAACAGCGCTTAATTTCTGTCCTAACATGGCGGCTATTATTCCTGTTAAAACATCACCTGAGCCTGCAGTGGCCATGCCAGGATTTCCTGTTGTATTTATAAATACATTTCCATCAGGCTCTGCAACAATAGTGGGCGCTCCTTTTAAAACAAGATACACTCCGTTTTCTTTTGAGAATGACATTGCTGCATCTATTCTGTCTTTTTCCATTTTTGCTCGAAGTTCTTTTCCTTCTGACTTCTGTTTAAATAGCCTCGTCATTTCACCAGAATGCGGCGTAAGAATTATAGGGGACTTTGCCTTCTGGAAAATATTTTTTAATCCTTGACCACTTAACATTGACCCTGCAAGGGAGTTTATTGCGTCAGCATCTATAACAATAGGAACCGTTGATTTTATGATAAGCTCTGTGATTATTTTTTCTGTTTCTTTTGAAACCCCGCTTCCAGGGCCAATGGCAATCACATCAATTTTTTGAAAGGCATAATTAAGAATCTCATCCACTGCTTTTGACGAAAGCATCCCATTGCCATCATCCGTCAATGGGAGAGTCATTTCTTCTGTTACCCTGCCTTGAAAGACATCCATCAATGATTTAGGAACCGCCAGTGTTACAAGCCCTGCACCGCTTCTCAAGCATGCCTTTGCTGTCATCAGTGCGGCGCCTGTTTTACCGCTTGAACCTGCTACAACCAATACATGGCCATAATCACCCTTATGGGAACATGCAGGCCTTTGCGGAATTAAGTGTGATATATTCTCTTTATTAATTAATTCAACATTTAATTTATCTGACGAAAGAAGCCTTGCGGGAAATCCAATATCTTCCACGAAGAGTCTACCTGTATATTCTGCGCCTGGATAAAGGAAATGTCCTCTCTTTGGCAAGCCAAATGTGACAGTATAATCTGCCTTTATTGCTCCTCCAAGAATCGTTCCCGTATCAGAGGAAATGCCTGATGGTATATCAACAGATATAACAGGGGATTCTGAATTATTTATAAAGGTAAAGACATCTGTAAGGTTTTCATTTACAGGTCTGCTAAGACCTGTGCCAAAAATTGCATCAATAACAACAGCGCCATGAAGATCCCCTTTTTCAATGGAACTGCGAAATTCGATTTTTATGCCCATATCCTTTGCAATCTGGTATTGTTTGTTGCAGTCTGAACTCAGTATATTTTTTTTAGCAAACATCAAAACATTAACCTTAAATCCCCAGTTATGGAGATTTCTTGCAGCTACAAGGCCATCACCACCGTTGTTTCCACTGCCGCATAAAATAAGCATTTTTTTATAAGGCAAGAGTTCCTTCACCTTTAAGGCAACGCTAAGACCAGCCCTTTCCATAAGAACAGCACTGGAAATGCCATATTGCTCAATGGCAACCTTGTCAATTTCACGCATTTCTTCAGATGTAACGACTTTCATATTGCCTTTAATTTTTCTTATTATGTTTTTCAGCATGCTGTAGTATGTTATATTATCCTATGATTATAATTCCAGCAATAGATTTAAAAGACGGCCTTTGTGTCAGGCTTCTTCAGGGCAAAAAAGAGAAATCTACTGTATATTCTGATGACCCTGCAGCAACAGCTCAGAAATGGGAGTCATGCGGCGCAAGTCTGCTCCATGTGGTTGACCTTGACGGCGCATTTACTGGAAACCAGAAAAACTTTGAGGGAATACGAAAAATAAGGGAATCAGTTAAGATGGATATAGAAGTCGGCGGCGGAATACGCGACATTGAGAGGATAAATACCCTCGTTTCTGCAGGAATCAATAGGGTCATCCTCGGCACAATTGCCATAGAAAAACCAGAGCTTGTAAAAGAGGCTTGTAAAAAATATCCGGGTAGAGTGCTCGTGGGCATTGACGCAAAAGATGGACTGGTTGTAGTAAAAGGCTGGGTAGAAGTTACAAGAGTTAATGCAGGAGAGCTTGCCCTTCGCATGCAGGATTACGGAGTTGCTGGAATTATCTATACAGACATTTCAAAGGATGGGATGATGGTAGGACCTAACATGGAAGCAACCGAAGAAATGGTTAAAACTCTGAGCATCCCTGTCATAGCATCAGGCGGTGTATCATCCATGGAGGATATTAGAAGATTAATGACAATAAGAAATCTATGGGGAGCAATCACAGGAAAGGCAATATATTCAGGGGCGATTGATTTAAGAGAAGCAATAAAAACCGTTATGGGTAATGCGTAATGGGTGATGGGAATATAAAGACCCATAAAGATTTAGATGTTTGGAATAAAGCAATGGAACTGGTTGAAAAAATATACCACATAACGTCGGAATTTCCTAAAGAAAAACAATTTGGACTAACTGCACAAATTAGGCGTTCTGCCATCTCTATACCAAGCAATATAGCTGAGGGAGCAGCACGAAATTCTAAAAAAGAATTTATACAATTTCTTTATGTGGCGATAGGCTCTCTTTCTGAAGTAGAAACACAACTATTGCTTGCTAAACGATTAACCTTCATTAATGAAAATAAATTGCTTAATGATATAGAATCAATAAGAAGAATGCTATTAGGACTGATTAAGTTTTTGAAAAGGAATAAAAATGATTAATGCAACTGATTACGCATCACGCATCACGGATTACGGTTTTTAACATGCTTGCAAAAAGAATAATACCATGTCTTGATGTGCGGGATGGAAGAGTAGTAAAAGGTGTGAAGTTTGTCGAAATCCGTGACGCAGGAGACCCTGTTGAGAATGCAATATTTTATGATAAGCAGGGAGCTGATGAGCTTGTGTTCCTTGACATTACAGCATCCCATGAAAAAAGAAAAATTATCCTCGATGTAGTGGAAAAGACAGCTACCGATGTTTTCATGCCACTCACTGTCGGTGGCGGCATAAAGACACTTGATGACATCAGGGATTTGCTTAATGCAGGGTGCGACAAGGTTTCAATAAATACTACTGCTGTGAACAATCCAGAATTTATCAGACAGGCTGCAGAGAGGTTTGGAAGCCAGTGCATAGTTGTTGCGATTGATGCAAAGAGAGTTCATGATTCGAGATTCGATATAAGGGACTCTGAAGAGATTCCTGAATGGCTGAGATTATCTAAAGAATTCAGTGAAAGATTACTCATCACGCATGACTCATCACGCATCACGAATTTATGGGAGGTCTATACTCATGGAGGAAGAAGACCTAAGGGAATAAATGCAGTTCAATGGGCAAGATATATGGAAGAACTGGGCGCAGGAGAGATACTCCTTACGAGCATGGACAGAGATGGCACAAAAGAAGGGTTCGACCTTGAACTCACAAGGGCTGTTTCAGAGGCTGTATCAATACCTGTAATCGCATCAGGCGGCGTTGGAAATCTTGAGCATCTTTATGAAGGCATTGTTTATGGAAAGGCAGACGCTGTGCTTGCAGCATCAATATTTCATTACAGAGAATATACAATAAGAGAAGCAAAAGAATATCTGAAAATAAAGGGTGTGCCGGTAAGACTGTAAGCATATCGCTCTTTTCTGCTTGCAAAAAGAAACTAAAAAATATATACTCCTTATATATATTCGAGGAGGTGTGCAATGAAGACCGCAAAGCTTTTTCAAAACGGTCAGAGTCAGGCCGTACGGCTACCAAAGGAGTTTAGATTTGAAGATGACCATGTATTTATAAAGAGGTCCGGCAATGTCGTAATGCTCATTCCGACAAAAGGATCATGGGACTCCCTGTTTAAAAGTCTCGATAAGTTTTCTGATGACTTTATGTCGGAAAGAAAGCAGCCAAAACTTCAAAAAAGAGAGTCTTTCTGATGAAATTTATGCTTGACACAAATACCTGCATTTATATCATAAAGCAGAAGCCTGCAAAAACGCTAAAGCATTTCTATTCTCATAATGTCGGTGATATCGGCATTTCATCTATTACTTTAGGTGAACTGCAATATGGTGTTTCAAAGAGCCAGCATGCCCAGAAAAACAGGCAGGCGCTTGCCGAATTTATCCTGCCGCTCGAAATCGCCGATTTCGATGAAAAAGCTGCAAAGACTTATGGAGATATCCGTGCTGCTCTTGAAAAAGCAGGCACGCCTATCGGCTCTATGGATATGCTTATCGGCGCTCATGCTATAAGTCTCGGCGTTACTCTCATAACAAACAATATACGCGAGTTTAAGCAGATAAAAGGATTAAAAATTGTGGACTGGACTGCATAATGAATCTCGAAGACATCCGAAAACAGCTTGCGAAATTTGCTGAAGATCGAAAATGGGATCAATTCCATACCCCCAAAAATCTCTCTATGGCTTTAGCGGCTGAAGCCGCAGAACTTCTTGAGATATTTCAATGGCTGACTGATAAGCAGTCAAAAGAAATAGTCGATAATGAAAAAGAAATTTCTTTAGTCCGTCAGGAAATAGCAGACATCTTCATTTATCTTGTGAGGCTTGCAGACAAGCTGGGAATTGATATTGAAAAAGCAGTCCATGAGAAAATTGAGATGAACGAACAAAAATATCCCATAAAGCTATCCAAAAATAACGCAATAAAATATAACAGGCGTGATTAACCTCTCCCAATCTCTCCTGCCAATAATCATATCCTTTATATGCTGCTGCGGTTAGCGATCTGCTCAACAATAATTATTTAACATGGCAGCCTGTGCAGCGCTCATCTGTAGACATCATGGCTTTCTGTTCTTCAAGAGGTCTTTTTTGTCTGTACTCATGGCATTTGGAACAGTCTTTAAAACCCAGGGCTGTGTGCATATTCACCATTTTGGGGTTTTTGCTGTGGCATACGGTGCATTGCCTTGCAAATGATTCGCTTAGAATTAAGCACGAGATAATAAGAGAAGAGATAAGGATAATAATATTTTTTTCATACCAAATATTAACAAATTACGGTGGGCATAAAGAATGATTTATATCATAGTTTATATCACAAACAACTAAAATTATGTTTATATTCCTATTATCCTTCTCTCTGCCTCTGTTATCCCATATAACCCATAAACAATATCGTCTATCTTTTCATCTGTAACGGCAATCTCTCTTTCGATCTTTTCCCGCTCTGCAGACGGAGGCAATGCGGCTTTCTGTCCTTTTCGATTATTTAACCCTCTTGTAAGATTGCGTTTTCTAATGCGGCAATAAGGGGCGGAAGATCGTCTGTGATTGTATCCCACACTCTGTCAAGGTCAATATCAAAATAGACATGTATAAGGCGGTTTCTCATTGCCACAATGCTCGCCCATGGGATTTCACTGTGTTTATCACGGAAATCTTTTGTGACAGTAGAAGCTGCCTCCCCTATTATCTCAATGGATTTTATTATGGAGAGAGCAAGCATACGATCTGAATAAAGATCGTCATTGGTCTTATTTTCCGAAAAAGACAGGGCTTCCCTTGCAGCTTCGAGCATATGTCTTAATCGGATAATATTATCCTTCTGCATACTGAATCTCTGCGGCAGAAAGCACAGCATCTCTAAAATACCGACTCAAATCAGCAGGAGTTCTCAAATCTACTTTTCTACCTAACAGTTCCGAGAGTTCAATTTCCATTGAGGCAAGACGCAGCAACCCCACCACCTGTCCATGCTCAAATTCAACAAGCACATCAATATCGCTGTCCTGCGTAAAATGTTCGCTTATTACAGAGCCGAAAAAAGAAAGTTTGCGGATATGATGCTTTTTGCAGAATTCTGCTATTCGCTCTTTTGGTATTTCTATATTTGTTTTGCTTGCCATAGTCGGCGCTCCTTTTGATTGATTATAGCATGAAAGGGGCGGTCTATCTTGCCTCAATTATCCCCCTCTCCTCCTCAGTCACCCCGTAAAGCCCATAAACAATGTCATCAATTTTCTCATCGGTAACGGCGATTTCGCGTTCTATCTTCTCGCGTTCTGATGATGGCGGAAGGGCAGATTTCTTTTTGTGAAGTTCAAGCATCTGGTCAACGAGAGAGACGAAAAGTTGTTTATGCAGCAGAAAGTTCGGGAAGTTTAAATTCAATCTTCTCTCCCATAATCTTGGATGCCTCTATCACTTCGATCCCGATGAGTTTTCCGTCCCTGTCAAAATCCGCATGAACGCCTTCGGCAACGGTAACAGTTTGCGCTGCCTTTGTCATGGGGTCTGCAAAGTATATGTATAACAGGTCCCGTTCAGGGTCAAATTCTATTCTCATAGCTCCTCCTTTCTTGCGAACCCTCTACCATACCGTGCTTTAGCGGTCAGCAAAACAAGTTCGCCATGTTTATACTTATAATACACCGTTACCTCTTTTTCTTCAAAGAAAGTTCCTTCCCAAAAGGCATTAAATGAGAACACCTTTACTTTGCCTAAAGTGCCTTCTTTTGTGTCCTCTGCTTCCCAGCCGGTCATAAGGGTTTCCTGAATTTCCTGCAAGGAAATACCTCTTTGAAACATCCTTGCCTTTATATGCTGATGAAGGTCAGATTCGCTTAGCATTTTCATTCTTCCCCCTCAATTATTTTCCTCTCCTCCTCAATCACCCCATAAAGCCCATAAACAATCTCATCAATTTTCTCATCCGTAACGGCGATTTCGCGTTCTATTTTCTCACGCTCCGCAGACGGAGGCAATGCGGCTTTCTTTCTATGAAGCTCAAGCATCTGGTTAACGAGGGAGATATGTCCTTACTTTTCAGCTTTGCTTTTTAAATATGAAACAACAGACGAAATAAATACTTTCCCCTCTTTTATGATTTCCTCCGCATCCTCGTTGGTTATAACAAAAGTATACTCATAATCGCTGAACTGCCGTTTTTCAAATGCCTTTGTAAGAGATTTGCTCATCTCTAATGAGCCCTTTTACCTCCTTCATACGCTGACCCCTTCTTTGTTTATATTCAATA
>JBBISP010000029.1:0-22630 GCA_037441185.1 Nitrospirota bacterium | reverse complement strand
CTAATTATACCTCTTTGCAGGGCCTGTGCTTTACTGGATAACATTAATGATCGGATAATCTGTCCCATTTAATCTTTCAAAAGCGTAGCATATATACCCCAAAATAGTTGAGTCTTGAAAAAGTGCCTTTTAATGGGTGACACCTTTATCTTCTTCTGAAAAAAACTGTCTCGGTTTGATACAATATAGTTTAAATGAAAAATATCGTAATTTTAGGCTCAACAGGCTCTATTGGCAGGAGCGCGCTTAATGTCATTTCAAGGTTTCCGGATAAATTCAATGTAACAGGACTGACGGCAGGAAAAAACATTTCCCTTCTGAAAGAGCAGATAGAACAGTTTAAGCCGGATGTTGTTGCGGTTAATGATGAAAATGCATATAGGGATCTCGTTTTCATGCTGCCGAATGTTAATGCACAAATATTGTGCGGAACAGAAAGCATATGCGATGTAGCAAGGATGTCCGGAGTTGACATTGTCATCTCCGCTATTATGGGTGCAGCCGGCCTTCTTCCGACCATATCCGCAATTAACACAGGCAGAACCATTGGCATTGCAAACAAAGAGACACTTGTGATGGCCGGAGATATTGTAATGTCTGAGGCAAAAAAATATAACGCAACGCTGCTGCCTGTTGACAGCGAACACAGCGCTGTATTTCAGTGTATTCAAGGGCATAAGAAAAGCGATATTAAAAAAATCATCCTCACCGCTTCCGGAGGCCCGTTTGTCGGAAAAACAACAGAAGAACTAAAAACCGTTACTCCTGAAGACGCATTAAAACATCCGAACTGGAGCATGGGAATGAAGATAACTATTGATTCCGCTACATTAATGAATAAAGGGCTTGAGGTTATAGAAGCGCACTATTTATTTGACATGCCTCCGGATAAGATAGAAGTGCTTATCCATCCGCAGAGCATAATACACTCCATCGTTGAATTCAATGACAACACTTATTTAGCGCAACTTTCACGGCCTGATATGCAGGGACCGATAGCTTACGCTCTTTCGTTCCCTGACAGACTTTATGATGTTATGCCTCCTCTTGATTGGGAATTGTTTTCCCGCTCCTCCAGCGGCCTCACATTTCAAAAGCCTGACAATGTCACATTCCCGTGTCTTTCAATGGCATATTTCGCGCTAAAAACAGGCGGAACAATGCCTGCTGTGCTGAATGCCTCAAATGAGATTGCTGTATCTGCATTTCTTAACGGCATTGTTAGTTTTAATAGCATACCTGTTATAATAAAAAATGTTATGGATTTTCACAGGCTGCAGCCTGCCAAAGACATCGAAGTTGTCCTTGAGGCAGACAGGTGGGCGAGGGAGAAGACATTAAGAGAAATTAAGTTATTGAGCAATTGAGTCATTAAAATTTATAATGATTTAATAACCTAATAGAGGAGTTTAACCTATGACTATTTTATCCGCAATACTTTTGTTCGGTTTTGTAATATTTATACACGAACTTGGCCATTTTATATTTGCAAAAATAAGCGGCGTTAAGGTCTTAAAGTTTTCCCTCGGCTTTGGCCCAAAAGTCATCGGCAAAAAAATAGGCGATACAGAATATCTTATTTCTGCTTTTCCTTTAGGCGGATATGTGAAAATGCTCGGCGAAGATACAGAAGATAAAGTCGAAGATTCAGAAAAAGATAAGGCATACGACAATCAGCCTGTATATAAGCGCGCATCCATAATCTTTGCCGGGCCTATATTTAACCTCTTGACAGCAGTAGTTATATTCTTTTTCATTTTTATGATAGGAATTCCCACGCTTCTTCCAGTAATCGGCGAGATAATGCCTGATACTCCTGCAGCAAATGCGATGCTTTTAAAAGGCGACAGGGTTCTAGAGATAGATGGAAAGCCTATTAACAAATGGGAAGATATGACAGAGATTATCTACAGAAGCGCAAATAAACCCCTCTCTTTAAAAATTCAGAGAGGCTCGGAGATAAGAAATGTATCAATTACTCCTGAAAGCAAAAAGGTTAAGGATATCTTCGGAGAAGAAAGGGAGACTGGTCTTATAGGTGTAAAGCCATCTGGAGATACTATAAAAATAAGACAGAGTATTCCAAATGCTATAAAAAATGCATTTTTAAAGACATGGGAGATATGCTACCTAACAACAATAGGAATAATAAAGCTTATTCAGAGAATAATCCCAGCAGAGACTATTGGAGGGCCGATTCTCATATTTCAGATGGCAGAAAAACAGGCAGAAGCAGGCATTCTAAACTTTTTTGCATTTGCAGCATTAATCAGCATAAATTTAGGCATACTTAACCTGCTGCCTATTCCTATTTTAGACGGCGGACATCTTTTATTTCTTGGTATAGAGGCAATAAGGAAAAAACCATTAAGCGATAAAGCCATGATGATAGCCCAGCGCATCGGGCTTGCATTCATAATTTCCCTAATGATCTTTGCATTTTACAATGATATTTTCAGATTAATAAATGGAACAGCGCTGCCATAAAGACAATGACAATCCGCCTATTAAGTTTCTGCGCTCAGCAGGCGGTATTATCTTCAGAAGAAAAGCAAAAAATATATTTGAAGTAGCGCTGATAGCAGTAAAAAACAGGTCTGTATGGACACTGCCAAAAGGCATCATAGATGAAGGAGAGCAGACAGAGGAAGCTGCGCTCAGGGAGGTAAGGGAAGAGACAGGACTGACAGGCAGGATTGTGGATGTAATTGGCGATAAAACATACTGGTTTTATAATAAGGATGAAAATGTAAAATATATGAAAACAGTCTCATATTTCTTGATGGAATATGTAAGCGGCGATATGAAGGATTATGACTGGGAAATAGATGATGCTAAATGGTTTGATATAGATGAAGCGCTAAAAGCGGTCTCATATAAAAGCGATAAGGAGACGCTGCAAAAGGCAAAGGAGAAATTACAGCACTTCTTAATTTCTTAGCTTCTATAAGTATGGGTCAGATATTGGATTGGAATTTATTAAAAACCGAGTTGGATAGGTTGAGCGCCGATGGCAAGAAAATAGTCTTTACCAATGGCTGTTTTGATATAATACACATAGGCCACATCCGATATTTAAAAGAAGCAAAGAAATTAGGTGATATTTTAATTATCGGCTTAAATTCTGATTTGTCCGTAAGCAGACTTAAACCTAACAGGCCAATAAATACAGAATCCCAAAGAGCAGAGGTGTTGTCATCTATAGAGATGATTGATTATATAACAATATTTAACGAAGATACACCTTATGAATTGATTAAATATATAAAGCCTGATGTTCTCGTTAAGGGAGGAGACTGGAAAAAGGAGGACATTATAGGCTCAGACATAGCGCCAGAGGTTTACAGCCTGCCATATATAAGCGGTGTTTCGACAACAGAAATCATAAGCAAAATAAGGGCCATAAAATAGATTGGGCTATATTTTAACTGTATCATCCTTTTTTTATGATTGTCTATAAAGATATTGCTTTTTTTATGTCAAAAATTGCCATATTGATTCATGCTATTATAATTTATGGCATTAATTAGCATCAGAACCCTCGGCTGTCCGAAAAATCAGGCAGATTCAGGCAATTTAATAAAAAAGTTTGCATCAGACGGTTTTTTACATGTCAATGCTGCTGAGGATGCTGATATTATCCTTGTAAATACATGCGGTTTCATTAAAGAGGCAAAGGAGGAATCTATTGAAGAGATACTTCGACTCGCAAAATCGAAAGAAAATGGCAAAAGACTCGTTGTATTTGGCTGTCTCGCAAAAAGGTATAAAAATGATCTGATAAAAAATATTCCTGAAATAGATGCAATATTTGGAGTTGAACAAGACAGCAGCATAATCGCATACTGCAAAGAGATAGCAGCGCAAAGAATTGAAGCAATCCCACCACCCCAACGCTCCATTGTTCCATCTTCTTATGCTTATCTTAAAATTGCCGAGGGCTGCGACAAAAAATGCACCTTCTGCGTTATACCGTCCATAAGGGGAAGGTTCAGAAGCATTCCTCCTGAGCAGATATTAAAAGAGGCAGAGGAACATATAAAGAATGGCGTTAGGGAGTTGATAATTGTTGCTCAGGATATTACAACCTATGGAAAAGGATTAGACGAATATAATCTTGTGTCTCTGCTAAAAGACCTCGCATCTATAAAAGGCGATTTCCGCATCCGTCTTTTGTATCTTTATCCAACAGAGATAAATGATGAGATTCTTAAGTTCATTGCGTCAGAAAATAAGATGCAGAAATATCTTGACATACCCCTTCAGCATTCAGAAGATAGAGTGCTGAGGCTTATGGGAAGACGAGGGGCAAAAAAAGAATATATCAAATTAATAAGAAATATCAGGCGCGCAATTCCAGGAGTTGCTTTAAGAACTACATTTATTGTCGGATTTCCTGGCGAAACAGAAGAGGACTTCAACGGGCTTGTGGATTTTATAGAGGATATTAAATTTGACAGACTTGGAGTATTTAAATATTCAAAGGAAGAAGGCACGACTGCATCAAAACTTAAAAATCATATGCCTGAAAGGGTCAAAGCAAGAAGATTCGATGAGATAATGAAAAGACAATCCCTCATTTCTCTGCAAAAGAATATCGAAATGATTGGAAAGAAATGCGATGCGATAGTTGATGAAGTTGACGGTAATATAGCAATTGCAAGGCTTTACTGCCATGCGCCTGAGATAGACGGGGTGGTGATTATTCAGAATACAGAACACAGAACACAGAAGACAGATAAAAAAAGTGTAAAGGTTGGTGACATTGTGACTGTCGAAATTGTGGATGCGTTTGATTACGATCTGAAAGGCATTATTGTAAATTAAAGGGTTACTGTGGATTTAGATATATTTAAGGCAATAATTCTGGGACTGGTAGAGGGTATTACTGAATTTTTACCTGTATCATCAACAGGCCACCTGATCATTGCAGGCGATATACTTGGTTTTGCAGGCGAGAAAGCAAAGACATTTGAAATATTCATACAACTCGGCGCAATGCTTGCTGTTACTTGGCTATATAGAGATAAGATTCTTCAATCCATAAAAGGAATAGGCACAAATGAGTCAAACAGATTTTTATTAACTATCTTCATGGCATTTCTTCCTGCTGCATTTGTCGGACTGTTTACGCATTCCTTTATTAAGCATTATCTGTTTAATCCTATAACTGTTGCTTTTGCTCTTATATTAGGCGGTATAGCTATACTAATTATTGAAAAAACTGTTTGCAACCCTACTGTTTACAGCGTTGATGACATTTCATTTAAACAGGCAGTGAGTATTGGTCTTGTGCAAACCTTATCCCTCTTTCCTGGCATATCGAGAGCTGGCGCTACAATAATGGGAGCTATGTGCATGGGATTAAACAGAAAAACTGCCGCTGAATTTTCGTTCTTTTTAGCTATACCAACGATGTTTGCTGCAACATTATATGATTTGTCAAAAAACTTTAATAGCCTGAACGCTCACGATATGCTTGTTTTTGCGACTGGATTTTGCACCTCTTTTTTATCAGCTTTATTTGTTATAAAGATGTTTTTAGGGTTTATTAAAAGACATTCCTTTAACTCTTTTGCTTTATACCGCATAATCTTTGGCAGTATTTTACTTTTTTATTATTTGTAGAGGAAATGATAATATAATATATGCACAATGAATTTACTTCTGCTTCAACCGACAAAAAAAAGCGCCTTCGTGAAATAGCAGGCGTAATTGCAATCTTAAGCAGTTTATATCTTGCATTATCTCTTTTAACCTACAATAGATGGGATAATTCCCTGTTTGCTTTCAATGCCGCTTCGACAAAAAACTATGGAGGGGTTGTAGGAGCATACATCTCTGACATTATATTTTCATTAATAGGCTTTTCAGGCTATCTAATCCCTTTATTTCTAATAATCTACGGCATCAGAAAAATAGTCGGAAAAGAAAAAAATATGCTGCCTGTTTTTGGCGCACTGCTTATGATGCCTTCTTTATCAATGTTTTTGCAGCTTTTATCAGAGACTATTCATATATATATAAACCCTCCGGGCGGACTCTCAGGCCTCCTTTTAGCAGGCCTTTTTGAAGAACTGCTTTCAAGCATCGGCGCATATATAGTGAGCATTATGATGATTTTAGTATCCCTAATCCTTCTTAGCCCTGTGTCACTATTTTTCTATCTTCCTAATATAAGAAAACAGAAAAAGATTAAAGATCGTTCATCGCCTACTGATAACGATTCAGGAATTACAATCAGCGGATTCCAAAATAAAGAGACGCAGATAAAAACACCACAGTCAAAACAAATTGCTATTCAACTGCCTTTACATAAAGATCCAGAAGGATATAGCCTTCCTCCTCTTGAGTTCTTGAAGGCTGCAGAAAGTGTACCAGGGCTAACAAAAGAGGATCTAAATGCAGCAGCATCAGGACTTGAAAAAAAACTTTCTGATTTTGGGGTTGCTGGAAGGATAAAACATGCGCATCCCGGCCCTATTGTAACAATGTATGAGTTTGAGCCAGCAGCAGGCGTAAAGATAAATAAAATAGTTTCACTTTCTGACGACCTTGCCCTTGCACTTCGCGCTCCAAGCATAAGGGTGTATCCTATAGCAGGTAAGGCAACTATAGGCATAGAAGTTCCAAATGCAAATCGGGCTACTGTTTCTTTGAGAGAGATAATTGCATCAGAAGGTTTTCAGGGAAGCCCTTCTCTTCTTACCCTTGCTCTCGGAAAAGATATATTCGGCAATCCTGTAATTACTGACCTTACTAAGATGCCGCACCTTCTTGTTGCTGGAACAACAGGCTCAGGGAAAAGCGTATTTATGAACTCAATAATAATAAGCCTTCTTTATAAAACAACTCCTGATGAGGTTAAGATGCTCATGATAGACCCCAAGCTGCTTGAGTTATCGACTTACAACGATATTCCACATATGATTTCGCCTGTCATCACAAGTCCAAAAGAGGCGGCCGATGCCTTAAAAAAGATTGTATTTGAAATGGAAAGAAGATACAGACTGCTCGCTGATACTGGTTCAAGAAATATATATACCTATAACAGGCATGTCTCAAAATCTGAGAGACTACCGTATATTGTTGTATTTATAGATGAGCTTGCCGACCTTATGTTTACTGCGCCAAAGGATGTGGAGAATTCTATTACAAGGCTTGCACAGATGGCAAGGGCTTCAGGAATTCATTTAATCTTGGCAACGCAAAGACCATCTGTTGATGTTATTACAGGGCTTATAAAAGCAAACTTTCCAGCAAGAATATCGTTTCAAGTAACAACAAAGATTGACTCCAGAACCATACTTGATGCGCAGGGCGCAGAGCAGTTGCTTGGAATGGGAGATATGCTCTTTATGGTTCCAGGCGTTAAAATAATAAGAATTCATGGCGCATATGTTAGCGATTCAGAGGTTAATTTAATAACAGAATTCGTAAAATCACAGCGGACTCCAGACTATACATCTTTTGACAATATTGTTGTTCCTGATGAAAAGGAAACAGAAATTGACATAGCAGACGAAAGAGATGAGATGTATCAGAGGGTAATTGATTTTGCAGATTCTTTAGGAGAGATTTCTATCTCATCCATTCAAAGACGGTTTAAAATCGGTTATAATAAAGCAGCAAGCATTATGGAACTTCTTGAAAAGGACGGTCTTGTCGGTCCTCCAAAGAGTGCAGGAAAACCAAGGGACTTTCTGAGGAGGAGATGAAAAAAAGGCGGTTATTAGTCGTTAGTCGTCAGTCGTCAGTAAAAACAATATTTTTTGTCGCAGTTTTTTTACTGTTCACCATTCACTATTCACTATTCACTGACTTTGCTTTTGCCTCACAATCTGATGATGAGGTGCTAAGAATTCAGAAGGCTTACGAAGGCATAAAAGACATCAGAGGGAGTTTTATTCAGAAAAGCTACATAAAGGATTTAAAAAGGACAGATACTTACAATGGGCAATTTTTTATAAAATCTCAGAAGGTAAAATGGGAATACAAGGGAGAAAAGCCGCAGATAGTCTACATATTAGGAGATGAAATAATAATCTATCAGCCAAAAGAAAAGCAGGCATTCAAGGCAAGATTTGACAGAGCAACCTATGGGCAGGCGCCGATAGCGCTTTTGAGCGGATTTGGAAATATTACGAATGAATTTGATGTGACAATAAAAAAAGAAAACAGAGCACAAAAAACAGAACAAAGGCTCTTATTAAAACCAAAAAAACCTATGGGAAATATAGCTTCTGTGGAAATCGCTACATCCAGCGAGGAATTTCCGATAGAATCTCTCACCATCATTGATACCTTATCCAACAGAATCGATATTTATCTAAAGGGTGTAAAGATAAATACTGGACTGAAGGATAAGCTTTTTGAATTCACTCCTCCTGAAGGAACAGTTATCTTGCAGCAATAAAATGAATGCCCTTAAAAAAATCGCCATAACCATCGGAGACCCTGCAGGCATAGGGCCTGAGATTGTCCTGAAGGCTATTATTTCAAAAGAGATTGCTGGAATATTTAAGCCTGTGATAATAGGAGACTATGCCGTCATTGAAGAAACTGTTGAAAAGCTAAATGTTAAGGTGCCTAAAGACATTGAAATAATAAATATTAATGAAATAAAAAGCAGAAATTTTATAAGATGTTTTTCCACAATTAGCGGAGGCAAAGCCTGTGCTGCATACATAAAGGAGGCTGTTGAACTCGCATTAAATAAAGAAGTGGATGCAGTTGTGACTGCTCCTATTTCAAAGGAGTCATTGAAAATGGCAGCCTTTAAATGGCCAGGACATACAGAGATGCTTGCAGAATTAACAGATACAAAAGAATATGCAATGATGTTTTATAGCGATAGGCTGAAGCTGATACTTGCGACTATTCATACAGCTTTGAGAAATGTGCCTGCTATGATAAACAAGGAAAATGTTCTAAAGGCTATCGTCATCGCAAAAAAATCATGCGATATGCTGGGAATTGAAAATGCGCAAATTGCAGTAGCAGGGCTTAATCCTCATGCCGGAGAGGCAGGCATCTTCGGAGATGAGGAGATAAAAGAAATTATGCCAGCCGTAAACAAAGCACAGAGCATGGGTATTTCTGTTTCAGGCCCATATCCTGCAGACATCCTATTTCACAAGGCATATAACGGCGAGTTTGATATAATCGTGTGTATGTATCATGATCAGGGGCTTGCGCCTTTTAAAATGATAGCTTTTGATACTGGAGTAAATATGACAGTCGGCCTGCCAATTATAAGGACATCTCCAGACCATGGAACGGCCTATGATATAGCATGGAAAGGCATTGCCAATCCATCGAGCATGATTGAGGCGATAAAACTGGCTGTGAGGGTAAGATAATTTCCGTGAGGCGTACTGCAAGAAAGGAGGCTGAATTATATGGCAAAGAAAAAATTGTCTAACAGCGCTCATGAATTTGACAGGCGATTCGATGCGGGCGAGGATATACACGACCTAATAGATATATCACAGTAATTCTTTTTTTTGTAAGATTGCATATTTATTATCTAACGCGATAGCTAAAAAATCTAATCACCGTTCTGATATAATTTAATCTCAGAATGATTCAATGAAGTGATTAAAAATTGCTTCACTGATTAGAGCTTTAATTATGTCTATCACTATTTATTATATAACAAAAAACAGCTACAATCTTGCGAAAAGGCTTACAGGCCTTTTCCCGGACGCAGTGACAGAGAAATTTTCTTCTCATAAAATAGCAGCGGCATGGAATAACTCAAAAAATCTCATCTTTATCATGGCAACTGGTATTGTGGTAAGAACCATTGCACCTCTTATAAAAGACAAAAGAAAAGATCCTGCTGTAGTTGTTCTTGATGAAAAAGGCAGATATGCCATAAGTCTTTTAAGCGGACATTTGGGCGGTGCAAATAAAGTCGCAAAAGAGATTGCAGACTTTTTGGATGGCAGGGCTGTTATAACAACAGCATCTGATATTAATGAGATTATCTCTATTGATTTATGGGCAAAGGAGAAAGATTTAATTATTGAAAACTGGGACACCTTTTCCAGAATATCAACAAGGTTTTTAAACAGCGGGAAATTAAAGGTTTACTCAGATGTAGATATTAAATTACCCAATGATTTCCAGAAGACAGATAATCCTGATTTAGCTGATGTATTGATAACGAACAAAACATTTAACATTCAAAATCCAACATCTAACATTCTGCTTTATCTCAGACCAAAAAATCTTGCCATAGGGATTGGCTGCAACAGTAGAACATCCGCAGAAGAAATAGAAGGTTCTGTAAAAAGGGTGCTCGATGAGTATAATTTATCATTCCTGTCCATAAAATCCATCGCCACCATCGATATAAAAGGCAATGAGCAGGGCCTGCTGAAGTTTGCAGCTAAATACAATCTTTCGCTTGTCACCTTCACCGCCGATGAACTGAATTCAGCCATCAGTCATAAGCCGTCAGCCATCAGCTTTTCAGAGGCTGCATTTAAGGCGACTGGGGCATATGCAGTTGCCGAGCCAGCAGCGCTTCTTGCATCAGAAAATGACAAACTGCTCGTAGCAAAACGGAAGATTGGAAATGTGACAATTGCAGTTGCTGAATTAGTTGCTCCAATACTTCAACACTCCATCACCCCAATTCTTTACATTGTCGGCACAGGTCCGGGCAGCATTGAGCATATAACTCCCTATGCGCAGGATGCCATAAGGAGATCAGATATTATTGTTGGATATGGAACATATCTTGAGTTAATTAAGGATTTAATTAAAGACAAAGAGGTTGTATCCACAGACATGACGCAGGAAATTGACAGGTGCAAAAAGGCAGTTGAGCTTGCATTGTCTGGGAAAACCGTTTCTGTCATAAGCGGCGGAGATCCAGGGATATACGCTATGGCTGGGCTTGTGTTTGAAATACTTAAAGACCGTAATGTGTTATCCATAATGCGTAATGAGATAAAAGGAAGTAATGCATCACGCATCGCTGTAGGAGTCATCCCCGGTATATCTGCCCTGAATGCTTGTGCAGCACGGCTCGGTGCGCCGCTCATGCATGATTTTGCAGTAATAAGCCTTTCTGACAGGCTTACACCATGGGAATTAATTGAAAAAAGACTTGCCGCAGCAGCGATGTCTGATTTTGTAACAGTCCTCTATAATCCAAAAAGCATGGGAAGGCCTGATCATATCAATAAGGCAAGGGCAATACTCCTCAAGCATCGAAGCGCTGAAACACCTGTTGGTATAGTTAAAAGCGCCATGAGAGAAAATGAGAATGTTATTATTACAAATCTTAGAGATATGCTCAATTATGATATTGATATGCAGACAACAGTGATAATAGGCAACTCTCAGACCTTTATATGGAATAACTATATGATTACACCGAGGGGATACGAAAGAAAATGGAGTAATGGAGTAGTAGAGTAATGGGAAGTGAAACAGTTGCCTTTTTATGGGATGAATCGTTTCTTTGGGGATTAATGGCATATAAAGCATTGAAGGCTAACAATCTGGCTGTTGAATTGATTCGCTCAGGCGATATAAAGGCAGGCAAGCTCAAAAATTACAAAATGCTATTTGTGCCTGGCGGATGGGCATCCAATAAGATAAAAATACTTGGTGAAAAAGGTATCCGCGAAATAAAAAATTTTGTGAATGGCGGTGGTAATTATTTGGGTTTCTGCGGAGGAGCAGGCCTTGCGACAACAGACGGCATAGGAATTTTGAATATAAAAAGAAAACCGACAAAAGAAAGGGTGCCGAGTTTCAGCGGTAGGATTCATCTGAATATAAATGAACACCCTATATGGAACGCATCACGCATCACGCATCACGCATCACGGATTTTTCACGCATGGTGGCCATCGCAATTTATAGTTGATGATGACGACATACAGATACTTGCCACATTTGGAAATGCACTTGCGGATTCCTTCAGCGCAGATTTGAATGTGGGAGATGTAGAAGATAATGGCGGATGGCTGGAAATGGAGAAGATTTATAAGATTAATCTTGATCCAAAAAGACTGAAAAACGCGCCTGCCGTTGTAGAAGGCGTTTTTGGAAAAGGGAAGGTAATGCTGTCATTGATTCACTTTGATACGCCTGATGATATGAATGGCGCAGCGGTCTTAAAAAATCTTTGGGAATATCTTGCAGAACAGAAAACAGATGACAGAAAACAGAAAACAGAAAATAGAAAACAGAAAATAGAAAAAAATAGTCTGTCTTCTGAACTCTGTGCTCTGTCTTCTGAATTAATCTCTCTCGGCACCCGCAATTTCCTCTGGTTCTGGAAAAATTCAATGCTACTTCAGTGGCGGCGGGGGATAAGAGGACTCGAATACTGTGCATTATACATCATGATAAAAGAGATAGCAGAAATAATTAAAAAACAGAAGTTAGAAGTCAGAAGTCAGAAGTCAGACTTAAACAAAATAAAAGAACTATTAATACCATTTGCGGAAAAAGCTAAACAGCTTCTGGTTTTAGAAAGATATGCAATGCAAAATGGACATATCACATATGAAAAATGCAATGATACCAAAATACAAGAGATGCGGACAGAGCTTTTCGGAAATTCAAAGAGTCATGGAGGTTTGTTTAAGAAGCTTATAGACGAGGTAGACGAAGTTTTATATACGCTATTAAAAACACTGGAGGCACAATGACACAGCTTGAAAGGGCAAAAAGAGGAGTAACAACAGAAGAGGTAAAAAAAGTAGCATTGGAGGAAGGTGTTGATGTAGAAACCGTAAGGTCAAGGGTTGCAGATGGGAAAATAGTAATCCCTGCAAATAAGAACAGGATTAATAAAATTGTGGGCATAGGCAAAGGCTTGAGGACAAAGATAAACGCATCCATCGGCACATCGACAGACATTGCGGACATCCTCATGGAAGTGGAAAAGGCAAAGGTTGCAGAGCAGCACGGTGCGGATACCCTCATGGATTTGAGTGTAGGCGGCGACATTAAAGGCATAAGAAAGGCTGTTATGAATGCCGTAACCCTGCCGATTGGCACAGTTCCACTTTATGAGGCATTTGCATTATCCATTGAAAGATATGGCGGGGCAGTGAACATGCCTGAAGATCTGCTATGGGATGTCATGGAAAAACAATGCGAAGAGGGTGTTTCATTCATGGCAATCCATTGCGGAATAAATCTTATGACAATTGAGCGCCTGAAAAAACAGGGCTATCGCTATGGAGGACTTGTATCAAAGGGAGGCTCATATCTAACAGCATGGATGCTCCATAATAATAAGGAAAACCCATTGTATGAAAAATTCGATAGGGTTGTCGAAATACTGAAGAAACATGATGTTGTATTGAGCCTCGGAAATGGGTTCAGGGCAGGGGCAATACATGATTCATCAGACAGAGTGCAGATTCAAGAACTTATAATAAACTGCGAACTTGCAGAGATTGGAAGAAATATGAGATGCCAGACAATGGTAGAAGGCCCAGGACACATACCCATCGATGAGATAGAAGCAAATGTGCTCCTCGAAAAAAAGATGAGCGGAGAATCACCCTTTTATATGTTAGGCCCGATAACAACTGACATTGCGCCAGGATACGATCACATAACTTCAGCCATCGGCGCAGCCCTTTCATCTGCCTATGGCGCTGATTTTATTTGTTATGTAACTCCTGCAGAGCATTTGGGACTTCCATTTCCTGAAGATGTCAAGCATGGCGTTATCACAGCGAGGATTGCAGCACACATCGGTGACATGGTGAAGCTGAAAAAACGAGACAGGGACAAGGAGATGTCCATTGCAAGGAGAGACCTCGACTGGCATAAACAGTTTGAACTCGCAATTGCAAAGGATGAGGCAATAAAAATAAGAAGCGAAAGACAGCCATCAGCCGAAGACTCCTGTACCATGTGCGGACAGTTCTGCGCATCAAGGATTTTAAAAGGAATGTTTGATAGCGAGATAAAACAGGGAGGAAAGACCATGTAGATGGATTTTATTTATACTTTCTTGTCGCTGCCGATAAGGATATTTTGAAAAGTCTCTTAGGGATTGATATTTGATTTGGTAAAATTTATTTTGGTGTGCTACTATATTTCTTTGAAAGCTATGGCTTAATTTCTGAAGCAAAATCACAGGCAAGATCAATGCGACTGAAGTAGAAACGGTTTTTTATAACTATTAACCTCATTTAGATAATCATGGGATTTTTAGATAAACTAAAAGCAGGTCTTGAAAAAACAAAGAAGAGCATTGTTGAAAGGGTTGAATCAATCCTCCTGAGCAGGACTATTGACGAGTCAGCCATCGAAGACATCGAAGAAGTGCTTATAACATCCGATGTTGGAACAGAGGCCACATCTGAGATAGTGCGCCTTCTTAGAGAAAAAGTAAAATCTGGTGAAATAAAGACCTCTGATGATGTGAAGTCTTATCTCAAAAGCGAGATGTCTTTGCTTCTCGGCAGGTCTCAGCCTCTTGTAATATTCGGAGAAAAGCCATTTGTTATCCTTGCTGTTGGCGTCAATGGCGTAGGGAAAACCACAACAATAGGCAAGCTTGCATCGAGATTTATATCAGAAGGGAATTCTGTAATCCTTGCTGCTGCGGATACATTCAGAGCTGCAGCAATAGAACAGCTTGAGATATGGTCAAAGCGCTCAGGAGCGGATATAATCAAACACCAGAGCGGCTCTGACCCTGCGGCCGTCGCATTTGACGCTGTGGAGGCTGCAAAGGCACGCGGAATAGATATAGTCATTATCGATACAGCAGGAAGGCTTCACACAAAGAGCCATCTCATGGATGAGTTGAAAAAGATCAATCGTGTTATCAAAAAATCAATTCCTGATGCTCCTCAGGAAATACTTTTAATTGTTGATGCAACTACAGGACAGAATGCACTCAGACAGGCTCATCTATTTAATGAAGCAATAGGCATTACAGGCATTGCTCTTACAAAACTTGACGGAACTGCAAAGGGCGGCATTATCTTTGCAATTAAGAAAGAGCTGGGCATACCTGTAAGGCTTATCGGAATAGGCGAAGGGATTGATGACCTTAAAGACTTCGATCCAGAGGACTTTGTTACTGCGTTGTTTGAGTAAGGCTTCCGATTTTTCTGATCTTTTTATATCTTTCTTCTATCAACTTCGCTGGGCTTTTTGACTGAAGTGTCTCCAAAGACTTCATGATATATTCAGTAATTCTTTTTGCTGTGATCTCAGGCTCTCTGTGCGCGCCGCCTAATGGCTCTGGGATTATGTCGTCTATGATATTAAACGACTTCAGATCTTCAGCAGTGAGTTTAAGGACATCCGCTGCCCTGGAAAAATCATCAACACTAAGTTCTCCGCCTTTCCCCCACAAAATAGCTGCACAGCCTTCTGGGGAGATTACAGAATAAATAGAGTGCTCCAACATATACAGCCTATCAGCAACACTTAATGCAAGGGCGCCGCCGCTGCCTCCCTCTCCAATTACAATTGAGATTATTGGTGTTTTCAATCGAGCCATCTCCATAAGATTTGTTGCTATTGCCTCTGCCTGTCCTCTTTCTTCAGCGCCTATTCCAGGGTATGCTCCAGGGGTGTCTACAAAGGTTACTATAGGCATCTTAAATCTTTCAGCCATTTTAATTAATCTCAAAGCCTTTCTGTAGCCATCAGGGTTTGGCTGGCCAAAGTTTCTAAATATCCTTTCTTTTGTGTCTCTGCCCTTTTGATGTCCGATTATAATCATAGGAATGCCTGCTATCTTTCCTGCTCCTCCCACAATTGCAGGGTCATCAGCAAACCTCCTGTCCCCATGCAGTTCAATGAAGTTTTCAACTATCATATTGATATAATCAATGGTATACGGTCTGTCAGGGTGGCGCGCTATCATGGTCTTTTCCCATGGAGTGAGCTTCGAAAAAATCTCATGACGAAGATCCTTTGCTTTTTTTTCAAGGCGCTTTATTTCTGACGCTATATCAATTTCTGTCCCATCAGAGAACTTTTTCAGTTCATCAATCTTTGTCTCAAGATCTTCTAATTGCTTTTCAAAATCGAGATAATAACCCATTGCGTCTCCATTATTCGCATAACTATTAACTATTAACCCTAACCGTTACTCCTGCGATCCTTTCTACCTCCGCTAAAAAATTGCTGCTTGGCTGAAGCTGCGATGCTATAATAACGCAATACTCAGGAAGGCAAAGCTTAAATGACAGGCTGTCTTTACTGTTTAGTGCGCCGCCTGCCATGAATTTTTTTACAGTCTTCAGTTTTTCAGCAGCATCTCCAATGTCATCGAATTTCATGGAGATCTCGTATTTAGCGCTGATTTCCATATCTGTCAGATTTTGTATCTCCCTTGCCATAATTTTTGCACCTTTTTCTGATTTAAAGACCTGCCCTTTTATTATAACCATATTGCCCTTCTTGAGAAGAGATATGCTTTTTTTATAAAGGTCATGGAATACAAGAATCTCACAGCCTCCGGTCTCATCTTCTAATAACAGATAAGCTGTAATGCCTCTTTCCTTAACCCTGCTTTTCATCTCGCTTATGATTCCTGAAACAGTGATATCTGCCCTTTCCTCTTTAGTATCCACCTCTGATAATTTTAGAGCATCTATCCCTGATAACGTCCTTCTGTACTTTGTCATAGGATGACCTGATATATAAAAACCGAGCGCCTCTTTTTCATAACAGAGCAGTGTAGTTTCATCCCATGCAGCGACTTTATGAGCAATTGCATCATCATCTCCAAAGAGTCCAGGACCAGAGCCGTTTGCCTTAAAAGGAGACAGCAGTGTATTAATTCCCTTAGCCCTTGCAATTAATTTGCTCTCCGAATAAAGCGAATCAAATGCGCCCGCTTTTATAAGGCTCTCTATCACTTTTTTATTAACCTTTTTGTTGTCCACCCTCGACATAAAGTCTTCAAAGGATTTAAAAACACCATTTTGCCGCTCTTGAAGAATAATTTCTATAGCAGAGGCTCCTACTCCTTTCACCGCCTCAAGTCCGAACCTTACAGAATTTCCGACAATCTTGAATTCCCTTTGGCTCTCCTTAATATCTGGAGGCAGTATATCAATGGACATATTTCTGCATTCGCTAATAAGCCTCACAATCTTATTTGTATCCCCTATATCTGCGCTTAGGTTTGCTGTCATGAACTCAACAGGATAATGTGCCTTTAAATATGCTGTCTGGTATGCGAGGTATGCGTAAGCTGCAGAATGAGATTTGTTAAAGCCATATCTTGCAAACGGTTCCATAATCTCAAACAGCCTTCGTGCCTTTGTCTCTGGAAATCCGCCGCCAACAGCGCCTCTGACAAAAACCTCTTTTTGCTCCTCCATTTCCTCCTGCTTCTTCTTTCCCATTGCCCTTCTAAGGATGTCAGCCTGTCCCATCGAAAAATTAGCTATTTTATTGGCAATCATCATAACCTGTTCCTGATAAATGATAATGCCATAAGTCTCATCGAGTATTTCCTTTAATTGAGGCAGTTCATATTCCACTTTTGTCTCGCCGTTTTTCCTTTTTATAAAATCATCTATCCATGCCATCGGGCCAGGGCGGTAAAGCGCAACAAGGGCTATGAGGTCCTCAAACCTGTTTGGCTGCATCCTCACGAGTATGTCCCTCATGCCTGAGCTTTCGAGCTGGAATATGCCTGTAGTCTCTCCAGAGCTTAAAAGCCTGTATGTGGTTTCATCATCCAGTGGGATCTCTGAAAGGACTATTTCACTGCCATGCTGCTTTATAAATTCCAATGTCTTTTCCAAAACTGTAAGGGTTTTCAGACCTAAAAAATCAAACTTGAGAAGTCCTACGCTTTCAACTGCCCCCATATCGAACTGTGTAGTAATAGTATCTTCAGATGGATTTTTGTAAAGGGCGGTAAAGTCTGTTAATGGCCCAGGCGCTATAACAACGCCTGCGGCATGAGTTGACGCATGCCTTGATATGCCCTCAAGCCTCTTTGCAATATCCAGCAATTCCTTAACAATAGGATTTGCATCATACAACTCTTTCAGTTGAGGTTCTATTTTCAGGGCTTCTTCTATGCTTATATTATTTGCAGGCACGAGTTTTGCAATTTTGTCAACCTCAGCATACGGTATGTCCATAACCCTGCCCACATCCCGTATTGCTGCTTTTGCAGCCATTGTTCCGAATGTTATTATCTGGGCTACATGGTCATTGCCATATTTTTCTGACACATAATTAATTACATCGCCTCTTTTGTCTTTGCAGAAGTCAACATCAATGTCAGGCATGCTTATTCTTTCCGGATTTAGGAATCTTTCAAAGAGCAGATTGTATTTAATCGGGTCTATTTCTGTTATGTCGAGGCAGTATGCAACAAGGCTTCCTGCTGCAGAGCCTCTGCCAGGGCCTACGGGTATCATATTTTTTCTCGCATAATTTATGAAATCCCAGACAATAAGAAAATAGGATGAATAGTCCATTTTTTTTATCACATTAAGTTCTATTTTCAGGCGGTCTATATAATTCTGAGGAGGATTGCCTTTGAATTTAGCCTTCAGCCCGTTAAGTGCGAGATCTTGTAAATAAGAATCAGGAGAAACTCCGTTTGGAAGCTCGTATTTCGGAAGCAGACATTTTCCGAGGACAAAATCGAGATTGCATCTTTCAGCGATCATTCTTGTATTCAGTATGGCCTCTGTCGTCTCTTGAAATGCCTGTTTCATCTCATTAGGGGATTTGAAATAAAACTCCTCTGTAGACATCCTGAGCCTTTTTTCGTCCTTTGCTGTCTTGCCTGTCTGTATGCACAGAAGAATGTCGTGCGCCCTTGCATCCTCTTTCTTGAGGTAGTGGCAGTCATTTGTAGCAACAAGAGGAACATGAAGTTCCTTAGAAAGCTCGATAAGTTTTTTATTTGTCTCTTCCTGCTCAGGCATTCCGTTGTGCTGTATCTCAAAAAAGAAGTTTTCAGGCCCGAGTATATGTTTATACTGTAATGCTGCCTCTCGCGCCATGTTTAATTGGCCGTGTAGAAGATAATAAGGCACTTCTCCTTTAAGGCATGCTGTAAGACCGATAAGTCCGCCGCTGTATTGTTCAAGAAGGTTTTTGTCTATTCGCGGTTTGTAATAAAATCCTTCTAAATAAGCCCTTGTTACAAGAGATGTCAGGTTTTTGTAACCATTGGCATCTCTTGCAAGCAAAATAAGGTGAAATGCTGCCTCCTCAGAAAGTCCGTTGTCTATGGTAGTTTTTGACCTGTCGAATCTACTGTTTGGTGCTACATAAACCTCGCAGCCGATAATAGGTTTAATGCCTGCCTTTGATGTCTTTTTATAAAATTCTACTGCGCCAAACAGGTTTCCATGGTCGGTAATGGCAACAGCAGGCATTTTATAAGTAGATGCCTGTTCTAAAAGCTCATCTATCTTTATTGCACCATCAAGCAGGCTGTACTCTGTATGTAAATGAAGAGGAACAAAATCTGAATGAAGCATGAAAAATATTACCTCTACAAAGGTGTTTTAGTCAAATCGGCACCTGATAGAAAAAAATACTCGGAATAAGCGCCTTCATTATCCATATTTAAACCAAATTAGTTATAATGTTAAATATCTGCAATGCCTAATCTTTATGTAATAGGAGTTGGCCCTGGAGACCCTGAGTTGCTCACCCTCAAGGCAGTGAGGATTCTCATGGAAGTGCCGTGCATCTGCGTTCCAAAGGGAAAAGAAGAAGGCAGCAGCCTTGCATTATCAATTGTGCAAAAGACGCTGGATTTGTCTGGCAAAGAGATTATCGAAGCCCATTTCCCGATGAGAAAGACTAAACCAAATAAAGAAATGGAGAAATGGAGTAATGGAGTAATGGGAAAAAGCAATGCTCCAACACTCCAGCGCTCCAATGCTCCTGACTGTGAGCTTGACACCAAGTGGCAGGAGACCATAGAAACTGTTTGCGGCAAATTAAATAAAGGCATCGATATGGCATTCATCACTATCGGAGACCCTGCTATTTACAGTACATTTTTCTATTTATATGATAAACTCCTTGAGATCAATCCTGAACTTAACATTGAAATAATACCAGGGGTCTCATCTATAAATACAGCAGCAGCAAGGGCAAAATTGTCTTTAAGCCTTGCAGATGAGAAAATTGCAGTTCTTCCTGCCACTTATACAAACGATATAAGAGAAATATTAGAGAAATTTGATACAGTCGTTCTCATGAAAGTTCACAGGGTATTTGATGAGCTTTTACAGACTCTTGATGAAATGCGGCTTGTTGAGAATGCAGTATATATTTCAAAGGCTGCAATGGAAGATGAACAGATATTCAAAAATATCAGGAATGTAAAAAAAGAAGATCTCAACTATTTTTCGATAGTGATAATAAAAAAGTGAGCAAGGTATATTTTATAGGCGCAGGGCCTGGAGATCCAGAACTTATAACCATCAAAGGCAGAAAACTGCTTGATAGTGCAGATGTCATTATTTATGCAGGAAGCCTTGTTAACCCAGCATTAATAAAGGGTATAAAGGCAGAGATTTACAACTCCGCATTAATGACGCTCGATGAGATAACAGAGATTATTAAAAAGTCCATTACAAATGGGAAAACAGTTGTAAGATTGCATACAGGAGACACCTCCTTTTATAGTGCAATATCAGAGCAGATAGAGCGGATTAGAAAATTGGACATAGAATATGAAGTCATTCCAGGCGTCTCTTCAGCAATGGCAGGCGCAGCAATTTTAGGTCAGGAACTCACTATACCCGAAATCAGTCAGACAGTTATATTTACACGTATGGAAGGACAGACACCTGTGCCAGAAACCGAGAAGATTAGCGAATTAGCAAAGCACAAAGCGACAATGGTGATTTTTTTGAGCGTGGGAATGATAGAAAAAGTTAAAGATGACCTTTTACAAGGGTATTCAGAAGATACGCCTGTAGTTATCATTGAAAAAGCCACATGGCATGAGCAGCGTGTGATAAGGGGAGCGCTCAAAGAATTAGATGCGCTCGTCAAAAGCGCGGGAATAAAAAAGACCGCGCTGATCTATGTCGGCGATGCACTTAAAGCCTCCCTTGAGCCTCTGGGCATGGAATCAAGACTTTATAACAGGGATTTCAAGCATGGATATAGAAGATAAATCAGAACTGCCTCGCTGGGTTTCCTTATAGGGTTTTTTGCAGGAGGGAAAATGAAGAAATATGCAATAGTCAAAGTAAATACAGCAATAATAATTATAGATAGTTTTTTTATCATCGCATTATGATTATTTATCCAGAGGACTTCTTACGCCGAGAATATTCTTTGTGGCTACATGAGTATAAATCATAGTGGTCTGAAGATTGCTGTGCCCGAGCAATTCCTGTATTGTCCTGATGGCGCAATGTATGTATTGATGCCTGTTTTGTCCTTATCTCCTTTGCCTGAACGGACAATCAGGATTCCCTGTTCAATATCAACATCTTTTATTCTTAGGCTTAGGCATTCCTGAAGCCTGAGAGCGTTATCAGCCTGTTTTACCTGCCAGTCTTCATGATTTTTTGCAAATTGTTTTAAAAAGTCTTGTTTTTGGACTTGAGTTAAAACATCGGAGAGCGGTTGATTGGCAAAGGCATAACAGGAAGAAACCCACCTTACATAATAAGGAGCATATTTCTCGTTAACAGCCGATTTAGAGACAAGATAGCCTTGAAAGTCATTTAAATTATCACTTTTCATAACTTATCACGCCTACGCATATTAATAAATATTTATCATTATACTGAATTATAGGTGTGTTTGCAAGTTATTAAATCAGTTTTTTCTTGACAGCGACCCTTTACTTTGATATATTTAACCTAAATGCAGAATAAGTATAAAAATAAATGTTCGGCTCTTGGATGGTAATATGGATATAGATATTGCTCACAAAATATTAGTTTTAATAGCCAGAGACTTGGCACAGGAAAAACAATCAACACTTAATAAACTCAAGGCTGAATACAATAATTTATCAAGACCAGATTTTTTATGGCACTATCTTCTCCAGAGTTTCTCTACCATGGGAAGAGCTTCGGGTTGGGAAGGCCTTATTGGTAACAAAAACAATTATAACAAGTTGAGATATGAGGCTTTGGCAGAGCTTACTCCCAGTAATCGAGCAAGGATAGTAGAGCAAACTTGTAGAGATGCCAAAATTAGAAGGCCATCTATTAAAGCAGGTTATATCTTAAAATGTTTTGATCAAGTTAAGTCCCTTGGCGGACCAGAATCTGCAAAGAAGATGCTCTTTGCTCAAGAGGGTCGTGAAAGGAAGATAAGATTTCTAAAAAGATTCTCAGGAATTGGTGATAAATATGCCCGCAATATTATGATGGATGTTTATCATGAAGACTTTCGTGATTCTATCGCATTAGATATTCGAATTAAGTCCATCTCAGAAGCCTATGGATTAACGTTTAACAATTACACTCAGCATGAGGAGTTCTATCTATCTGTTGCAAGAGAAGCTGGAATAAATGGATGGGAACTCGATAGGTTAATTTTCAACTTTAAAGATAGATTCTTGGTCGGCTCAGGCATAACTTATAGTCCGGAAAAGCCGAACAAAGGCATTCACCGGACGGCTTGCAGCCGCCGGTGATGCATGCCGTTA
>JBBISP010000028.1:0-23404 GCA_037441185.1 Nitrospirota bacterium | reverse complement strand
CAGTACTAATAGACCGTGTGCCTTGACCCCTATTCCCCTCCCATATTTGTCAATTGTATTAACAGTTGCAATTTTAAAATCAGTTGTGTTATTCTATTCTTGAACAATGAGTTTCCGGCGGTTAAACCGGAGGGGCAACACCCGTTCCCATTCCGAACACGGAAGTTAAGTCCTCCAGGGCTGATGATACTATGACCGCAAGGTTATGGGAAAGTAAGACGCTGCCGGATTAAAATTAAAACAAAAAAAGGCTCGGTTGAATAATCGAGCCTTTTTTTGTTTTTGATGGGAGTTTTAAATTACTCGCCGCAGCAGATGCGTCGCATTCTTTTTTTCCCTGATGAGGAGACAGACATAATAACATCTGCCTTATTGCCGCAATTACGGCAAATTTGTGCTTTTGCTTTGCTTTCAGCTCTTGCCGCAACATTAGTTTTTGACTTTCCTTTTTCTGCCATAATATAACCTCCTTTTAATGGTGTTAACCTTTTATAGGAACTAATTTATATTATCAACTATAATCTAAATTTTAAATTTTTGTCAATAAAACCATCCCTTAAATACCAGCCAAAAAACAGATGCTATGCTTATAATAAAGGAATACGATTTTTTACTGGGATTGTGATTGTAAATACAGATCCCCTGCCTGGCATGCTTTGGGCTTCTATTTTTCCGCCGAGCGCATTTGTTAGCTTTTTAGACACAATAAGAGCAAAGGGAATTGTTGTAAATTCTTCAAATACATCACTCATCATCTCTACTTCTATACCTTTTCCTGTATCAGCAATTGATATTTCGATATGTCCTTTATGATGCTCCAGCATTTCTGAGCACAAAATTGTTATTGTTCCCAGTTCAGTTGACTCTATAGCATTAATTAAAATATTGGTTATGATTTTCTTTAAATGCTGCCTGTCTGTATATACAGTTTTGTTCATAAAAACATCCTGGCAATCTACAATTAATTCTATCTCTTTTGTTCTGATAAGTTTTTTTCCAAAATCTTCAATATCTTTTAATAGCTCGCACATATTGAATTCATCCGCTGAAATGGACAGTTTCCCATTTTCGAGCCTCGAAAGTATAGAGAGGTCTTCTGCAAATTGAAGGAGATTTCTTGAGACTAAAGGTTGTCTTAGATCATGCGCTATCTTGCTATAAAGCATTGACTTTAGGCTAAATCTTTCTGTTAATTTTGTATTTTCAATCAAATAAGATTCCCTTGTTTTTAATTCTTCTACCATGTTTTTCAATGATTCTTTTAATTCACGAATTTCACCTTTATAGTTATCTCCGAAATCTGCATTGAATTCGCCTGCTGATAAGGATTTAATTATATCAGCAAGTTTTAAAACAGGTTTTGTAATAAGCCTTTTGGCAAGATATGAGCTTTTCACTATAAACAAAAAGATAATGCCTACAAGTGAAAAATAAGCGATTAATAAGATATTTAATGGCATTAAGGCTTCAGATTTATAAACACTGCTTATCAGTCTCATATTAATATTATCAAAGTTTACAGCATAAGAAAAAAGGTTGTCCTCCTGTATATCATGTTTTTGAGGAGAGATTCCGTCTTTTGTTAATATATTGCCTTCCTTGTCTATAATCTCTATTTTTTCGCTCTTATACAAACTTTCTTTCGTCCTAATAGAATCTGCTAATTCTTTCAATGGCGCCGAGGCAAGCAGCAAGGCTGCCATATTTCCATTTGCGTCAGAGACAACAGATATGAAATCCATGCTGCCTAATTTTGTGTTTAATCCTATTGTTGATTTGACGCTGGAAACCGACTCCTTAAATAAAGCCTCTCCAGATAAGTCTTCACCAATTAAATCTTGCTTGCTGCTTAATAAAACATTCCCTTCCTTAGAAAGAACAGAAATTGCGTGATACTTTCCAGACGCTGCTTTTTCTTCAAGAAGAATAGAAATATTCGCCTCTGCTTCTGTTATCTTCTTTTTGGATCTGATGAATGGATGCTTGCCTGTTAATATTAATATGTTATCTCTGAATAAGCCGGGCATTAAAAGTTCTTCGATATCCTTTTTGTAATAGTTAATCCATGAATCAACTGCAAGTTTCTTTTCTGCTGATAGATTGATAAGATGCAGCCTGTAAAAATCCTTTATAATATGAGCATAGCCAGAAAAATAAAAGCCGATGCCGGCAGCGATCAAAAAAACAGAGATTAAAAGTAGTGGAATTAAAGATAATCTGGTATTTAGTCTCTGAAAAAATTTTACTTTCATCGGCATATAATATCACATCTATTCGAAAATAAACTTATGATAAAACAAGAAGTATGTTCAATTTTGCTGCCAAAGCACGGTTTACTTTGACTAATGCCCTTTTTTTAATGCCTCCAAAGTTTTTATTAATGCCTCTGCCTTTTTAAGTGTCTCATAATATTCCTTTTCAGGGTCTGAATCAGCAACAATTCCTGCTCCTGCCTGGACATATGCAACACCATCTTTTATTAAAAATGTTCTGATAATGATGTTCAAATCCATATTGCCAGAAAAACCAATATAGCCTAAAGAGCCTGTATAATGTCCTCTCCTGACAGGCTCAAGCTCATCTATTATCTCCATGCATCTGACTTTTGGAACGCCCGTAATTGTTCCTCCCGGAAATGCTGCCTTAATAACATCAAAACAGGTCTTATTTTTTCCAAGAGCGCCTTTAACATTTGAAACTATATGGATAACATGGGAATAGTCCTCTGTTATCATAAGTTCATCCACAACTACAGAGCCGTATTCAGAAACCCTTCCTATATCATTTCTTTCCAGATCAATAAGCATTATATGCTCTGCGCGCTCCTTTTCATTAAGCAATAACTCCGCCCTCATTATTTCATCTTCTTTAAAATCCTTTCCTCTCGGCATTGTCCCTGCAATAGGTCTTGTCTCAATTACATTGTCTTTAACCCTTATAAGCCTCTCAGGAGACGAGCTTACTATCTGGTAATCTCCAAAATCAGCGTATGCAGCAAATGGAGACGGATTGATTTTCCTAAGAATCTTATAAATATCCCATGACTTTATATTTCTGATACAAGCTGAAATTCTTTGGGACAGATTGGCCTGAAATATATCACCGGCAGAAATATATTCCTTTGCCCTTTTAACAATATCCACATAATGCCCTTTGGACATCTCATAATTGAGTTTTAAGTTTGGAGTTTGGAGTTTGGAGTTTGGAGTTTCATAGGTTATATGATTTTTCATAACTCTTAACTCACAGCTCTTAATTCTCAACTCACTCTCTGCTTCATCATACGCTGTATTCCAATCAATTTGCGATATATCCCTGTATCCAAGTTCTGTATTCCTTGCGCCTGGAGAAACAATTATCCATGCCTTTTCCTGCATGTGGTCAAAGGCTATTACTTTATCAGCCAGCAGGAAATGGACATCTGGCATCTTGAGGTCATCTGCTGCATTTTCTGTGATATTTTCGATATATCTGACAAAATCGTAGCTTAGAAGTCCGACTGCGCCTCCCTGAAATGGAGGAAGTTTTGGAGCTGGTCTTTGATGGCAGGCTGTTATAAGTTCTTTAAGTCTTTCCAGCGGCTGCCTAAAAGATATAGATGCCCCTTGATTGTTAACCCTTGACTTTATTGTAATTTCTCCGTTTTTTGCCCTGAAGACAAGATAGGGATCATAAGCAATAAATGAGTAACGGGCTATTTTATAAGGTCCCTTTACACTTTCAAGGATGATGCTTTCTGGTTTGCACCCGAGATGTTCATAAACAATATAAGGCTCTCTGTAAGGGATCTCTATATAAAGAGGGAAAATATCACCTTTTATGGCTAAATCTAAAAAATCCTTTTTGATTAGGTTCAAATTCATGTGCAAAAATTATGGCAGAATCTTGCTAAGGGTTTTTATGCAGTAAGCATTTCTAAAGAAATTAGCTCAAGCGCCTTGATAGGGTCTTCATGCTTAAGTATCCCTCTGCCCATTACAATATAGTCTGCGCCTTCTTTTAATGCCTCTTTGGGGGTGGCTGTTCTTCTCTGGTCATCCGGGGGTGTCCATGAAGGTCTTATGCCTGGTGCAACAACTATAAAATCATTGCCGCAGTGCTGCTTTATCATCGAAATTTCGTAAGGAGATGCGACAACTCCATCAAGCCCTGCTTTAAGCGCTAGCGCTGCCAAATGCCTTGCGTGGGTTTTGATGCCATGCTGGATGCACAATTCATTTTTTAATGTTTCATTGTTAATGCTTGTAAGCACAGTGACACCGACAATTTTAGGCATCTGGATATTTTCTTTTTGGCATAATTCTTTAACAGAATCTCTGCATCGCTTCATCATCTCAAGACCGCCTGAAGCATGGAGATTGAACATATATACGCCGAGTCTTGAAGCTGCAATTGCTGCTTTTGTGACTGTGTTTGGGATGTCATGAAATTTCAGGTCAAGAAATACCTTTTTCCCCTTACCCTGAATATCCTCGACAATCTTAGGTCCTGTTGAAACAAAAAGCTCAAAACCAACCTTAAAGACGCCGGCATAATCTCCAAGCATATCAACAATATCGAGGGCATGTCTGCCGTCTGACACATCGAGGGCTATTATGAGTTTTTCTTTCCAGGGCATAATTTACAGTCTCGGAAGCGTAATGCCTTTTTGTGCCTGATACTTTCCAGCTTTATCTTTGTAAGAGACCTCGCATATCTCTGATGCCTGTAAGAATATCAATTGAGCTATTCCTTCATTGGCATATATTTTTGCAGGCAGAGGAGTTGTATTAGAAATCTCTATGGTTACATGCCCCTCCCATTCAGGCTCAAGAGGAGTGACATTAACCACTAACCCGCATCTTGCATATGTTGACTTGCCGAGGCATATAACCAGCACATCTCTCGGAATCTTGAAATACTCCACAGATCTGGCTAAGGCAAAGGAATTTGGAGGAATTATGCATACATCGCCTTTATAATCAACAAAGCTATCAGGGTCAAACTTTTTAGGGTCAACAACTGTATTATTTATGTTTGTAAATATCTTAAATTCATCGCCAATTCTCATATCATAACCATATGAGCTGACGCCGTAAGATATAACGCCTTTTCTTGCCTGCTTTGAATTAAAGGGATCTATCATCCCTTCTTTAGCAGCCTCTTTTATCCATCTGTCATTTTTAACCATAAAATCTCTCTTATTTTAGCATAAGCTCGTCAATTTTTTTGCCTAAATCTTCTGCTTCCATCAAGGATGTGCCTATTAGCATCGCATCTATCTCTGCCTTCTGCAATGTAACGATATCATCTCGATTTTTTATTCCGCTTTCGCTTACAATGATTCTGTCTTTGGGTATATCTTTTCTAAGTCTTAACGTTGTTGATAAATCAATAGTTAGTGTTTTAAGATTGCGGTTGTTTATTCCTATTATTTCTGCATCTATTAAAAGTGCCTTTTCCAGATCCTCTTCATCATGAATCTCAAAAAGCACATGAAGCCCCAACTCTTTTGCCATGTGTAGATATTCAGCCGCCTGATTTTTATCAAGAATGGCTGCAATTAAGAGTATTGCATCTGCGTGATTTACCCTTGACTCAAATATCTGATATTCGTCAAATATAAAATCCTTTCTTAAAACAGGCTTTGAGGTCACCTCTTTGACTGCTTTAAGATATGAAAGATGCCCCTGAAAAAAATCCTCTTCCGTAAGGACAGATATAGCGCTTACAGGCTTTTCCTCATAGATTAAAGCTATCTTGATGTGGTCAAAATCTTTTTTTATAAGCCCCTTTGATGGCGATGCCTTTTTTATCTCTGCTATTAGCTTTATATTTTCGCTGTCTCGCTTTATGACGCCATTAAAATCCCTTGTTTTGTCCATTTCCTGAAAGCAGCTCTTTAGTTCATGCATGGGAATAACGCTTTTGCAATATTTCAGCCGTTCAGCTTTTTTTTCTACAATCTTTGTCAGGATATTCATGACGATATTAATGAAGCCTCCCATCAACCATTTCTAATGTCCTGTGGCATCTTTCAGACAGGTTCTTATTATGTGTAACCATTATGAATGTTATGCCTCTCTTTTGGTTTATATCCATCAATAATCTAAAAAGGTCTTCGCCTGTTGCTGTATCTAAATTTCCTGTAGGTTCATCAGCAAGCACAACCCTCGGCTCAAGAAGCAATGCTCTGGCGACAGCAACACGCTGCTGCTCTCCGCCAGATAGTTCTCCGGGCTTATGATTCATTCTTGCATACAAACCAAGATCATTGAGAAGCTTTTCTGCCTTTTCGTATATCTCCTTATATCTTAAAGACTTGACCTTTTTTTCTAAACCTATGTTTATAAGCCCCGGCATTATTACATTTTCTACAGCCGTAAATTCAGGCAAAAGATAGTGAAACTGAAAAACAAAGCCTATCATCCTGTTTCTAAAAACAGCAAGTTCTCCATTGCTCAAATTAAATGGATCTATCCCCTCTTCTGTTTTCTGACTTCCTGCTTTATAAATAATGCTTCCTGATGTAGGCTTATCAAGTGTTCCAAGTATATGAAGAAATGTGCTTTTTCCTGCTCCGGAAACACCGATAATCCCGACCATCTCAGCTTCATCGAAAAATGCATCAATGCCTTTCAATACCTTAAGTTCTCCAGCAGGTGTGTAGAATGATTTTTGAAGTCCCTCTGCTCTTATGAGTTCTTTCACTTTTCTTTAGTCTCCGCTTTCTTGCCTGACCATCTTTCTAACCTCTCTTTAGTTTTAGTTTTCAGGCTGTCAGCTTCATCGGCAAGTTTATTAGCTGCCTTTTTTACTGCTCCTCCTGTCTTTTCTCCAACCCATCTGAACTTATCACCGCCCTTGCCCCAGATAGTAATTCCTACAAATAATGCCAAAGCTATTATTGCTATGCAGATAAGCTTTTTAATAATTTTACACATCGCCTCTTCCCCAATACTTCATCATTTGTTTTACTCATATCTCAATGACTCAACAGGATTTAGTTTTGCTGCGTGGTATGAAGGGTACAACGTTGAAAGAAAACTTATAGCAATTGCAGAGCATGAAACAACAATAAAGTCCACTAATTTCATCTTCACAGGCAGCTTGCTCAGATAATAGACATCAGCAGGAAGCTTTATAATCTCATAGTTATGAATAATTTTGCCTAAAACATAGCCTCCAGTCACTCCCATAGCAGTGCCAATAATGCCTATCAATAATCCCTGAAGCATAAATATCATCATAATGCCCATATTAGTTGCTCCCATAGCTTTTAAGATGCCAATCTCCTTCTGTTTTTCCATTACATTCATCATCAATGTGCTGATTATATTGAAGGATGCAACAAGAACAATCAATATTAATATTATAAACATAGCGAGCTTTTCGAGTTTTAGGGCTGCAAATAAATTCTTGTTCATCTGCATCCAATCCCTTGCATAGTATGGGAAACCGAGCTTTTTATTCACAGAATCTCTGACAGCAGATGCTTTATAGATGTCATCTGTTCTAACCTCAATTCCCGAAACTGCGCTTCCGTAACCAAAGAATTCCTGAGAAGATATCATATCCGTAAGCACAAGATTTGTATCATACTCAAACATGCCCATTTCAAATATCGCTATAATCTTAAACTGTTTTACTTTTGGAAGCATTCCAAGGGGACCTATCTCGCCCACAGGAGAGACAACATTAACCGTATCTCCGCTCCATACACCGAGCATAGCGGCAAGCTCCCTGCCTATGATTATCCATGAAACCTCAGAGGTTGAATTTTTCTCTTTGTCTTCTGATATTAAACCTTCGATGCTTCCTTCTTTAATATGCCTCAAAATATCGGTTGTCTTTAATTCAGAGACCGGCTCTATGCCTCTCATAAAAACGCCATGAGCCTTTTTGCCTGATGTTATCATTACCTGTCCTAAAACAAAAGGAGACATAGAAACAATATGCGGCTCATTTTCAAGTTGCTGCATTATAAATTTATAATCTTCAATTGCGCCTCTGTAGCTGACAACAACTGCATGGGCATTGGCGCCGAGTATCTTTTTCTGGAGGTCTTCATGAAAACCGCTCATTACAGAAAGAACGACAAGAAGAGCCATCACTCCAACAGCCACGCCGCATATGGATATGATAGCATTGAAAGATACGCCTTTATGCCTTTTCTTTGACTTTAGGTATCGCAGAGCGATAAATAATTGGTATGGAAGATTCATTAATTATTGTTCAGGTTTTAGCTGCGGAAACAGTATCACATCTCTTATGGTTTGGCAATTAGTAAAGAGCATAACCAGCCTGTCTATCCCTATTCCCTCTCCTGCTGCAGGCGGCATTCCATACTCTAAAGCCTTTACAAAATCCTCATCCATCCAGTGCGTCTCTTCATCCCCCTTTTGCTTAGCCTCAACCTGTTTTAAAAATCTCTCTTTTTGATCAATTGGGTCATTAAGCTCAGAAAATGCATTAGCTATTTCCCTTGCTGCGACAAAAAGCTCAAACCTCTCAACAAGATCTGGATTATCACTTTTTCTTTTAGCAAGCGGAGAAAGCTCAACTGGATAGTCAATTATGAATGTAGGCTGCACCAGGTAAGGTTCCACGAGTTCCTTGAATATCTCATCCATGACTTTGCCGTGGGATGCGCCTTCTTTGATATCGATTTTCTTTGATCTTGCCCATGCCTTAGCCTTTTCATAATCTGTCAGCGCCTCATCAGGTACTCCTTTCTGTCTCATAGCATCAAGCATCGAAATTCTCGGCCATGGAGGCGTCAGATCTATTATTGAATCGCCATAAGGAATCTTCAATGTTCCAAGCGCCTTGTTTGCGATAAATGAAAAGAGTTCTTCTGTAAAAGACATCAGAAAATTGTAATCCTTGTATGCCATATAAAATTCCAGCATAGTAAATTCAGGATTATGCTTTGTTGATATGCCTTCATTTCTGAAATTTTTATTAAGCTCAAATACCCTTTCGTAACCTCCTACAAGAAGTCTTTTTAGATAAAGCTCAGGCGCAATCCTTAAATACAGGTCAATGCCGAGGGCTATATGATGCGTTTTAAAAGGCTTTGCAGCAGCGCCTCCTGGAATGGGATGCATCATCGGAGTTTCGACCTCTATGAATCCGTTTGATTCAAAAAAATCTCTTATCGCCTTTATAATTGCGCTTCTTTTTGCAAATATGTCTTTAACCATTGGATTAACAATAAGGTCAACATATCTTTGTCTGTATCTTAGCTCAATATCCCTTAATCCATGCCATTTTTCAGGCAGAGGCCTTAGGGACTTGCTCAAAAAAACAAAATCTCTAACCTCAATGGTAAGCTCATCAGTCTTTGTTCTGAACAATCTGCCTTTTATGCCAATCATGTCGCCGATGTCGAGTTTTCTTATCAGAGAATATTTTTCGTTAAGGACATCTTTTTTGAAATATATCTGAATCTTTCCTGCTGCATCTTGAATATGCGCAAAAGATGCCTTTCCAAAGTCTCTCATGGCTATAATCCGGCCGGCAACAGAGGCATTAATATTTTCTGCATCCAGCCTCTCTTTTGAAGCAGACTGATAATTTACATTTAGATCTGCTATTGTTGATTCAGGATTGAATCTGCCGTCATATGGGTCGATATTAAGTTGTCTTAATTCGCTTAATTTCTTAAAGCGCTGTTCTATAAGTTCGTTAGTTTCTTCCATAGATTTAAATTATAATTTTTATTTTACCAAAAACTCCAGCAAAGCCTTTTCTGCATGCAGTCTATTTTCAGCTTGATCAAACACTGCGCTGTTTTTACCATCCATTATCTCGTCAGTTATTTCTTCGCTCCTGTGTGCTGGAAGACAATGAAGCACAATCACATCATTTTTTGCACACTGCAGCAACTGACTGTTTATCTGATATTCTTTGAATTTTATTTTTTTCTTTTCTTCTTCCTTTTCCTGCCCCATGCTAACCCATACATCTGTATAAATAACATCTGCCCTGCCTGCTGCCTCTTTTGGATTTCTCAGAATAAGTATATCTCCAGCAGCATCTTCTCTTGCCCTGTCCAGGACATCTGGGTCGGGTTCATAGCCTTCAGGACAAGCAATAGTTAAGTCAATGCCTGTTCGCGCTGCAGCTTCGATTAATGAATTAGCAACATTATTGCCGTCTCCTATATAAGCAAGCCGTATTTCTTTTAATCTGCCTTTTTTTTCGAGTATGGTCATTAAATCTCCAAGCGCCTGGCATGGATGATGCAAATCTGAAAGTCCATTTATTACAGGGACAGTCGAATAAATTGCAAACTCCTCAATGGTTGAGTGAGAGTATAACCTTAAGACTATGCCGTCTAAATATCTTGATAAAACCCTCGCTGTATCTGCAATGCTCTCTCCTCTTCCAAGCTGCATCTCTTTTGGGCTAAGATAAATTGACTGCCCGCCTAATTGGTATATGCCCACTTCAAAAGATACTCGTGTCCTCGTTGAAGGCTTCTCAAAGAATAATCCTATGCTTTTCCCTATGAGCGGGCATTTGTTTTTGTCAGCGCCTGATTTTAATTCCAACGCCCTTTTGATCAGATTTTCTATTTCATCTTTTGTCAAGTCCCATATCGTAAGAAAATCTCTTTTTGAGGTCATCTCCCCAATACCTCCTCAAGAATGTCGACTAACCTGTCAATATCTTTTTCTTCCACAATAAGAGGCGGTGTAAATCTGAGAACATTTCCTGCTGTGCAGTTTATCAAAACGCCTTTTTCGAGACACGCCTTTACAATTGGCGTCCCATCCATTGTTAGCTCCAGCGCTGTGATTAAGCCCTTCCCTCTTATATTTACAACCTTTTCCGGAAAATCATTCTTAAGTGCATGCAATCTTTCCATAAAATATTTGCCCATTCTGATGCAATGGTCTAAAAAAAATCCATCCTCTAATATTGTTTCTAAGGTTGCTATTGCTGCAGCACATACGAGTGGATTGCCTCCAAATGTGGATGCATGACTGCCTGGCTGAAATGCAGATGCAGCCTTTTCTGTTGCGAGCATAGCTCCTATAGGCGCGCCTCCGCCAAGACCCTTTGCGAGGGTCATTATATCAGGCTTTATGCCATAATGTTCATAAGCAAATAGTTTGCCTGTCCTTCCCATCCCTGTCTGCACCTCATCAAGTATCAAAAGAAGTCCATGTTTATCGCATATTTCTCTCACATTTTTAAAATAATCATCTGAAGGAATTTTTACGCCCCCTTCTCCCTGAATAGGCTCAAGCATGATGGCGCATGTGCTATTGTTTATTGACGACAGCAGGGCATTAATATCATCAAATGGAACATATCTGAATCCGGGCATAAGAGGCTCAAATCCCTTCTGGAATTTTTCCTGGCCTGTAGCTGTAACGGTAGCAAGTGTTCTGCCGTGGAAGGAATTTAGTGCAGTAATAATCTCAAAGCGCTCCTGTCCAAAATTTTCCTTTGAATACTTTCTTGCAAGTTTTATAGCTGCTTCATTTGCCTCTGCGCCTGAATTGCAGAAAAAGACCTTATCAGCAAATGAGTTTTTGCATAGAAGTTTTGCAAGTTTTATCTGAAGGTCAATATAATACAGGTTTGATACATGCAGCAGCCTCTGCGCCTGCTTTTGTAAGGCTACAACGACCTTTGGATGACAATGTCCAAGTATATTTACAGCTATGCCTCCGACAAAATCGAGATATTCCTTGCCATCAGCGCTCCATACCTTCATGCCTCTGCCCTTTCTTAGCATTACAGGCTGACGGCTGTAAGTATGCATCAGATAGCGCTCTGATTCTTCAATCAGTTCTTTTATGATGATTTTTTTTGCTTCCATTAGAAAATGATAACACAAACAATAAAACTGATAAAAGTATGATATAATTGTAAATTATGAAAATTGCTATTACAGGCAAGGGCGGCGTTGGAAAGACAACACTTTCTTCGGTGCTGAGTCATCTGTTTGCTCAAGAAGGCAAAAGGGTCATCGCTGTTGATGCTGACCCTGATGCCAATCTTGCACAGGCTCTCGGCATAAAGCCATCTGACATAGCAAAGATAAGGCCTATCTCTGATATGCCTGAGTTAATAGAAGAAAGAACCGGCGCAAAGCCCGGAACCATGGGCGGAATATTTAAGCTAAATCCGAGGGTTGACGACCTTCCAGAAGAGATAGGATACAAGTTCAATGGCATTACCCTGCTCGTGGCAGGAAAATCAAAGTCTGCGGCAACCGGCTGTTACTGCCCTGAAAATGTCCTTTTAAGAAGACTGCTAAAACACCTTGTCATAGATCGCGATGAGGCGATTATTGTTGATATGGAGGCAGGAATAGAGCATCTCACACGGGGTACTGCAGAGGCAGTAGATGCATTTATCGTTGTTGTGGAGCCTGGGCAGAGGAGTATTCAGACCGCAAATACAGTAAAAGCAATGGCAAATGACCTTGGAGTAAGACATGTCTTTGTGGTTGCAAATAAGGTGAGGAGTGACAGTGATATTGTTTTTTTTAAAAAACATATCAGCGGCATGGAGTTTTTAGGCGCAATAAGATTTAGCCAATCTGTTATGGATGCCGATGTCAGAGGAGATTCGCCATTTAATGCGGCATCAGATATAGTTGAAGAAATCGGCATGATAAAGAAAAAACTTCAGAGCCACCTGTCAAAATAGGGATCAAGGATTGCTGCTGAACAAGATTTCCATAAGAAAACATGTCTTATCAAAAAGGGATGCCATCAGAGCAAATATTAGAATAGAAAAGAACAAAAAGATTAAAGACAAGCTCATCGGGCTTTCGGAATTTAAGGCAGCCAATAAAATTCTTTTATACGCTGCCTTCAGAAATGAAGTAGATACAGCGGATTTAATAAGACATTGCATTTCAAGCAGAAAGATTACTGTTCTGCCAAAAGTGGATAAGAAAAACAACGAACTAAAACTTTATGAAATAAAGGATATAAGTGAGTTGTCTTCAGGCTATCTCGGCATCCCAGAGCCAGATGTATCTGAAGACAGGTTATGCTTAATTGAAGATATGGAGATCATTATTGTTCCAGGCGTTGCATTTGATGAAGACTGCGGCAGACTGGGATATGGAAAAGGCTTTTATGATAAACTGCTGTCAAAAGTCAGAAGTAAAATTATTGGTTTAGCTTACGAAGAGCAGATTGTGGAGCGGATTGAAGTTGATGCTCATGACATAAAAATGGATAATATAATAACTGATGAAAGGATTATAGAATGCAAAGGGGTTTGATGAACACTAAAAAGATCGAAGAAGGCGTAAGACTGATCCTCGACGGCATAGGCGAGGACAAAGAGCGCGCTGGACTCAAAGATACGCCGAGTCGTGTGGCAAAGATGTTTGCAGAGATATTCTCAGGGCTTAAAACTCCTGAAGAAGACCTGCTTAAGCCCATTGAAGGTGAATCTCACGATGAAATGGTTCTTTTGAAAGACATCCCCTTTTATTCTGTATGCGAACACCATTTATTGCCATTTATAGGAAAGGCTCATATTGCATACATACCTTCTGGCAGGATAGTAGGACTCAGCGAGCTTGCAAAGGCTCTTGAGCATCTTGCAAAGAGGCCTCAAGTTCAGGAGAGATTAACTGCTCAGCTCGCAGATATGATTATGGATAAACTAAAACCACGAGGCTGCATGGTTGTTATAGATGCGGAGCATCTCTGCATGAGCATGAGAGGCATAAAAAAGCCAGGCTCAAGGACTGTTACATCAGCAGTCAGAGGGACATTCAGGACAAAACAGAGCACAAGGGAAGAGATGCTGGAATTGATAAAAAAAAACAGTGAATAGCCGTTAGTGAATAGTGAATAGTGAAAATCAGATGTCCTCGACTGTTCACTATTCACTAAATACTATTCACTAAATAGGAGGAGCAATGGCAGCAAAAATCATCAGCGGTACCGAAATAGCAGCACAAATTAAAGAGGAGATCAAGAAAGAAGTTGCAGAGATGAAGGGAAAAAATGGTATTATTCCGGGTTTGGTAACAATACTGGTTGGGAAAAATCCAGCTTCTATAAGTTATGTAACAGCCAAACAGAAGACTGCATACGAATTAGGTTTCCACTCCATCCAGGACAACCAGCCTGAAGACATATCAGAGAAGGATCTTTTAGCTCTTATTGAAAAATATAATAATGATCCGAAGATACACGGCATACTTGTGCAGCTTCCATTGCCAAAACATATAGACGAAAAAAAGGTGCTAAATTCTATTGACCCTGACAAGGATGTAGATGCATTTCATCCTGTTAATTTAGGCCGTCTAATGATAGGTGGAGATGAGGTCAAGTTTCTTCCATGCACTCCTGCAGGCATTCAGGAATTGATAGTTCGCTCTGGGTTTGAAATATCAGGCGCTGAGGTTGTGGTTGTAGGCCGCTCTAATATAGTTGGCAAACCAATCGCAAACATGCTGCTCCAAAAAGGCAAAGGAGCAAACGCTACTGTTACTGTTGTGCATACAGGCACAAAGGACATATCAGCCCACTGCAAACGCGCTGATATTCTCATTGTTGCTGCTGGAGTCCCAGATCTGGTAAAGCCTGAATGGATAAAGCCGGGCGCATGTGTTATTGATGTCGGTGTTAATCGTGTAGGCGAGAAGATAAGCGAAAAAACAGGAAAGCCCGTGCCTATTTTAAAGGGAGATGTTGATTTCGATGCAGCAAAGGAGATTGCTGGAGCTATTACTCCTGTTCCAGGAGGCGTAGGCCCTATGACTATTACTATGCTTATGAAAAATACAGTGAAGGCTGCAAAGCTGCATGTATGATAAAATAGATTGAACAGCTTAAAAAATTAAAAATGGAGGCGATGCCATGATAATAACCAAAAAAAGGGATTTTCAGGAGTTAATGGAAAATATAAAAGCTTATAAAAGCTTCTTTTTGTTAGGATGCTCTGAATGCGCGACTCTCTGCGGAACAGGCGGACAGCCTCAACTGGACGAAATGCAGGAAGCGTTGGAGACTCAGGGAAAAGAGGTAACAGGTAAGTTTGTAGCAAAAACAGGCTGTCAGGTTTTAGGGACAAAGGTTGAGCTAAAACCTTTTAAAGAAGCTCTTGACAAATCAGAGTGCATCCTTGTGATGTCCTGCGGAGCAGGCACCCAAACAGCAGTCGAGCTTTACGAGGATAAGCCTGTTTATCCGGCAAATGACAGCATTTTCCTCGGCAATATGACAAGGCTGCAGATGTTTGACGAAAGATGTTCATTGTGCGGTAAATGCATTCTTGACAAGACAGGCGGCATATGCCCTGTAACTGCATGTCCAAAAGGCATATTAAACGGCCCTTGCGGAGGATGCAAGGATGGCAAGTGCGAAGTCAGCGCGGACATTAAATGCGCGTGGGTAAGAATATATGAGAGAATGAAAAAACTTGATAAGCTTCAGGAGCTTTGCGATACAACAGTAGAAGCAAAGGACTGGTCAGCGAACATAAAGCCGAGAATTCTTGTTGCAAGGGAAGAGAAGAAGAAGTGATGGAGTAATGGAGTAGTAGAGTGATGGAGCAATAAATTTAGTTAGAAGGAGGATATTCAGGAGATGAGCTTTAAAGACGCGCTGAATTTAGGAAAATTTGTTGTTACCGCGGAGGTGGGTCCTCCAAAGGGCACTGATATAAAGGAAATGATTCATCACATAGAGCTTTTAAAAGGAAAGGTTGATGCGCTGAATGTGACAGATAACCAGTCTGCTGTAATGAGGATATGTTCTTTAGCCGTATGCAAAATAGTTCTCGAACATAGCATTGAACCAATACTTCAGATGACTTGCAGGGACAGAAACAGGATAGGTCTTCAATCTGATCTTTTGGGAGCTAATGTTCTTGGCATTAAAAATGTCCTTTGCATGACAGGAGACCATGTGCTTGCAGGGGACCACAAGCAGGCAAAGCCTGTGTATGATATTGAGTCTGTTCAGCTTTTAAAGGTTGTGGCCTCTCTGAATAACGGAAAAGACATGGCAGGCAATGAATTAAAAGGCAATACAGACTTTTTTCAGGGCGCAGTTGTAACGCCCGAGGCAAATCCATTGGAGCCTCAGCTCATAAAATTTGAGAAAAAGGTGAATGCAGGAGCAAAATTCTTTCAAACACAGGCGATTTATGATATAAATAAGTTTAAGGAATTTATGAACTATGCTCGCAAGTTCCCTGTAAAGATACTTGCAGGAATAGTTGTTTTAAAGAGCGCAGGAATGGCTAACTTCATAAACAACAATGTTCCGGGCATAAGGGTGCCTCAAGAGCTTATAGATGAACTTAAGGCTGCCGGCAAGGAAAAGGCATTAGATACAGGACTGAATATTGCGGCACGGCATATCAGACAGATTAAGGAAGAAAATATATGCGACGGCGTTCATATAATGGCAATCGGCATGGAAGATAAAGTGCCGATAATAATGGAAAGGGCTGGACTTTTATAGCTAATGGCTCATAGCTCATAGCATTTATCTTTTTTACCATGAGCGATGAGCTAAAAACTATGAGCTATTTTTTGGAGGGAATATGCCTACCTATAAATGGGCTGGTAAGACATTAAAGGGAGCGGCAACAAGAGGAGAAACAATTGCGGGTAACAGAGATGAATTAATCTCTACGCTGAGGCGCCAGGGCATACTCCCCACAGTTATTACTGAAACAGCACAGCCCAAAAAACTCTTCAGACCAAAAAAACAAAAGATAACAGACAAGGATATTGTTGTCTTTACAAGGCAATTTGCCACAATGTTTGGCGCAGGCATACCTATTGTGCAGAGCCTTGATATTATGTCAAAACAGTCAGACAATAAAGCCCTCGGCGCTGTAATAGCTCAAATAAAATCTGATGTAGAGACAGGCATAACCCTTTCAGATGCAATAAAAAAACATCCCAGAATTTTTGATGACCTTTATGTAAATCTTGTAGCTGCCGGAGAGGCAGGCGGCGTGCTTGATGCAGTTCTCATGAGGCTTGCAGGTTATATTGAAAAGGCTATGAAACTAAAGAAAAAGGTGAAGGGCGCAATGATATATCCGGCAATTGTCATATCAGTAGCAGCGCTTGTTATTGCAATAATAATGATTTTTGTTATACCTATATTTGCAAAGATATTTACAGAAATGGGCGTTGCACTGCCTTTGCCCACACGAAGCGTTATCTGGCTTAGTAATTTTCTGGCTGGCGTCGGCGGCATTGCTATATTTGCAGGCATTGGTTCGACAATATATGGAATAAGGCGCTACAGAAGGACCGAAAGAGGAAAGACAAACACTGACAGGGTCTTATTACAAATGCCGGTGATGGGAGATCTTCTTAAAAAGGTTGCTGTAGCGAGATTTACAAGGACTCTTGGAACTCTTCTGAGCAGCGGCGTTCCTATACTAGAGGGTCTTGAGATATGCGCAAAATCATCAGGCAATAAGGTTGTAGAGAGAGTAGTTTTTGATGTTAAAAAAGAGGTGTCTTCAGGAAAGACCGTTGCAGAGCCTCTTTCAAAATCAGAGGTTTTCCCTGCAATGGTTGTCCAGATGATAAATGTGGGAGAATCAACCGGAGCCCTTGACCAGATGCTCGTAAAAATAGCTGACTTTTATGATGATGAAGTGGATAACGCTGTTGCAAATCTTACTACCATGCTTGAGCCTCTGATGATGGTCTTTTTAGGAACTACAATAGGGTTTATTGTAGTCGCGTTATATCTGCCAATATTCAAGATGGGAGAAGTCGTGAGTAAATAGTAAGAACTAAGCACTAAAAAGCAAGAACTATTTATGGAGCAAGTATTGAGATTGTTAAATGCATATATGCAAGCCTGACCCCGTGTGTGTTAGTTCTTAGTATATTTAGACAGTCTGTACCTGAATTCCCTGAACGATAATCCAAGAAGCTCTGCTGCCTTTGTCTTAACGCCCTCCGACTTTTGGAGCGCCTTGTGTATCAATTCCTTTTCTATTGATGCAAGATGCTCATTTATGTTTATGCCTGAGTCAGGAATTTCTACAGCATAACGGTTCTGATTTACAGACTGCAAGCATGATGTGCATTTCAGATAACCATCTTCAGCGAGGATGACCTCCCTTTCTATAATATTTTTTAACTCCCTTACATTGCCCTTAAGCTCATGCCCCATTATGTAATCAACAAATGCAGGGTCAATATTTGTGATATTTTTCTGAAATTTTTTTGAAAAAAGTTTTATAAACTGATTAATAAGCAGTGGTATGTCCTCTTTCCTTTCCTTTAGAGATGGCAGCTTTATTTCAAATGTTGCAAGTCTGTAATAAAGGTCTTCCCTGAACCCTTCATTTTGCATAAGGTCTGTCATGGTTTTATTTGTAGCGGCTATTATTCTTATATCAACCTCTATTTCACTGCTGCTGCCGAGAGGTCTTATTTTTTTGTCCTCAAGGAATCTCAACAGCTTTGCCTGCAAAGATAGAGGCATTTCTCCTATTTCATCCAAAAACAGTGTTCCTTTATTTGCTTCGTCAATCAAACCCCTCTTTGATGTGTATGCGCCTGTGAAAGCGCCTTTTGAATATCCAAATAACTCGCTTTCGAGCAGTTCCACAGGCAGGCTTGCGCAGTTAATGGCAATGAATGGTTTATTTGCCCTTTTGCTCTTTGTGTGTATAGCATTAGCAACAAGCTCTTTGCCTGTGCCGCTTTCTCCGGTGATAAGGACATTCGTATCAAATGGCGCTATTTTTTCTATCATGTTAAATACTTTTTTTATGGCATCAGACTTTCCTACAATATTCTGATATATATCCGCATAGTGCTGGAGATCTCTGACCTTTTTTTGTAATTTTATCGTCTCTTTTATATTTTTAATAACAATCCTTATTTCATCAAGATTAAAGGGTTTTGTCACATAGTCGTATGCCCCCAATTTCATTGCTGATATGGCTGACTCTGCAGATGCAAAGGCAGTAATTATCAATACAATGGTTTCAGGATTTTGTTCTTTTAGCGACTTCAGCACATCGATCCCTGAGCCATCTGAAAGGCGAAGGTCTACTATCGCTATATCATAATAATTCTTATTAATGAGATTGGCTGCATCGCTTACCCCTTCTGCCTCATAAACTTCAAAATCATTTTCAGAAAGAAGGACATTCAATACTCTTCTTATATTCTGTTCATCATCGACTATTAATGCACGCATAGCACCTCCAATAGACGTGGTTAATGACTGTTTGTCATTCCTACCCCGTATCAAGTACGGGATAAACTCCAGCAGGAATCCATGCCTTTACTTCTGGATTCCCACTTTCGTGGGAATGACGCCGACTGCTTGCTGTTTACTGCTTACCTTTAACTGGAAAAACAATTGTAAATCTTGCTCCTCCAAGGGATGACCTATCAACAAGGATATTCCCTCCAAACCCTGTTATTATACGATAAGCTATTGCCAGCCCAAGTCCTGTGCCATCGATCTTTGTTGTCACAAATGGCTCAAAAATCCTGTCCTTTATATCTTCATCTATGCCTGCTCCGTCATCCTCTATTTCGATTGCAATCTTCCCATTTTCACTTTTAATTGTAATTTCTACATTTGATTTTGCAGCTTCAACAGCATTTTTAATAATATTGTTTATGGCAACCTCAAGAAATGTCCTGTTTGCATTGACTACTGCGCTATCTTTTATATCAAGAACTATTTTTTTGCTGCTATTTTGACGGTTGACAAGGGCATTCAGCGTTTCAGACAAGCCCACATTCTCCTTTGGAGCCTCAGCAGGTCTGGAATACAGGAGAAAGTCATTGACAAGATCATTTAAACGCTTGGTCTCAGTTGCGAGCATATCAATGAATTCAGCATCGGTTCTGCCCTCTTTTAAAAACTGGGCTGCCGCTGAAATTGAGGCAAGTGGATTTCTAAGTTCGTGAGCCAGATCCGCGCTTACCCTGAAAAGCATCTCATAACCCTTCATCTTTATCTTTTCTTCCTCTAAATTTTTTATATACTCCTCCTGTTTTTCCATTCTTTCTTTTAGATTATTTCCAGCAAGGGCTATAAGGGAAAAGGAAAAGAGGTGTAGAGATATATTTAAAACACTCTCTTTTTCTGTAATAACATTGTTCATATAATATATTGCTCCATAAAGAATTATAGATATTATTGGGAAAAAAAATATCTTTTTTGTCTTTATAAGAAATGATGAGAAAAATATTGGAAAAAGATACAGCAGCGTAAGATATGAATAAACACCAAAGCTTATGTAAACCATTGCTGATATAAATACAATGTCCAGAATAAAATCAGGGTAATATGTTTTTTTGGGAGGGATAAAAAGCCTTAGCATCGATATAAAACTGTACATGCCGAGGATAAATATCAGCATTGGCATTGCATAAGAAAAGCCCGCTGTCTGAAATGAGATAAACAATGCCAGCGCAAAAATAAAACGACCAACCCTATAATAGTTAAAAAATGATGACAAATACATATATTAGTTCATAGCTCATGGCTCATAGCTCATAGCTCATAGCTCATAGCTCATGGCTCATAACTCATAGCACAATACTATGAGCCGATTTCTAATGATAGTGTAGAACTGCTGACATTTTTTGTCAATGATTATGACATAAATTGTCATAATGAAAAAGCACGGTATAACTGCTATAATTTGTTATGAAATATTTGGATGTTTAATAGATGACGCGGGAGTGTTTGACTTGAAAAATAAGACTTTATCAAAAACTATTGAAAAAGACATTATCATTGCAAAGCTCAGACAATATTTTAAGCACAAGGATGTTGCCAGCCTTGTATTTATCTTCGGCTCTATTGTCAGTGGTCATATGACAGAACAAAGCGATATTGATATTGCTGTCTTATTCAGCCATAAGCTTCAATTTCATGAGATTTTAAATACAAAGGATGAAGTTTGCACTGCAATTGGCAGAGAGATTGATTTAGTAGTTTTAAACGACTCATCACCTGTCATCAGAATGCAGGTTCTTAAAAACGGTGTCCTGATTGTTAATAAAGACAGAGCTATATACAATGATTTCTTTGTGAGAACAATAAAAGAGTATGACGACCTTAAGCGACTGAGAAAAGAGATAGAGGAAAATATCTTGAGGGGAAGGATATATGCCTGATATGGATGTAATCTTTGCAAAAGTCTCTACTATAAAGAGGTGTCTGAGGCGTATCAAAGATGTTACCAATCTTAATCCTGACAGCCTTGATGATGTGGATAAACAGGATATCTTTGTTCTTAACCTGCAGAGGGCTGTTGAAGCTGTCATAGACATAGCGACGCATATAGTTGCTTCCCGAGGATTAGGGGTGCCTTCCACAACTAAGGAAAACTTTAAATTACTGAGAGAAGCAGGCGTTATCGATGATAGCCTCTTAAAAAAGATGCAATCCATGGTAGGCTTTAGAAATATCGCAATTCATGACTACCAATCAATAAATGTGGATATATTGAAATCAATACTGACTAAAAACCTTAAGAATTTAGAAGAATTTTACGCTACTGTTATTAAGGCATATACAGAGGGCAAAAGTTAAAGCAGTCTTGATTGACAAAAATTACAATTCGTGATGACAAAATTTGTCAGTCGCAGCCCATTTCAACTCAAAGCTGATTTCAAGACTCCCTTTAAAATCAAATAGTTATACAATCAAATCCCTTCTGGCATAAAACATGCTTTACTTAAAAGCAATAAGAGCAATAAAACAGCATAACACGGACAAAATAAAGCAAAGGGGGTGACTGCAAGGTAAGCGCTAAAGACTAAGAACTAAAAAGTAAGAACTAAGAACTAAAAAGCAAGAAGCAAGAAGTAAGAAACAATTCCGCCATTGGCGGAGAAAATTGAGTTCCGTAACAGGCACGGTCAACGGACACGGACAACGAATCAAGGAGGAAATATGTTTAAAACAATTCACAGAATGCAAAGGGATGAAAGGGGATTCACACTCGTCGAATTATTAATCGTTGTTGCGATTATCGCAATCCTTGCGGCAATAGCTATACCGCAGTTTAACAAGTACAGACAAACAGCGGCAAAAGGTTCTGTAGAATCTGATGTAAGAAACTGCGTAACCACCTGTGCTGCCGAACATGCAAGGACTAATGCTGCTGTAACTAATTGTGGCTGTACTGAGAGTCCAAATACTGATATTACTGCTCAATCGGTCGATGCCGCAGGCGCAATAACAGTAGCAGCTATTGGAACAGGCGCTTATACAGGTACATGCACATTCGCTCCTACTACAGGCTTAATTACATGCACCTAAAAATTAGGGACGGTATTTTTTAAAGGGGGCGTTTAAAACGCCCCCTTTTTTTTGTTGGGAACTTCTCAAGCTTTAGGCTCTCCTGTCCTTATGTGATATAATTTACCCAAAGAGATTAGATATCTAGGTTCAGGAGATACAAAGGTGTTGCGTCATAATATGTACGTCATAAAAGACATAAAGGACTTCCTCGCAAGCAGGGAAAAGATAAATAGGGATTTGAAACTCAAGGAAAAGGAAGAAATCATTTCAAAGCTCAAATCTTTAAAGGATATATGGCAGAGACATAAAATTAAAATGGTATATTTGTACGGAGCTTTTACAGATATGAGCTTTCATGAGCATTCCGATATCGATATTGCCGTTGAAGCTGATATGGACTATGAAGAATTTTTGGCAGTTTTTTCTGAGGTCAACAGGCATTTTAAAAGGGAAGTTGATGTAAGATTATTAAACGAACTCCCCTTTAGAGAAAAAATTATAAAAGAAGGCATTTTAATTTATGAAAGAAAAAATACTCATACTTAAAAGCGAGATTTCAAAAGATTACAAGAGACTGAACAATCTATTTGACAAATTCGAGAAGGCATACAATAGTTTTTCGGAAACCAATGATTACTCTAAATTAGTAGAATCTGCCTTTTATATAAATCAGATATATTCTGGTTTTGAGAGGGTTTTTAAAAGTATTGCGAAGGTATTTGAGAATAATATAGGACAGGACTTCTGGCATAAATCCTTGATTGAGAGGATGAATACCGACATTGAAGGCATAAGGCCTCAAGTAATTTCAGAAGAGGCTTTTAAATGTCTGGATGAGTTAAGAGCATTTAGGCATTTTTTCAGACATGCATATGATATCGATATTGATAAAGACAAGTTTAAAATTGTTGCACACAAAACTATCCTCTTAAAATCATTCATTGAGAAAGATTTTCATGAATTTCTTGGTTTTTTGAAAGAGTTAGCCGATGAGCTATAGGATTAACGAAATGAAATAAAATGGGACGGTTCTATTTTTAGGGGCGTTTAAAACGTCCCCCCCCCTTTTTTTTGTTGGGAAGAATTGAGCTATCAAATCAGACTAATTCTTTTTAACAAATCAATGCTTTTTATAACAAAATCTTCAATTCCTATTTGCT
>JBBISP010000027.1:24735-27623 GCA_037441185.1 Nitrospirota bacterium | reverse complement strand
TGGGTTAAAAACACCCAATCCAGCGCTGACCTTATCATTGAACTTATGGGTAATATAAAAAGTTGAGGGGTAAAACATATCGCTTTTTGTTTTAAAGGTCTCTCCAGAAAAGTCACTTGTAAACTTTCTTTTAGGGAAAAGCAGGGTTGTTCCGAGCTGAATCTGTGTGCCGTCAAGCTTATTTATCAAAGCTGGATTAAAAAAAATAGCAGAGGGGTCGTCTGAATGTGCAATGGTTGCTGCGCCCTGCCCAAAAGAAGACGCTCCCTGTGTAAATATTGCAAAGCCAGAGCTATATGCATAATGCGCATTATTAAGAGTAAAAAATAAAAACAGAAAAGCTACTAAGACCTTCTGTAAAACATGTTTGCTCATAATCACACCTCTAAATGAATGACTTTTTACAAACAACATATAATACATCTTCTATGTTAAAATGTAAAGTTTAAATTATATGTCAGTGCTGGAGATAAAAATATGAGTAATTATGAGTATTTAATGGAGAGCGAAGGAGAGGCATTGCGCCTTGAGATGAAGACAGATCCAGAGGTTGTAAAAAAACAGGCTGTCTGGGCAGGAATAGAGCCGGGCATGAGGGTTGCAGATGTCGGATGCGGGGCTGGCAAGACAACATCCCTATTGCACCAATTAGTTCAACCGGGCGGTGAAGCAGTAGGAATAGACGGCTCTGAAGAAAGGATTAAATATGCTAAGGATAAATATTCTGCCAAAGGTATTGAATTCAGATATAGAAACATATTAGAGCCCCTTGATGATTTGGGGATGTTTGATTTTGTGTGGGTACGTTTTATCCTTGAGTATTATCTGAATAGTAGCTTTGATATAGTAAAGAATGTATCGAGGCTTGTAAGGCCGGGCGGCATATTGTGTTTGATAGACTTGGATTACAATGCATTAACCCACTATGAACTTCCTGAAAGATTGGAAAAAACAATCCATTCGATGATGCATTTGTTGCAAAAGGAAAAAAATTTCGATCCATATGCAGGAAGAAAGCTCTATTCCTTTCTCTATGAACTCGGCTATCAGGAAATAGATGTAGATGTATCAGCCCATCACCTTATATTTGGCAGACTGAAAGATGATGATGCAGCCAACTGGATGAAAAAGGTGGAGGTTATAGCAAAGAAAACAGGCTATAAGTTTGAAGAATATGAAGGAGGCTATGATGAATTTTTATTTGAAGCCACAGGATTCTTTACAGATCCCAGAAGGTTCACTTATACGCCTGTAATTTTATGCAGAGGCAGAAAGCCCTTATAATGTTTTTATATTTCAAACTATAAGTCTTGTCCGTTACTGCCATTTTTTTCATAATAACGGATAAATGCATCTACTACATTTTCGTCAAAATGCATGCCTCTTTTTTCCATAAGCAGAAAGAATGCCTTATCAAGAGACATTGCATCACGGTAATGTCTTTTTGAAGTAATAGCCTCAAAAAAATCTGCCACAGCAATTATCTTTGAACCAAGCGGGATTTGTTCTCCTTTTAACCCCTTTGGATAGCCGCTTCCATCAATCTTTTCGTGATGGTAGGCTGCAATATCAGGAATCTCTTTATAAATGCCTTCAAAGTTTATTTGCTTCAGTATTGTTTGGGTCTTTTCTGCATGGCTCTTAATCAGATTGCGCTCTTCATCTGAAAGAAGCCCATTTTTTTTAAGAATAGAGTCATCTATGCCTATTTTTCCATAGTCATGAAGCAAAGCAGCCACACGAATCATCTCTATATAATCAGGCGGCATGCCTATCTCTCTGCATATTCCAACAGAATATTCCGCAACCTTTTCTGAATGTCCTGCTGTAAGAAAATCACGGGCGTCAATACTTGCTGCCAATGTTTTGATAATTGATTTAAATTGTGCTTCCCTCGCCTCAAAGAGCATAGCGTTATTAAGACTTAAACCTATCACATTTGCTATGCCCATAACTATATTTAAGTCGCTTTGTTGCAATGGCCTTTTGGTCTTTATATTATCAACTGCAAGTATTCCTATAGCCTTATTTTCATAGACAATAGGACAGCAGATAAATGATTTAGTTTCCATTTTTTTTGCAAATTCAAGACTATGGGATGAAAGGGAAGCTTCTATTTCGCTGATATCATTTACTAAGATAGGCTGCTGTTTTTTAAATGAAACAATAAATGGCCCTTTTGAATCAGGTCTGTCTAAATGGAATCCGGCGTCTTTTAAAATGTTATATTGTTCAAAGGAATAGCCAAAACCTGTTTTGAAAACAATCTCTGTTTTATTTTTATTTGCCAAAAGCAATACTCCCCTGTCATAGTCAAGCCTTTTTTCCAAAACATATATGGCATCTGAAAGTATGCGGTCAATATTTATCTGTTTTCCGAAGGCAAGGCTTATTTCGTTAACTAAAAGGGCATTATTATAGTTAATGTTAATCTGTTCCATAAGCTGATCAACGCCTTCTCTTAGGTTTTCTATGCCTAACTGGAGTTCTTTTTTTTCTAAATTGCTGCTGAACAAGGTAAGAAGCAATATGATAAAAAGAGACGCCGGCAATAAAGTAATCAAAGCCTTGGGAAAAATAAAGGATGCAGCAAGTATAGTTATAAACAAAAATACAGAAGTCAGATTTCTTATCTTTTTATAGAATTCGGAGTGAGCTTCCTGCCATGTGACTATATAACGGCAAGCCTTTCCTCCCTCAAACATGCATTCAGGATGCTCTATTTTTGGGATCTTATAGTTAAACATTAAGGCAATAGCCTCCCAGTATCCTATTCTGTTTTCGCACTGGTATGGCTTTTCATTGACACCTTCATTTTGCGTTACAGTAATCTCAACAGCATTGCGCCTTATTTTCTTTGACTCATATTTAGATGATTTGACAAAGTT
>JBBISP010000027.1:13181-24635 GCA_037441185.1 Nitrospirota bacterium | reverse complement strand
CCACATATTATAAATTTTTTCATATGGCAGATATTGGTTTTGGGCATAGGTGACAGGATAAAGAAGCACAGGTATTTCATTCTGCTCATAATGTCTTGAAATCATAGATAATGCAGAAATAATCTCATCTCGCCTTGTGTTTTCTTCATCTATCACAAATGTATGAATGCAGTTTGTAGTATTTGACAGATTTAACCCAAAATCAGAAAAGCTCGCAATAAAAACCGCCTTAAGAATTCCATTGCATTTAAGTGAGAATAGATGTTTCTCTCTCTTGAATCCTGCTTTTTCGTATTCCCTGCTCAGATCATCACACTCAATCATATCAGGCTCCAGATCAATGGCAGGGATCATTAACCCCCCTGATTTATGTTCATAAAAGGCTTTTAGCTCCAGCAGGTCTTGCTTTTGAGTTTTTGTAAGCAATAATCCTTGAATATCATACGGCTCAAAATTTTTTGGAAAACTTAAGCAGGCAAAAGAGTCAACAGAACATCCTTTTGGGTCGTTCAAGTGTTTTGCAAATCCTCCAAAAATCCGATTAGGGAATCTGTTTTCGGGCCTGAAATAGCTTATAACATAAGTCATTTTAGCAGAATGCAGACGATAAAAATCATTCACATAATGGCTTATTTGATCCAAAACAGCCAGCCCAGCCTTGCTGCTTATTGAACGGCTTGCATGATGGTGGAACAGCCATGAATTTTCAAAAATGCGGAGCATTGATATATGTCCCTGTATTATGCTTTTTTCAAGATAAATAAAATGCCTTGAAATCTGCGGATTATGGTTATAAAGCTTTTCATAAGTTTGTTTAAACTCTTCCTTGTTTTCATGTATGTGTGCATATTTTTGTGGATAGACAAAGCCTGTCTCAAAAAAGAACTGCCACAAATCATCCAGATCAACCCTGCTGCTTACATATGATTTTTTGTTTGATGCATGATGCAATATTGACGAAAGCCTTGCCTGATCTGAGATGCCCATATCCAAAAAAGCGATGCCGCATTTTACGCATTCTTCATCATCAGTATTTTGTGGTTTTCTATAAATAACCTGCGCCCTGCAATTAAGCTTAAAATCAGCAGCAAATTCTATTTCTAAATCTGGAATAATCATTCCTGGGAGAAGGACAGAATTTTCACAAGACTCCTCTACTGAAAAACCAGAGCCTGATATATCATCTACCTCTAAATTAACTGTCTTTTTTGTGATAGGATGTTTGAAAACAATGTGAGGAGATGGCACTAATTTCTGCCTGATGCTTCTTATCTCTTTTGGCTTGAATCTCGGTATGTTGTCCTTAAGTGGTGCAAGCACAAATGTGCGAATATTCTGTCCATCAGTCTGTTTAGTGATTGCGCATTCACCAGAGTAAATAATATCCTGCTCATTTTTTAAAATTATATTAATTGTCTTGTCAGGAGTGGTCCATTGAAATGTTTGGGGGGGTATAATTGATACTTTTACACCGAAAGAGACAGCGCTGAAGTCAAGTAGTTCTCCATAAAAAACAACTCCGTTCTGAATTAGCTCTGTCTGAATGCTTTCGCACGGATACCTTTTAACCTTTCGGAGATAAATTTCATGGCAGGTATCAGGAAGATTAAATTTTATAATGTTTTCATCGAACCCTGTCAGTTGTGGTTTAACAAGGATTATTGTCCTGCCGTCAGAAAGTATAATGTGTTGAAATTCATATGGTTTTAGTTTCTGGACGATTGCCATGTCATTAATCCAGATGCATTCTAAAATATCACCGCTGCATGGCTTCAGTCTGGCACGAATGGATATTATATTGCCATATTTCGTATGCTTGAAATTTATGAGAATGATTTCGTCTTTGAAATTGAGATAATTGAGGATATTTATTAGACGTTTTTTGTTGATAACTTTCCCATCCGAAAAAGAGGTATTTAATCGGATATTTTCTAATAGTTGCTCTATTTCCAGAGTGCTGTTTAAGTCTATCATTTAAATATATTAAACACCCCATGCAATATAATGTCAAGAATTTTCAGTGGAAATTCATGTAGGCTTTGGCTCACAAAAGAGGACGAAAATTCACTTGAGTATTTTGGGTAGCAGTGAATTTCATTCAATCTTGATAAATTTTTTGAAGAAGTGATGTATATCTTTCAATATCGCTCTGAGGGAATGCGTCACCCCTTGCATATGAGCCAAACAGATAGACAAACTCCACTTACTCTAATCTGCAAAGGATGTCTCTTAATAGTTCTATAATTTTGGTTTTCTCCATGCGCATTTTTCAACATTATAACATTTTTTCATACCGATCTTTCTGCCTTTTCCTTCAACATCTTTAGCTTCTTTAACGCCTTTTGCGGCGTAATATTTTCTACATTAAGGCTCAACAATTCAATTGTTATCGGATCTCCTGCAAAGAAAAGATCCATCTGTGCAAGCCGTGGAATCAATGTAGTGGCTTCCTTTTTTTCGAGCTTCTCAAGAACAGTCTTTGCACCCTCTATCACATTATCAGGCAGCCCTGCAAGCCTTGCAACCTGAATACCGTAGCTCTTGTCAGCAGGTCCCTTTTCTATCTTTCTCAGGAATATCACCTCATCTCCCCACTCCTTGACAACCACATTGTAATTTTTAACGCCGCCTATGGTTAATGCAAGGTCTGTGAGTTCATTGTAATGAGTGGCAAACAGGGTGCGGGATTTAATATTGTTTGCAAGATGCTCTGCCACTGCCCATGCAATGCTAATTCCATCAAAGGTGCTTGTACCTCTGCCCACCTCATCAAGCAAAATAAGGCTTTTTTCAGTTGCATTATTTAAAATATTCGCTGTCTCTATCATCTCAACCATGAAAGTGCTCTGCCCTTTTGTTATATAATCAGATGCGCCTATTCGTGTAAATATTCTGTCAATGATGCCTATTTTAGCGCTGTCAGCAGGAACAAAAGAGCCTATCTGTGCCATTAGCACAATTAGGGCTGTCTGCCGCATATATGTAGATTTCCCTGCCATATTGGGGCCTGTGATAATTAGAAGCCTGTTATCCATACAGTCTATAAGCACATTGTTAGGTATAAATTTTTCATCTGAACTCCTGACCCCTGACTCATGGCTTCTGACTCCAAAGAGCTTTTCAATTACAGGATGCCTTCCATCAACTATATCGATTACATCATCATCGGAAATAACAGGCATTACATAATCATATCTTTTTGCAACAGTAGCAAGCGAAAGGAGAAAATCGATCATAGCTATCTGTGCTGATGTCTCAAGGAGTTGGCGTGTATATTTCTGAAGCTTTTCGAGTATGTTTATATATATATCGTATTCGAGTTCCTTAAGCCTGTCCTCTGCGTCCAGCACCTTTGTCTCGTATTCCTTTAAATCCTGAGTTATAAACCTCTCGCAGTTTACGAGTGTCTGTTTCCTTATGTAATCGTCAGGCACGAGATTGAGGTTGGGTTTTGTGACCTCTATGTAATAGCCAAAAACCTTATTGAAGCTGACTTTTAAAGAGGATATGCCTGTTTTCTGCTTCTCTTCTGCCTCAAGCCTTGCTATAAAGTCCTTTCCGCTTATTGAGATATTCCTTAATTCATCAACTTCCCTGTTAAAGCCCTTTTTGATTATTCCCCCATCTTTTTGATTAGCCGGAGGATTTTCGACAATGCTGAAGTCTATAAGGTCCTTAAGGTCATGAGATTCGAAGATATTATTTCCGATTTCATTAATATAAGAGTTTACTGATGAGATGAGGAGTTTTTTTATTCTCGGAAGATGCCCTATTGAATTTTTAAGAGCGATTAAATCCCTCGGACTTGCTGATTTTGCAATAATCCTCGATGTAAGCCTCTCTATATCCTGTATTTTTCTGAGTATTGTCCTTAGTTCTTCTGTTAATTCATAATCTTCGACAATAGCCTCAACAGCGCCTTGCCTGTTTTTTATCTCTGCAGGAGAAATAAGAGGCTTTGTAACTGCATTCCTCATAAATCTGCCGCCCATAGGAGTGAGTGTTTCATCCAACACCCATAATAAAGAGCCTTCTGCGGAGGCGTCCTTCAGATTGTGGATGAGTTCGAGATTTCTCTTTGTGGCTGCATCCAGAAACATGTAAGATGTCTGACTTAAAACAGAAATCTTCTTAAATGTGAGGATCTTCTGCGAATCCTCAAGGTAGCTTATGAGCGCGCCAGCCGCTGAAATGGCTGCATTCATGCCGCTGCATCCATATCCATCAAGAGAGGATACCTTAAAATATTTCAGAAGGGTTTTATACGATTCTGTATAATCAAAATACCAGTCGTCATAATAAGATATATAAAATGCTTTGAATATCTCATTATAATGAAAGTTATCCGCAATGCTTTTGGGACAGAGTATTTCCCTCGGCTCATGCCTGCTTATTTCATCCTCTATGGGTTTGTCGGTCTCATAGACCATGAATTCGCCTGTAGAGAGGTCGGCAACTGTTATGCCGTATATACCCTGATAAGGCAAAATGCTCATTATATAAGCATTTTCCTTTGGTTGATCTGGAATATGGGTTCCAGGGGTTATTACCTTTACAACCTCTCTCTGAACAATTCCCTTTGCAAGTTTAGGATCTTCCACCTGTTCACATATGGCTATCTTGTGGCCTGCCTTGATGAGTTTTGAGATATAGTTGTCAACAGAAAAATAAGGAACTCCACACATGGGCACAGGCTCATCCTTGCCTTTATCCCTGCTCGTAAGGGCTATCTGCAATATATTGGACGCTATCTTTGCATCCTCGCCGAACATCTCATAAAAATCGCCGAGCCTGAAAAGAACAATGGCATCCTGATATTTTCCCTTAATGCTAGAATACTGCTTCATCAAAGGGGTAAGTTCAGACACTGTTTTACCTCACAATTTATATTCGTGATGCGTAATCCGTGATGCGTGATGTGTAAAAAGCAATAAATACAACCATCTCATTACTCATTACGCATTACTGATTACGAGTCATCAAATTATACTATATACAGGGCAGATAAACCCAAACCCGCCCTTCAGTCCTTGCTTCTGCAAACCTTCGCAAAAGCCTTTTCTTATAAAGATTCAACAACCTTGTCCCGCTTGTGTTGGCCGGAAGTTTTAATTCATCTGAAAGCTCTCCTGCTGTAATCCTGCCCTTGCTGAATATCAGATTAAGGGTTTCCTGTAGATAATTATAGTGATAAGCTATTTCGCAGGTATCATTTTCGCATATGCTTCAGCGACAATAGCGCCGTCCGCTTTTTTAAATAAACGTGAATGTGCTTCAATAAGCCTTGAGTTTTTCTTGATTATTTCTGCTTCTGCGACTGTCTCTTCATTAATTATCAACGGTTTTTTGAATCTTACATTTATTTCTGCAGTCACAGGTGTAATTCCTTCTGCAATGGCAGCCTGTATCATAGTTTCATCCAGGACAGTGGCTATTATCCCGCCGTGAGTGATATCCTTGTAGCCTTGATAAATTTTAGAAAGCGTAAATTCAGAGATTAACTTTCCGTTTGAATAACTAAAGGATAGCTTTAAGCCGCAATGGTTATTTTTACCACAAACAAAGCAGTGATTGTCGTCTTCAAGTTTCATCCTTACTTATTCATCATCTCAAGAAAATCTTTATTGCCCTTTACGCTTTTAAGTTTGCTTAGCAGAAATTCCATGCTCTCTACAGTACTCAAAGGATGCAGCACTTTTCTAAGTATCCACATCTTGTTCAGGACATCCTGGCTGACAAGCAGCTCCTCTTTCCTTGTCCCTGATGCATTTATGTCAATGCTCGGGAATATCCTCTTATCCACAAGCTTGCGGTCTAAATGAAGTTCCATGTTTCCAGTTCCTTTAAACTCTTCAAATATTACATCATCCATTCTGCTTCCTGTATCTACAAGCGCTGTTGCAAGTATGGTAAGACTTCCTCCTTCTTCGATGCTTCTTGCAGTTCCGAAAAATCTCTTCGGCTTTTGAAGGGCATTGGCATCGATACCGCCTGACAGCACCTTGCCGCTTGTTGGGGTTATTGTATTGTAGGCTCGTGCAAGCCTTGTTATGCTATCTAAAAGGATAACAACATCTTTATTTGTCTCTACAAGACGCTTTGCCCTTTCCATGACCATTTCTGATACCTGGCAATGCCTTTGAGGCGGCTCATCAAATGTAGAGCTTATAATCTCTGCAGTGCTTACCTGTCTTTTCCAGTCGGTCACTTCTTCTGGTCTTTCATCTATGAGTAGTATTATGAGATGCACTTCTTGGTGATTCTTTTTTATGGCCTTTGCTATTGATTGAAGAAGCATTGTTTTCCCAGTTCTTGGAGCTGCCACTATTAATCCACGCTGCCCCTTGCCAATAGGCGTTATGAGATCCATAACCCTCATAGAGTAGTCATCCGCTTGATACTCGAGATTTATTTTCTCAGTCGGATAGTATGGAGTAAGATTGTCAAAAAGAGGACGGCTTGTATTGTATTCTGTAGATTCGCTGTTTATGGTTTCCACCTTCAGGAGCGCAAAATACCGCTCACTCTCCTTTGGCGGCCTTATCTGTCCTGATATAAAATCCCCGGTTCTCAATGCAAATCTTCTTATCTGGGATGGGGATACATATATATCATCAGGAGAAGGAAGATAGCTGTAATCTGGGGAGCGTAGGAAGCCGAATCCATCAGGAAGTATCTCCAATATCCCTGAGCCATAAACGCTCCCTGCCTTTTCAGCCTGTGCCTGAAGTATGGAGAATATAAGTTCTTGTTTTCTCATACCTGTAGCGCCATCTACATTAAGATCCTTAGCAATGCGAGCAAGTTCACTAATGCTTTTTTCTTTTAACTCTGAAATCGAAATATAGCTTTCCATCTGTTTTTTACCTCTCTGGGTTTTCATAATTAGAATATTACACTATCAAATATTAGGCAAATATTAGGAATTTTTAATGCCTGGTTTTTATAAGTTGAATTTTGATTTTTGTAACTATGGGGTTCCTTTTTGATTTATACTTCATCCCTGATTCTGGAGGGATAATTAGAACATTTATTTATACAATACAAAATATTTATGTCTTTGTCAATACCTTGTGTCGACCGAAAGCAGATAGGTATGCTCTAATGCAGCAGGCGGTAGCAATGTCGTTCCATTTGCTCTGTCTTTTCCGATCTGTTTTGTTATGTCATAAATAGGATATATAGAAACAAGGATCATCTCCTAATTTTGTTGCAACTAAATAGAGATAAACCCTCTTTATTCATTACTGATATAATAACACAATGAACAATGGACAAAAATTCCCTGCTTTGTATGTCAGGGATTTTAGATTATTCTGGTTTGGACAGATAATATCCCTTTCAGGAACTTGGATGCATTCTGTTGCCCAGAACTGGCTTGTATATTCATTGACAAAATCCCCTCTCTACTTAGGCATAATTGCATCTATGTCTTCACTTCCAATTTTATTATTTACCCTCTTTGGAGGTGTAGTAGCAGACAGATATCCAAAGAAAAATATTCTGATAATCACTCAGATTCTCTCTATATTGCCTGCAATAACAATAGCTATTCTTGCTGACAAAAATATAATCGCTATGTGGCAGGTAGCAATGGCGGCTGTATTTTTGGGAACAATAAATGCCTTTGATGTGCCAGCCCGACAGGCATTTCTTGGCGAGGTGGTCAGCAAGGTTGACATTACAAATGCCATTGCACTGAACTCTGCTGCATTTAATGGAGCAAGAATTATAGGCCCTCTAATGGCAGGATTTATAATCTCAAGCATCGGCATCCCTGCATGTTTTTATCTCAATGCATTGAGTTTTGTGCCGGTAATTTTTGCACTGTCTAAAATAAAGTCAAAAGGGATAGTAAGGGCTTACCAGACCGGCATGCTGGCAGGCATAGCAAGCGGATGGAAATTCATACTTAAAGAAATGCCTGTTTTATATATAATGTCTCTGATCGCTGTGTTCAGTCTATTTGGAATTCCATACATTACACTTCTGCCTGTTTTGGCAGCAGAGGTATTAAATGTGGGAGCTAAAGGGCTTAGCTTCCTCATTGCTTCAGCAGGAGCAGGTTCTTTTATTGCGGCAATGATGATAGCATTCAAGGGAGAGGTTAAAAGAAAGGATATATACATCCCCCTTTCAGGTCTTATTTTCTCTATCGCCATTTTAGGCATATCTTTTTCATGGAATTTTTATCTCTCCATGTTTTTTATGTTTTTTGCAGGATTGGGAATTGTGAGTTTCCTTGCCACAAGCAACAGCTTTATACAACACACAGCGCCGGATTCTTTAAGAGGAAGGGTGATGAGCCTTTATACACTTGTATTTCTTGGCTTTGCGCCGATAGGCAATTCGCTTATGGGATTTACTGCACATTCTATCGGCACAATAACGACATTAAAGATTTTTGCAATAATATGTATCTTAGGCAGTATAATATTTTCAAAAAAATTTAAAGAGGGAATTAAGGATCGTTTAATCGGTTAACCAATATAACAATATCACACATGAAACTTCTTGCAATAGACACATCAACAATATTGGGTGGCGCAGCAATAATGGAGGATGACAATCTTATTGCCGAGACGCGCATAAATGTAAAGATTACTCATTCAGAGCGCATAATGGGAGAGATAGATCATATCTTAAAGCGAGCTGGTTTGAAGATAGACGATATTGATGTCTTTGCCATTGCCATAGGTCCCGGTTCATTCACAGGATTAAGGGTAGGGCTTAGCGCTATTAAAGGGCTTGTTTATGCTGCAGGGAAGATGCTCGTTTCGGTGTCAACGCTCCAGGCAATAGCATATTCTATGCCTTTCAGCAAATATCAGATATGCACTTTGCTTGATGCGAGAAAAAAGGAGGTTTATGCAGGAATATTTAAATGGAATGATAATGATTTTATAAAAATAATGAATGAGCAGACCATAAAAATAGACGATCTTCTGTCAGTTATAAATGAGAATACGATTTTTTCAGGTGAAGGATCTATGCCTTACAAAGAACATATTAAAGCAAAGCTGGGCGCTGCAGCTATTTTTGCACCCCCTCAGAATATGGTTGCATCTCCTTCAAGTGTTGCCTATTTGGCGATGATGAAGGCAAAAAAAGAAGAATTTGATGATCCAATAACACTTGTGCCAATGTATATTAGAAAATCAGAAGCAGAGATGAAGTTTGCTTATGGGGCGCATAGCTGATAGCAAGAACCATGAAAATTCATATCCGCCAGATGTATTCAGAGGATATTTCAGAAGTGATGCAGATTGAAAGGCTATCTTTCACAATGCCATGGTCAGAGACATTATTTTATGATGAGCTTTATAGCAGAAATTCTATAACAAGGGTCGCAGAATTTAATGACATTGTTATCGGATATATCTGTGTAAAGCATATAGCTGATGAATGCCATCTTCTCAATTTAGCTGTCCATCCTGACTACAGAAGTCGTGGTATTGCTACTATACTGTTGAATGAGGCTATTGTAAAGTTAAGGCAGTATGACTGCAAATTCTTTTATCTTGATGTGAGGACATCCAATCATATTGCCAGAAAAATGTATGAGAAATTTGGATTTAATATGGTTGGCATAAGGAAAAGCTATTACACAAATCCAGTAGAGGATGCGGTTGTAATGATGATGGAGTTTTAATTATTTATCACTTTTTCAGTCCTATCATATTTATTTTATGAGCGAGACATCCTGCGCCGAAACCATTATCTATATTTACTACAGCCATTCCGGGGACGCATGAATTGAGCATTGCAAAAAGGGCAGTTAGTCCTCCTATGTTTGCGCCATAACCAACAGATGTTGGCACTGCAACAACAGGCTTGTCTGTTAACCCGCCAACGACAGATGGCAAAGCGCCCTCCATGCCCGCAACAACTATCAGAACCCTTGTCTTTTTTATTAGCTCCAGGTGATTGAATAATCTATGGATGCCAGCAACGCCCACATCATATACCCTTTCTGTATAGCTTCCGAGAAAAGCTGCTGTAAGTTCTGCTTCTTCGGCAACAGGAATATCGGATGTCCCAGCAGACAATATAAGTATATGCCCAGCCTTTGGTGATGTTTCTCCATAAGATATGATTCCTGAATAAGGATAGAATTTCGCCTTTGTTAATTTTAATGCCTTATAAACTTCTTCGGATCCCCTCGTAATCATGAATCTTCCGCTTTTTTTTAGCATCAAACGAGCTATTTTTACAATATCATCGGTTTTTTTGTTTTGGGCAAATATTACCTCTGGAATACCGTTTCTCAGGTTTCTGTGATGGTCGACTTTTGCAAAACTTATATCTTCATAAGGAAGGTGTTTGATAGCAGCCAACGCCTCTTTTACGGATGTCTTGCCTGTTTTTATATCTGTCAGCAGTGATTCTATTTTTTTAGCATCCATTGAATTCTGATTTAAGAGTGCGGTTCATAAGGTCTTTTACTGTTTCTTCGGGAGATTTTTCCTTGTAAAGAGTGAGATATATCTGTTCTGTTATCGGCATTTCTATATTGTATTTTTTTGAGAGAGCATATGCAGATTTTGTTGTTGTTACTCCTTCGACAACAGACCTTGACTGACCTATAATTTCTGATAGTTTCTGTCCCTGTCCGAGTTTATAGCCTATGGTATAATTTCTTGACAGCGGCGCTGTGCATGTTAATACAAGATCTCCGATTCCGCTTAATCCTGAAAATGTTTTTTTCTGTGCGTTCATGATGATGCCCAGTTTTGTCATCTCTGAAAGTCCTCTTGTGATAAGCGCTGCCCTTGAGTTATATCCGAGTTTAAGTCCGTCGCAAATTCCTGATGCGATTGCTATAACATTTTTTAATGCGCCGCCAATTTCAACTCCAACTATATCATCATGGGTGTAAACCCTGAAATAATCTGTATTGAACACCTCTTGCAGGAGCATAGATGTTTTTTTGTCCTCTGAAGCGAGGGTTGCGGCTGTGGGAAGCTTTTGAGAAACCTCTTTTGCAAAGCTTGGTCCAGATATGACAGATACCGGCTTGTTCAGGATTTCCTTTAGTATCATAGACGGAGTCAGCAATGTATATATCTCGATTCCTTTTGAGGCATTTATTATCATGGATTCTTCTCTCATATATGATTTGACTTGATTAAATATTGACCTTATATGCTGAGTTGGAACAACATTCAGTATATATCGGGAGTTTGATACGGCCTCTGCAATGTCATTGGTAGCTTTTATATTATTTGATAAAACAACATCTGGCAGATATATTGAGTTTGTTCTTTCTTTGTTTATCTGCTCTGCCAAATCTTTTTCATATGCCCATAGAGTAACATCGTAGCCCTTTTCTGCAAGAAGATTGGCGAGGGTAGTTCCCCAGCTCCCTGAACCTATAACAGCTATGTAATTATTAGGGTAATTCATAAACAAAGAACTATAACAAAAATACTCTTATTTAGCAAGTGGGATTAA
>JBBISP010000027.1:0-13081 GCA_037441185.1 Nitrospirota bacterium | reverse complement strand
TCAAGCCAAATTAGAAATGTCCTATTTTATGCTGCTGGTTTTCGCTCAAGACTAAGTTTTGTTGATGCAAGCATTGTTATTTTTTATATATTTTAATAACGCCGCCTGACACTATAAAGGCCATTACATCGCTGCTGCTCGCATTTATTGGTGTTACCTGCCTTTTGGGAACAACGATTAGATTTCCAGCAAAATTATAAGACTGAGGCAGATAAACAGCAACATCATCATCCATACCCAATGAATCAAGATTATCCTTTGTAAGAAACCCGGCAACTTTAACATTACTGTCAGGCATTAGGGTTACAAATACAGGCCTTTCAAAGCTTTTCTTGTCTCCAACGAAGGCCTCAAGAAAATCCTTTATAGATGAATACAGCAGCCTTGCAATCGGCATCTTATTAAATATCTTGTCTATAATATTCAACAGTCTGTGAGTGACAATATTAGAGGCCAAAAATCCTATAATCGTTATAAATAAAATGGTAATAAGAACGCCCACCCCTGGTACTGGCAATCCCAGAAATTTGTCTATCTTAGTAAATATCAGGTAAAAGACATAGATTGTTACTGTAATGGGCACTATAAATATAAGCCCCTTGAAAAAATATTTGGACAGCCTTCCCAACTAAATACTCTCCTTATTTATAATCAGGATAATTCGATGACTCAAGGGATGCAATCCTATCATCAAGGTTTGGATGTGTTGCAAATAGCGCTGCCAGACCGCTCCTTTTAGCGCCTGATATGCCAAAAGCAGCCATCTTATCAGGCAGGTGCGGCTGGCGTATGGACGCCTTTAATGCCTCAAGCGCTCCTATCATCGGCTTTTTCCCAATCAGAGATGCAGCTCCGCTGTCTGCCCTGTATTCGCGCTTTCTTGAGAAATAAAAGACAACAATAGATGCCAATATTGCAAGAACAATCTCAGCAATAATCGTTGTAATCCAGAAGGCAGGACCATGCCCCCTTTCATTTTTAAATACGACCCTGTCAACAGTATGTCCTACAACGCGAGAAAGGAAAAGCACAAATGTGTTTACCACACCCTGAATCAAAGCAAGCGTAATCATATCACCATTAGCAGCGTGGGCCACTTCATGGGCAAGGACAGCCTTTACTTTTTCCCTGTCCATTCTTCTGAGAAGTCCTACTGATACTGCAACAAGCGCCTTGTTCCTGCTCATGCCGGTTGCAAAGGCATTCATATCATCTGATGGATAAATAGCAACCTCTGGCATTCCTATATTTGATTTTGTTGCCAGTTCAGATACGGTTCTTACAAGCCACCTTTCTGTTTCATTTGCAGGCTCTTTTATTACCTGAGCGGCTGTGAGTCTTTTTGCTGTCCATTTGGATAAAGCAAGGCTTATAAAAGAGCCGCCCATGCCGAAAACGGCTGCAAATATGAGTAGTGATTGATAATTAAGCCCGTATGCTGTAAGATAAGGCTCTACACCTAAAACTCTCATCGCAGTGCTTAAGATTATAAGTATAGCGATGTTAGTAATTAAAAAGTAAATAACTCTGCGCATTTTTTTCCTCCTTATTAAGTTTTAAAAATATTTTAATCTTTTTTTTAATAATAAGTAAACCTCGTTAGATGTTTACTATCTAACGGGGTAAAGCGACCATTTCATTTATTGAGCCATTAAGAGCATCGACCCTTTGGATAGCCCGAGTTCTTTAGAAACTACATCGCATTTTGACTGGAAAAGGAAAAAAACATCTTTATCACGGACATTTGCAGAATTCCAGATGGTTTCAAAATTTCCCTGTCCCTTGCTGATAATAAGGCTTGCGCTGTTAAATGCTTTATTAAATTCAGGGGATGTCATTTCTAATATTGTGCCTATGCAATCAGAGCCATTGTTAATCACTTCACAGGCATCTATAAGCCCAACCTCCTTGGCATCTTCAATAGTAGAGTCATTTAATACAGGCTTGCCTTTCACAACAGCCATGACATTTTTGCCCATGCCATTTAATATCTCAATAAGAATCCTGTCAAATAATATCTCGCCAGCATTATCAAGCAGATAGAGGACATCGGAATTATTGTCCACTTTATCTTTAAATGACTTGTATTCATCAATGGTTAGTGGATTATGCAGCGCTTTTTCAATGGTCCCGATAATATCTACCGATGTGAATATGCCGAAATCTATTACATTGCCTGCGATGGCAAGCCTAACTGCTGTCCAGAGAGGGTCATGACTGTTGTCCACCATTTTTTTTAGCTCGGGATAAAGGCTAAGCGCTATCTGATTGTATTCTGATTTTATATCTTTAAAGGGGTCTTTGCCGAGAAGCTGTCTTATTTTTCTATGCAAAAATGTGGTTGAATAGGCCGGCGGCTGCGACATATCAGTTGCCCTGATCTCATCAAGAACGGCCTTAATCACATCTGCTTGCAGTCGCTCATCCTTTGTGCCGAGCCTCACAGCAATCAATGTCTGCTTCAAAAAACATGGGAAACAATCTAAATGAACCTTCATTGTTTTTTTAATGCCTTATCAGCAATATCTCTTCTGCAGTGCATTCCTTCAAAATGTATTTTTTTTATCGCTTCATATGCCCTATCCTTTGCAGCCTTTATGTTCTGACCCAGTGCAGTAACTCCCAATACCCTTCCACCATTGGTAACTATTTCATTATTATTGAAAGCAGTGCCAGCATGAAATACAACAACATCTTTCATTTTTTTTGCATCATCAAGCCCAAAAATAACCTTTCCATTCTCATACTTTCCTGGATAGCCCTTTGATGCTAAAACAACGCACACAGCAGCCTCATCCTTCCATTTGATATCAATATCAGAAAGCCTCTCATCTGCTATTGCCATAGAAATATCCATGAGATCTGTATCAAGTCTCGACAATATAGGCTGTGCTTCGGGGTCTCCAAGCCTGCAATTGAATTCAAGGACAGATGGCTTGCCATTGCTGATCATCAGCCCAGCATATAAAATGCCTTTGTACTTTATACCCTCAGATTTAAGCCCATATATAGTAGGATTCATTACCTTTTCCATAACAATGCGTTGCAGTTCCTCTGTAACAACAGGAGCAGGGCTGTATGCGCCCATTCCGCCTGTATTTGGGCCTTCATCATTATCAAATACCCTCTTATGATCCTGAGAGCTTACCATCGGCACAATGGTCTTTCCATCTGTAAATGCCATAAAGGATGCCTCTTCTCCTTGAAGACACTCCTCAACAATTACTTTATTCCCAGCATCGCCGAATGCCCTGTCTTTCATAATAAGCCTCAGTGCATCTATTGCCTCATCAACCGTTGATGCAACAATAACGCCCTTGCCTGCTGCAAGCCCGTCTGCCTTTATAACGATTGGGGCGCCCTTCATTCTGACATAGTCTTCTGCATGAAGATATGATGTAAATACCTTATATTCAGCAGTTGGAATACGATGTCTCTTCATAAATTCCTTTGAAAAAACCTTGCTCGATTCAAGCTGCGCTGCTGTTTTTGTAGGACCTATTATCCTTCTTTCCTCTCTTTCAAAAAAATCAACAATGCCTCTTGATAGGGGCGCCTCTGGTCCAACTATAGTAAGATCAACCCATTCATATTTTACAAAGTCAAGCAATGCATCAAAGTCCGATAAATCAATGTCAATGCACTCTGCAATATCAGCTATTCCTGCATTGCCTTGCACACAGTAAATTTTATCCACATATCGAGACTGAGACAGCTTCCATACAATTGCATGCTCTCTTCCGCCTCCGCCTATAACGAGAATCTTCATTTATCCTCCAATTTAGTTAATTAGTGCCTGAAATGCCTTGTTCCTGTAAATATCATTGCCATGCCGTGCTCGTCTGCTGCCTGAATAACCTCAGAGTCCTTGACAGAGCCTCCTGGCTGAACAATGGCCGTAACGCCCATTTCATGGAGCACATCTATACCGTCCCTGAAGGGAAAGAATCCATCAGAGGCTGCAACAGAACCCTTAATAGGCTCTGTTGCATTCATTGCGCCAATCCTTGCAGAATAAACCCTCTTTGTCTGGCCTATGCCTATGCCCGCTGTCCTGTCCTTGAATGCATAGACAACGGCATTTGACTTGACATGCTTGCAGACCTTCCATGCAAATGAGAGCGCCTCAATCTCATCCCTTGTGGGCTGCCGCTTTGTAACAGCCTTCATTGTCATGATATCCTCATTAGAATAATCCCATTCCTGAAGGAGCATGCCTCCTGCAATGCGCTTTATATCCCATGAAGCAGCCTTTTTCTTTTCAAGCATATCTGCAAGTTCGAGGAGTCTTATATTCGGCTTTTTAGAGAACATTTCGAGGGCGTCTTTTGTAAATGAAGGCGCAATAACCACTTCAAGAAATATCTCTGTCATCTCCTTTGCAGCAGCAGCGTCAACCTCTGTGTTAAATGCAACAACTCCGCCGAATGCAGAAATAGGGTCTGCCTTTTCTGCCTTTTTGTATGCCTCAGCAGCAGTATTGCCCAGAGCAGCGCCGCATGGATTGTTGTGCTTTATGATTGCGCATGCCTTTTTATCAAACTCAAGGGCAAGCATGAGCGCTGAATGTGCGTCAAGATAATTATTGAAAGACATCTCCTTGCCCTGAAGCACCTTTGCATCAGGAAGCGAGAGACCTGTTGTCCTCTCTTTGTATATTGCAGCCTTTTGCTGTGGATTTTCACCGTATCTTAAAACAGAAACCCTTTTTAGTGAAGTTGTGAAATATTCAGGGAAAGATGATTCATTTTCTGTTACACTTGTTAAGTAATCTGCAATGAGCGTGTCGTATCTTGCTGTATGGGCAAAGACTTTTTTTGCGAGATTAAGTTTTGTATCTTTAGTCAGATTGTTTTTTGAAGACCTCATTTCTTCTATTATCTTTGAATAATCATCAGGGTCAACAACAACGGCCACATCCTGAAAATTCTTTGAAGCTGCCCTGAGCATTGTCGGGCCTCCAATATCTATATTTTCGATAGCATCTTCAAAGGTGACATTAGGCTTGGAGACAGTCTCTTCAAATGGGTAAAGGTTAACAACGACCATGTCTATCGGCTTAATGTCATGCTTCTGTATATCGTCCATATCCTTTGTATGGCTGCGCCTTGCTAAAAGACCGCCGTGTATCTTCGGATGGAGCGTCTTAAGCCTTCCGTCAAGCATCTCAGGAAATCCTGTGTAATCGGAAACATCTATAACTGCAATGTCTGCATCACGGAGCGCCTTTGCAGTGCCACCTGTTGAAAGAATCTCGACTCCTATTGCAGATAGTTCCTTTGCAAAATCAACAACGCCTCTCTTATCAGAAACACTGATAAGCGCCCTTTTAATCATCACATCCTCCTGCTTTATTTAGCTTATGATTTTTTAGAAGTCACGGCAAAAAATCCCGAATACACAGGCTTAACTTTCACGCTCTTACATTTGGGGCATTTCACCTTCTTAGTCTCTTTCTCCTTAATACTCATAATTAACGAAAAGGTCTCTCCACATTTTCCGCATTTGTAATCATATACTGGCATGATTAACCTCCTTAATTAAATTAATATGAGCTATTTTATCACAACAAGCCCTTCTCTTTGAGGCTCACATATTTCCCATCACCTATAATCACATGGTCGAGGACATTGATGCCGAGAAGGTTTCCAGCATCCCTTAGCCTTTCCGTAATTGAAACATCATCTTTGCTCGGTGAAGGGTCGCCGCTGGGATGGTTATGGACAAATATGACAGATGCTGCTGATTCTTTGACAGCTTCTTTAAATGCCTCTCTCGGATGAATGAGGGAATTTGTGAGAGTTCCTTCAGAAACCTTGCACTCCCTTATAAGCTTGTTCTTTGCATCGAGAAGAACACCTATAAAAAATTCCTTCTTGAGGTTTTTAAATCTGGGCGCAAAATATGAATATATTGAGTGGCTTGAGGAAAATATAGGTTTGCCGTCAGATGATTCGCTCATTAATCTCTTTCCAAGTTCAAATGCTGCCTTGATCTGGGCAATCTTTGCAATACCAAGGCCTTTCATAGAGGAAAGCTCTGATATTGATGCAGAATCTATGCTCCTCAATGTTTTAAAGGCATCGAGGAGCGCCATTGAAAGACCCATGACTCCTTTTTCTTCGCTGCCTGTCCTTAGAATGATTGCAATAAGCTGTGAATCGGAAAGGCTCTCAGCGCCATATTTAATAAGCCTCTCCCTCGGCCTTTCATTCTCAGGCCAGTCTTTTACTTTCTGCTCAGGCATTGCCCCTCTCCAATTGTTTTCAATGAAGGAGTATATAATAACATTTTGGGGGCTTTTACACCCATAGGGCTTATCATTAGACTGCAGACAATTTATAAGTCTTTAAGCTGCTTATGCGTGTTATGGAATCGGGTAGCGTGAAATAATTGATTGCTTCAAAAAATTCACTCTTTGCTTCGGGATGGAAAGAGTATTTCATCTATGGAATCTTTCTCGAATTTCCTTAAAGACCTTATCGCCGGGAATGGTTTTAACTTTTCCGCTTTTAATTTCCTTGACTCGCTTTTCAGCTTCTTTTGCCCATAGTGCATCTATTTCTTTTTGCGATGGATGCAGGCTGTTAAGAATCTTTTCAACGAGGGTCGTTTTTATATCTACAGGTAAAGACTCAACCATTGAAATTAAGTCCTTTGTTTTAGTTGTCATAAAATCACCTCTTTTCTTTCTTTATGTATTTTATTTTAATTTTAGCATAATGACGGCACTACGCGCTGCCTCAACGCAACAGATCATGGGGATGCGGGGCAGTTTCCCATCATTCTGAATTCTCATAGAACCTTTCTTTATTAATGGTCGCTGTCCCTTTTTTGTCCAGGAAGAAACCGAATGGTATAAATCATTTTCTTGATTCTATTCTTTTTTGAAGATCATCAAGAGATAGAAGTTCTCCGGGCATAGATTTATGTTTTGCCAGCCTTCTATCCAATTCTGTCATGTGGCTCTGCGGGACGGGAATGGCTGATTCTTCAGAAGATATATTATCCCACAGATCTTCGACCAGAAGAATTTTTTCAGGTATGCTTAATTTCTCAATTTGCGGAATATCTATTACGCGCATAGTTTTACTCCTCTCTTATGGCATAATTCTATAGACTACGCCTTCACCTTTTCGGCCAGCCATTCGTTGATGAGGATATCTTCATTTTTATGAAGCCTTTTGGCCTTACTTTTAATCTTAGCGTACAGACTCATATCAATACCTATATATTTCCTCTTTTTGAGAGCAAAGCGCATATCTTTTACTTCTTCTATATCCTCAAACTCGCCGAACTCATGTTCGTCCCAAAAATCTGACGCCTCGTATATAGTCATATCCTTTATCTTCTTACTTTGCTTCATATCTTCTCCTCTCGCTTTTGGTCATATCCCGTGCAGTAACTATCAAGGCTCTATTGTTCAGCTTTCTAATAAAGAAAACCGACAAATACCTTCCTCCTTTTGTTCTTCCAATAGCATTATATAAATGCTCGCCCTCGACTTTACCTGCTTCCTTTTTGAAAATCCTGCACTTTCCGCTCAAAACTTCCTCCACCTCTACGGTCAAAATATTATGCTTCCATGCAAGTTTTTCAACTATCGTATCCAACCATATTATATCATCAATAACAAACATTAAGCCCCTACTTCACCCTCGCTCCCTGCTTCACTTCCCTATCGAGGGTAAGAACAGAGAGCCTTCCTTCTTCATCAGTTGCAGCAAGAAGCATTCCGTGCGACTCAATGCCCATGAGTTTTGCAGGTTTGAGGTTTGCAACCACAGCGATCTTTTTACCAATAAGGTCATCAGGCGTATAAGCCTTTGCAATGCCTGCGACAATCTGCCTTTCCTCTCCTATATCGACCTTAAGCTTAATTAGTTTATCAGATTTTTCGACCTTTTCAGCACTTATAATCCTGCCTACTTTCAATTCAACCTTCGCAAAATCCTCTATGCTTATTAATTCCTTAATTCCCTCTATCATCTTAGGTTTCTCCTTCTTTTCTTCTTTTTTCTCGATCCTCGGGAAAAGCTGCGCACCTTTTGAGACCCTTATTTCATAAAACGGCTTCCATTCCCACTGAAATACAGCTTCCTCTTTTAATGATTTAAGACCAAGCTGCTTCCACATCTTTTCTGCTGTTTCCGGCATAAATGGATATATAGAAAGAGCCGTAAATCTTAATGCGTTCCAGATATTAAACATTACAGCTTTAAGTTCGTCAGGATTGCTCTTTGCTAACTTCCACGGCTCTTTTTGTGCAATATGGTTGTTTGCGATTCCAACAATACTCCATATGTTTTCAAGTATCAAGTTGAATTGGAGATGCAGCCAATAGTCTTCCCTATGAATATTTGCGCTTGCCTTTACACACTCCTGAGTAAAATCGCCTGAAGCATCGCTAATCTCAATCCTTCCCTCAAAATACTTTTCTGCCATCGTAAGGAACCTGCTTAAGAGATTGCCGAGATCATTTGCAAGATCAGTATTTATACGCCTTATTAGGGCATCTTCTGAAAAGTCGCCATCGAGTCCGAACGGCACTTCCCTGAAAAGAAAATAACGAAATGCGTCAATGCTATATTTATCAACCATTGCATTTGGGTCAACAACATTTCCAATGGATTTGGACATTTTCTTGCCGTCAACTGTCCACCAGCCGTGAGCAAATACATTTTCAGGTAGAGGAAGAGCTAATGCCATAAGCATTGTAGACCAATAGACAGCATGAGTGGTAAGTATATCTTTGCCTATGATGTGATGGTTTGCAGGCCACCAGTCTTGTCCGTGAATCGTGAACCGTGAACCGTGAACCGATGGCGCAAGATACCGTGTTGCAGAATAGTAATTCACTAAAGCATCAAACCATACATATGTAACAAAGTTATCGTCAAATGGAAGAGGAATGCCCCATGTAAGCCTCTGTTTAGGTCTTGAAATGCAGAGGTCGCCAAGTGTGTTGTTCTTTAAAAAACCGATAACCTCGTTTTTGCGGGTTTCAGGAAGTATATAGGCAGAATTTTCTTCTATATGCCTTATTAATCGCTCCTGATATTTTGACATGAGAAAGAAATAGTTCTCTTCTTGTATCTGTTCAACAGGTCTTCCGCAGTCTGGGCAGTTCTCTTCTATTAAATCCTTCTCTGTCCAGAATCTTTCATCAGGCACGCAATACCAGCCAGCATAGCTCCTCTTTTCTATTTCACCTCTGTCAAAAAGCTTTTGCAGAAGCCCTTGAACAGTTTCAATATGTTCAATGTCAGTAGTGCGTATGAAGGCGTCATGAGATATATTAAGTTTTTCCCAGAGATTCTTGAAGTTGTCAACCATGCTGTCTGCATGTTCTTTTGGCGTCCTACCCCTTTTTTTTGCAGCCTTTTCAACCTTTTGTCCATGCTCGTCTGTTCCTGTCAAAAAAAAGACTTTATTGCCTTTAAGACGATTGTGTCTTGCAAGAATATCTGCCGCAATGGTTGTGTAAGCATGTCCGATATGCGGTATGTCGTTTACATAATAAATTGGCGTGGTAACATAGAATCGGGTCATCTTCTAAAGCGCCTCCTTCTGTATTTGGCTCTGCTAACATCTGTGTCTTCTCTTGTTTCAAGTTTTTTTTCTTTTCTTAGTTCAACTATTTCTTTTTCTTCCAAATCTTCAATTGTTTCATTGCTTATGCTGCTGTCTTTTTCAAGCTTTGCCAATACAGATAAAATCCCGCCAGTTCCCTTTTCACCTGAGATGTCTTCATCTGCAGGAATTTCATCATCTACTGTAATGCCTTTAGTGTCTCCGCTATATTCGTATCTAAGGCAGCACATAAGTCTGCTGCAAAATCCAGAAAGCTTACTGACATTAAGGGTGAGTTCTTGTTTTTTCGCCATCTTTATAGAAACAGGTTCAAAAGAGGTCAAGAATGTTCTGCAGCACAACTCCCTGCCGCAAATGCCAATCCCGCCTATAAGTTTTGCCTCATCTCTTACGCCTATTTGCCTCATCTCAATCCTTGTCTTAAATTTTGCAGCAAGATCTTTTACCAATTCCCTGAAGTCTACCCTGCCGTCTGCAGTGAAATAGAAAATTATCCGCTTCTTATCGAGGATTGTCTCTGCGCTCACGAGCTTCATTTCCAGCCCTCGAGCTCTCACTCTTTCAATGCAGAAATCCAGCGCTTCTTTTTCAATGCCTTTGTTATCTTCCAGCGTCTTGGCATCCTCTTCAGTAACAATCCGCATGATTTTTTTCAATTCCCTTCTTGGAGATTCTATAAAACGCCTTGCCCTTATTACCTTGCCTATACTAATCCCAAAGTCAGACTCCACAACCACAGAATCTCCTTCTTTTAAATCTATTCCGCTTGCGTCAAAGTCGTATATTTTCCCGCAAGCCTTAAACCTTACGCCTACAACATCCGGCATTTATACCTCCACAAAAGACAGGCTTAATAGAAAAACTTTTCTGATCTCTCGCTTATTGCCCATTGCCTATTGACTTCATAATGCTTGCCACATAATTCCATGTTATTGATTTGTTGAGATTAAAATCAAGCAGCCCACTTACCTGCTGCATATCCTGATACGAATCTATTATGGTTTTGAGTTTTGAGTTTTGAGTTTTGAGTTTTGGGCTTGCAGAAACGACTTCAGAATATACCAATAATTCCGAACTCTGAACTCCGAACTCTGAAATTATTGCTATATCCCTCAAAAGGATAATGGCCATATCGAGCCATGATTTAATTTCTCCTTTATCAGCCCATGCATCGCTGGCTGTTCCGCTGAGCATGTTGTCGAGGAGCTTTATAAAACGTTCCTTTTGTTTTATAAAATCCTCGGACAAAACAAGACCCGGCCTGCCCATAGATAGATTGAGCAAAGAATGCATATTCTCAGCGTCTATACTTTTAGAAACCACCTCTCTGCATTGCTTCAACGATAACGGGTAAAAACGCACATTGATGCACCTCGACCTTATAGTGGCAGGAAGCGCATCTGGATTTGGCGATATGAGCAGCAAAATGCTGTCAGAAGGAGGCTCTTCAAGGGTTTTTAAAAACGCATTAGCAGCATGATCATTCATTGTATCAGCATCGTCAATTACTACAATTTTTTTCTTGCCTTCGCTGGGTTTAAATGACAGCATTTCTTCAATTTTTCTTACAGCTTCTATTGGAATCTCGTATCTACTACTGTTCCTTGTTTCTCTTTTTTTTAGATCGAGCTTGTCCTCCATATTTTGAAGCGTAATAATCAGGACATCTGGATGATTATAGTGGTCTATCTTTTTGCAAGAAATGCATTTATCGCAGCAGTCAAAATTTACTGGCTGCAAGCAGTTTATGGCTTTTGCATAATTAAGGGCAGCCGTCCTTTTGCCTATGCCGGAGTCGCCGCTAAACAGAATTGACGACGGCACACTGTTTCTTCTCAATGTCCCGAAAAGTATCCTCATTGCCTTGTTTTGGCCGATTATATCTTTAAGCGCCATTTCATAATCTCCCAAACCTTTTGCGCAACTATTTCCAAAGGCAGTGATGCGTCCACAATTTTAATCCTGTCAGGCTCTCTGCTTGCAATCTGAAGATACCCTTCACGAACTTTCTTATGGAACTCGATATCCTCAAGCTCAAGCCTGTCAACCTTGTTTATCCCTTTATTTCTCTTCAGGCCTGTTTCTACATCAAGGTCAAAAAGTATTGTAATATCAGGTTTAACCCCTCCTGTTGCTATACCATTAATGGACATTATAAGCTGTATGTCTATACCACGCCCGTAGCCCTGATAAGCAACAGTGGAATCTGTAAACCTGTCGGTAATCACTACCCTTCCTTCATTCAATGCAGGGAGTATCTTCTCTGAAAGATGCTGCGCTCTCGCCGCATTATACAAAAGAAGTTCTGTCATGTAAGATATTTCCATATGATCCACATGAAGGAGTATTTCACGGATCCTGTTGCCGATAACAGTTCCTCCGGGCTCCTGAGTCAGTATCACCTTATAGCCTTTCTCAATAAGGCGCTCTGCCAGCAGTTTTGCCTGCGTGGTCTTTCCTGTGCCCTCTATGCCTTCGAGGGATATAAAAATGCCTTTTTCAAGCTTTGCAGTCATAAGTTCCGATGTTTATTATATCATGGCTTGATAGGTATTTGGGGGAAACTCGGTCGTCAATGGTTTGCCCCATTCTCCCCATACCTCTGCAATCTTAGCCTTTATCTTATCTTCAAAAATCTCAATCAGCTTTTTATTCGCCTTGACGAGCTTTTGCTCTTCCTCAATCTGCGCGACGATTTGTTTTTGGGCAGAGAGGGCAAGAATCATTATTTCGGAGCTGGGATGCCAAGCTGTCTGCAAATCTTGAAGGCAAGTAAATCGGCAATCTTGTTATGGCGCGGGATAGTGGTTGATTTTGAGTTATCGGCAAGATTTATATAACGGCTGTGTTTTGCCCCTTCACGCAAAAGTGCGCAACCGCAATGTTCAAGATGCCTGATAAGTTCTTTTCTTTTCATACTTCTATTTCTTCCAGAACAACTGACCTCTCAGGCAGCAAAGACAAGTCCACAGGTTGTTGCATTTCTGCAATTGCATCAATTAAGTTTTCCCTTGCTTCCTCAATAGTCTTGCCTTGCGTCATAGCGCCGGGAACATCATCAGTCCATGCTACCCACCAGTCACCATCTTTGACAAAAGTTGCTTTAACCTTCATAGATGCCTCCTAATAGCTTCATATATTTCTTTTTCTCGTAAGCCTTTCTCCTTACTGTTTTAATTGCATTGTCAACATCTTTCATTGTCAGTTTTGTATCTTTAAACGCCTCTCTTGCCACCTTAAAGGCAGCATCAAGCCTTTCTTCCGGTGAAAGAACCGAAAGGATATAGTCTTCAGGATTAATCTTTTTTGCTGTTGCAACGCCCATATAAAACACCTCCTTTGCCGCTTAATTTTAACATTTTCAAACTATTTTTCCCCGCTGTCTCGAACCATGCGGTGGTTAGATGCCGTAGTTAATCACTGCTTAAATATTCAATGGTGCGTAAAATAAATCTTGTATATCCCAATTATCCATGTTATGAGACCT
>JBBISP010000026.1:0-28089 GCA_037441185.1 Nitrospirota bacterium | reverse complement strand
CATTAAACCAGAAGGGGTTTTATTATTTTGGGGAGTTCTATGTCTATTTTAGAGTGCCCTCAAAGTTATTGACTTTTTTGCATAAATTCTGGTTATATAATAATTCTAATCAATTCGGAGGTAAAATTATGTATGCAATCATAGAGACAGGCGGAGAGCAGGTAAGGGTTTCTGCTGGTGAGAGAGTTTGCGTTGAAAAGATCAAGGGAGATATTAATTCTGAAGTAGTGATAGATAAGGTGTTAATGCTTTCAAAAGATGATAAGATAATTTGCGGAAAGCCGTATATTGAAGGCGCAAAGGTAACTGCTGAAATTGTAGAGGCCGGCAAGATGAAAAAGATTCTTGTTTTTGGGCCAAGGCCTAAGAAGGCCTGCAAGAAACTTCGGGGGCACAGGCAGCAGTATACAACCTTGAAGATTAAAGAGATAATAGGAGATTAAAAATGGCGCATAAAAAAGGTGTTGGAAGCTCAAAAAATGGCCGTGACAGCGCATCACAAAGACTCGGTGTAAAAAGATTTGGTGGGCAGGTTGTCCGTGCAGGAAATATACTTGTAAGACAGCGCGGCACAAAGTTTCATCCTGGCAGCAATGTCGGTAAGGGATCTGACGACACATTGTTTGCATTGATAGATGGGGTTGTCACATTTGAGAGAAAGGATAAGACAAGAACGAAGATCAGCGTCTATCCTGTCCAGATTGCGGCAGTTAATGTTTAACTGAAAATAAAACAGAGAAAGGGTTTAAAAGGCGGGTCAAATTGGCCTGCCTTTTTTGTTTATGAAATTTGTTGATTATGCGAAAATTCATGTAAAGGCAGGAGATGGCGGAAGGGGCTGTGTAAGCTTTCGAAGAGAAAAATATGTTCCAAGAGGCGGCCCTGACGGCGGAGACGGCGGAAGAGGCGGCAGCGTAATTATAAAGGCTACGAAGGAATTAAATACACTACTCGATTTTAGATATACGAGGGAATATAAGGCTGAACGCGGAGAGCATGGAAAGGGCAGCAATAAACATGGCAGAGATGGACAAGACATGATAATCCCTTTGCCTATTGGCACACTTGTTAAGGATGCTGAAACAGAAGCTGTTATTACTGACCTTGATTCATATGATGCAGAAGTGATTGTAGCGAAAGGCGGTAGGGGAGGGCTTGGGAATGCACATTTTGCAACACCTACAAGGCAGGCACCTAAATTTGCCCAGCCAGGCGAAGAGGGTGAAGCAAAATGGCTCGTTCTTGAGCTTAAATTACTGGCAGATGTCGGGCTTGTAGGTATGCCGAATGCGGGAAAATCGACCTTAATATCTGTCATTTCATCAGCAAGGCCCAAGATAGCTGATTATCCGTTTACAACGCTTGTGCCTAATCTGGGAGTTGTAAAGCACGAGGATTTCAGGAGTTTTGTTGTGGCGGATATTCCCGGTCTTATTGAAGGCGCTTATAAAGGGTCAGGCCTCGGTTTTCAATTTCTGAGACATGTTGAAAGAACATCCGTGCTTTTGCATCTTGTTGATATTTCAGATATGCTTCCCACCGATCCTGTTGAAGACTTTGAAAAGATTAATAGGGAATTAGTATTATACAATCCTGAACTTATGCAGAAGCCGATGGCAGTTGCCGGAACAAAACTTGATATAGCCAGTGAAGGAATACGATTAAACAAATTGAAAGCTTATTGCGAAGATAAAGGACTGGCCTTTTTCCCCATATCTTCTGCAACCGGACAGGGGATAAAAGAAATAGTAATGCACTTGGCGAAAAAAGTAAAAGAGCTTTCCGATATTAATAATTTATGACATGGATATTGTACTTTCAAAAAACCGAATACCAATACGATTGACCCCTGAAAGATGGCTTCATATTGTTGAAAACCATGATGATATGGCAGGTTTTTATGATGATGTATTGCAAACAGTTGAAGAACCGAATTTTATTTTGTCGGGATATGAAGGAGCATTAATTGCTCTAAAAAAGTTTGATGGAAAAAGGTTTTTGGCTGTAATATATAAAGAGGGCAGCGAAACGGATGGTTTTATTATAACGGCTTATTTTACGACAAAATTAAAACCTGAAAGAGAGGTGCTGGTATGGCAACGGTAACAGTAGGAGAAACAGTAAGCGAAGCAATAAAGGCTATAGCGCATATAATTAAAATGCCCGAAACAAAGATGTGGATAGATTATGACAAGGAAGCTGATGTCCTTTATCTCAGCTTTAAAAGACCTCAAAGGGCAAGCGACTCTGAAATGTTGAAAGATGGAATTCTGTTGAGATACAAAGACGACGAGCTGGTAGGAATAACTGTGCTTGAGGCATCAAAGAGAGGATAAGATTTTAACTTAATAAGGTGAGTGAATAACACGACTCAATTTGATGAGACTACTATATAAATCAGCCCTAACCGCTTAGTGCGCTCCGCATTATCGTATCATCATAATAAAGATGAATACTTTTACTTCGATAAAGGAATTATTATCCACTCTCAGCAGAGAGCATAAACTTCTTGCAGAAATGTTCGAGAAACGTAAATCACTTTCTTATAAATATGATTTTGCTCTTGCAATGGTTGACTTTAATGAAGATAGAATTCAATATCTGATTAGCCATTCAGTAATAAGACAGAACGGAACATACTTGGAAATTGACGACCAGTTTTTGCAGTTTTTTGAGCAGGTGTTGGAGATAAATGAAGAAATCAATACATCATACATCAACGAAAATATTCAGAATGTAAAACAGAATATTCTTTACTATTTGCAAGAGAACAATGATAACAGAAAATATAATTATCTGAGAGCCATTAAGAATGCTTTGAGGAAGATAGGAATAAGCACTATCAGGAATGTTGTTGATTTGAAAAGAAACATAGACAACACTTTTAAGAATGAGCCGAACTATAAAATAAAAAAAGCAAAACTTGAAAACCTTGATAGAAAACGAATTGACATTAACGCTTTAATTGACCAAACCGAAAAGTTAATTTCAGAAGAAGAACAAACCTTTTTCAAATCTGCTTTAGACGAAGAACTGAACCGAATTATCATTCAGTTAAAATTGCAACTCAACGAGTGCCGGCACAACCTCATTGAAATTCAGAAACAAATCATTGAATACCTAAATCAAATTAAATATCAAAGCGGAGTCATTGAAAGGTTGCGTCAGTTAAAATATTTAAGAGATCAGTTTATAATTCGTCCGTCAACAAATATTGAAGCCTTACTTGCAAAAAATAATGCTGTAATATTCGAACCTAATCCACTTTATCCACTAAAGCGCAGAATTAAAAGCACATTACAGATTTCAAATAAAGAGCAATTATATCTTTACTTGCGACAATCATAAAAAGGGGTTAGACCAGGAAATATTTATATAGATTAGTGATAAAATTATATGTAACAGTGTTTCATTTTTAGGAAAGAGGAAATCTTTTTATGAGCAGGATAGTTATTAAAATAGGGAGCAATATACTGACAGACAAAAGGGGCGGGTTAAACCAGAGGCGTGTTCATGCCCTTGCAGGTGATGTGGCGGCAATATGTAAGGAAGGACATGAGGTTGTTATTGTATCTTCTGGCGCTATTGCTGCTGGAATGAAAAAACTTGCTCTAAAGGAAAAACCAAAAGAAATAAGGCTAAAACAGGCAGCAGCAGCGGTAGGACAGTCTTCTCTTATGTGGGCATATGAGAAGAGCTTTGGAGAATTTGGATATAAAGTTGCACAGATTCTCTTAACGAGGGGGATATTTTCTTATAGGCTTACCTACCTGAACGCAAAAAATACCTTGATGACGCTTCTTTCCTACGGCGTGATCCCCATTATCAATGAGAATGATACAGTTTCAACAGATGAGATAAAGTTCGGGGACAATGACCAGCTTGCTGCCCTTGTCTCAGGGATCATTGATGCAGAAAGGCTTATTATACTTTCTGATGTTGATGGCCTTTACCCGTCGGATCCAAAAAAAAATCCTGATGCTGATGTCATACCTTTTGTGGATGAAATCACCTCTGATCTTGAATCAATGGCAGGAGGCGCTGGAAGTGCGGTTGGCACGGGCGGTATGTATTCAAAGATACTTGCAGCAAAAAAGGCTGTATCTTATGGGATAAAGGTTAATATTATAAGCGGCAGGAAGAAAGGACTGATTATATCTCTGTTAAAAGGGGTTCATCACGGCACTGAATTCAAACCGCAGACCAAAAGAATATCTTCACGAAAAGGCTGGATCGCCTATGCCATAAAACCGAAAGGAAGCCTTATCATTGATGAAGGCGCTGTCAGCGCCATCTTAAAGGCAGGTAAGAGTCTTCTTCCATCCGGCATTGTGAAAGTAGAAGGTGTATTTGATACAGGAGATGCAGTTTATTTTGTGGACTTCCATGACAATCGCATTGCAAAGGGGATAGTAAATTATTCATCGCAGGATATAGAAAAAATTAAAGGCAGAAAAACCTCTGAGATAGAAACAATATTGGGCTATAAGTATTCCGATGAAGTAGTGCATAGAGATAATCTGGTGATATTAACTTAAGTTTGGTCATGCGCTCTGTAATCTAATCTCGCCAAATCGACCTTATTTTTTTCTTCTTATCCACTTGTCAATCTCAATCACGATTATAACCGTAGCAGAGATCATCAGTATCTGCAACCATTCGTTCATTAAAATCGGCTCTGTCCTGAATACCCATTGGAGCGCTGGAACATAAACAAAGGCAAGCTGGGCAAGGAATGCTGCTCCCATTGTATAAAAAAGAAACGGATTGCTTATGAGGCTTATTCTGAATATAGACTCCCTCTCTGAGCGTGAGTTCCATGCCTGAAAGAACTGAAAAAATACCATTGTGGTGACTGCTATAGTCCTTGCCTTTTCAATAGAATAGCCTTTATCGAGAGTATCAACAAAATTATATATTACGCCTATAGATATTAACAGTCCTACCACAATACTCCGCTTTATCAGGAGTTTAGACATTATGCCTTCTTTTGGATCCCTCGGCGGCATCCTGATCATTCCCTTCTCTCCGGGCTCAAAGATAAGTGCAATATGCTGAAGTCCGTTTGTGACGAGGTTTATCCATAAAAGTTGGGCAGGAAAGTAGGGAATAGGAATGCCTAAGAACATGGAAAACAGAATAGAAAGCACTGCAGCAAAACCTGTTGGTATAAGAAAAAAAGTGACCTTTCTTATATTGTCAAAAACTATCCTTCCTTCTTCTACTGCGTTAAATATGCTTGCGAAATTATCATCGGTTATAACCATATCAGAGGACTCCTTTGCCACATCCGTCCCGGTTTTACCCATAGCAACACCGATATGTGCGGCCTTTAAAGCAGGCGCATCATTTACCCCATCGCCTGTTACAGCCACAACCTCTCCGTGCTTTAAAAGCTGCTGGACAACCTTTAACTTATGCTGGGGTGAAACCCTCGCAAAGACAGAAATGTCCTTAACCTTTTCAAATAATTCGTCGTCTGTTATTTCTTCAATCTCTCTGCCTGTCAATACATTTGTATCATTGATTGCAATGCCGAGCATTTTTGCAATAGCAGATGCTGTTGCAGCGTGGTCTCCAGTAATCATTACAACCCTTATTCCAGCGCTCTTACAACCTTTGATAGCCTCTATCGCCTCTGGTCTCGGAGGGTCTATCATAGCCTGAAGCCCTGCAAAAATGAGATCTCCCTCTATATCATAATGGGTGAGTTCTTCCATTTCTTTAGGCGCCTCTTTATATGCCATGGCAAGCACCCTCATACCTTCTTTTGCAAAGAGATGTGCTTTATGAAGCAATTCCTTTATATTTAATTCTTCTTTTGTCGAACATCTAGTGCACATTTCTAAGAGCTTTTCTGGGGCTCCTTTTATAAAGATAAGCTTCTTATCGCCATGACCATGGAGGGTAGCCATATATCCCCTGTGCGACTCAAATGGGACAATCCCTATCTGTGGATAATGTCTCTTTTCTTCTTCAGGATGCAGTCCAGACTTAATAGCAGAGACGATCAATGATCCCTCGGTAGGGTCTCCGTCAACCTTAAACTCTCCATTCTCTTGATAGATATCAGATTCATTGCACAAAAGACCTATGCGCATGACAATCTCAAGATTCTTACGGTCTTTGCTCTTTATTGGCATCCCCTCATGAAGTATTTCTCCAGCAGGTTCATATCCGCTTCCTGTTACCTCATAAATATTTTGTCCGTCATAAATCAATTTCACTGTCATCTCGTTCTTTGTTAGGGTGCCAGTCTTATCAGAACCTATAACAGTGGTGCTTCCGAGCGTCTCAACAGCAGGAAGCCTTTTTATAATTGCATTTCTCCTTGCCATTCTGCTTATCCCTATTGCCATAGCTATTGTAACGACTATAGGAAGCCCCTCAGGAACGGTTGCGACAGATGCAGCCACAGCAGTAATAAACATATCAGATGCCTTCATTCCTAAGATAATTCCAGCAATAAATATGACTGATACGCCTGAAAGGACGAGGAGACCTATAAGCTTTGCAAATTTCTCTATTTTTTGCTGAAGGGGTGTCCTTGTTATAGAAAGCTTCTTTACCTCTGTTGCTATTTGCCCGAGTATTGTCTTTCCCCCTGTCTCAACCACAACGCCCTTCGCTCTTCCGGTTACAACAGATGTTCCCATGAATGCCATATTTTTCTGGTCGCCTGGTATAAGATTTTTCTCTTTGATGGCATGTGTGTTCTTTTCTACAGTAACTGATTCTCCTGTAAGTATAGACTCATCTATCTTTAGTTCATTTACTTTAAATAGCCTTAAATCAGCAGGAACCTTTGCTCCTGATGAAAGAAGAACAATATCTCCCGGAACAAGCTCCTCGCTGCTTATCTCCTTTTCCTTGCCGTCCCTCAATACCCTTGCCTTTTGCACTACCATCTTTTTTAGCGCTCTGACGCTCTCTTCAGCCTTGTATTCCTGAAAATATCCGATTATAGAGTTGAGTGCCAGCACCACTGCAATAACTCCCATATCTATAAATTCGCCTAAAAAGCCAGTCACGAGTGCAGCAATAATGAGGATATAAATCAAGGGACTTTTGAATTGATGGAGGAGAATTTTGAGCCTGCTTATCTTTTCTTCTTCGGCGAGCTTATTATGTCCGTATTGTTTGAGCCTCTGTCTTACCTCTTCATCTGTCAGCCCAGTCTCAGAGGTCTGCAGTTTTTGAATTGCTTCCTTTATACCATATTGATACCAGTTTAACATGTGAGTTTAGCTTAACTTTGAAAAATCTACGATCTGTAGTGCAAGTTTCTGGATATTTTTTATCAATGAGAGCCGGTTCTTTTTTATATCTTCATTTTTATCCATCACAAGCACTTTATCGAAGAACCTGTTTATCGATTCTTTGAGGCTCGATAAAAGTTTAATTGCATCATAGTATCTATTTTCTGCTATATGTGAGATTATCTCAGAAGTTATATTCATTACTTCCTTGTGAAGAATCCTTTCTTCTTCCTGAGAAAATAGCTCGCTATTTACAGACGGCATATCTATTTTCGGCGCTATATTATTGACCCTTTTAATGGCAAGAAGGAAAGACTCATAGTCGGGATCTTTTTTAAATTTCTCTATGGCATCTAACCTCTCTTTTATCGTATAAAGAGGGCTGTCTTTAACAAAATTTATGACAGCAGATATGGAATCGGGCGGATAGTCGTGCGACTGGAACAAAGGCTCTATTCTCTGCTCAAAGAATTTTATGAGATCATTCAATAGAAGTGAGTAACGAGCAGCAAGTAGCGAGTTTAGCTCCGGAATATTTTCAAAGATCTGTAATGTTTTTTCAAGTAATTCAGAGAGACTTGTATTGTATCTTTTATTAATGAGGATAGAAATAATGCCAAGCGCCTGTCTTCTTAGAGCAAAGGGATCTTCTGTTCCTGTTGGCGTAAGACCTAACATGAAGAAGGATACGATATTGTCCAGCTTATCAGACAGGCTTAAAACCGCTCCTATAGTTGTTTCAGGAATTCTGTCTCCTGAATGCGCTGGCAGATACTGCTCTGCCAATGCCCTTGAGACTTCTTCATTGTAACCATCATTTAAGGCATAATAGCTGCCTATTATTCCCTGAAGCTCAGGAAACTCTCCCACAATGCCAGATATAAGGTCAGTTTTTGACACTAATGCTGCTGTATTTATATCTTCTTTTTTTTCAGGGAAGCATTTTTCTGCGATAAAATCAGCAATGGAAGTTATGCGCAGGCTTTTGTCGTAGAGGCTTCCAAGTCTATCATGATAAATAACCTTTTTTAACCCTTCAAGCCTCTCTTTCAGTGAAGTTTTTCTGTCATTGTCATAATAAAATCGAGCATCCTCAAAGCGCGCTTTTATTACCTTTTCAGCGCCTCTTTTGATAGTCTCGGCATTATCCTGGTGTGTATTGGTTATGACTATAAAATAATTTGCAAGCCTGCCTTCTGCATCCTTCATGGCAAAATATTTTTGATGCCCCTTCATAACTGTTATTAATAACTCTTGTGGAAGTGAAAGATACTCCGATGGAAATGTTCCGAGCACAGGCACAGGGTATTCCACAAGGTATGCCACATGATCTAAGAGTTCAACATCTTCTACAAGAGAGGCATTTATTGATAATGCTGATTTGTTAGCTCCATCCAGTATCAGCTTTTTACGCTCATCAGGGTCGAGTATGACGAAATTATTTCTAAGGAGATTAATATAAGTTTTAGAATTCTTTATCTCAAATGTTGCTGGCGAAAGAAATCTATGCCCGCGTGTTGTAGCGTTGCTTTTAATGCCGTCTATTTCAAACTCGACTTTTTTGTTGTTATACATAGCAAACAGCCAATGTATGGGCCGGACAAATCTAATGCTGCCATTGCCCCATCTCATTGATTTTGGAAAGTTTAATGAAAGGATTAATTTTGGAAGTATCACAGGCAGTATCTCATCTGTTTGCTGCGCTTCTTCTTTAATAACTGCCACTACATATGTCCCCTTGCCTTTTTCTCTTCGTAAAAGGGAAGCGATATCGACGCCATTTGATCTGGCAAATGCTTCTGCAGCTTTAGTCGGATTGCCCTTGCTGTCAAAGGCTGCATTAACAGGCGGACCCCATACTTCTCTTTCTGAAGCATTCTGTAGTAAATCTATTTCTGCAAAGAGGGTTATTCTTCTTGGAGTTGCATATGTCTTTATGGATCGAAAGGAAAGCCTGTATTCTGAAAATATTTTTTCTGCATTCTCTTTTAGTTTTGCAGTCGCATCTGGAAGAAATCTTGCAGGGATCTCTTCTGTTCCTATTTCTAATAAAACTTCATTCATTTTCTAACTCGTCACTGGCTTCAGCAGCGGAAATCCCATCTCCTGTCTCTGCTTTAAGAATGCCTCTGCACAGAGTTTTGCAAGCGCTCTCACCTTTGCAATATAGCCTGTTCTTTCTGTTACAGAAAGAACGCCCCTTGCATCTAAAAGATTAAATGTATGGGAGCACTTAAGGCAATATTCATAAGACGGAAGCACTAAGCCAAGTTCATTCAATTTTTTTGATTCATTCTCGTAAGAGTCAAATTGATACATCAACAAATCAATATCAGCATAATCAAAATTAAACTTTGAAAACTCTATCTCTTCCTGCTTGTGTATTTCTCCGTATTTGATTCCCTTACACCACATTAGGTCAAATACATTATCGATTTCCTGAAGATACATAGCGATTCTTTCAAGACCGTATGTTATCTCTACCGAGACAGGTTTGAGGTCAATGCCGCCAACCTGTTGAAAATATGTAAACTGTGTTATCTCCATGCTGTCAAGCCAGACCTCCCATCCAAGTCCCCATGCGCCGAGTGTCGGTGATTCCCAGTCATCTTCCACATAACGAATATCATGCTTTAATGGATCAATTCCTAAAACAGAAAGGCTTTCCTGATACATCTCCTGACTTTCGATGGGAGATGGTTTCAGTATAACTTGATATTGATAGTAGCGCTGAAGTCTGTTTGGGTTTTCAGCGTATCGTCCGTCAGTTGGTCTTCTGGAGGGCTCCACATATGCTGCTTTCCATGGCTCTGGACTTAAAACCCTGAAAAATGTAGCTGGATGAAATGTGCCTGCTCCAACTTCCATATCATACGGCTGGAGCAATACGCATCCCTTTTTAGCCCAGAATTCGTGTAATTTAAGTATTATATCCTGAAAATACATATGGCGTTAAATAATTAACATGAATAGTCATGTTATATGAAAATCAAATCCTTTGTCAAACAAAAATAAGAAAAACGGTTCTTCTCCAATCCCTGCTTAATACACGCAGGGACAAGCTTTCGCGGGAATGACACTTTATCAGCTTATTTGCAACTATTTCGGAGATGAACCAGAAAAACCAATGATTAGTTTGACATAAAAGAACATAGAGGCATATACTAAAAATATTTTTGTTTTTAATTATCTGGAGGATTTTAAGGGATCCCCGAGTGTTTTTTGAATACAAGATTGAGAGGATAGAAAATGAAATTCGAAGATTTTTTTCTTAGCAAAGAGATAATGAAAGCCATATCAGAAACAGGTTTTGAAGAACCAACACCCATTCAGGTTTCAGCAATACCTATAATATTGGAAGAACTGGATATAGTAGGCCAGGCTCAGACAGGAACAGGCAAGACTGCTGCCTTTGGCATTCCAATATTGGAGAAATGCCAGAAGGGCAATAATCCCTTTGCTGTTATCATGGAGCCCACAAGAGAGCTTGCAGTTCAGGTTGCGCAAGAGATTAATAAAATAGGGAAATATAAGAAGATCAATGTATTGCCTGTTTATGGCGGCACTTCAATCGAAAGGCAGATAAAGGCATTGAAAAAGGGCGTTGATGTTATTGTCGGCACACCAGGACGCATTATAGATCATATGAACAGAAAGACGCTGTCGTTTTCTAATGTAAAGATGATGGTTCTTGATGAGGCAGATGAGATGCTTAACATGGGATTTATTGAGGATATAGAAACAATTCTTAAATCAACGTCTGCCGACAGACAGACCCTTTTGTTTTCAGCCACCATGCCGCAGCCAATAATGAATATAGCAAAGAAATATATGAAAAGCCCCAAAAAAATCAAAGCTGATACAAAAGATATAGTTGTACCGAAAATCAAGCAGGTCTTTTATGAGGTCAGAGAAGAAGATAAGATAAGCGCACTGTCGAGGCTTTTTGATGTTGAGGACCCGCAGCTCGCAATTGTTTTTTGCCACACAAAGCGGGATGTTGATGAGGTTTCCAATAAACTTGTTCAGATGGGTTATAACGCAGGCGCCCTTCACGGCGATTATACGCAGGCAAGAAGGGATGAAGTCATGAACAAGTTTAAAGGTGGAATGCTCGATATTCTTGTGGCGACTGATGTAGCAGCACGAGGACTTGATATACAGAATGTGACTCATGTGTTTAATTTCAGCATCCCTCAAAATCCTGAAAGCTATATCCACAGGATAGGAAGGACAGGAAGGGCAGGAAAATCAGGAATGGCTATAACTTTTGTTACGCCGAGGGAATACAGGCATCTGCGCTTGATAGAAAAGACAGCCATGACTGTAATCGATAGAAAAAAACTTCCATCGATTAAAGATGTTGTGATTGCGAGAGAAAAAAATATAACTCAGGATATTTCGGAGATAATACAAGGCAATAAGCATTCAGGCTTTATGGAATTAATCAGGGAATTTTCAGAAAAATTCAGTTTTGCTGACATAGCTGCAGCGGCTTTTTATGCAGCATATGGAGAATTAAAAGAAAAGGCATCTGAAGAGATTTATGAATCAGCAGCGCCAAAGGCAGGGATAGTCAGGCTGTTTATGACTATCGGCAGAAAGGATAAAATAAAGGTTCCTGATTTAGTTAAATCCATTGCATTTGAGGCAAACATCCCCTACAGCAAGATTGGCAAGATAGATGTTTTTGATAAGTTCACATTTGTTGAGGTTCCTGAAGAGCTTGCTGACAGAGTAATACGCTCTGTAGATGATATGATGATGAAGGGCAGAAAGGTGAAAGTTCAAAAAGCCCGGGCAAAGACTGATTGACAATTACAAATTTCTTGTTTTATAGTTAATTAACCCTGGGGGAGGCTAAATGCCTGAGAGTCTGCAAGACAGCGGAGACCCCTCGAACCTGATACGGATAATTCCGACGTAGGGAACGGGAACATAGAGAAAGGATAAGCCTCTATTCCTTACAGGGATAGAGGCTTTTGGTTTTCTAGGAAATATTAAGATGAAGCTCAAAGTAAACGGAGAGGACAGGGAGACGCAGAGTGAAACCATTCTTCAATTGCTGAAGGAGTTGGATATTATTCCTGAAAGGGTGGCTGTGGAGGTAAATCTCAGGGTTATTAAAAGGGCAGAGTTTGGGAATTACTGGTTTAAAGACGGGGACAGCGTTGAGATAGTGTATTTTGTTGGTGGAGGAATCTTAGATTTCAAATCTCAAATTTGAGATTTCAGATTGGAGGATAAGATGGAGGACAAATTAGTAATTAAAGGCATTGAGTTTGAATCAAGGCTCTGGGTAGGCACAGGGAAATATAAGGATTTTACTGAGACAGCAAAGGTTATAGAGACATCAGGAGCCGATGTTGTTACTGTAGCAGTAAGAAGGGTCAATATTACTGATAGAAAAATAGAAAACCTTCTCGATTACATAGACCCTAAAAAATACAAGATTCTTCCAAATACTGCAGGTTGTTATACGGTTGAGGATGCTTTAAGATATTCACGGCTTGCGAGGGAAGCAGGAGTGTCAGATATGATTAAGCTTGAGGTTATTGGCGATGAAAGGACATTATTTCCTGATGTAATAGGACTCCTAAAGGCAACAGAGATACTCGCAAAAGAAGGATTTATTGTATTTCCTTATACAAATGATGATCCGATAATGGCAAAAAGACTCGAAGATGCGGGCGCTGTGGCTGTGATGCCACTTGGCGCACCTATAGGTTCAGGGCTTGGAATAAGAAATCTCTACAACATAAAGATAATTCTTGAGGCAGCAAAGGTGCCTGTGATAGTTGATGCAGGTGTTGGGACTGCCTCGGATGCAACTATTGCGATGGAGCTTGGCTGCGATGCTGTTTTGATAAACACTGCTATTGCAGGGGCTAAAGATCCCATAGCCATGGCAGAGGCGATGAAGCATGCAGTTATTGCAGGGAGATTAGCGTATAAGGCAGGGCGAATACCCAAAAAACTTTATGCGACTGCAAGCAGTCCGATAGAAGGAATGCTATAACGGCAGTGAATAGTTAATAGTGAATAGTGATGAGCAAGAAAATAGACTTTGAGCTTTATTTAATAACTGATAGAAAACTATTCACTAACGACTATTCACTATTCACTGCCATTGAAGATGCACTTAAGGCAGGTGTGAAGGCTGTTCAGTTAAGAGAAAAAGATCTGTCGACAAGGGAATTGCTTGGCATGGCATATAAAATGAAAGAGCTAACAGCGAGATACGAGGCAAAGCTTTTTATTAATGACAGGCTTGATGTTGCAATGAGTGTTGATGCAGATGGCGTGCATCTTGGACAGTCAAGCATGCCTGCACATGCTGTAAGAAAAGCCGTTAATGCATCACGCATCACGCATCACGCATCACGATTTTTAATTGGCGTTTCGACCCATAATCAGGACGAAGCTTTGACAGCAGAGAAAGAAGGAGCTGATTTTATAACATTTGGACCTGTTTATCCAACGCCCTCAAAACTCAAATACGGCAAGCCTGTTGGAATCGATTCATTGAAAAAAATTGCAGAAAGAGTCGTCATTCCTATTTTTGGAATCGGAGGAATAAAGCCTGATAATGCTAAAGCTGTTATAAATGCAGGCGCTTATGGTATTGCATTAATAAATGGTATCTTAGGTGAGGATGATGTTGCATTAGCTGCAGAAAAATATCTAAAAATACTGAAAATAGTTGAAACACAGGAGAAAGATTATGACAAGAATAGAACAGGCAAAAAAGGGCATTATTACAGATGAAATGAAGGAAGTTGCTTTATCAGAATGCATATCTCCTGAAAGGCTTGCATCTGATATTGCTGAGGGATTTACAGTTATCACAAAAAACAACCTGCATGACAGCGCTCCTCTTGGAATTGGCAAGGGATTAAGAACAAAGATAAATGCCAATATCGGCACATCAAAGGACAGAGTATCTTACGATGATGAGATGAAAAAATTAGAAGTCCTTGTCAAATATGGCGCCGATGCAGTAATGGATTTATCGACAGGTGGTGATATTAAAGGGTTAAAAAATGCGCTTATAAAAAAATCACCTGTTGCTGTCGGGACAGTGCCCATTTATGAAGCTGTGGTAAGGGCAGTAGAAAAACATGGACATATTGCAAAAATGGCTGCTGATGACATTTTTGATGTTATTGAAGAACATGCAAAAGAAGGGGTTGATTTTGTAACAGTCCATTGCGGTATCACACAGAAGGCGATAGAGAGGCTAAGGCAAGACAGGAGAATTCTTGATGTTGTAAGCCGCGGTGGCGCTTTTCTCCTTGAATGGATGGTTTACAACAATAAAGAGAATCCACTTTATGAGCAATATGATAGGCTTATTGAGATTGCAAAGAAATATGATCTGACATTAAGCCTTGGAGATGGATTCAGGCCAGGCTGCCTTGCTGATGCAACAGATAGAAGCCAGCTTGAGGAGTTGATAACGCTTGGTGAATTAAGGGATATTGCCATTGCAGAAGGTGTTCAGACAATAATTGAAGGGCCAGGACATGTTCCGCTGAATCAGGTGGAGTTGAATATTAAAATGCAGAAGGAGATTTGCAAAGGCGCGCCGTTTTATGTGCTTGGGCCTCTGGTTACTGATATTGCAATGGGCTATGACCACATTACTGCCGCAATAGGAGGAGCTATTGCAGGCGCAGCAGGCGCTGACTTCCTCTGCTATGTGACTCCTGCTGAGCATATAAGGCTTCCAAATATCGAGGATGTAAAAGAAGGTGTCATTGCATCAAAGATTGCAGCACATGCGGCTGATATTGCAAAAGGCATTCCGAGCGCAATCGAGAAAGATAAAAAGATGGCGCAATATAGGAAAAACCTTGATTGGGAAGGACAGATTTCTCTTAGCTTTAACCCTGACAGGATAAGGGAGTGGAGAGGTCAGGTTCCTCCAACGATGAATGATGTGTGCAGTATGTGCGGAGAGTTCTGCGCTATAAAGACAGTGGAAAGGGCGCTATCTAAAAAATAATGGAGTATTGGAAAAATTTTACTACCATTACTCCAATACTTCATTTCCCCATTCTTTTAGCTTATTGCTGATAAACTCTATGACTTTGCTGTGCTCCTCAACGCCGCGGTCTTTAATCCACAAAGGCTCTCCAAAGGCGAAATAAACTTTTTTAGAAGGGTCTATTTTGCCAAAATCCTTTAGATATTCCCCATTGCCCCATGCATCTGTCTTTAGAGCTATTGGCACTATAGGGACATTGGCCTTGTGAGAGAGTTTTATCCCGATAGTATTAAAGGTCTTTGGATCAAAACTATCCACCCTTGTTGTCTGCGGAAAAATGACAATAGACCTGCCTGCCTTTAATCTCTGGACTCCGCCTTCTATAACTGCCTTAAAATCATCTCTTGGATTTTCTCTGACGACAGTAATAGGGTCTCGTGAGCGCATCACATGCTTAAAAACAGGGTAATCCACAAGACTTTTCTTTACTACAAAGGTTACATCTTTGAAGGGCTGAATTATTGCAGGAAGTATGAATGTCTCAAGAGCGCTCATATGATTTGCAATGAATACACACGGACCGTCGAGGCCTTTAAAATTATCAACGCCTGTTATTTCGATTTTGATCCCGGCATGTTCCAGCGCATGTAATACATCCAGACTGCTTTCAGCCCATTCTACATTGCCGTATCTTGAATGCTTTGCATCAGAGCTTGATCTAAAGATAATCCTCAGGAATTTAAGGTAAAAGGCAACTGAAGGAGATATTTTTGCCAGCAAGGAAACTTTTTTTAAACTCGTTTCGTATGAGCTGTGTTTGAAGATAAGCCTTTTCACTCAGTCTTCCTTAAAGAAATTGATCCACTCATCAAATTGTTTTAATTTACCATTGCCGAATTTTGAGATAATCTCTCTTATTTCAGATACACTCTTTTCATTTGTGAGGCTGTGTTCTTTTTTTGAATAAAATTTATCTGCAAAGCAGATTATTTTCTCTTCGAGACTAAGTGGCAGCATCTCTCTTTTGGGCAGAGGGAACTTATTGTTTTCAATGTTTTGGACTGTTAATCCAATCCCCACATGCCTTTCGCAGACAAGAGCGTGTCTTGGAAGGCCTTCTTTTTCCAAAATCTCCCTTCCTAAATAGCCGTGTGAGATATAGGGATGAAAGCCGTAGCAGCCTATCTTTGGCGCATGGGTCATGAAGATGCCGATGTCATGGAGCATAGAGGCTTCCTCGATGAATTTGAAATCAGGGTTCAAGTCTTCAATTCTTTTTGCAATCTGTAGCGCTTTTCGTGCAACGAGCTTGCTGTGATGGATAAGATAGTAATATGCCTTTGAATCAGGCTCATAGTATTTTTCTATTATTTTCAGAACATCCATCTAAATAGTATAATATAATTTTTATATGAAACTCACGGAAAATGCATTAAAGATTCTGAATGCTCGCTATTTGCGTAAAGACGAAAAAGGCAGGATTATAGAAACCCCTGACAATATGTTCAGGCGCGTTGCCCATAATATAGCTGAAACAGAAAGGCTTTACAGCGAAGATGCAGCATACTGGGAAGAAAGATTTTATGAATTAATGACATCATTGAAATTCCTTCCCAACTCCCCTGCATTGATGAATGCTGGAAAGTCTTTGGGGCAGCTTGCTGCATGTTTTGTCCTGCCTGTTGAAGATTCGATGAAAAGCATATTTGACACGCTTAAAAATGCTGCCTTAATACTTCAGAGCGGCGGAGGAACAGGCTTTTCATTTTCGAGGCTAAGACCTAAAGCAGATATAGTAAGATCAACAGGGGGGATTGCGAGCGGGCCTGTATCATTTATGAAGATTTATAACACTGCCGCAGATGTGATAAAACAAGGCGGCGCCAGACGCGGGGCAAATATGGGAATTCTGAGGATAGACCATCCTGATATTCTGGAGTTTATTCGAATAAAAAGAAAAGAAGGCGAACTGACAAACTTCAATATTTCTGTTGCTGTTACAGATGCATTTATGGATGCATTTAAAAATGATGAAGAATACAATCTTTTAAACCCAAGATCAGGGGAGATTGCAGGAAGACTCAGGGCAGAAGCAGTATTTGATGAGATTGTCAAAAGCGCATGGGAAACAGGGGATCCGGGATTAATATTTATAGACAGAATAAACAGAACTAATCCAACGCCGCATATCGGACGAATTGAGAGCACAAATCCATGCGGTGAGCAGCCGCTTTTGCCTTACGAGGCATGTGTGCTTGGGTCTATTAATCTGTCGAAATATGTTAACCCCTCCTCGCCTCCATTTACTAAAGGGGAGATTGCTGATTCTATTGACTGGAATTTACTTGCTGAAGATATCAAGACTGCCGTCAGATTTCTGGACAATGCAATAGATGTAAATATCTATCCACTGCCTGAAATAGAAAAGATGCATAAAGGCAATAGAAAGATAGGGCTTGGTGTAATGGGATGGGCAGATACATTAATACTGCTCGGAATACCTTACAATCATAAAAGGGCATTTGAATTTGCAAGGGTGATAATGAAATTCATAAGGGATGCATCCAGGGAGGCTTCTGCTCTGCTTGCAGAAAAACGCGGAGTATTCCCAAATTTCAAAGGCTCTGTATATGATGCGCCTGGCATGCCGAAGCTCAGAAACGCAACAACGACTACTATTGCGCCTACAGGGACACTTTCGACCATTGCCGACTGCTCAAGTGGCATTGAGCCTTTATTTGCAATAGCTTACAAAAGGCTCGTTCTTGATACTGAGCTATACGAGATAAACAAATATTTTGTCGAAACAGCGAAAAGACAGGAATTTTATTCTGAGGACATGATGGATAAAATTTTCAGAGCCGGAACCCTCAAGGGAATAAAAGAGATACCTCTTGGGGTCAGAAGGCTTTTTAAAACAGCATTAGAAATACCCTATCAAGACCATATAGAGATGCAGGCTGCATTTCAGGAGTACACTGACAATGCGGTTTCTAAGACCATTAACCTTCCTAATAAAGCAAAAATGGAAGATGTTAGGAGGGCATTTATTTTGGCTTACGAAAAGGGCGTTAAAGGAGTCACTGTTTTTAGATATGGTGCAAGGAGGGGAACTCTGGTTAAATTTACGGATGCTGATTGAGATAAATAACTTTAAAAGGAGGCTTTGCAATGATTCTTGGTGTTAATATTGACCATGTTGCAACGGTAAGAGAGGCAAGAAAGACCTTTGAGCCAGATCCTGTGATGGCTTCTACTCTTGCTATATTAGGCGGCGCTGACGGAATAACCATTCATCTCAGGGAAGACAGGAGGCATGCTAAAGACAGAGACCTGAGGCTTTTAAGGGAGATTGTCCATTGCGAATTAAACCTTGAAATGGCAGCAACAGAAGAGATGATCCACATTGCCCGCGAAATTAAACCTGATATGGTCACACTTGTCCCTGAAAAAAGGCTTGAATTAACGACAGAGGGTGGCATGGATGTAGTCAATCAGAAGGCGCACTTAAGGGATGTTGTCAAGAAAATTCAGGACGAAGGCATTTCTGTAAGTCTATTCATTAATCCTAATATTATGGATGTCGATATTTCAAAAGAAATTGGAACTGACATGATTGAGATTCATACAGGGCTTTATGCAAACGCAAAGGGCAAAAAGCAGGAAAAGGAGTTGCGCAGGGTTATAGAAGCGGTTAAGATAGGCAATAAACTTGGGTTTGCAGTTAATGTAGGACATGGCCTTAATTATTTCAATGTAAAAAACCTTGCTGCTATCGACGGTATAAGAGGCCTTTATATAGGCCACAGCATAATATCGAGGGCTGTCCTTGTTGGTATAGAAAGAGCAGTGAGGGAGATGAAAGAATTGATAAAGACACCATAGACCCCCCCCTTGATTGAAATGGAAGATTTAAGTTAACATACGGTAACCGATTGCCGAATAGGTCTAAGAATGAACCTTTGAATATAAGCAAATTAAAGGATGAGACAGCGGCAGGGTTAAAAAATAGACTCAAAAAGGAGGAAGTGATATGACACCAAAGGATGTAATCAAGATGGCTCAGGAAAACAAGGCGGTTATGGCAAATTTTAAGTTCCTTGATTTTCCAGGAATCTGGCAGCATTTTGCTGTGCCGATTGCTGAACTAAAGGAGGAGATATTTGAGGAGGGTCTTGGCTTTGACGGCTCTTCCATAAGAGGATGGCAGGCGATCCACACATCAGATATGCTTATAATACCTGATCCAACAACAGCATTTATGGACCCGTTTATGGAATATCCCACAGTGAGTCTTATCTGCAATATTGTTGACCCTATTACAAAAGAGTTTTATACCAGGGATCCGAGGTATATTGCGCAGAAGGCAGAGGCATATCTCAAGTCAACAGGCATAGGAGATACCGCCTATTTTGGACCTGAGGCTGAATTCTTCATCTTTGACGGAATAAGGTTCGATCAGAATGCACACAGCGGATACTATTTTATCGAGTCCATGGAAGGGATCTGGAACTCGGGCAGCGAGGAGAACCCGAACCTCGGCTACAAACCGAGGCATAAGGAAGGATACTTCCCTGTTCCTCCCACAGACAGTCAGGTAAATATCAGGACAGAGATGGTTATGGAGATGCAGAAGGTCGGCATTTATGTAGAGAGAGAGCACCACGAGGTCGCAACAGCAGGACAGGCGGAGATCGATATGAGATTCGATTCCCTTGTCAAGATGGCTGACAAGAACATGCTTTTCAAATATATTATCAAAAATGTTGCAAGGAGGCATGGAAAGACTGTTACATTCATGCCTAAGCCGATATTTGGTGACAATGGATCAGGTATGCATGTCCATCAGAGCATATGGAAAGGAGGAAAGCCGCTCTTTGCTGGAAACGGATATGCAGGGCTGAGCGAACTTGCGCTCTATTATGTCGGCGGGATACTGAAGCACGCAAAAGCCCTATCAGCGATAACGAATCCGACTACAAACTCATATAAGAGGCTGACACCCGGTTTTGAGGCGCCTGTTAATCTTGCATACTCGGCAAGAAACCGTTCTGCATCTATAAGGATACCAACCTATTCTGCAAGTCCAAAAGCAAAGAGGATTGAGGTCAGATTCCCTGACCCATCATGCAACACATATCTTGCCTTCTCAGCAATGCTGATGGCAGGATTGGATGGTATCGAGAACAAAATTCATCCGGGCGAACCCCTTGATAAGGACATTTACGAGCTTGGTCCTGAGGAGCTTGCGAATGTTCCAACGATGCCAGGGAGCCTCGAAGAGGCATTAAATAATCTCGAAAAAGACCATGAATTTCTCTTAAAAGGAAATGTGTTTACAGAAGATGCTATTAAGACATGGATAGAATACAAAAAGACACGGGAGGTTGATGCGCTTAGACTGAGACCTCATCCTTACGAGTTCTTCCTGTACTATGATATTTAAAAATATCATGATTTATAGAAAGAGGCTCAGGCTGATGAACAACCAGAGCCTCTGTTAGTTTTTAAAATAAGCATGCCAACAATGTGAGAGTCATATCGCATTTTCTCCCCTCTCTCCTGTTCTAATCCTTACCACTTCTTTCAAGTCATAAGTAAAGATCTTCCCATCTCCTGTCTCTCCCGTCCTTGCAGTATCTGCAAGAATTTTTATTATGTCTTCTGCTTTTTCATCTGAAACCGCCACCTCTATTTTAATCTTGGGTAAAAAATTTACTTCATAGGTAGTTCCTCTGTAGAGTTCCACATGTCCCTTCTGTCTGCCAAATCCTTTAACCTCTGTTACAGTCATTCCTTGAACTCCTGCATTTGTAAGGGCATTCTTCACATCATCGAGTTTAAAGGGCTTGATAATAGCAGATATCATCTTCATGACTTTACCCTCCGGTTGTTTTTTTCTACGGTGAATCGCCTTTTTAAGTTTATAGTATATTATATATTATGGCTTATGATATTGAAATATATAAAAAAATAATCGATTTCTCTTCTGAAACCCCTGACCCTAAAAGAGCTGAAGCCAATCTCATAAGGTTTATTGAGACAGTTCCTAAAATAGAATATTTTTCCCCTTACCTGAAAGAGACAGCAAAACTCTTTGCCGTAAGCCAGTTCCTTGCAAATTTTTGCATCTCAAATCCTGATGAATTGCTTAATGCATTAAAAACGACAGGCGAATCCATTACAAAAAAATTCCTGTCTGAAAAGAGCAGAGAAGAACTGGCATTTATGTCTCAGAAAGACTCAAAAGACATTATTAAGGATATCAGATTATTCAAGAAGCGATATCTGCTGAGGATTACTCTGAGAGATATTGCAGGTATAACAGATATTCTTGGCTCAATGGATGAATTGACATCTCTTGCAGAAGTAATTATAGATTTTGCGCTCAAGTATTCTTCACGAATTGTATCACAAAAATTTGGAGATCCGACATCTGATGAAGAACTTGCCCTTATTGCGCTTGGCAAGCTGGGAGGTGAGGAGCTTAACTATAGCTCTGATATTGACCTCATGGCTGTTTATTCCACAGAAGAAGGACAAACATCAGGAGTCTTGAGCCCATCAGGCATAAGGATGAACAGGATAAGCAACAGCGAATTTTATTGCAAGGTTGTAGAACTCTTTAACAGGATGCTTTCAAGCAATACAGGAGACGGAATTGCCTACAGGGTTGATTTAAGGCTGAGGCCGCAAGGTCAAAAGGGTGAAATAGCGCTTCCTGTCAAGGCATATCAGACATACTATGAGTCATGGGGACGCACATGGGAGAGGATGGCTTTAATAAGGGCAAGACCTGTAACTGGCAGTATGCACATCGGCAAAATGTTTATGGAAATGATAGATGCCTTTGTCTGGGAAAAGACGATAGACTATTCAGGGGTAGAAGAAATAAGGGCATTAAAGAAAAAGATAGACTCGGCTTTTTCAAGGGATGATATAAAGCGCGGCTATGGAGGCATAAGAGAGGCAGAATTTTTTATTCAGACTTTTCAGCTTATATACGGCAGTCAACATGCAGGCCTTAGAACCCACAGGTTTTTAAATGCAATGCAATCATTGAGATGGTTGGGGATAATCCCTGAAGAAGACCTTGTTACACTGTGGGATATCTATTTGCACCTCCGACGGATTGAGCATTTTCTTCAGATGAAAGACGACCTTCAGACACATTCTCTGCCAACATCGGATGATGACTTAAGGTCACTTTCAATAAAGATGAAATTTTCTTCTTTAAGCGGATTTCTTTCGGACCTCAGGTTAAGGAGGATGAAGATAAGGAATATGTATAATTCTCTGCTCGGGACAGAGGAGGATATTCATGATGAGGCGCTTACACTGCTTGAAGGAGACCTCAACGATGAGGAGCTTACGGAGTATCTTTCTTTTAGAGGATTAAAAAAACCTTCTTCAGGACTGATAAGCCTTAAGGGGGTAAGAGAGCAGTTTGATTTCTTGAAGACGCAGCGTGAACGCACTGCTATGAGAAAGGTTATTCCTTTGCTCATTGAAAAGGCACTGAGTGCAGAGAACTCTGATAGGGCGATAAGATCTATTGAGAGTTTTTTTACAACAATTGGCATTAAAGAGACATATCTTACAGGTCTTATTGAAAGGAAGGAGCTAAGAGAAGGCATAATTAAGATATTTTCCTTAAGCATATATCTCACAAGACTTTTCTTAAGCAGTCCGATATATCTTGATCTTCTTCTTGAAGGTAATGTTATAAGGAAGACTCTAAGGCGGACAAAAGAAGAGATAAGAAGAAGTATTTTAAAACGAAAATTTGAGACAGGGATTGCTGTATATAAAAATGCTGAAGAGATTCGTCTCGGCATGTTTTTTCTTATGCGTGTTCTTGATGTAAATGATTTAGCCAGGTATCTGTCTCATCTCGCAGAGGCAATAATCAAAATAACTACTGAAAGGTCTTTAGCGCCTCGAAATCTTCCTTTTGGATTATCTGTGTTTGGTCTTGGGAAACTGGGTGGAAGAGAAATAATATTTGGCTCAGACATTGATCTAATTTTTCTCTCAGAAAAACCTGATGATTTAAAGATTGTGGAAAGGATAATAAAGACACTTACTGCATATACAGACAGGGGCATACTCTATAATGTCGATATGAGACTCAGGCCTGACGGCTCTAAAGGCGCGCTTTTAATGGATATAGATGGTTACAGAAATTATTATCTTAAAAGTGCGCATCCGTGGGAGATTCAGGCGCTTCTTAAGTTAAGACCACTCGCAGGTGATGAAATGCTTGCAAGGTCATTTATGGAGATGGTAAGGAAAGTTATATTAAAGAGGGGAGAGGATCTAAAGATAGAAGATGTAAAGACAATGAGGGAAAGGATAATTATGGGGTTATCTCACGAATCAAAAGGGATAGATGTGAAACTTGGTCCCGGCGGTATGGAAGATATAGAGTTTTATGTCCAGTGGCTTCAACTCCAACACGCAAAAAGGTTTCCCAATATGATTGTTCAAAATACTTTTTCTGCAATAAGACATCTTATGAAAAAAAGAGTTTTGAATACACAGAACGGGGAAGACCTATTTACAGCCTACCGATACCTGAGGTCGCTTGAGACTTTCATGAGATTGAATGAAGAACATGTAATTACAGAAGAGGCTGAGTTCGCAGAGATAGCAGGTATTTTTATGGGGCATAAGGGCAAAGATGAATTTTTGAAACACCTGAATACCTTAAGGGAAAGGGTGAGAAAGATTTGCTTGTTTGTATAATTACGATACGCAACTGCATTTTTGAATTAACCCAAATAATGCATTTACAAGGAGGCATGATCGTCTAAAAGTCTTTCTAAATCGCAATTTGGTTTATTTGAATCGAAATAATTCCCCGCAGCTTGCTGAGGGGAGGTTCATTCGCAGCAATAAGTGAAATGGAATAAGCTGCATGACAATTTTTGACTTATGATAATATAGTTGCACGGGAATGACAAATTACTGTAAAGCTTTTAGCTTAAAAACTTTTGACAATACGAGAAATCACCACGGGAGGAAATAATGGAAAAAGCAAGAGACAGAAAAGATGTAATGGAGCTTGTCAGAAAATATGATGTCAAGTTTGTCAGGCTCTGGTTTTCAGACATCCACGGAATGCTGAAGAGCTTTGCCTTACCAGTAGAAGAACTGGATTATGCCTTTGATGAGGGCATGGGCTTTGACGGCTCATCTATTAAGGGCTTTGCAAGAATTGATGAGAGCGACATGATTGCAAGACCTGATCCAACATCATTTACTATTTTGCCATGGAGGCCAAAGGAAAAGGCAGTTGCTCGTATGTTCTGCGACATTTATGAGCCTGACGGCACTCCTTATAAAGGCGACCCTAGATATGTTCTTAAAAGAAACCTCGAAAAGGCAAAAGAACAAGGCTTTACCTTGTATTTAGGACCTGAACTTGAATTCTTTTATTTTAAATCAGACAAAGGCACTGAGACCCTTGATGAGGGAGGATATTTTGATTACTCGATGGATGAAGCAGAGGACATCAGAAGAGATACTGTAATAGCTCTTGAAGAGATGGGGATAAAGGTTGAGTATTCGCATCATGAAGTTGCTCATTCACAGCATGAAATAGACCTTAGATACGGCGATGCTCTTACAATAGCAGACACTGTCATGACTTACAGGATTGTGGTAAAAGAGATAGCAAAAAAACATGGGGTTTATGCTACATTTATGCCAAAACCAATATTTGGACAAAATGGAAGCGGTATGCATACACACCAGTCGTTATTTAAAGACAGTAAAAACACCTTTTTTGATGCCAGAGATCAATACTACCTATCTGATGTGGCAAAGGCTTATACAGCAGGGCTTCTGAAGCATATAAAGGAGATGACCCTTGTGCTCAATCAATGGGTTAATTCTTATAAAAGACTTGTCCCGGGATATGAAGCGCCTGTTTACATCTGCTGGGCAAGGAGAAACCGCTCCGCACTTGTAAGAATCCCTATGTATAAACCCGGAAAGGAAAAGGCAACGAGGATAGAACTCCGCTCTCCGGACCCGGCATGCAATCCATATCTCGCGTTCTCCTGCATGTTGAGCGCTGGTCTGAAAGGAATAGCTGAAGGATATAAATTGCATGAACCAACAGAGATAGATGTTTATCATTTAAGCGGCGAAGAAAGGGTAAAGATGGGCATAGACAACCTGCCAGGAAGTCTTATTGAAGCCATAGAGTATGCAGAGAAAAGCGAATTCCTAAAGGAGGCGCTTGGAGAACATGTCTTTAATGAACTGATTATGAGCAAAAAGGTGGAATGGGATAACTACAGGATAAGGATATTTCCTTATGAGCATGAGACTTATCTTCCGATCCTCTAACAATAATGGGCCTGCTCAATAACTGTCTATAAATAATGAGAAACTGCAACCCTCTCCCAACAGCGGGAGAGGGTTATTACCCCCAAAATCCCACTTTTGAGGGATTGACAATATAAAAAAAATCCTTTAAGCTTCCATCATGGAAAAATAATTTGGAAGGAGATCGAGATGGAAAAGGCATTCCAAAATAGATTAGTCGAAAGAACAGCATTTAGCCAACCTGTCCGTTTCGAGATGAGCATTATGGAGGCAGGCCGCATCAACAATATCAAGTGCGATGGTCAAGGGGTTGATATAAGCCCTAACGGGCTTGGAATGATTTCAGCATGCTCTTTTTACAAGGGAGAGATACTAAAATTATCTCTCCCTGTGAATATTGTAAAGACAACAATGCCTGTATTTGCTGAGATAATGTGGTCAAGGATTGAAAATGAATCCTGCAGAGTTGGGTTGAAATTTTTAATGTAATAATTTGTCTCGTGTTAGACAACAAGGAGGGTAATAAAATGAAAAGCAGCAGAAGTAGCAAACTATTTAGTGCAATGGTTGTGCTGCTTGCCATGATGACCGTGATGTTTTTTACGGCATCAGCGCAGGGCACGGAAAACGGCGGTAATTTGCCTGCTGAACAGGGCGAGGCAAACGCGGTTTCTTCATTGATTGTAAAGTTTGTCAAAGGCATCTCGCCTGAACAGAGGGCTCAGGTCATCGCACTTAACGGGGGAGTTGAGGTGTCGAGCATACCGGCTCTTCGTCTGCATATTATTGAATTGCCTGCGGATGAGGTTCCTGAAGCGCTTTTAAGGTATAAGGCTGACCCTTATATTGAAAGCGCTGAATTGAACATGAAAAGAAAGGCAGAGCAGGTTCCCTCTGACCTTTATTACACCACAGAGCAGTGGGCGCTCGCAAAGATCGGATGGGAATCAGTATTCGGCTCATTCACGCCATCTGGAACATCTAAGGTAGCTGTTCTTGACACAGGGGTTAACGCATCTCACCCTGAACTTTCAGGAAAGGTAGTATCAGGCACATCAGTGCTCGATGGTTCAAACGGACTCAACGACCCTCACGGCCACGGCACATGGCTTGCTGGAATTATCGCGGCAAACTCAGACAATAATGAAGGAATTGCCGGAGTCGCATTTTCCGGCGTAAATATAATGCCTGTTACGGTTTTAAATGAACAGGGATATGGACAGGACAGCGACATTATAGCTGGCATTATCTGGGCTGCTGACAATGGAGCGGATGTAATACTTATGGGATTCAGCAACCCGGGTTTTAGCAGCCTTCTTCAGGAAGCGATAGATTATGCATGGGAAAAAGGCGCTGTTTTAGTTGCATCAACAGGAAACGAAGGACTTAACGCGGCTACTTTCCCGGCGGGACACAGGGGCGTCATCGGCGTTTCAGCAACTGATGCTGATGATAATCTTACTGAATACAGCAATTATGGAGAAGCTGTTTTTCTTGCGGCGCCCGGCGAAGCAGCAGCAACAGATTTGGAAAATGGTTATATAGTTATCAGCGGAACATCCGCTTCATCAGCAATAGTCGCGGGTGTAGCTGCATTTATGAAGGCTGTTAATGCTGACCTCACCAATGGAATAATCGTCGGACGCCTTGCGCGTACGGCAGACCCAGCCGGCACACAGGAACAGACAGGAAACGGCCGTGTTAACATGCTGCGCGCGCTTGAAGACACAGGGTTAGAAGAAATTCAGCCTGCAGGAGCAGCCCCTGTTGGAGACGGCGGGCCATTTGTCGGGCCGTATGTGATAGCAGCTCCAAAAGTGGGGTCTGTAGCAGTTGGTTCTCAATCCCCAAATCCCGTAACTGCAGGCAACAGCGCAACGTATACTATAACGGTTAATAGAGGAAGCGGCTCCGGAAGTAGCGGAACTTTTACGGCTGCTTTATCTGTTACGACGGCTTTACCGACTGGCGCAAGTGCTTCATTCTCGCCCAACCCTGTAGAGTTAAAATCAAATGAAAATTCGAAAACAGCGACATTAACTATAACTACAACCGCAGCAACACCCGGAGCAACAACCCCTTTTACAGTTAAGGCATCAACCTCTGCTACTGATTTTGCGGAAGGTAATGGTTCATTGGCTGTGCTGGCAGCTTGCACAGCACCTACGGTTACTACTAATCCCACTAATCAGACAGTAACATATGGAGTTGCAAGCGTATCATTTTCTGCATCTGCAAGTGGTACGCCCACCCCAACAGTTCAATGGCAATTAAGCACTAATAGCGGGTCGACTTGGAGCAATATCAGCGGGGCGACCAGCACTACATTAACGATAACATCGCCAACAGTTGCCATGAGCGGATATCAATATCGTGCTGTATTCACTAATACCTGTACTCCATCCACAGCAACATCAAATGCAGCGACATTGACGGTAAACAAGGCTGGCCAGACAATCACAGTAACCGAGTCTGCACCTACCAGTGCAGCATACAACTCAA
>JBBISP010000025.1:0-30255 GCA_037441185.1 Nitrospirota bacterium | reverse complement strand
GCCCAAACGGCTAAAATAACGACAATCAATAGGCCTATTCCGCCAATGAATATTAATTTCTTCACTACAACCTCCTTAACCTCCTTTATTTATAATCAGGATCATTAGTGTCCGGTACATTTTAACATGACCGGCAATAAGTCACTGTAATTATAGCATGAAAATAACATTTACGGCCGCTCGTAGCGGGCTGGTAAAGATTTACAATTAGGCGCCGGAGATGAAGAACAAATTTGTAATACCTGTCACATAAATGTAGCGCACGCAGTAAAACGCTATACATCTTTTCCTTATAAATCAAGGCATATCAATAGCTTGGCAATCTGGCACGCCGATTGCTCTATGCGAAAACATGAGTACAATTATAAAAATTTCAGGAGGTCATTTATGCGGCAGATAGCAATTTACGGCAAAGGCGGTATCGGCAAGTCAACAACAACACAGAATACCGTAGCAGGTCTTTCAGAGGCAGGCTACAAATGCATGATAGTCGGGTGCGATCCAAAGGCGGACGCGACAAGGCTTATACTGCACAAGAAGGCTCAGGCTACTGTAATGGATATGGCGAGAGAACGAGGAACTGTCGAAGATCTCGAAATAGACGAGGTTCTGCTTACAGGCTTTAATGGCATAAGATGCGCTGAGTCGGGCGGTCCTGAGCCGGGCGTAGGGTGTGCCGGACGCGGTGTTATCACTGCTATAAATTTCCTTGAGGAAAATGGCGCTTACGAAGCAGATACTGATTTTGTTTTTTACGATGTTCTGGGAGATGTTGTGTGCGGAGGCTTTGCAATGCCTATCAGAGAAGGAAAGGCAAAGGAGATTTATATAGTGACGTCAGGTGAAATGATGGCGATGTATGCGGCTAATAACATCTCAAGGGGTATCCTCAAATATGCCCAGAGCGGCGGGGTAAGGCTTGGCGGACTCATCTGCAACAGCAGGAAGACTGACAAGGAATACGAGTTAATCTCTGAGCTCGCAAAGAGGCTTAATACACAGATGATACATTTTGTGCCGAGGGATAATCAGGTGCAAAGGGCAGAATTGAGAAGGATGACGGTTATTGAATATTCTCCCGAACATCCGCAGGCAGATGAGTACAGGGCTCTTGCAAAGAAGATAGCAGAAAACCGTGACCTCGTTATTCCTACTCCATTGACAATGGATGAGCTTGAGCAGCTGCTGATGGACTTCGGAATACTTGAACAGGAGGAAGCAGCAGCATAAAACCAGTAAATAGTGAACAGTATATAGTTTTATAGGAAAGTTTTTAACTATTCACTGTTCACTGGCTGCTATTCACTAAAAATACACGGAGGAACAAATGAGTACTGCAATTAAAGACACGCAAAAAATGATAGAGGAAGTTCTGGAGGCATATCCGGAAAAGACAAAGAAAGACAGGGCAAAGCATCTTTCTGCCAATGACCCAACAGGTCAGTGCAGCACATGCCAGGTCAAATCCAATATTAAATCCAGACCCGGCGTTATGACCGTAAGGGGCTGCGCGTATGCAGGGGCAAAAGGCGTTGTTTGGGGTCCGGTAAAGGATCAGATAACTATCAGCCACGGACCTGTTGGATGCGGCCAGTACAGTTGGTGGGCAAGAAGAAACTACTACAACGGCCAGACAGGTGTTGACACCTTTGGCACGATGCATATAACAACAGACTTTCAGGAAAAGGACATTGTTTATGGCGGAGATAAGAATTTGCATGCAGCTCTTCATGAACTAAAGGAGTTGTTCCCGCTCTCAAAGAGCATTGGCATACTGTCTGAATGTCCGGTTGGTCTTATAGGAGACGACATTGAGGCAGTGTCAAAAAAGGCGTCCAAAGAACTTGGCATCCCGATTGTTCCGGTGCGGTGCGAGGGATTCAGAGGCGTGAGCCAGTCCCTCGGTCATCACATCGCCAATGATACCATCAGGGATTACATCCTCGGCAAGGGGATACTCGAAAAATCCACGCCATATGATGTTGCCCTTATCGGTGATTACAACATAGGCGGTGATGCATGGGCGTCGAGAAAGATGCTTGAAGAGATGGGGCTTAGGGTTATCGCCCAATGGACAGGTGATGCGTCAATAAACGAAATGGGGATCGCGAACAAGGCAAAGCTAAACCTCATTCACTGCTACCGCTCCATGAATTACATCTGCAGACATATGGAAGAAGAATATGGAATACCATGGGTTGAATTTAATTTTTTCGGCCCTACCAAGATATATCAGAGCATCAGGAAAATAGCTTCATATTTTGACGACAGGATAAAAGAGAATGCTGAAAGATTAATCGAAAAATACAAGCCTGCGATGGATGCTGTAATTGAGCAATACCGCCCGAGGCTTGAAGGCAAGAAGGTGATGTTATATGTAGGCGGGCTGAGACCGAGGCACACTATCGGCGCCTATGAAGACCTTGGTATGGAGGTTGTCGCATCCGGATATGAATTCGGCCACAGTGATGATTATAAAAGGACATATTTAGAGATGAAGGAAGGCGCAGTGATCATGGATGACGCCACACTTTATGAACTGGAGGAGTTCACGAGAAGGCTCAGGCCGGACATGGTTGGCTCTGGCATAAAGGAGAAATATTCCTATCATAAGATGGGAGTGCCTTTCAGGCAGATGCATTCCTGGGATTACTCGGGGCCATACCATGGTTTTGACGGTTTCCCTGTCTTTGCGAGGGATATGGACATGACTGTTAACAGCCCGACATGGGGTCTTATACGGAGGAAGAGATGATAAAGCTGAAGATAAAGGACCACAACGATTTGTTTAATGAGCGGGAATACCTTGAGCAGTTTGAGCGCAAGAGGGAATTCGAAAACTGTCCATCCGCTGATGAGGTGCAGAAAACAGCCGAATGGACAAAGACTGAGGAGTACAGGGAAAAGAACTTCGCGCGCCAGCATATCAAGATCAATCCGCACAAGGCATGCCAGCCTCTCGGCGCTGTGTTCTGCGCATCGGGATTTGAAGGAACCATGCCATTTGTTCAGGGCGCTCAGGGCTGTGTTGCGTATTTCAGGAGCCACCTTAACAGGCACTTTAAGGAGCCGTTTGCAGCCATTTCAACGTCAATGACCGAGGATGCTGCTGTATTCGGAGGCTTGAACAATATGATAGAGGGGCTTGAGAACGCATATGCCCTTTATAAGCCGAAAATGATCGCGGTTTCCACAACCTGTATGACAGAGGTTATCGGAGACGATCTGAATGCCTTTATAAAACAGGCGCGCGAGAAGGGAGTAATCCCGAAAGACCTCCCTGTGCCGTTTGCTCATACGCCGAGTTTTGTGGGGTCGTATATTACAGGATATGACAATATGATGAAGGGGATTCTATCGGCTGCCACGCGGGGCAGAAAAGGTGAGGCTAACGGGAAGATAAACATTATACCCGGCTTTGATACATACACCGGCAATTACCGGGAAATTAAAAGACTATTAGGTATGATGGGCATCCGGCACACACTGCTTGCGGATGTGAGCGATATATTTGATTCGCCCAATAGAGGTGAATATAAATTATATCCCGGCGGCACTTCGCTAAATGACGCGAAGGATTCATTAAACGCGGCAGCTACTGTCGCGCTGCAGAAATACTCCACGCCCAAAACAATGGACTACATCCGGAAGGAATGGAACCACAAGACAGTGGTTGCTAATCCTATAGGAGTGAGGAATACGGATGCCTTTTTTTCGGAACTGAGCCAGATTACCGGCAGGCCTGTTCCGCAGGAGATAGAAGACGAAAGGGGAAGGGCAGTAGATGCGATGATAGACTCCCATCCATATGTTCATGGCAAGCGTTTTGCCCTTGTTGGTGACCCTGATATGCTGATAGGGCTGGTGAGCTTTATCATGGAAATGGGCGGCATACCGGTTCATATTGTCTGCACTATGGGAGACAGGAAATTTGAAGAAGACATGAATAACCTTTTGAGCGGCAGCCCCTTTGGAGCAGATGGCAAGGTTTATATTGGCAAGGATATGTGGCATTTGCGGTCGCTCATGTTCACAGAGACGGTTGATTTTCTCATTGGGAATTCCTATGCAAAATTCCTGTGGAGAGATACAGGGACGCCTCTTATCAGGATAGGATTTCCGATTTTTGACAGGCATCACCTTCACAGATATCCGGTAATCGGGTATCAGGGGGTAATAAACCTTGTTAACTGGGTGGTAAATACCGTGCTTGATGAGATGGACAGGAAGACGATGAACACAACGAGTTTTGATGTAATAAGGTAATTTTATAATCTCCCTCTCCCTTGATGGGAGAGGGTTAGGGTGAGGGTGAAAATGTTAACCGGCATGGATAAATTAATGCAGAGCGGATGTGAACGCGAAAAGAAAGAGAAAATCTGCCGTTCACGCGGCGGAGAATCATGCGCCTTTGACGGCGCCATGATAGTGCTTCAGCCAATAGCCGATGCCGCGCACATTGTGCACGGACCCATTTCATGCTGCGGAAATTCATGGGAAGGCAGAGGTGCACTGTCTTCTAAAGGCAATCTGCACAGAATGGGTTTCACAACAGACATGAGCGAGATGGATATTGTGTATGGCTCTGAAGAAAAGCTCTATAAAGCAATTATGCAGACTTTTGATTCCGTAAAACCTAATGCAATCTTCGTATATGCGACGTGCGTAAGCGGTCTTATCGGAGAGGACATCGAGGCTGTCTGTAAAAAAGCGGAGGCAGCCCTTGGTGTCAGAGTAGTTCCTGTTAATGCCCCGGGGTTTGTGGGACCGAAGAATCTTGGAAACAGGATTGCAGGAGATGTCCTGCTGGATTACGTGATAGGCACTGGAGAACCGTCCTTAGCCCCACCTGTCCTCCCATTAGATAAGGGGAGGAGTGAGGAGGGGTTAATCAATCTCATCGGAGAGTATAACATTGCCGGAGACCTTTGGCTTGTGGAGCCTCTGCTGAAAAAATCAGGCGTGAATATCCTGTCAAGGATTACAGGAGATTCCACATTTAAAGAAATAACTTACGCGCACAGGGCATCCCTGAATGTCGTCGTGTGCAGCAGGGCACTGATTAATGTGGCAAAAGAAATGCAAAGGAAGTACGGGATTCCCTATGTAGAGGTTTCTTTTTTCGGAAAAACAGAAATGTCTAAGGCGCTGAGGGCTATAAAAAAGGGTTTGAGCAGTTCAGTGAGCATAAGCGGGAAGATAGATAAGTCTATTGCAGATGAAGAAAGTCGGCTCAGAGAAAGATTGAAAGCCTATGCTCATCTCAAAGGCAAAAAGGCGGTGCTGTATACCGGAGGAGTCAAGAGCTGGTCATTCATATCAGCGCTCGTGGATCTCGGAATAGAGGTTGTTGCAGTGGGAACAAAGAAAAGCACATTCGAGGACGAGGAGAAGATGAAGGAGATATTGGGGCATGATGCGCCTCTCACAGAAGACGTTACGCCAGGGAAACTGCTGCGGCTTATGAATGATAAGAATGCGGATATTCTTATAGCCGGAGGAAGGAATCAGTATCTTGCAGTAAAACATGGGATTCCGTTTGTGGATGTGAATCAGGAAAGACACACTGCTTATTCGGGCTATGATGGGCTTGTTAATTTGGCTGAGCAGATAAGCAATAGTATGAGATTTTACGATATTGGCAAAGGGCAAAAGGCAGAACATAGGTCATATATGTCGAATAAGACCTATGCTCAAAGCTCGGAAAAGAGTGTTGTCATCAATCCCTTAAAGCACTCACAATCCATTGGCGCTGCGCTGGCATTGCAAGGAATTGACAGGGCATTGCCAATCATTCATGGCGCGCAGGGATGCACTTTTTTGGGAAAGGTGCTCCTGACAAAACATTTCAGGGAGCCGATAGCGCTTGCGAGCACAAAACTTTTCACAGAGGATGTGGTAATGGGAAATGACCAGAAATTTACAGATACAGTCATGGGCTTCATAGAAAAGAACAAGCCTGATTTAATAGGAATCCTGACATCAGGGCTTTCAGAGGTAAAAGGAGATGATGCTGCGGGTGTCATAAAGAAAATTCAAGACCAAAGCCAAGCCTGCGCGATCCTTCACATCCCGACTCCGGATTATGAGGGAGGGTTTGAGGAAGGATACGCAAAGACCGTAGCAGCACTGCTGCAGTTAGCGGTTCATAACTCACCCCCTCCCTTACCCTCCCCCCTTGAGGGGGAGGGATGGGTGGGGGGGCAGATAAATGTGCTTGCAGGATCTCATCTCACGCCTGCTGACCTTACAGAGTTAAGGGAGATTATTGAATCATTCGGGTTAAAACCTGTAATTCTCCCTGACATTTCAGCCCTTGATGGAGGCAGGCAGGGATTCTCAGCCCTTGCGGTGAACGGTACGGCTGTGGCTGAAGTAAAGGGAATGGGCGCTTCGGAATTCACGATCGCAATAGGTGCAAGCATGGAGCGCGCCGCAATGATTCTCAAAGAAAGGTTCGGCATCGAATACACTGTATTTGAAAGCGTTTCGGGATTAAAGTGGTCAGAAATGTTTATGGAAACTCTTTCCTTTTTAAGCGGAATGCAAATACCGCCGAAATACGGAAGACAGCGAAGAGTTCTGATTGATGCCATGCGGGATGCCCATTTTTACTATGGCAGTAAAAGGATATGCGTTGCGCTGGAGAAGGATTCGTCAATTCAGGTATCGCAATGTCTCGAAGAAATGGGAGCTGAGGTTATGAGTGTTGACGGTAATTCAGGAGATTTGTTTTCCATCAGCGGCGGGTTTGATCTTCTTATTGCGAATTCCCATGCTGAAGACGCGGCAAGAAAAATTGGCGCGCCGCTTTATCAAATGGGGTTTCCGGTTTACAAGGTTTTGGGAAACAATCACAAGGTTTATGTTGGTTACAGGGGAACGCTTCTGCTTATTAATGAAATCGCGAATCTGCTTTCAGGCCGGGTCAGACATGAATAGGTTGAAAGATAATCTGGGCAGATTGGGTTTATTTTTTTCGGATATTGTTACAGTGGTGGCCCGATACTGTGATGAGAACCGCATATTCTGAGGAGAAGACAATGAAGATCGCTTTTGCAACAACTGACGGCGTCAATGTGAACGAACATTTTGGAAGGGCAGGCATGTTTGCCGTATATGAACTTACACAGGAGGGTTATAGGTTTATTGAGACGAGGAAATTTGCTGAAGGCAGGGATATGGCAATAGAGAAAACAAAAGGCATGGGTCAGGTGCATGACGACAGGGTTGAAGCAAAGGTTGAAAAACTTAAAGACTGCAAGATTGTGTATCTTACGGAAATAGGCGGACCTTCTGCCGCACGGCTGATAAAAAAAGGCATGATGCCTGTTAAGGTCAGGGAGACAGCCGCTATAGAGGAAGCTTTGAAAAGGCTTCTTGAGACAATACAGCAATCGCCGCCGCCATGGCTGAGAAAGGCGATAACCAGTGAATAGTGAAAAGTGAATAGTTGTTAGTTTTTTTACTGTTCACTGAATACTATTCACTGAAGACAAAATAATAAGGAGGAAAGAGAGATGAAGATGATCAGAGCTTTTATCAGACCCGAAAAAGAGCAGGCAGTTGTTTTGGCTTTGGAGGGAGCAGGATTTCCATCCCTTACAAAGATGCCCGTATTTGGAAGGGGAAAACAGAAAGGGCTTCAGGTAGGTCCCGTGCATTATGACGAACTCCCCAAAACACTCATTATGACGGTTGTTGATAATCAGGATGTCGAACAAGTGGTCAAAATAATACAGGACAAGGCAAGAACAGGTTTCATTGGAGACGGAAAGATTTTCATCAGTCCAGTAGAGGCTTCGTATACTGTGAGAACAGGAGAGGAAGGACTATGAAAGAGATTATGGCAATCATAAGGAGAGACAAACTTCCTGAGACAAAGCAGGCGCTTGAAGAGTTAGGCTATCCATCCATGACGATTCAAAGCGTTGATGGAAGGGGAAAGCAGAAAGGCGCAATGTGCGCTGAGATGGATTCCGAGATGCCGGACAGCTTTTGCGCTGCAGTAAAGCTCACTCCTACACCATCATCTTACGCGCTCGAACATACGCTGCCAAAGATCGCCCTTTATGTTCCAAAGAGGATGCTCACTATAGTAGTTCCCGATGATGTAGTGAGTAAGGTGGTGAAGTCGATGATAAGGGTGAATCAAACAGGCAAGCACGGCGATGGCAAGATTTTCGTGTTGCCTGTTGATGGGGCAGTGAGGGTACGGACAGGAGAGCATGACGGAGAAGCTATAGCGTAAGGACTATTCAGTTTGATACCGCAGGTTCGTCTGTCTTTCACAAAATTAATTAGTCCAATCACTACAGCCGAACCCTCGGTATCACTGAGTAATTCAAGAAAAGGAGGATTTATGCCGGGTGTAGGTTACACAAGAGGCGGCCAGACATGGACGCCTAAATTTATCGAGTCAATCGATGTTGAGAAATGCATCGGTTGCGGACGCTGCTATAAGGTTTGCAGCCGGGATGTGCTTGAACCCATAGAAAAGCCCTTTGATGGAGAGGACGAGTATGGAGATGATATGGGCAATAAGGTAATGTCTGTGCAGCATCCGGAAAACTGCATAGGATGCGAAGCCTGTTCGAGGGTCTGCACAAAAAAATGCCATTACCATTTGGAGGTGTGAGATGAATGATGTTATTAGACATCACCCGTGTTTTTCTGAAAAGGCGCATCGCAAGTTTGGAAGGATTCATCTGCCGGTTGCGCCCAAGTGCAATATACAATGCAAATACTGTGCAAGAAAATATGACTGCGCCAATGAATCAAGACCCGGCGTTTCAAGCAGGGTATTGACTGCTGATGAGGCGATTGAAAGGGTAAGAATATTGCTGGAAAGGAATGATCGGCTAAGCGTTATAGGTATTGCAGGGCCAGGAGACCCTTTGGCAAATGATTCTACTTTTGAAGTCTTCAGGGCAATTCACAGGGAGTTTCCTGACATAATTCTTTGCGCGTCCACTAACGGACTTTGCCTTTCTGACAGACTTGAGGATATAGTTAGGTCCGGCGTGAGAAGCATTACCATTACGATTAATGCTGTTCTGCCTGAAACAGCCATGAAGATTTATTCATGGGCAGTATATCGCGGAAGGAAATACTATGGAAAAGACGCTGCGGAGTGCATTTTATGCAATCAGTGGAGGGGACTAAGAAATGCCATAGAAGCAGGCCTTATTGTGAAGGTAAACAGCGTATTGATACCGGGTGTAAACGACACGGATATCCCTTTAATAGCATGGCTCGCAGGGACTAAAGGGGCGGATATAATGAACATAATCCCGCTTATCCCCCAGGCAGAATTTGAGTATCTGCAGAGACCTACGCACGAAGAGATTGCAAGCATGAGAGAGATATGCAAGGTGCATATGCCGCAGATGACCCATTGCAGGCAGTGCAGGGCGGATGCTTGCGGCACACTCAGTGAAGACAAGGACATGGAGCTTGAGGTGTTGAATGCGAGAATAGGAGAAGAATACGGTGAGATGGTTAACTGATATAGAAGTTGAGCGTTATCGCAGGCAGTTGATGCTTAACGGTTTTACAATTGAACATCAGCAGAGGCTGAAGGAATCCACTGCACTTATTGCAGGCATCGGTGGGCTTGGAGGGACTGCTGCACTGTATCTTGCAGTTGCTGGCATAGGTAAGATAGGCTTTGCCCATTACGGAAATCTCACGCTCTCAAACATGAACAGACAGATATTGATGAGGCATGACTGGATTGGAAAGAGCAGGGTTATGCGGGCAAGGAAAAGCATAGAGGATATAAATCCTGATGTGGAGGTAGTGATATTTGATGAAAGGACAACAGAGGAAAATATTGATGTACTCCTCGATGGAGTCCGGATAGCGCTCTCTGCTCGTCCTAATTTCAATGAAAGACGGGTATTAAACAATGCATGTGTGAAAAGGGGCATCCCGATGGTTGAGGCAGCAATGAACGGAATGGAGGGTTATATTTTTAATGTCATCCCCGAAAAGACGCCATGTCTGAATTGTCTTTATCCCGAGTATAATAATGAATGGGAGGAGCTTGGCTTTCCTGTTATCGGCGCTGTTTCAGGAATGCTCGGGTGTATGATGGCTGTAGAGACAATCAAGCTGCTCACAGGCTATGGTAAGCCGATGCTTTCAAAGATGCTCGTGTTTAATACCATCGATATGGAGTTCAGAAAGCTCAATATCTACAAAGATGAAGATTGCGCTATATGTGGTAAAAAAAGGCTAAAATAGCCGAGGCGCGTTGCCTTTTGTCTGTCGATGACAGACTGCGAAGCGCAACGGGAGCAACTGGCTTTAGCCAGTGATAATTTACTTCAATTGTTTAGAGTCGCTTTCAGCAAGCTCTTTTTTTGCATTAGCAAGCTTTTTTGAATACTTTTGAATTTTTACCATATCCTTTGCAGCAGTCGCTTTCAATAAATCACCTTCAATTTCTGCTACTTCAAGCCGCTTATAGTAATCGAGCATTTCCTTGAAATGCGCCATCACAATTTTGCCTGTAAGAACAGGGTGATTATTGGTGACATTATATTCTTTAAACATCGTTCCGTGTTCGAGTTCCACCTCAAGCCCAATCCTGAAGTCTTCAAGAGGTATATTCAGTTTCTCGGTATTTACGAGCTTTAATATAATAGTAGCTTCTTTAGCAGGAACTTCCGGTTTTTTAATTTTTGTCCAGTCCCTTATCTTTAGTTCTTTGCAAACCCTCTTGACCTCATCAATGCTTACATACTCAGGCAGTTTCATAAAATTCCTCCTTAAGATATATTGATGATATACCTTATCAAAGGTTCAATATTTTTTCCAAATTAATTATTCGGCTTTAAGCATTTTTCAGCTATTTGCAATGCTTCTTCCTTTGAGGTTATCTTGCCTTTTAATACCATATCCTGAATCTCATTAAGAATTTTTTTAAACAGAGCAGAAGGTTTTAATTTAAATGTAATTATAAGGTCATTCCCTGTGATAATTGGCAGTAGAGATATCCTTTGTTTAAAGACATGCTCATAAAATCCGAGGAGTTCCTGGCAGAAGGCTGCAGTCGAAAACTCCTGAGCTATGCTGAGTATTGTCAGAGCATAAATATCATCATGAAATTCTTTTAAGAGTTCGACTGTTTTTATTTCATCGAGACTGCCTTGTGTTTCTTTATAGAGGGTCAGAATTTTGTAACGATTCAACGCCATATCACAAATGAATTCGATCTCTTTTCTTGACATCTTTAGTCTTATTGCAGCATTTTTAGCTGATTTGGCATCAGGAAACAAGGCAGACAGCTTTAAACATATTTTTCTGTAATCAGCTTCAAAATATTTTAAAATATTTCCAGCAGGCAAATTGCTCAAAACCCCATCAATGCTTTTGTATAATTTCAAGCCTATTACCACAAGCTCAGAGCCAATCTCTGGAAAAATATAAGGCAAAATATTGGCATCCATAAGGAACTGTATTGTCTTATATGATTTATCAAGTTTGATGATATATCTTAGTTCTTCTGCCGCTCTTTCTGCTGCTACTGATGTTATCAATGGAGCAAGTTTTTTGGCTGCAATTAGTGTATCCTCTTCTATTGAAAAATTCAGTGATGCAGCAAAGCGGTAAATGCGTAAAATTCTTAGAGGATCTTTTATTAGATTTTCTTCTGATACCATTTTTATGATTTCGTAAAATAGGTCATTTTTGCCATTATGTGGGTCTATGATTGAAATCTCTGTTTGCTCATCTGTTATCTGTCTTCTGACTTCTGACAGAGGTAACGCCATTGCATTTATAGTAATATCGCGCTCTGAAAGGTCTGCATTGATAGAATTGCCTCTCATTACCGAGATATCTATGAACTGACTATTTTTAACTATGCGAATAACCCCAAAGTCTTTATCCAGAAGGACAAAAGAGGCATTGATTTCATCAGCAAACTTTTTTGCAATATTTGTGGCATCTCCTTTTACTGCTATATCAACATCTTTTAGTTCTTTGCCCAAAAGCATATCCCTGACAGCGCCGCCTACGATGAACGCATCGCCGGCAATGTGATGTTTTTCAGCAAAGCCTATGAATAGCATTAAAAGTGATTGCATTTTTGTCATAGCATTTTATACATTTTACCCCTTTCCATGCACAATCGCAATCTCTATCCTTTCCTATCACTCTTCTCCTGCAAGCAGGCTGTTTGACAATCGTCATGGAGATCGATTATTTCTTGACAAAATTTTTTTTTATAATATAAACTTGATTGTTAATAGGTAACCGTTTGCCATGCATAAAATATCCTCAGGCATAAACAGCCTTGACAGGCTGATAGATTCTTTTTATACAGGCGACAATGTTGTCTGGGAGGTGGGAGCCGGGACTGCCTATGAGATATTTATACAGAACTTTATCAAGCAATCTCTTGATGATGGTCAAAGGATTATTTATATAAGCTTTAATAGTTCTCCTCAGAGTATTCTAAAAAAAATAGAACATAGTTGTAAAAACAATATAAATGATGCTTTTATTTCATGCTTTACATTAATAGACTGTTTTACATCAGGCAAAGGCAAAAATGACAGCACCTTCCTTAAGTTTTATGAAAACATCAAAAATATAAATGTCATAAGAATTGAAAATCCCAAAGATATAGATGAATTTACCACGACTCTAAATTCTATAGAGGATAACCTTTCAACAGGCGTCAGATATGTCTTTGACAGCCTTACAGGCATGCAGGATCTATGGGGAGACGAGAACATTACATACAAGTTTTTTACATATATGTGTCCGAGGCTTTATGACCTCGACACTGTCGCTTACTGGATCTTGGAGAAGGATGCGCACAGCCAGAAATTTAAAGCAAATCTCCGGCATATTACGCAGGTTGTCTTTGATCTGTATGAAAGAAGAGACAGGCTGTATATAAAAGCATTGAAGCTTGCAGGCAGGCAGAGCAGAGAGCCGTTTAATCCTCATCTTTATGAGATTAACAATGACAATGTATTAATAACTTATTCAAGAAAAGAAGCGACTGCTGGTATCGGCAGCAGGTTAAAAGAATTGAGGGCATCGCTTGGTATGAATCAAAAGGATCTTGCTGACAGGGTGAATCTGACGCCGAGTTTTATATCTCAGGTGGAAAACAATCAGATAAGCCCATCACTCAACTCTTTTCTTCAGATATGCCACGCACTTGGAGTAAATCCCGGACAATTAATGGAAGACAAAAGGATAGATGGTTGGCTCTTTAAAAAGGAGACTGTGTTTTCAAATCCCGTGTTCTCAAGCAATAGTGTAAAAATCTATAATATAGTCTCTAGTGAAAAGCTATCTGCAAGAGTAATAGCAGTGCATCCAATGACTGTATTGGACAGGCAATTTTTATTTCTCAAATATCCTGTGTTCATGCATGTGATAAAGGGAAAGATTTCTGTGAAAATCAACGGCAGCGACAATGATCTGCAAACACGCGATTCCATTTTTTTTAAAGAGTCTTTGCCGATTGATTTAAAAAATAATGTTAATGAGGAGGTTGAATTGTTGGTAGTATCCGCCTGAACTAAAGATTTTATGTGGCTCAAAAATCATCAAGGATTTTTTTTGCCTAAAGCTGTAAGTAATACTTATTTTTTTTAGTATTGCTTAATATTTGCTCAACAGGAGGTGGTTGGAGGATAAGAAAAATTTAGCGACGGCAATTAGTGCAAATAGGTATTAGTACAAAAAAGACAAATTAAAGGAGGAAAGTTTATGAATTTGCAACAGCCAAATGCTAATGAAGCAACAAGGACGCATAATCGTTCAAAAAATGTCTCTCCGATGAGTGGAATATGCACCAGATGCATTGACGGGTGCAGAGGCAATTGTGAAGTTTTCAAGGCGACTTTCAGGGGCAGAGAAGTGATTTACCCTGGGCCGTTTGGTGAAGTAACGGCAGGCGGCGACAAAAACTATCCGGTTGATTATTCACATCTCAACATCCACGGTTATGCCTTTGGGGCTAAGGGGCTCCCAAAGGGACAAAAAGGCGACCCTGATACAGCCAAGTTTCCGAATGTCAACACTGAGACCGAATACGGCTGGACAAAAAAAGTAAAAATGAAGGTGCCGATTTTTACCGGCGCTTTGGGATCCACGGAAATTGCCCGCAAAAACTGGGAACATTTCGCAGTAGGAGCTGCGATTTCTGGCGTTACAATTGTTTGCGGTGAAAATGTATGCGGCATTGATCCTGCTCTTGAATTAAATAGTAAAAACAAGGTCATAAAAGCTCCGGATATGGATCGCAGAATCGAAACATACCGTCGCTATCATCAGGGATTCGGCGAGATACTTGTTCAGATGAATGTCGAGGACACTCGGCTTGGAGTGGCCGAATATATTATTAACAAACACGGAATTGAAACAATCGAATTGAAGTGGGGTCAAGGCGCTAAATGTATAGGCGGTGAAATTAAGGTAACCTCTCTGGAGCGCGCTCTTGAATTGCAAAGGCGCGGTTATATTGTAACCCCTGATCCTTCTGACCCTGTTATGCAGGCGGCTTTTAAGGACGGCTCTATAAAGGAATTTGAGCGTCATAGCCGTCTCGGTTTTATTGATGAAAAGGAATTTTATGCTGAAGTTGCCAGGCTGAGAAAACTCGGCTTTAAAAGAATTACATTAAAGACCGGGGCCTATGGCTTGCGCGAGCTGGCAATGGCGATTAAATGGAGTTCTAAAGCCAAAATAGATTTATTGACAATAGACGGCGCACCAGGAGGCACAGGCATGAGTCCATGGCGTATGATGGAAGAATGGGGAATGCCTTCGCTTTATTTGCATGCTGCAGCCTATGAATTTTGCAAGATTTTAGCTGACAGAGGCGAGCGCGTTCCTGATATTGCCTTTGCAGGCGGCTTTAGCAGTGAAGATGGCGTATTTAAGTCCTTATCCTTAGGCGCTCCTTATACAAAGGCAGTTTGTATGGGACGTGCCTTAATGATCCCAGGAATGGTGGGCAAAAATATAGAAAAATGGATAAAAGCAAATGATTTGCCTAAGAGTGTTAGCGAATTTGGCTCGACGGTCGAAGAGATATTTGTCTGCTATGAAGAGGTAAAAAATCTCGTTGGCGCTAAGGAGATAAAAAATATCCCCTTAGGGGCGATCGGCATATATAGCTATGCGCAGAAAATAAAGATTGGACTGCAGCAGTTGATGGCAGGAGCGCGTTGCTTTAATGTCCCTTCAATTACAAGAAATGAGTTGATGTCTCTTACCGAGGAATGCGCTAAGGTCACAGGAATCCCTTATCTGATGGATTCTTACAGGAAGGAAGCTATGAAGATACTCAAATCCAAATGAATTTTGAAATTGCCCGCTAAATCATTATAGTTAAGAAACAGCCTTGTGATATATAATTTATAATTCTCATAAGGCTGTTTCAAAAAAAGCAAAACAGCAGGATGCGGAGGAAGAATGAACAAAACAATGCTTGCGATACTAAAGATACTGGATAAACATCAGGATATGATTGGCTCAAGAGAAATATCGCGCCAGTTGAAGATGCACGGGATAGACCTTACTGAAAGGACGGTGCGATATCATTTAAGGATTCTCGATGAGAGAGGATATACAGAAGTCTTCGGCAAAGAGGGCAGGCGGATAACCGATAAAGGCAGGGAAGAGTTAAAGCTCGCTCTTATATCAGACAAGATAGGTTTTGTAATAAGCAAGATAGAAACCCTTGCATACCTCACTACACTTAACCTCGAAAATATGTCAGGCAATATTATCCTTAATATCTCTCATTTTCCGGAAAAAAGGCTTAATGATGCATTAAAGATTTTAAAGCCTGCATTTTCATCACCGTATATCATGAGCGATAAGGTGGTCTTTGAAAGAGGCGGTGGCTCCATCGGAGATGCTGTTATACCAGAAGGAAAAATTGGTATTGGCACTATATGCAGTGTTACAATAAACGGTATATTTCTTAAAGCAGGGATACCTGTTACATCCAAATTCGGAGGCCTTGTTGAGATAAGCGACAGAAGGCCGACACGGTTTGTATCTCTTATAAGTTATGAGGGTTCGTCCCTCGATCCTCACGAGATATTTATAAAGGGTAAGATGACTGATGTGTTAGGCGCTGTAAAGAGAGGTGACGGCAAAATACTCGCAAGTTTCAGAGAGGTGCCTGTTGTATGTGCAGAAGAAGCGAGAATGCTTGCGGAAAAAATGACAAGCAGGGGCATAGGCGGAATACTTATGATTGGCAACCCTAACAAGCCACTTCTGGGAATGCCAGTAGGAATAGATAAAGTAGGCATGGTGATAGTCGGAGGTTTGAATCCGATTTCTGCCCTTGAGGAATCAGGCATACCTACAGAAAGTGCAGCAATGTCCACACTCTATGAGTATTCAAAACTTAACAGCTTTAAGGAAGCTATAAAGGCTATAACCTATGAGGTTGCTGCTATAGACGATCGCTCAAGTTAGGTAAAAGGACTATTTAAAATCAATAGTCCTTTTTACTGTTTCTCTTATTCTCCCTGCCCTTACCCTTATTTTTGTCTTTACCTTTACCGTTTTCTTGACCCAATAATCTTCCACCCTGTCTTTTCTCTTTTGTTTTTTTAATCTCTCTTATTTCGTGATTTATGTCAATAAAACTCTTGCCTTTCTCTCTCATCCTTATTACATTATCGGAACTGTACGCATAATGTTTTGATATAAATCTTAGATTTACCAGATTAACTATATCATCATCAGCGAGCACTATCTTCTTCCATTCCTTTTTAGGCTTGTTTTTATAATAACCATAAGCCTTGCCATAAGGGGGTCCTGGCACAACTCTAACAGGAACATAAAAAATCTCAGGGCTGAGACCAAAGTGGATTATTATATCCAGCCACGATCTGCCGCTAAGCCGCAAATCTACTATCACAGAAGGCGCAACACGCGCCCTCTGTGAGATGAAAAATACTACAGGGACTTCTTCATAAAATATTCCTCTTTCTTTGATTATAAATACCTCTCTGTAAGGAACTCTGTAATAGTCGCTAACTGATAGATAAAACCCTCTCAGCCCTTCATCGCTGACAGATACACCAATATCAATATTTGTTGCTTCAGAATTTGAACTTATGTTTATTAATGATGCAAAAACTACAATCACAAACAAACTCTTAGCTTTCATATTGCAACCTCCTGCTTAAATATTAGCATTAATTCCGCAATTATTAACACTATTCCTTAGTATTGTCTTTTTCTTTGTCGTCTTCTATAATAAGATTCACATTCTTGTATTTTTCGATGAGATATTGGTTTTCGGGGATATTTTTAACAAATATATTAGCAACCTTATCAGCATAAATAAGCTTCCAGTCATCTCTTTCCATAAGGAACAGAGAAAGAGCTGAATTTGCGTTATAGATAATCCAGTTTATATTGTATTTTTCAATGACCTTATCCCACCCTGGCTGAATTCTCGTTATTTTGAAATACTCCTTCATTCTCTCCGTTCCATACATGTCTGATCTGCCGTCAAAGAAGACCTTATACTCCGGCCAGGCAGCGTATATTATGTAATCTCCAAACTCATCATTATTAAACATATTTCCAGTGATCTTTTCTCTTTTCAAAAACTCTACAGCATCAACAGGTTTTAATTTCTTGTCAAATCCAAACTCCAATTTGCCGTATGCGGCAAAGAAAACTACAACAATAACAGCCAGGGCAGGCAGCAGATAGCCCTTTGCAGAGGCATCTGCAGAAGAAATTTTTTCTGACCTTTTATTTAAAAACTCAACAAACCTTCCACCTGTTTCATTAACTAATTTTTGAGCCTGCTTTAAAAGTATTGGCGCAACAATGATACTAAAAAGTGGAATATACCGCACAGAATAAAGAGACATATATGTGAAAAGTAATGTAAGGGTCAATTCGATTACATTTAGTCTTGCCTTTGAAATGGCTAATATAGCTATCATTATAAAGAATAGGTATGTAAAAAACATCGGCTCATGAAAATTAGGCGACAGAAATTCATTTACATTATCCATAATGAATTTGTTAGAGGTCAGATTAAAAGGGAAGATTAAAATATTATAGCCGTATGGATTTATAAGAGAGGCGGCGAGGCACAGAAGCATTATCAAGCCGAGACCTTTTGCCTTTTTTCTGCCTATTATATCTTTATAAGCTATGGATTTCAACAGATTGCCGAACAGGTAAACCCCGATTAGGAAAAAGCCTGCAATAAAGCCTCCATGCAGGTTTACCCATAAAAGCATTACTGGCGGTAGAAGATAAAGATAGTTTTTACCTTTATATTGAAACTCATCAAGTATGTAATACCAGATGAGGATTAAAGCCAGCGAAAATATATGCGGCCTTGCGAGCCAGTGCATTTGTGAGGAGGCTATTACGAGCAATACAAGCAAAATTGAAAGAATTATATTTAGCTTGCAACTCTTAATTATCCTGAAAAAAATGTAATAGACAGATGCTATGATGAAAGAAAAGAAAATAACTATGCCTGTGAGTCCTGAGACCTTATGAATTAACGCCATAATTATTTCAGATAACCACTCATGGGCAGTCCACGCCAGCGGAGGGTGTAAATAAGAAAAGGGGTCTTTGAAAGGGAATGTAAGGGTTTCAAGCATAAAATCGCCTGCCCTTATGTGATAACCTGTATCCCCATCGTTTAGCAGGCTATTGCCGGCATGAAAAGATAAAAAAAGAAAGATACTCACAAACAGTATGTCTGCTATGGAAGGAAGAAAAAGCTTCTTGTCTTTCATAGTCTATTATAACCTACATTCAGCCTATTAGATGATAAACGTTAGTCGGGATAATATTTATTTTTAACTTGCAATTCCCTGTAGCTTACTGCAGGGTCACCATATTTCTGTCCTTCTGGCTTGTCCGCAATCTTTCTTTAGAAGAAGGATTCCCGACAAGCGGGAATGACCGCAAGACAAATATTCAGTATTATATCCTTCCTTGCCATCCTGTCCTCCTCTTAAATTAGATAGTTTAGGGTAACACTCTTGAGAGTGTCACCCTTTAGCAGTCTCCTTATAGGACATTTCTACTTTGCCCTATTAGAACATTATCAGTTTACTGTTACAGGCTTTAAAGAATTTTGAACTATAGGTTATCTTTGAATGTGTTATAATAAAAATCTATGAATGAAACCCAGAAAATCAGGGTCAGATTTGCGCCAAGTCCGACAGGACACTTGCATATTGGCGGAGCAAGAACAGCTCTTTTCAACTATCTCTTTGCAAGACACCATAATGGTGTATTTATATTAAGGATAGAAGACACAGACAGAAGCCGTTCAACAGAAGAATATATAGGAGCCATTATAGAAGGCATGAAATGGCTGAAATTAGATTGGGATGAAGGACCATACAGACAGACAGATAGGTTCGATATATACAGAAGTTATGTCGAAAGGCTTTTAAATGAAGGAAAGGCATACAGATGCTGCTGTACACCTGAAGAACTGGAGCAGAGGAGACAGGAAGCCCTTTCAAAAGGGCTTCCTCAAAAATACGATGGCCGCTGCAGAAATATCGCAGAGCCGATGTCTGACAAACCTTCTGCTGTAAGATTTAAAATGCCGCAGGAAGGACGGACAGTTGTCAATGATCTGATAAAGGGAATTGTTGAATTTGATAACAGCCAGCTTGAAGATCTCGTTATTATGCGGTCAGACAGGGCTCCAACCTATAACTTTGTGGTTGTTGTTGATGACATAGACATGAAAATAACCCATGTTATTAGAGGAGATGACCATCTTAACAACACCCCCAAGCAGATACATATTTACAAGGCATTTGGCTGGGAGCCGCCTGCATTTGGACATTTGCCAATGATATTGGGCGCTGACAAGACAAGATTGAGCAAAAGGCATGGAGCAACATCGGTGATGGCATATAAAGACATGGGCTATCTTCCTGATGCGCTCGTAAATTACCTCGTCAGGCTTGGCTGGGCATACGGAGATCAGGAGGTATTCACAAGAGATGAGTTGATTAGACACTTCTTTTTGGAAAATATCGGAAAATCAGCAGCAGTATTCAATCCAGAAAAGCTTCTGTGGCTCAACAGTCAATACATTATTAAAGAGGATGCAAAAAACCTCGCAGAAATGACATTACCATTCTTAATAAGGGAGGGCATTATCTCCGAAGGACAGGAGCTTGATATGGAATGGCTCTTTAAGGCAGTAAACTCCCTTAAAGAGAGGGTTAGAACACTTGTTGAGCTTGCAAATTCATTGAGATACTATATGCTTGAGCATGTAGAAATCGACCCGAAGGCTAAAGAAAAATTCCTAAAGCCTGAAAATATAAAATACCTATCTGAATTAAAAGAACTGTTGTCAGGACTTTCGGATTTCACAGCAGCAGAGATAGAAAAAATTTTCCATGCATTCGCTGAAAAACATGGACTGAAATTAGGCTCTATTGCCCAGCCTGTGAGAGTGGCAATCACAGGAGGCACAGCAAGCCCCGGACTTTTTGAGGTTCTAGAAATTGTGGGAAAAGAAAAAGTATTAAAGAGACTGTTAAAAGTAATAGGAGGGGGATAAATGGCTACGCACGTTCAACAATGAAGTGCAACAAGCAGGGGGCATGACACCCCCTGCTGTTGCACTTCATTGTTGAATCCGTTTAAAAATTATTTGGCGCAGCTTAATTAAATTTTAGATTTACTTAAAAATAGAAAATGAACGACGAAGGCAAGACAAAAGAACAACTTATACAAGAGTTAACAGAAATGCGTCAGATAGTTTCTGCTCTTGAAAAACTTGTAGATGAACATAAAAAAGTCGAGGACGATTTGCGCAAAAATAATGCTATTCTGCAAGACTTCATGGACAATGCAAATGACCTCATTCAGAGCATAACACAAGATGGCCGTTTCCTCTATGTAAACCGTGCATGGCTGGAAACTATGGGCTATAGTGAGGATGAAATATCAAATCTTAATATATTTAACATAATTCATCCTGACTGCATTCCTCACTGTATGACAATATTTCAAGATATAATGGCAGGGGGAATAGTCAGCAATATAGAAACAATCTTTGTTGCAAAAGATGGCACAAGTATTATGTTGGAAGGCAGCATCAATACGAAATTTGAAAACGGCAAACCTATATCCACAAGAGGGATATTTAGAAATATTACAGAACGCAAAAAACTGGAAGATGCACTAAAAATAGCCGCAACCATAGACAAATTAACGGACATATATAACAGGCGTAAGTTTGAAGATATATTAAAACAGGAAATAGAAAGGACTAAAAGGTATAAAAGTCCGCTGTCATTGGTGATGTTTGATCTGGATCATTTTAAAAACATTAATGATACTTACGGTCATCAGGTTGGAGACTATGTATTAAAGACCATAGCTAATATTGTGAGGAATAATATCAGAATAACAGATTTCTTTGGCAGATGGGGCGGTGAGGAATTTATGATACTAATGCCAGAGACAACACTAAAAAATGCCGGAGAATTGACAGAAAAGCTCAGAAATATTATAGAAAATTATATATTCGAAGATGTGAAATCGGTAACAATCAGTTGTGGTGTAACACAATTTATCAAAGACGATACCTTTGATAGTTTTATAAAAAAGGTTGATAATGCTTTATACCACGCAAAAAAGCGAGGAAGAAACAGAATAGAGATATGGGGATAAAATTCAGTATTGTAAGAAAATGACTAAAAATCAGTCAGACACCTTTTCAGCAGTTTCTATTGAAAAGATTTATGAGTTCAAGTTTTCAACTGCAACCAATATCCAACTCCTCTGGAAGGGAAAAGAATCATTTGACACTATTTTTGAAGCCGTCAACAATTCAAAAAAATTAATCTGTCTCGAATTTTACATATTTAGAAATGATGAGACAGGAGTGGAATTAGCAAATCTATTAAAGGAAAAAAGTCGTCAAGGAGTGGCTGTATACTTGCTTTATGACCACTTCGGATCATTCGGCACGCCGAGAAGTTTCTGGAAAGATATGAAAAATGCAGGCATAAAAATAAGGGCATCACGACCTTTTAAATGGACTGCCCCATTCAATTATGTGCACAGGGATCACAGAAAGCTTATCGTAATAGACAACGAAAAGGCGTTTACAGGCGGATTGAACATTGCCAACGAATACAGCGGATTTCATCTGCGGACTAAAGGAAGGGGATGGCGCGACACAGGAATAATGCTCGAAGGACCAATAGTAGATGAACTTTTAAAGGCATTTAAGAAGTGGTGGTATATATGGGGAGGGGAAACAATAGAAATTTCAAACTTCAAATTTCAAATTTCAAATTTGAAGGAGGGCATCCCTGCGATTCCTATTTTTGCTGCTTCTGCAAAGGGAAGAAGAAGAATGAGAAGGCTTCTCTACTACAGCATCAACCATGCCCAAAAAAGCATATCATTAACAACTGCCTATTTTGCCCCAAGCTGGAGAATGGTGGAGATATTGGAAAATGCGGTAAATCGTGGAGTAAGGGTGAGGCTGCTTGTTCCGGGAATCAGTGATGTGCCTGCAGCATCTTATGCAGGAAAGGCTTTTTTTACAAGACTGTTAAATGCAGGCGTGGAAATATACTATTATACGGGTGAAATACTCCATGCAAAGACATATATCTTCGATGACTGCTGGAGTATCATAGGTTCCACAAATCTCGATTTCCAATCATTGAGATATAATGATGAAGGGAATGTTGGAATCCTCGATACTGATTTTGCAGCACGAATGAACGAGGTATTCGAAGAGGATTTAAAACATTCAATCAGAATAAACCTTGAGGAGTGGCATAAAAGACTTTTGAAAGAAAAATTGAAAGAGTATTTTTTTTCATTTTTCAGAAAAAGGCTATAAAGGCAATAACAAGTGACGAGTTATTATTAATATGTAAATTTTTAAGTAGTCCAAAGGGGTAATGACTCGCTATTTGTCACTCGCTACTGTTTTTATCGAGGAATCTTTTTCTCGGCTATCTGAATCCTGATAGATGCCCTTGTAATGGCTGCAGTTGCCCGTCCAAAATCGTACTTCTCAGCCTGTGCAATCCTTTCCTCGGCCCTCTTCTTTGCTGCAAGCGCCCTTTCAACATCAATATCCTCTGCACGCTCTGCACTATCAGCAAGTATCACTACCTTATCAGGAGAGACTTCTGCATAACCAGAATTTATAAAAACATATCCTATCTCGGTGCCCTTCTTAAATATCAGCATGCCGATCTTTAAGGTTGTAATAAACGGAACATGGGAAGGCAACACACCGAATTCACCTTCTGTTCCTGTTGCAGTAATTTCATCAACATCCTCGCTCAGCACAAGGCCATGCGGTGTTACGATGTCCAGTCTTAGTTTATTTTCCATACCCTATCCTTAATTTGAAATTTCAAATTTCAAATTTGAAATTTAATATTATCTGCTCCAGCCGAGTTTCCTTGCCTTTTCTTCAGCCTCTTCAATAGTTCCCACCATATAAAATGCCTGCTCAGGCATATCGTCATATTGGCCGTCGGCAATAGCCTTGAATCCCTTTATCGTATCTTCAAGCTTCACATACTTTCCGGGTGTTCCAGTAAATACCTCTGCAACCGAAAACGGCTGGCTCAAAAATCTCTGTATCTTTCTTGCCCTTGAGACGATAAGCTTATCATCTTCAGAAAGCTCTTCCATTCCTAAAATTGCTATAATGTCCTGAAGCTCTTTATATCTCTGCAGTATTGACTGAACCTTTCTTGCAACAGCATAGTGATCATCACCAATAACCTTTGGGTCCAACGCGCGTGATGTTGAATCCAGCGGATCAACAGCAGGGTATATACCGAGCTCAGCAATTTGCCTTGAAAGAACGACTGTACCATCAAGATGTGTAAATGCAGTTGCAACAGCCGGGTCTGTCAGGTCGTCTGCAGGGACATATATGGCCTGCATTGATGTGATTGAGCCTTTCTTTGTTGTTGTAATTCTTTCCTGAAGCTGTCCCATATCAGTGCCAAGGTTTGGCTGATAACCAACCGCAGAAGGCATCCTGCCGAGAAGAGCTGAAACCTCAGAGCCTGCAAGTGTATATCTGAATATGTTATCGATGAATATCAAGACATCCTGTCCTTGATCCCTAAAATATTCTGATGCCGTAAGAGCCGTTAAAGCAACCCTTAATCTTGCTCCAGGTGGTTCGTTCATCTGCCCGTAAATCAGGGCAACATTATTGACAACTCCTGATTCCTTCATTTCACGATAAAGGTCATTTCCTTCCCTTGTCCTCTCCCCGACGCCTGCAAAGACCGAAACACCGCCGTGTTTCATTGCTATATTATGTATCATTTCCATAATAACAACTGTTTTTCCAACACCTGCGCCGCCAAACATTCCCATCTTTCCGCCTCTAACGAATGGGACGAGGAGATCAAAGACTTTAACGCCTGTTTCAAAGACTTGAGATACAGGCTCCTGATCCACAAATTCTGGAGCAGGCCTGTGAATAGGCAACCTTTCGGTGCTCTCGATGTGGCCGAGCTTGTCGTAAGGGTCTCCAACCACATTCATAATCCTTCCGAGGGTACCCTTTCCCACAGGGATTGAAATGGGCTTCCCTGTGTCCACAGCCTTCATGCCCCTTACAACGCCGTCCGTGGTCTGCATGGCTATAGTTCTGACCTTGTTGTCGCCCAAATGGGAAGCCACTTCAAGGGTAATATCCAAAGCAGGAATACCCTTTGCAGCATCGCCCGGAGACTCTATCTTTAATGCGTTGAGTATTGTCGGAAGTTCTTTGTCGAACTCCACATCAACAACTGCACCGATTACCTGAGCTACTCGACCTTCATTCATTCTTACGACCTCCTATGTTTAGTGAATAGTGAATAGTCGTTAGTGAATAGTATTTGATCTCTATTTTTTAACTATTCACTATCCACTGTTCACTGTTCATTGTTTTAGCGCTTCCACCCCGCCGACAATATCCATAAGCTCTTTCGTAATAGCCGCCTGCCTTGCTTTATTATACTGGAGCGTTAGGCTATCGATCATATCATTAGCAGCCTTCGTCGCATTTTCCATAGATGTCATTCTCGCTGCCTCTTCAGATGCTTGTGAATCAAGCAATGCCCTGAAAACCTGTATTTCAAGATTTTTAGGAAGAAGATTATCGAATATAGCCTGTTGAGACGGCTCATACAAAAAATCTGCTGTTTCTTCCTGCTTTTCTGCTCCTTCAGCCCTTGGTGTTGAAAGCGGCAGCAACCGTGCTACAGAAACCTTCTGCACAAGGGCAGATCTGAATTCGTTATAGATGAGTATAACCTCATCAAATGTTTCATTAGTATAGTTCTCTATAATATCGCCTGTTATTTCTTTTGCATTGAGGTAAGCCACTCTTCCAGAAAGACCGATCCATGACCGCCTGACAAATATGCCTCTTCTTTTAAAGATGTCCGCCCCCTTTTTGCCGATAGCGCTTACATTAATCTCTACCCCTTCAGACTGAATTTCCTTTATAAGCTTAAATGCAGCCTTCATAATATTTGTATTAAATGCCCCACAGAGACCCTTGTCTCCTGTAAGCACCAGCACTTCTACCTTCTTCCGTGCTCTTACTTCAAGAAGCGGATGACCTGTCTCAACAGTTTTTGCAAGATTTGTTAGAACAGAACTCATCTTGTCCGCATATGGTCTCAGTTCAAGAATCCTTGTCTGCGCCTTCCTGAACTTAGCTGCTGAAACCATCTTCATGGCTTTTGTAATCTGTTTTGTGCTCTTTATAGAGCTTATTCTTTTTCGTATCTCTTTTAAACCAGGCATTTATTTACCCCTTTGCGAGTCATTAAATTATAAAGCCTTTTTTGAATTCTGCAATTGCAGCATTAAGCTTCTCTTTCAATGTATCATCAATCGCCTTTTTCGCCTTTAGCTCATGTCTCACATCCGCTTTTTTATCCTTCATAAAACTAATAAACTCTGCCTCGAATTTCTTCAATGCTTCAACAGGTATGTCATCAAGATGTCCCTGCGAGCCTGCAAAGAGAATTGATATCTGATCTTCCACCGGAAGCGGAACATATTGGTCTTGCTTCAATATCTCAACCATTCTCTTACCTCTCTCTATCTGGGCCAGAGTTGCCTTATCGAGATCAGAGCCAAACTGTGCAAATGCCGCGAGTTCCCTGAACTGTGCAAGGTCGAGTCTCAGAGTTCCTGCAACCTGCTTCATTGCCTTTGTCTGTGCCGCACCACCGACACGACTAACCGAGAGACCGACATTGACTGCAGGCCTAACGCCTGCATAAAAGAGGTCTGGTTCGAGATATATCTGTCCATCTGTAATAGATATGACATTTGTGGGAATATATGCTGAAACGTCACCTGCCTGCGTCTCGATTATTGGGAGTGCGGTCAATGAACCTCCGCCAAGCTCATCGCTCAATTTTGCAGCTCTTTCAAGTAGCCTCGAGTGGAGATAAAAGACATCTCCTGGAAATGCCTCACGTCCAGGAGGACGCCTGAGGAGCAAAGAAAGCTGCCTGTATGCCGTAGCCTGCTTGCTTAAGTCATCGTATACAATTAATGCATGTTTTCCGTTGTCTCTGAAATATTCACCAATAGCGCAGCCTGTGTAAGGAGCTATATACTGAAGCGGCGCAGGCTCGCTCGCTGTTGCTGATACGACAATTGTGTGATCCATTGCGCCGTGCTCCTCAAGGATCTTGACAACACGGGCAACAGAAGCCCTCTTTTGTCCAACTGCTACATATATGCACACTACATCGCCGCCTTTTTGATTTATGATTGCATCAATAGCAATAGCTGTCTTTCCTGTCTGGCGGTCGCCGATTATAAGCTCTCTTTGCCCCCTTCCAACAGGGATCATGGCATCTATCGCCTTAACACCTGTCTGAAGAGGCTCTCTAACAGGCTGCCTGTCAACAATTCCAGGCGCAACAACATCAACAATTCTGCTTGCCTTTGCATTTATAGGCCCTTTGCCATCTATTGGCTGCCCAATAGCATTGACAACCCTGCCTATCATTTCCTCGCCTGCAGGAACTGACATTATTTTGCCTGTCCTTTTAACAACATCTCCGTCTTTGATGATAGTGTCTTCACCAAAAAGAACCGCACCTACCATATCCTCTTCGAGATTCAGCGCCATTCCATATATATTATTGGGAAATTCAAGAAGCTCAGATGCCATGCAGTTATCAAGGCCGTATATTCTTGCGATACCATCGCCGACGCTTGTTACGACTCCGACCTCACTGACATCAACACGTTTCTCAAAATCAGTTATTTGTTTCTTTAAATACTCGCTGATCTCATCTACTTTAATTTCCATATTTTCACCCCTTATTTTAATTCATAGTTTATATTTTAAAATGCCATGAGCAACTATTTTATAAGCTTATCTTTTAAAAGCCTCAACTGCCCCTTTATACTACTGTCATACATAGTGCTTCCAACCTTAATTCTGATACCGCCAAGAAGTGAAGGGTCAATTAAAAATTCAATATCAATATCTCTTCCAGTAATCCTCTTTAAAGAAGACACAAGCATTGCTTCGTAATCTTTGCTTATCTGAATAGGGCTTGTCACAACCGCCTTTGAACGTTTCTTCATTTCAAGATACAACGACCCAATAGCCATCACAATATCAGGCATTGCTACCATTGCCTTTGAATCAGACAGGTAGTGAAGATATTTGACAACTTTTTCAGACATGTTTAATTTCTGAGCAATATAACCGATGGTCTTCTGTCTTTCATCCTCGCTGAATAGCGGGCTAATCATCAGGTTTTTGAAGCTTCGGTCTTTCTCCATGATGCTTGAGATAGCGCTTAACTGCTCAATTGCCTGAGGCATTTCTCCAATGTCAACGCTGCTTATAAACTGCCTTGCATACCGTTTAACACCTTTTATGTTTTTCAATTTCTTCCCTCTAACAATTTAAGAGATTCTTGCAGGAGTCTCTCCTGATCATCTTTGGTTAATTTAGTCTTTATTTTTTCCTCTGCAATCTGTATGGCTGCATCCGCAGCCTCTGATTGTATCGCTTCCTTTGCCTTCTTCAATTCATAATCTATATTGGTCTTTGCTTGTTCCAGTATCTTGACACTTAATTTTTCTCCGTCTTCTATAAGCCTTTGTTTCTCGCGCTCTCCTGAACCCTTTGCTGATGAAATAATCTCCTCAATCTCTTTATCTTTAACCTTCAGCCTTTCCTCCACCTCTGCAAGCGCCTTCATCGCAATCTCTTTTGCCTCCTGCGCCTCTTTGATACTCTTCTCTATAAGCTCTTTTCTCTGCCGCAGGTAATCCTTTAAAGGCTTGTTAAGGAATTTAAAGAGAATAATTACAAGTATTGCAAAATTGAGTATTCTCCACACCCAGTCCATAAGAGATGTGCCGCCCTCCATACCGCCGGCAGCAAAAGCTGTATCAGCAAATAGTGAATAGTAAATAGCGAGCAATAAATTTGAAATTTGAAATTTGAAATTTGAAATTCTTCTCATGCCTTCACCAACTTGCTTACGATTTCTTCAGAGAATTTCTCAATATCTGCCCTCAGAGCTGCCTTCGCCTTTTGAGCCTCTGATTGAAGCTCTTTCCTTGCCTTCTCTATCATCTCGACAGCTTCTGATTCTGTCTTTGAAAGCATCTCTTTCTGTTTTGCAATCCCTTCTTCTTTTAAAGAATCAAATGCCTGTTTTGCGTTATTTTTAGCAGCAAGAAGTTCTGCATTCATCTTCGAAATAGATTCTTCCTTTTTAGCATTCAGTGACTTTGCCTCAGAAAGGGCGCCAGTTATAGCTGCCTCCCTTTCTTTGAAAACCTTTGCAAGAGGCTTAAACAAAATAGCGCTTAAAATAAAAAACAGGACAATAAAGTTTGCAAGAAGAACAAAAAACCATTGATTAAACTCTAACATTTATTTCACCTTCCTTCAGAAAATTCTTTTTTAGTAGGGCATTAAAATGTTGAACAAAACAATACCACAGCCTTTTTTTTTTGTCAATATTTTAGGCGATTATAATTTTTTATAATTAATTAGATTAAAGTTATAATTACGAGCAGATGGTCAAATGCGTAGGTGAGTGTATGTGTTCAACCCGTTTACTCATTTACTCATTAACTCTTTTACGGTCTGAATTATCATTTCCGAAGCTTCTTCTATTTCTCTGATAGTATTGTCTTTGCCGACACTCAGTCTTATTGACGAAAGGGCATCATCATCCGCCAATCCCATTGCCTTTAAGACCAATGAAGGTTTGCAAGTTCCGGCATGACACGCCGAGCCGGCAGAGAAAGCCACGCTATCTTTCAACTTCTCAACGAGATCATTGCTTATAACACCACTTATAGAAATGTTCAGCGTATTCGGAAGCCTCAGCATCTTATGCCCGTTTAGTTTGACATCGAGTTTGCTTTCCAATAGAGAAAACAGTGCATCTCTGAGTTTGAGTGTGCGTTCATATCTAAAAGACATATCGCGCATAGCAATTTCGCATGCCTTTCCAATACCAGCGATGCCGATAACATTTTCAGTGCCTGGCCTTATGCCCCTTTCATGTCCAGCGCCAAACAATATGGGCGCTACATTAATGCCGTTTTTCAAATACAATGCGCCAACGCCTTTTGGTCCATAAAACTTATGAGGCACAATAGTCAGCATATCAACCATCAATTCAGACACATTCACATCCATCTTTCCAACGCTCTGCGCAGCGTCTGAATGAAATGCAATGCCATATTCTCTTGCAATCGCTCCGATCTCCCTGACAGGCTGCAAAACACCTGTTTCATTATTTGAGTGCATTATAGTTATTAAAATAGTGTCTTTCCTGATCGCTTTTCTGACATCATCAGGGGAAACCCTTCCATCCGTATCAACAGGCAGGTATGTTGCTTGAAATCCCCTTGATTCAAGCCACTTGACAGGATTTAAAACAGCAGGATGTTCAATAGATGAAGTGATAATATGTCCTGTCTGAAATCTGTATGCAGTGCCGATTATCGCAAGATTGTTCGATTCTGTACCGCATGATGTGAATATTATTTCTTCTTTACTGCATCCGATCAGTTCAGCAGCCTGCCCCCTTGATTCCTCTACAACAGCCCTTGCTTTCATTCCAATAATATGCCCGCTTGACGGATTGCCATAAACATCAAGCGCATTGATCATAGCCTCTTTTACTTCCCTGTCTATCGGTGTTGTCGCGTTATGGTCAAGATAAATCA
>JBBISP010000024.1:0-31417 GCA_037441185.1 Nitrospirota bacterium | reverse complement strand
AAGAGAGGGTGGAAGGACAGTAGGCGCCGGTGTGGTTACAGAGGTTGTGGAGTAAAAAGTGAACCAAAAGATTAGAATTAAACTTAGGGCATATGACCACAGATTGTTGGATCACTCTGTAAAAGAGATAGTAGATACAGCGCAAAGAACAGGTGCAAGGATTGCAGGGCCTATACCTTTGCCTACAAAGATAAGCAAGTTCATTGTTCTGAGGTCTCCTCATGTGGACAAAAAGTCGAGGGAGCAGTTTGAGATAAGGACTCATAAGAGAGTTGTAGATATATATGATCCAACTCCGGATACTGTTGATTCATTAATGAAGTTGGAGCTTGCTTCCGGCGTGGATGTGGAGATAAAGCTATGAAAGGTATTTTAGGCAGAAAACTCGGCATGACGCAGGTATTTACTGAAGATGGCAGGCTTATACCTGTTACAGTCATAGAGGCAGGGCCGTGTCAGGTTGTTCAGGTTAAGTCAACTGCAAAAGACGGATATGATGCTGTTAAAGTTGGTTTTATTGAGGTGAAGAAAGCAAAAAATATAACAAAGCCTCTTTCAGGGGTATTTAAAAAAGCAGGCACGTCTATATTCAGGATATTGAAAGAATTTCCAATGTCTGGATTAAGTGTAGGGGATACGGTGACAGTAGATGGTTTCAATAAGGGCGATAAGGTTGCAGTGTCAGGCACTTGTAAGGGAAAAGGATTTCAGGGTGTTATGAAAAGGCACAAATTCAAGGGAGGTCCAGATTCGCATGGCTCTATGTTCAACAGGGCGCCTGGCTCTATCGGCGCAAGCTCATTCCCTTCGAGGGTCTGGAGAGGAATAAGGATGGCAGGGCATATGGGAAATGAAAGGGTTACTGAAAGAGGTCTGACAATAATTGATATCCGGCCTGAGCAGAACATTATACTTATAAAGGGCGCTGTGCCTGGAGCTATAAATTCGATTGTAGAGATAAGGAAGGCTTAAATACAGGGAGAAGGACATGTTTGAGATAGAGGTTAAGGACATAAATAACAATGCAAAAGGTAAAATAGCCCTTTCAGAAGCAATATTCAACAGCACTGTTTCCGAGTCGTTAGTGCATACTGCTGTCGTAAGTTATCTTGCAAATCAGAGGCAGGGAACCCATGCAACAAAGACAAGAGGACTGGTCAGCGGCGGAGGCAAGAAACCATGGAAACAGAAAAAGACAGGAAGGGCAAGGCATGGCAGCACCAGATCTCCTATCTGGAGAGGCGGAGGCACTGTGTTTGGGCCTCAGCCCCGGGACTATTCTATTAATCTGTCGCAAAGCATGAAAAGAACTGCGCTATATAAGGCATTGACATTGAAGTTTTCTGATGGAGAGATTGTGGTTGTTGATTCCATTTCAATAGAGAAGCCAAAAACAAAAAGTATGGTCGAGATTTTAAAAAGCATGGAGCTGTCAGAAAAGAAAGTGCTTATAGTGCTGCCTGATAAAGATGAAGATGTAATGCTATCTATCAGAAATATTCCGACTGCAAATGTTATCAGGGTGTCTGATCTCAACGCATATCATGTAGCAGTTTCTGATTTTGTGCTTTTTACTGGAGATGCTATTTTAAAATTGCAGGGCAATCTGGAGGTGGCTACTGTATGAAGATAGTTTACGATGCGATTAAGAAGCCGCTATTTACTGAAAAAGGCATGGATATAAAAGAGAGAGAGAATAAAATTCTTATAGAGGTTAATCCTGCCGCGAACAAGCATGAGATTAAAAAGGCTGTGGAAGATATATTTAAGGTAAAGGTTGCAAAAGTGGCAACTATTAATGAAAAAGGTAAGATGAAGAGATTTGGAAAATCGGTAGGCATGACCTCAAAAAGGAAAAAGGCAATATTAACATTAAAAAAGGGCGAAAAACTCGATTTTATAGAGACCTAATAAGGAAGATAATTATGGGAATAAGAAAATTTAATCCAACATCACCTGGAAGAAGATTTCAGAGGTCATCAGATTATAAAGATATAACATCAGACAGTCCTTCTAAGGATTTATCAAAGCCATTGAAGAAAAGCGGCGGCAGAAACAACGCGGGTCGCGTAACATCATGGCAAAGAGGCGGCGGAAACAAAAGACAGTATAGAATCATAGATTTTAAGCGCAACAAACTCGATATTTCTGCTACGGTTAAAACAATAGAGTATGACCCTAACAGGTCAGCAAGAATAGCCTTATTAAAATATGCTGACGGCGAGCATAGATATATACTTGCTCCATTGGGAATGGGTGTCGGAGACACAATAATAGCTGGCTCTGATGTAGAGATAAAGCCAGGAAATGCTCTTCCTATAAGCGCCATCCCCCTCGGCACATTAATTCATAATATTGAAATAAGGCCGGGACAAGGAGCAAAGCTTGTAAGGACGGCCGGTGCATCAGCCCAGATTGTTGCAAAAGAAGGAAAGTTTGCTCAGATAAAGATGCCGTCAGGCGAGGTGAGATTGGTAATGACCTCATGCATGGCAACAATTGGACAAATAGGGAATGTTGAGCATGAGAACAAATCATACGGCAAGGCTGGGAGGAAGAGATATCTCGGCAAGAGACCGCATGTCAGGGGAGTGGCTATGAATCCTATTGACCATCCGCTGGGTGGCGGAGAAGGGAAGTCTTCAGGAGGCAGGCCTCCATGCTCGCCATGGGGCAAGCCAGAAGGCGTTAAAACGAGACGCAATAAGAGAACAGACAAATTTATAGTAAAGAGACGCAAATAGCTCATAGTTCATAGCTCATAGTTTTTAATTAGCATCTATGAGCCATGAGCCAAGAGCTAAGAAGGAGGAGTAAGTGCCGAGATCCTTAAAAAAAGGGCCGTACGTAGAGCCAAAGTTGATGAAAAAGGTGGAGTCCATGCTTGCAACAGGAGATAAAAAGCTGATTAAGACATGGTCAAGGAGATCAACAATAGTTCCTGATTTTATTGGTTTTACATTTGCAGTGCATAATGGAAGGAAATTCATACCTGTGTATGTCACTGAAAACATGATTGGGCATAAGCTCGGAGAGTTTTCGCCGACCAGAACATTTAAAGGGCATGCTGGCTCTGAAAAGAAAACATCTGTGAAGGGTTAATATAATGGAATCAAAGGCAATTTTAAAATATGCAAGGATTACGCCGAGAAAGGCAAGAAGGGTTGTTGATCTTATTAGAGGCAAGAGGGCTTCTGAGGCCATGGTAGCGCTAAAATATATGCCTTACAGAGGCGCTGTGGTCATCTCTAAGCTTTTAAAATCAGCAATAGCTAATGCTGAGCATAAAAGCAGTCATGTAGATATTGATAAGCTGAAGATAAAGTCTACTTTTGTTGATCAAGGTCCTGTAATGAAACGGATGGAGCCTCGCGCAATGGGTAGATCTAATGTAATTAAAAAGAGAACATCTCATATAACAATTATCCTGACGGAGGAATAATGGGACAGAAGACTAATCCAATTGGCAATAGGATTGGAATAACAAGGACATGGGACTCAAGGTGGTTTGTAAAAAAAGGGTATGCAGATCAACTTATTGAAGATTTAAATGTCCGTAGGATGATTAAAGAAAAATTATTTCATGCAGGCGTCTCAAAAGTAGAGATAGAAAGGCAGGGGCAAAAACTCAAGATAATAATATACACTGCGAGGCCTGGAATAATAATAGGTAAGAGGGGAGCAGAGGTAGAAAAGCTGAAAAAAGAGGTAGAAGATAATACAAAAAAACAGATTTCTATTGATATAAAAGAGATCAGAAAACCTGAAATTAATGCTCAGCTTGTTGCTGAAAATATAGCTCTTCAGCTCGAAAAGAGGGTTGCATTCAGAAGGGCATTAAAGAGGGCTGTGTCTTCAGCTATGAGATTTGGCGCTCTGGGAGTAAAGGTGCAGTGTTCTGGAAGACTCGCCGGAGCTGAAATAGCAAGAACAGAATGGTACAGGGAAGGAAGAGTTCCACTCAGCACATTCAGGGCAGATATAGATTATGGTTTAGCAGAAGCCAGAACAACCTACGGAAAGATAGGCATAAAGGTCTGGCTTTATCATGGAGATGTGCTTCCAGAGCAGGCAGCAATATCAATAGCAGGAGAGTAAATTATGTTAGCGCCGAAAAAAGTAAAATTCAGAAAGATGATGAAAGGAAGGATGAACGGGAAGGCTTACAAAGGGTCCGATGTTTCATTCGGAGAATTCGGTCTGAAGGCTGCCGAGCCAGGTTGGATAACGAGCCGCCAGATTGAGTCAGCGAGAGTGGCTATAACAAGGGCTGCTAAAAAAGGCTGTAAGGTGTGGATAAGAATATTCCCTGACAAGCCAATAACCAAAAAACCTGCTGAGACAAGAATGGGAAAAGGCAAGGGAAATCCGGAATATTGGGTGGCTGTTGTAAAGCCCGGAAGAATATTGTATGAAGTATCAGGCATTAATGAAGAAGTCGCAAAGGAGGCTTTCAGGCTTGCGTCGCAGAAACTTCCGGTTGCAACAAAATTTGTTAAAAGAGAGGAGGCAGTGTAAAATGAAGCCTTCCGAACTGAAAGCATTATCAATTGATGAATTAAAGCTAAAAGAGATGGATTTAAGAAAGGAGCTATTTAACCTCAGGTTCCAGCTCTCCAAGGGAGAGCTGCCAAACAATATGAGGGTGCGGGCAGTGCGTAAAGATATAGCAAGGACGCTTACTGTAATTAAAGAAAAAGGGGTATTAAAAAATGCCTAAGAAAAATTATATAGGGAAAGTTGTTAGTGATAAAATGGATAAGACTGTGGTTGTTGCTGTTGCAAAGACATTCCAGCATCCATTATATAAAAAGACAGTTAAGAAGGTTACAAAGTTAAAGGCTCATGATGAAGAAAACAGGTGTAAAACAGGAGATACCGTTCAGATAATAGAAAGCAGACCGCTAAGCAAGACTAAAAGGTGGCAGGTAATTAAAATAGTGGAAGAAGAGGGCAAGCAGATATGATACAGACGCGTAGCATTCTTGAAGTAGCAGACAATTCTGGAGCTAAAAGGGTGCAATGCATAAAGGTTCTTGGCGGTTCCACAAGAAGGTATGCAAGGCTTGGCGATATAGTTGTAGTGAGCGTCAAAGAGGCCATTCCTGAAGGCAATGTAAAGAAAGGCGCTGTTGCAAAGGCTGTAGTTGTGAGAACAAAGAAGGAGACAAGAAGATCTGACGGTACATACATAAGATTTGACCAGAATGCAGTGGTTCTTATAAATAATCAGTTAGAGCCTATAGGGACAAGAATATTTGGTCCTGTCGCAAGGGAATTAAGATGGAAAGAGTTTATGAAAATAATATCCCTTGCCCCTGAGGTATTATAGATAATGGCTCATAGCTGATAGCTCATAATAGAACAATGAGCTGCGAGCTAACTTTGGAGGTAGGATGGGATTAAGAATTAAAAAAGGCGATACAGCGCTTGTGCTGACAGGCAAAAATAAAGGCAAAAGCGGCAGGGTGCTGTCAGTGATTCCAGCAAAAGAAATGGTTATTATTGAAGGCCTCAATATAATAAAAAAGCATATAAAGCCGACCAAGCAGCGTACGCAAGGAGGCATAATTGAAAAAGAGGCACCGCTGCATATATCTAATGTTATGCTGATGTGCCCAAAATGCAGTAAACCTTCGAGAATCGGACATGCTGTGTTTGATGATGGAAGAAAGCTAAGGAGATGTAAAAAATGCAGCGAGTTGATAGATTGATGGGGTCCTCAAAAAGTCGAAGACTTTTTGAGGAAACATTGTGCAAGGAGGTTATAGATTAATAATGGCGCTAAGGCTGAAAGAAAAATATACAAAAGAGATTGTGCCAGCACTAATGAAGGAATTTTCATATAAAGGCATTATGCAGGTTCCAAGGCTTCAGAAAATAGTTGTCCATGTTACAATAGGTGAGGCTACACAGAATATTAAGCTTCTTGATGCTGCTGAGAAAGAGCTTGCTGCAATTACAGGACAAAAGGCTGTAATCACAAAATCTAAAAAAGCAATAGCAGGCTTTAAATTAAGGAAGGGCGTGCCTCTTGGTTGCAAAGTAACGCTAAGAGGCGAAAAGATGTATGAATTTCTAGACAGATTAATCAGTCTGGCATTGCCGAGAATAAGGGATTTCAAAGGCCTTTCGATAAAATCTTTTGACGGCAAGGGCAATTACAATTGCGGCTTAAAAGAACAATATATTTTCCCAGAGATAGATTATGAGAAAGTTGAAATGGTGCATGGTCTTGATATTACAATATGCACATCATCAAAAAATGACGAAGAATGCAGGGCATTGCTGAGACATTTCGGAATGCCGTTCAGAAGATAAGGAGGTCTTGTGGCTAAGACATGCAAGATAGAAAAAACAAAAATGCCGCCGAAGTTTATGGTGAGGGCTCATAATAGATGCAAGGCATGCGGCAGACCCAAAGGCTATATAAGAAAATTTGGTCTTTGCAGGCTTTGCTTTAGGGCACTTGCGCTTCAGGGGCAGATTCCTGGAGTAACAAAATCAAGCTGGTAGAGGTGTTGAGATGCTGACTGATCCAATTGCAGATATGTTGACTCGAATAAGGAATGCGATCCTCATAAAGGGCGAGAAGGTTGATATTCCTGCTTCTAAAATGAAGGTTGAGATAGCTAAGATTCTAAAAGAAGAGGGGTTTATTAAGTCTTATAAGATTGTCAAGGATAAAAGGCAGGGCCTTTTGCGTATAACTCTTAAATATACACCTGAAAGCGAGCCGGTAATGTCAGGACTCAAAAGAGTCAGCAAGCCTGGCAGAAGGGTTTATGTTGGAAAAGGTGATATGCCGAGAGTGATGGGTGGAGTTGGAGTTGCTATTATTACAACGCCAAAAGGAATATTGAGTGATAAAGCATGCCGCAGTGAAGGCGTTGGCGGCGAAGTATTATGTTATATATGGTAAAAAAGGCAATAGGCGATAGGAAAAGGAGAGATAGATGTCGAGGATAGGCAAACAACCCATAGAGATACCCCATGGTGTAAATGTAGAGTTCAAGAATAATATGGTCAAGGTAAAAGGACCAAAGGGTGAACTTAGCTACTCCCTTCCTGAAGGCATTAACGCCTCGCTTACAGACAGCAAGATTCTGTTAGAAAGAGGCTCAGACACGAAGGTGGACAGGGCGCTCCACGGGCTTGCCCGCAGTTTAATATTCAACATGGTCAACGGTGTAGCGCAAGGATACAAAAGGGTAGTCGAAATAAGCGGTATTGGTTACAGGTCACAGGTTAAGGGAAATAAGATTTTATTTACTATCGGATATTCTCATCCTGTAGAGTTTGAGCTTCCTGCAGGCATTTCAGCAACAGTCGACGATAAACAGACCACAATAACTCTGAGCGGCATTGATAAGCAGCTTTTAGGGCAGGTTGCAGCTCATATAAAAGAGATCAGGCCGCCGGATGCTTATAAAGGCAAGGGCATTAGATATTCTGGAGAGAGAATCAAACTAAAAGCTGGCAAGACAGGCAAAAAATAGAGGAGGAGTTTTGTGAATATTAAGGAACTTGCAAGAAAAAGAAGACATGCAAGATTAAGAAAGAAGGTATTCGGCACACCTAAAAAGCCGAGGCTGAGCGTTCGCAGGAGCCTTAATCATATATATGCGCAAATTATTGATGATACAAAGGGACATACGCTTGTTTTTGCTTCAACCCTTGATAAGGATATCAGGGAAGAAAAGGGGCATAAGGGAAATGTTGCAACGGCAAAAAAGGTCGGCCAGCTTCTGGCTTCAAAGGCAACAAAGGCTGGTATAAGGAATGTCGTTTTTGACAGAGGCGGATATAAATATCATGGCTGTATAAGCGCCCTTGCCGAAGCTGTAAGGGAAAGCGGCCTGGAGTTTTAGGAGGTATGGTGAAGACTGAGAGGATTGACCCTGATGCGCTTAATTTAAAAGATAAGGTTGTATATATAAACAGGGTTGCAAAGGTTGTTAAGGGCGGCAGAAGGTTTTCATTTAGCGCCCTTGTTGTTGTCGGCAATGAAGATGGAGTTGTTGGCGTAGGCAAAGGCAAGGCAACAGAAGTCCCTGAGGCTATTAGAAAAGCTGTAGAACAGGCAAAGAAAAATCTTGCGAAATTTCCGCTTAAAGATGGCACGATACCTCACAGAGTTATAGGCAAATATGGCGCTAATTCTGTGGTTATGAATCCTGCAAAGAAAGGCACAGGATTGATTGCAGGTGGTCCTGTGCGCGCTGTTTTTGAGGTGGCAGGGATACATGATATAGTTGCAAAGTCTATTGGCAATCATAATCCATTTAATGCTGTTAAGGCGACACTGAACGGGCTTGGCAGCCTGAAGAGTTCAGATATTGTTTTTAAGATTAGAGGTAAATCTGAGGAAGAGTCTGCACCTGAAGAGACTGCTTAATAGGAGGCAAAAGGGAATATTATGAAGATACATAACCTAACCCCTGCAGAGGGCAGCAAAAGGCGAGTAAAAAGAATAGGTCGAGGGCCTGGCTCAGGACACGGCAAAACAGCCACAAAAGGGCATAAGGGGCAAAAAGCGCGCTCTGGAGGCACAAAGGGGTCAGCATTTGAAGGAGGACAAACACCCTTGCAGAGGAGATTGCCAAAGAGGGGATTTAAGAATAGTTTATTTAAGAAAGAATATGCGATTTTAAACCTTAAAGACCTCACAAGGTTAGGAGATATCGATATCATAACACCTGAAATATTGTTGCAAAAGAGGATAATAAGGAATATTAAAGATGGCATAAAAATACTTGGAGATGGAGATATAAATAAGCCGTTGACAATAAAGGCTCATGTCTTCAGCTCTTCTGCAGCATCAAAGATAAATGCCGCTGGCGGCAAGGCAGAGGTTCTTTAAATTGGGAGCCATCGCAAGCATTAGAAACATATTCAAGATACCCGAGCTAAAAGCGAGGGTGCTTTTCACATTAAGCCTTCTTATTGTTTACAGGGTTGGCTGTCATATACCTACCCCTGGAATTGATGGAGCAGCTCTTAGCAGATTCCTTACAGAAAAGGGCGGTGCTGTGATGGGATTTTTTGATATGTTTACAGGGGGCGCTCTTTCTCAGATGGCTATTTTTGCGCTCGGAATTATGCCCTATATCAGCGCTTCTATTATATTTCAGCTTTTGACTGTTGTTATTCCTGCCCTGGGCAGAATCGCAAAAGAAGGCGAAGCAGGCAGGAAAAAAATTGTCAAATATACAAGATACGCTACTATTGTGATAGCTGCTATTCAGTCTCTGGGGATAGCAATTGGAATAGAAGGCATGGCAGGCGGTGAGTTTGTACAGAATCCTGGCTGGAGCTTTAGGCTGCTTACTATGATTACCCTTACTTCAGGCACTGCCTTTTTAATGTGGCTTGGAGAGCAGATTACTGAAAGGGGCATCGGCAATGGCATATCCCTTATAATTTTTGCAGGAATAGTAGCAAGCTTTCCGAACGCTATTGCCAGCACATTAAATCTTGTAAGGGTAGGAGAGTTGTCTGTATTTTTTGTGCTAATCCTTTTAGTAATGATGGTTGCAGTTATTGGAGGAATTGTTTTCATAGAAAGGGGGCTGAGGAAGATACCTGTTCAGTACGCAAAGAGGATTGTGGGCAAAAAGATGTTTGGAGGACAAACCAGTCATCTGCCTTTAAAGATAAACACATCAGGAGTTATCCCTCCGATATTCGCCTCCTCTATAATAATGTTCCCTGCAACTGTAGCGGGCTTTATTGCTATTCCATGGGTTCAGGGGATAGCAACACAGTTAGCGCCAGGAACCCCTGTATACACAATGCTGTATGTCGGCTTAATATTTTTCTTTAGTTATTTTTATACAGCAGTGATATTTAATCCTGTTGATATTGCCGAAAATTTGCAAAAAAATGGCGGTTTTGTGCCCGGCATTAGGCCTGGTCAGAAAACTTCAGAGTATATCTATAAAGTTCTCACAAGACTCACTTTTGTTGGTGCTTTGTATTTAGCTGTGGTTTGCATTATTCCGGAAATATTAATAGGCAGATTTAATATGCCATTTTATTTTGGAGGCACATCTCTTCTTATTTCTGTCGGTGTTGCTCTTGATACGGTCTCACAGATAGAGTCGCATCTTGTGACAAGGTCATATGAGGGCTTTCTCAAAAAGGGAAGAATAAAAGGCAGAAGAGGATAGTGATAATAATCAAATCTCCGCAGGAAATAGAAAAGATAGCATTGTCTTGCCGTATAGTCGCAGAAATTTTAGAGGATCTGAAGACCTTTGTAAAGGCCGGTATATCAACCGCTGACATAGGGACATATGTGGATAAAGAGATAGAAAAAAGAAATGCAATTCCAGCCTTTAAGGGATATAGAGGTTATCCGTCAAGTGTGTGCGTATCTGTAAATAATCAGGTAGTGCATGGTATACCTTCCAGGCAGGTTAAATTAAAAAGCGGCGACATAGTAAGCATAGACTTAGGGGTTGTATTGAACGGCTTTTATGGAGATGGAGCCGTAACTATTCCAATCGGCAATATTGATGCTGAAGCTGCAAGGCTTATTAAAGCAGCAGAAGATGCTTTTTATCGAGGCATTGAAAAAGCGGTTTCAGGCAATAGGGTTTCTGATATTTCGGCTGCCATTCAGGAACATGTAGAATTAAATGGTTTTTCTGTTGTCAGGGCATTTGTCGGCCATGGCATTGGCCGTTCTCTACATGAGGAGCCGCAAGTGCCTAACTTTGGAAGACCTGGTCAGGGACCGAGGCTGAAGGAAGGGATGACCATAGCGATTGAGCCAATGGTTAATGCCGGCGGCTCTGATGTTAAGATACTGGATGATGGATGGACAGCAGTTACAGCCGATGGGAGTCTGTCTGCGCATTATGAGCATACAGTGCTTATTACAAAAACCGGAGCTGAAATCTTGACTAAAATCTAATAGCGGGGGTATAATTTTAGTTTAACTGTATGGGTAAAGAAGACAATATTGAGCTTCAGGGAACAATAGTAGAGACATTGCCAAATGCAATGTTCAGGGTAAAGCTTGAAAGTGGGCAGATAATACTTGCTTATGTATCTGGCAAGATGAGGATGCATTTTATAAAGATACTGCCTGGGGATAAAGTTACAGTGGAGGTATCCCCTTACGACCTTACAAAGGGGCGTATTACCTATAGATTTAAATAAAGCATGACCTATGCGACTTATATGACCTATATTATAGTGGAGGATTTGGTATGAAGGTGAGGCCGTCTGTTAAGACTATATGTTCTAAATGCAAGGTAGTAAAAAGAAAGGGCGTTATTAGAATCCTCTGCGAAAATCCAAGACATAAGCAGAGACAGGGATAATAAAAATTTCAAATTAAAATAAAAAGGAGTTTTTATGGCGAGAATAGCTGGTGTTGATCTGCCTAAAAATGAAAGAGTCGAGATAGGAATGACGAGGATTTTTGGTATTGGCAGGGCTTTGTCTAATAAGATATTGAGCGAGGCTAAGATAAATCCAGACACGAGGGTTAAGAACCTGACGGATGAGGATATTATAAAAATAAGAAATCTCATAGAGAGCGATTACAAAATAGAAGGCGACCTCAGGCGCGAGATATCAATGAACATCAAGAGGCTTATAGAGATAGGATGCCGCAGAGGATCGAGGCATCAGGCTCATCTTCCGTTAAGAGGACAGAGAACGAGGACGAATGCGAGAACAAGAAAAGGTCCCAGAAAGCTTGTTGTCAAGAAAAAATAGGAAGGAGGAAATTTAATGGCTCAGAAAAAGAGAATAGGCAAAAAAGTAAAAAAGAATATACCGAGCGGGGCTGCACATATACAGACAACATTTAACAATACAATCGTTTCAATAACCGACCAGAACGGTAATGTTATTGCATGGTCGAGCGCTGGAAGTCTTGGGTTTAAGGGGTCAAGGAAAGGCACTCCATTTGCAGCTCAGATAGCATCAGAGACGGCTGCCAAGAAGGCTATGGAAATGGGGCTTAAGCATGTTGATGTTTTTGTAAAGGGGCCTGGCGCAGGAAGAGAAACAGCTATACGCGCGCTTCAGGCAGCAGGATTGGATATAACATTGATAAAGGATGTAACGCCTGTGCCTCATAATGGGTGCAAACCACCAAAGAGGAGGAGGGTGTAAAATGGCAAGGTATACTGATGCATTGTGCAAGCTCTGCAGGAGAGAAGGTGAGAAGCTCTTTTTAAAAGGCAGCAGGTGTTATACTGATAAGTGCGGGGTCGAAAAAAGAAAATATGCTCCAGGTCAGCATGGTCAAAACAGAGGCAAGCTTTCTGATTATGGCATACAGTTGAGAGAAAAGCAAAAGGTCAAAAGAATATACGGAATACTCGAAAGACAGTTCAGGTTATATTTCAAAAAGGCGGCGCAGATGAAGGGCATAACTGGAGAAATATTGCTCCAGATGCTCGAAAGAAGATTGGACAATGTTGTTTATAGAATGGGATTTGCGAGCAACAGAAGGGAGGCAAGACAGCTTGTGAGGCACGGGCATTTCCTTGTTAATGGCAGGCATGTTGATGTTCCCTCCTATCTTTTAACGCCCGGTGACATTGTTGAGATTGGCGAGGCAAGCAAAGAACTTAAGGCAATATCTGAGAGCCTCTCGATGGCTGAACATCGCGGGCTTCCAGAATGGATAGAAATAGATACACAAGGTTTGAAAGGCAAGTTTGTAAGGATTCCATTGAGGGATGAGATACAGTTGCCTGTTCAAGAGCAGCTAATAGTTGAGCTTTATTCAAAATAATAAAACGTTATCTATTAAGCGTTATTACTATTTGTGCGAACGATTGAAAATAACTTAAACATAACAAATAACGAATAAAATAGGAGGCCTTACATGGATCTTGCAAAAAAGGGCTTTCAGTTACCCAAGAAGATTAATTTTGATGAAGAAACTCTCACTGATTTCTATGGTAAATTAGTAGTAGAGCCGCTTGAGCGTGGATTTGGCACTACCATTGGAAATTCATTGCGAAGAATATTGATTTCATCGATAGAGGGTGCTGCGGTCACAGGATTGAGAATACCTGGCGTGTTGCACGAGTTTTCTACTATAAAGGGTGTAAAGGAAGATGTTACAGATGTAATCCTGAATATAAAAAAACTAAGATTTATGATGTCTGGCAACGGCAAAAAGACTGTCACAATAAAAGCAAAAGGTCCTAAAAATGTGACAGCCGCTGATATACAATCAGATACAAGCATTGAGGTGCTCAATAGAGATCATCATATAGCTACTGTTGATAATGGTACGACTTTTGAGATGGAAATGTATGTCAAAAAAGGAAAGGGATATGCATTAGCAGAGGCAAACAAAGAAGAAGGTCTCCCTATTGATGTGCTTGCTGTAGATTCAGCATTCAGCCCTATCATAAAGGTGAATTTCTGGGTTGAAGGGGCAAGAGTTGGCAGGGCAACAGATTACGACAGGCTTATCATGGAGGTTTGGACTGATGGAAGCGTAACGCCTGAAAAGGCTGTGAGCGACGCTGCATCAATACTGATGGATCATCTTGATCTCTTTATTTTCGTAGAAGAAAAAGCAGGATCAGAAGATTCTATCGGCTCTAAGTCCATGACAGTAACCGGTCACTCTTCAAACGAAAATTTGTTTAAAAGCATAGATGAACTGGAATTATCTGTAAGGGCTTATAACTGCTTGAAAAATGCTAATATAAAGACACTTGCCGATCTTGTCCAAAAGACAGAATATGAAATGCTCAGGACAAAGAATTTCGGGCGCAAGTCGCTAAATGAAATAAAGGAAATACTCTTAAGAATGGGATTAAATTTCGGCATGAGAATAGATGTAGATGAATTGATGAAAGGCAAATAATTAATTAGGCAGGAGGCAAATTATGCGTCATAAAATAGCAGGAACTAATTTTAATAGAACAGCAAACCAAAGAAAGGCATTGCTGAGAGGGCTTGTTGCATCGCTCTTTGAGCATCAGCGTATAGAGACTACACTTGCAAAAGCCAAAGCTATAAAGGGCATAGCTGAAAAACTTATTACATTCGGCAAGCGCGGCGATCTTCATGCAAAAAGAATGGTCATGTCATATATCCCAAATAGGGTTGTTATGGCAAGGCTTTTCTCAGATATAGCCCCAAGATTTGCAAATAGAAACGGCGGTTATCTCAGGATAGTCCAGACACGGCAGAGGGTTAATGACAGGGCGCCTATGGCAATTATAGAGTTTGTTGATTATGAGGACATAAAGGCAAAGCCTACTGAGCCTGCTAAAAAGTCGGAGTAATACACATGAGCGATATATTAATTGGATTAGGGTTAGTTGCTGTATGGATAATTTTGCAGGTGTTTATATTTCCAAAACTTGGTATTCCTACTTGAGCAGTACCGCCAAAGGGTTCGGGCAATCCTAAAAAATGCAAGTAATTAGTGCTGCTATCTTAGTCAAAACATTTGTGTGGCGCTTGTTGCAAAGCTAAAAAGTGTTACGAATATAATTTTTGTAACAATTCTGTAACATAGTTGTAATATTCTTTTAACAGAAAATCAGCAAAATATCCCTGACATATGAAGATGAAAACCTCAAAAAAAATTAAAGAAGGTGCAATTGAGACCTGTCTTTTTCTGGCTGCTCTTTCATCAGTATTTATTACCATAAGCATTGTATTAATTTTAAGTTATGAATCACTTGGGTTTTTCAAAGAAGTGCCTATAAAAGAATTTCTGACAGGGACGCAGTGGACTCCGCTTTTTGCAGAACCTAAATTTGGCATATTGCCCCTGATTGCAGGAACGCTTCTTACAACCTTTATAGCCCTGTTGGTTTCCCTGCCTATTGGCCTTATTTCAGCCATATATTTGAGCGAGTATGCTCCTCATAAGGCAAGGGAGGTTATAAAACCTGTCCTCGAACTTCTTGAAGCAGTGCCGACTGTTGTTTATGGATATTTTGCCCTTTTATTTTTATCACCAGTGCTTCAAAAGTTCATTCCTGATCTCGGCGGCTTCAACGCATTGAGTCCGGGGATAATAATGGGAATAATGATAATCCCTTATGTGAGTTCTGTAAGTGAGGATGCAATGAAGGCAGTCCCAATGCAGATAAGAGAGGGATCTTATGCAATGGGAGCCACAAAATTTCAGACAGCATTCAAGGTATTAATCCCTGCAGCTTTCTCAGGCATAGCAGCAGCCTTTATAATGGGCATATCAAGGGCTATTGGAGAAACTATGGTTGTTGCAATAGCAGCAGGAATGATGCCAAATTTCACTTTTAATCCCATAGAGCCTATCCAGACGCTGACATCTTACATTGTTCAGGTAAGCCTTGGAGATGTGCCTCATGGAACTATTGAATATAAGACCATATTTGCAGCAGGAGTAGTTCTTTTTCTTATGACTCTGTTTTTTAACATAATTGGCTTTTGGTTGAGAAAAAGGATAAGAGAGGCATATTAAAGACAGCGAATAGTTATGGAAGAGATTAAAAAAAGAATAACAATCAGCAAATTCTGGAACAATGCATTTATGATAGTAGGACTTTTGTCCACACTTGTGGGGCTTGTCTTATTGTTTACCTTGTTTATTGACCTTTTTATAGACGGAGTTCCAAGATTAGGTTATAAATTTTTCACATCCTTTCCATCAAGATTCCCTGAAGAAGCTGGAATTCTTTCTGCGTGGGTAGGAACTGCGCTTGTAATGTTTGTTACTGCTGTTGCAGCAATTCCTCTTGGCATTGCTGCAGGGATATACCTTGAAGAGTATGGCCGAAAGAGTTGGATTAAAAGCATTATAGAGATAAATATAACCAATCTTGCAGGAGTGCCTTCCATAATTTATGGTCTTCTTGCACTAAGCCTATTTGTATATTTATTTAAATTCGGCGAAAGCATACTTACTGGAGGATTAGCCCTTGCTCTCTTGATACTCCCTATAGTGATAATGGCAACAAGGGAAGCTATCAGGGCAATTCCAAATTCTATTCGGGAGGCATCATATGCCCTCGGCGCTACAAAATGGCAGACAGTAAAAAATCATATCATCCCTTATTCGATGGGAGGAATACTTACAGGTATAATAATCGGGCTTTCGAGGGCAATTGGAGAAACAGCTCCGATAATAACAGTGGGCGCTCTGACATTTATAGCCTTTTTGCCTTCTTCTCCTGTTACATCTGAGTTTCCATTTATCTCATTCAAGTGGCTGCTGGATCCATTTACTGTTTTGCCAATTCAGGTTTTCAACTGGGTATCAAGACCCCAGACAGAATTTCATATTAATGCAGCAGCAGCAGGCATTATTCTTCTGGCAATGACATTGATTATGAATGCATTAGCTATTTACATCAGGTATAAATTCAGAAAGAAAATAAAGTGGTAAGGGAGCATTATGCTGTCAAATACTATTTCTGAAAAATTAAAAGCTGAAGTTAAAAATCTGAATTTTTATTATGGAAGTGTGCATGCTCTGAAGGGCATAAATCTACCTATCTTTGAACAAAAAGTTACAGCCCTTATAGGTCCATCTGGATGCGGCAAGACAACCCTTCTCAGATGCTTTAATCGCATGCATGACCTTTACCCTCATAACAGGTATGAGGGCGAGATTATGCTTTTTCCTGAAAATATCAATATCATAGGACATGAAATAGACCCTATTGAGATAAGGATGCGTATCAGCATGGTCTTTCAAAAACCTAATCCATTTCCAAAGTCAATATACGAAAATGTTGCTTACGGGCTCAGGGTGCGAGGGATTAACAAAAAAAGCATCCTCGATGAAAAAGTGGAGGTATCGCTTAAAGGCGCAGCCCTGTGGCATGAGACTAAAGACAGGCTTCATGATCTGGCATTTAATCTGTCAGGAGGACAGCAGCAGAGGCTCTGTATTGCAAGGGCGCTCGCCACAGATCCTGAGATACTCCTTTTTGATGAACCTACATCCGCACTTGATCCAATCTCTACTGCAAAGATAGAAGAACTTATGCTAAGCTTGAAGAAACAGGTAACTATTTTGATAGTTACTCATAATATGCAGCAGGCAGCAAGAATATCAAATTGGACAGGATTTATGATGCTTGGCGAGTTGATAGAGTTTGACAAAACAGACAAGATATTCACGGCCCCTTCTGAGAAGCTTACAGAAGACTATATTACAGGGAGGTTTGGATAATGGCTATCCTTGATGAAGAATTAATGCGCCTTAAGGAAAAGATACTAAAAATGGGGGCATTAGTAGAGCTGGCTATAAAGGATTCGGTAAAATCTCTGGTAGATAGAAATGACGAGTTGGCAAAGGGTGTTATAGAGAGGGACCATGAGATAAATGCCCTCGATGTTCAGATAGATGAAGACTGCATAAGGCTTATCGCATTAATGCATCCAATGGCAGTGGATCTGAGATTTATCACAACAGCGATGAAGATAACCACAGATCTTGAAAGAATGGGAGATAATTCTGTAAACATTGCTGAGAGGGCGCTGGAGCTTAATAAGGAACCTATTCTTAAGCCTTATATAGATATACCTCACATGAGCCAAATAGCACAAGGCATGACAAGAGATGCCCTCGATGCATTTGTGAGAAAGGATAAAAAATTAGCAATGGATGTAATCATGAGAGACGATGAAGTGGATGACCTCAAATACGGGATACTTGAAGAACTGATTTCTTATATGGTAAGAGATCCAAATACAGTGTCAAGGGCTATGAAGATAAGCTTTGTTGCACAATATCTCGAAAGGATCGCAGATCATGCCACAAATATTGCCGAAATGGTTATATACCTTATTGCAGGAAAGATAATAAGGCATATGGCGCCGCCGGAGATAAAGGAGGCATAGTTGCTATGAAAGAGCAGCTTTCTTGTCTAACATCTCCCTTGTAAATCTAACGGTTTTGTTTCTTCCTGTGATCTTAGCGTTGTAAAGGGCTGTGTCTGCAAATATGACAGCCTCCCAAAAATCTTCTGTATCCTTTGGAAACTCGCATACTCCTATGCTGATTGTTCTTTGAATAAAGCCTCCCGACACCTGTATGCTTGCAGATTCTATCTGATTTCTTATTTTTTCTGCCACTATTTCAGCATAGCCCTCTTTTGTATCAATTAGAATTATTAAAAACTCCTCCCCTCCAAATCTTATGACAATATCAGAGCCTCTTAAGTTTTCCTTTATAATAGCTGCTGTATTACGAATAGCTTCATCGCCTGTATAATGACCATAGGTATCGTTTATCTTCTTGAAAAAATCTATATCGCCTAATAGCAGTCCTGCAATTGTCTTTTTTCTAAAAATATTGGACACGAGTGTCTGAACATACCCTGACAGAAATCTCCTGTTATAAAAACCTGTCATCTCATCTTTTAAAGATGCTTCTCTGAATATGTCCTGAAGTCTTTTTGCCTCAATAACAGGCATGGCTGCATCTATATACAGCAGAGCATCAGTAATCTTCTTTTTTGATTTTTTTTGCTCCTGTTTATCGAATATAATCTGCATTACACTGATAACATTTCCTTCTATTATATGGGGAATGCAGAGATGCAATTTACCTGTATTATTTATGAATTGACTGCATTGATATTGCTCTATTGATGAAATTATATCGCCTGTATTTTTTGCTTTGCAAAGACTGCTATTGGTTAGAATATTGTCATTGCAATAATATCCTGCTTTAGTGTCATTACGATACATCAGATTCATATAATTTTCATTTTTTAATATCTCAAAAATGAGGAAATCATTTATTTCCAACCTTCTTTTAAAGACATCTGCAAGCTTGATGTGAACATCCTCCACTGTTTTAGCGCCCTCAATAGACCGTTTAAATGAGAGCCTGTCTTTCAGGTCATTCTTCATTGTTATAAAACTCTGCACCAGCGACCTTATCTCTAGCGGCCCAATCGGCTTTATATCCAGAGAAAAATCGCCCTGCGCTATGGCATCAGATACCTTTGTTATCTGCGATATGGATGAATCGATAGTTTTTGCGCTGATAATGCCTACAGTAATTCCTATTGCAATACTGATAAAGCCCAATATGAGAGATGCTGCTATATAATGTGTAACAAGGGTGTTTACTGAAATAACAGCCTTCTCCTGCTCCTCTGATGCGGTTGTAAGTATAGCCTTGCTTTTTAACTGCTGCTCTGATACTATTTTTTCGACTTGCTGGCTCAACGCGAGGGTATTTTGTTGAGAATAAAAGACCCTTTTGATTTTCTCTGAAAGCCCGTCCCTGCCTATTAATGTCTGTCTGATATTGTCAAAAAATATTGCTGCTTCCTGTAAAAATAAGACTCCATCTTTTCTTTGGATTGATAAAAATAGTTCTGACAATTTTTTTATTGCAGATTCCACTTTGCTAAAATTAGCAGAGAGTCTGTTGACCAGCGCTGATATTTCTTTCATATCTTGAGCTGACAGCAGTCTTGAAGCATCTGCCTCGATAGAGTGTCCCTTTGATGTCAGTTCTGAGCTTAGCAGAAGAATATCATTTGAAAGCAGCGATAAATTTATAGATCCCTTAAGTTCTGAAGTGCTGAGATCTATATCCTGAAACTGCACATCTATATAAGTGGATATTTCTCCTGCAAGTGAACGTATCCTTGTTGATACTTGCTTTTCTTGAACATCTATCTTCTTTTTTATATCGTCTTTTTTTGTAATCAAATAAGCATAAAAAGAATCAAAAAGCCCCTCTTTGCCGAGGGTTATTGTCTCTATATCTTTTAATTTGTTATATAATTTTTTTATTTCTTCATCCCTTTCCCTTGTTCTAAAGAAATCAATATGAAGCGCCTTATTAAGCGCAAATGAAAATTTACCCTTAGCCAAATCTATCGCCGTTTTATTGTCAGATCTCCTTATCTCATTAAATGAAACATCAACATGATGAAGCATCTTAAAGACCTCATAAACACCTTTTATGCTGTCAGATGCATTTATAACAGAATCTTTAGAAGAGAAAAGATGTTTGGAGGAACTGCTCTGAATGTGTTTAATCTGGATGTCAAGGTCATGAAGCCTCTTTGTTATCTCTTTAATTTTTAGCGACACTTCAACAGCAGCCTCTTTTGCCCTTAACTCTGAATCTATCCTCTCTGCTGAGGCGATAAAAACAGCTTCTGATATGTCTGCAAAAGAGTTTATTAATTCCTTTATTCTGCTATCTCCTGACATTTCAGTCAGTTCTTTATTTATCGGTTTAAGTTCTTCTAAGATAATCTTAAGATTTTCCATCTTTTGTTCGAGATCGTTTCTTGATTTTGAGGAGATCATCTGAGTAAGGACAGTTGTTAACTGTTGAACCTTAGTTTCTACCAGTATGGTTTTGACCTGGAAAGGAGTAGAATGAGTTGTAAGGTGAAAGAGTCTTTTTTTGATTGCGGTATTGCTTAAAAACAGAAATATGGTTGCGCTGATCACAATAGAAAATATCAGCACGTTGTTCAAAAATATTAGCCTTTTTATTGATACCTTGTCGAGAAACATCTTGCGATGATACCTCTTTTGCCTATCTGATAATTATTAAAATACTCGTTGCGCCTTTTAAATCGCCAATTTTAAATCCCTCCTTTACGCCTCCTGTAGGGTCAATATCTCCTTCTGGGCCGCCATGGCAGGCTAAACATGGTTTAGAGATATAAATAGGAGAAAGGTAGCGTAAGACGCTTTTGCCTCCTACAGTTATTGTTTCAGAATATGGCTTGTCTTTTTCCCAGACTGAACTGAATTTATGGAGTATCTTGTCTTCAAATTCATCGGGTCTGTGATAATCGCCTCTGGCCTTAACCCCGATCATCTTAACCCTTATCCCGTTGTATTTATAAAACCTTTCGCCTATTCTGAATAAAAATACAGCGCCGACAAGGCCTTTAAATCCTACTCCCTGCTCATTAATGACAGGCTGCGCATCAGATATAACCTCCATAGCTGCTTTATGCAAACTGATTAATGCCATGCCTACAGGGTCAGAAGGATATAGAGCCTTTATATCCAAACCAGTTTTCTTTTTAAAAGATTCCCTTACCTGCGCTTCATAGAACTCAGGAGTGAATCCCTTATAACCCTTTGATGGGTCATTTATAAGAGACTGATTTTGAGCTACTACACTGCGTCCAGAATCAAGATAGTCAACAATTGCCTTTGCAATAATTTCCTCTTTCTGCCCTGCAAGAGGCTCAGACAAAAACAGTGCTGCCAATGAAAGAAAAAGCGCTATAGCCATTAAAATTTTCCGTGTTGACATAAATCCTCTTGTTTTCATGCGTATTGGTTAGCATATTTCATGCCATAAATGTTTTCATAGCGTAATGGATTGATTTTTAATGAGATTTTTAAAAGACATTAAAAATATAAAATACAGCATTGACAAATTTTTGTCGCATGGTAAAAATTTTTGTCAATAAATTCTCTTTGCTCGAATTTTTTTTATTTTCGTTTTTTTGTGAAATCAACCTTTATAATATTTTCAGAGGTTTGCTCTTTAGCCTTTGCCTCTTGTTTTTTGATCTGAGTTCCTGATTCCTGTTTTAGCATTGCTGGCTGAGGAGACGCCAAAAACTCTGCATTAAGTTCAGGACAATATACAGCAATAATGTTGTCCGCTGGAATAAAACATTTTTGGGCTGAGGTGCCGAAAGCCAACGTAGCAGTTATACCGTAATCGTCCCATAGAAAATTCATCCTCGAGTTAAAAACGAGGATAATGCCGTTTTCTTTTTCTTCTGCTGTAAATCCGCGATTGCCAAGGATTACATCATCAGAGTATCTGACAAGGACAAATGCCCTGCCAACAAGGTTCAGGAATTCAAAAAATATATGCCTTTTTAGATTGTTTACATCACTATTCATTTTTTACCCAAGAGCTTTATACTATCAGAATTGATAAAGTATACTATAATAATATCAGATAAATTTTTGAAAGTAAGGATGAATATCTTGGGGAAATGCTGAGAATAATCTGGAACAGGTTTAAGAAAAATATTCTGTCAGTTGTAGGATTGGCAGTTATTCTGGCGCTTGGCGCTATTGCCTTGCTTGCGCCTGTAATTTCTCCGTATGAGCCCACAAAAATAAATGTTTACAATGTGCTTTCTCCTCCAAGTTCAGCGCATCCTTTTGGAACAGATGAGTTGGGAAGGGATCTTTTTTCGAGGATTATATGGGGAAGCCGTGCATCCTTAAAAGTGGGTTTTATTGCAGTCGGCATTGCAATTACAATAGGCATATTCATAGGAGCGATAGCAGGATATTATGGAGGAAAAGCAGATGCAATACTCATGAGATTTGTGGATATTATGCTCTCATTTCCTACATTCTTTTTGATTCTTGCGGTAATAGCCATTGTTGAGCCGAGCATATCTACAATAATGATTGTTATCGGGCTGACGGGCTGGATGGATGTATCGAGGCTTGTCAGGGCTGAATTTTTGACTCTTAAAGAACGGGATTTCGTATCAGCAGCAAGGGCAATTGGCGCAAGTGACAGACGCCTTATTTTCAGGCATATAATGCCTAATGCCCTTTCCCCTGTGTTTGTTGCCGCTACATTTGGCATTGCAGGCGCTATTTTGGTTGAGTCTGGATTATCATTTTTAGGACTTGGCGTTCAGCCTCCTGAGCCGAGCTGGGGCAATATCTTGACATCAGGGAAGGACAATATAACTGTTGCGTGGTGGCTATCTTTTTTCCCGGGCATTGCCATTCTAATCACTGTTTTAAGCTATAATCTCGTTGGAGAGGGTTTGCGAGACGCCCTTGACCCGCGCTTGTGGGCAACTGAAAGATAGCGCTATATGCAGGAATATACATTTTTAAAGCTTCTGGTTATAATCTTCGGAGTTTCCGCTATTGTGGTCTTTTTCCTCAACAGGCTCCGAATCCCTTCCCTCGTTGGATTTCTAATTGCCGGCATCCTTATCGGCCCTCATGGATTAGGTCTGATAAAAGATGTGCATGATGTTGAACTTCTTGCTGAAATAGGAGTTATACTCCTTTTATTCGTCATAGGAATTGAATTCTCTCTATCAACCCTCTTAAAGATGAAGAAGGCGGTGCTTGGAGCCGGTGGATCTCAGGTAATGCTAACAATACTCCTAACAGCATTAGCAGCCTATCCATTATTAGCAGATGTTAATAAATCCATATTTTTTGGATTCTTAGTGGCATTAAGCAGCACTGCTATCGTTTTTAAGCTCCTTTCTGAAAAGGGAGAGGTGAACTCGCCCCATGGATGGATGATGTCAGGGATATTGATATTTCAGGATCTTTGTGTTGTCCCCCTTATGCTGATTACGCCTGCCATAGGAGGAGACGGGATTGATATAAAGGAATTATCTCTTAAGATGGCAAAGGCAGCAGTTTTTGTTGGAGCTGTGCTTTTGGCTGCAAAATGGATTGTCCCTGGCCTTCTTCATCAGATTGTAAGGGCAAGGAGCAGAGAGCTTTTCATTACAACAATAATACTCCTCTGCCTTGGAATAGCCCTTCTTTCTTCAAGGTTTGGATTATCCCTTGCTCTCGGCGCATTTTTGGCAGGGCTTATAATATCAGAATCAGAATATGCGCATCAGGCAACGGCTGATGTCCTGCCCTTTAAAGACAGCTTTATTGGACTTTTCTTCGTATCAGTAGGCATGCTGATGGATGTTGGCTACATGATGGAAAACTGCCTTAAAATAGCATTAGCAGTGGCATCGATATTCGGCATTAAGGTATTAACAGGGATGATTTCAGCCATGATAATCGGCAGCCCGATAAGGGTCGCCCTTCGCACAGGATTAGGTCTTGCACAGATAGGGGAGTTCTCTTTTGTTCTTGCGTTAGCAGGAAAGGCAGCAGGACTGATGACAGATGATTTTTATCAGGTATTTCTTTCAGCATCTGTGGTGACTATGATAATTACCCCTTTTGTCTTTAAGGCATCTCCAAATGTTTCAGACTGGATAACATCAAAGGTGCCTCTTAAGAAGTTGATGAAGGGTAAGAGGATATCTGAAGGCAAGCCATTTCCCAAGAAGATAGAGGATCATGTAATCATTGTCGGCTTTGGGCTAAATGGAAGAAATCTCGCAAGGGTCCTGATGCTTTCTGAAATACCATATGTGGTTTTAGAACTCAACAACGAGACTGTAAGGAAGATGCAGAAAAAAGGCGAGCCAATATATTATGGAGATGCTGCAAGCATAGAGGTTTTAGATAAACTCGGCATAAAGACTGCAAAGATACTCGTTGTAGCTATACTTGATGCTGCTGCCACACGGAGGATAGTCAGTGTGGCAAGAAAAGAGAACCCTAATATTTATATTATAGTCCGCACCCGTTATGTAGCAGAGGTTGATGAGTTAAAGAAATTGGGAGCTAATGAGGTGATTCCCGAAGAGTTTGAGACATCAATAGAGATGTTTTCAAGAGTGCTTCATCACTTCCATATTCCAAGAAATATGATTGCCAGCTACATAGAAAATATAAGGAAGGACAGCTATAGCGTGCTGAGGACAGTGGAACTGCCTAAGAAACATCTCGCAGAGAGGCATGAGTTTTTGAAGGATATAGAGACAGAGACCTACCTTATAAAAGAAGATTCCAATGTGGCAGGGCATTCTATCAAAGAGCTGCATCTCAGGGGTGAAACAGGTGTTACTATTATTGCAATTCAGAGAGGGGAAAAGATTTTTCAGAATCCAGCGCCTGATTTTGTTTTAAACTCAGGTGATATTGTTCTTTTGATTGGCAAAAGGAAGGACATTAATCAGGCTATTGAATATCTTGAGTCAGATAGGTTTTTAGTAGCCCGATACCATAGATAATTATCGACTTAATATCTGTTTTTTGATATATTTTAAATGAAATAATTTTAAGATTTAAACGGAGGTAAACATGAAGCTGCAACTACAAATTACAGGCCACAACATTGAACTTAATGATTTTATCAAAGAAGACATCCGCGAAAGGGCAGAAAAACTCGACAATTTTTATAGTCAGATTATGCGATGCAGGGTTGTGGTAGATGTTCCACACCGCCATAAGCGTGAAGGGATATTGCATGATGTTCATATCTACATAACATTGCCTGGTGGAGAGATTGCAGTAAAGCGCGAGGCAAATATAGACCTTGCTATAGCAATAAGGGATGCCTTTGATGCAGCGCGGCGCAAGCTCGAGGAGTTTGCCAGAAAACAGCGGGGCGATGTAAAGCATCATGAAGAAATGCCACATGCACGCATCAGTGAGTTGTTCTATGATAAAGGCTATGGATTTTTAACAGCGCTTGATGGCCGTGAAATATATTTCCACGAAAACAGTGTAATAAATCGTGATTTTAAGCGCCTGAGGATTGGCGCAGAAGTGCGCTTTGTCGAAGAAGAGGGAGAGAAAGGACCGCAGGCAAGCACAGTTACGGGTATAGAATAAGAAAAGTCTGGCGGGGCGGACGGGGCTCGAACCCGCGACCTCATGCGTGACAGGCATGCGTTCTAACCAGCTGAACTACCGCCCCAGCAACTACAGTGGTTAGTTGCTAACGAATAGCAATGAGTATAAAAATAATACTAATCACTAAACACTGCCCACTGATCACTGTCTTTAAATGGTAGGCGGAACAGGGATCGAACCTGTGACCCCAGCCTTGTAAGGGCTGTGCTCTCCCAGCTGAGCTATCCGCCCGCAAAGTGCTTTATATTAAACTATATACTATAAAGTTTTGTCAATTCTCACCCCCGGGTAATGTCAATTTTTTTGTGTAAATTCCAAATCCTTCTCTACGCATTTGACTGCTTTAGGCGCTATAGGACTCCACTTGTTTTACCAATATTCTGCCTGAGCCGTATAAAAGGACAGATGAAGCATATGCCTGTTGCTGAAAAACTGTTATAATATAAAAAAGCTTTTGGGAAACACTATAACTTGCTTCAGTATATAGTGTTATTTATATAAACCATAAAATTGTTATTAGGCGAATATATGCCCTCCAATAGACAATGATTTTTTTTCGTCTAATCATTTAAAAAACAAACCCGCTTGCTGAAAAAATGCCGGAGTGATTAACAATGCGCATACTTTTAGTTGAAGATGAACAAAGTGTAGCAGCCTTTATTAAAAAGGGCTTGCTGAGGAATTCTACACGGTAGACACTGCTGAAGACGGCAATCTTGGCTTATCTATGGCAGCAAACAATGTCTATGACCTTATCATATTAGATATCATGCTTCCGGGAATGGACGGTCTAAAGCTTTGCAGGACTTTGCGTGAAAAGGGAATAAAAACACCAATCTTAATGCTAACTGCCCTGGATTCTGTTGACAATAAAGTTACCGGATTGGAAAGCGGGGCTGATGATTACCTGGCAAAGCCGTTCGCCTTTTCTGAGCTGCTCGCCAGGATAAAGGCCCTTTTGAGGAGAAAGTCAGATTTAACCAGCGAATTCTCAATAGACAATCTAAGAATGGACATGTTATCCCGAAGGGTATTCAGGGGGGATAATGAAATAATCCTCAGCCCGAAAGAGTTCTCTATCCTTGAGTATCTGCTCAGGAATAAGGGAAGGGTGCTTTCAAGGACACAGATAATCGAGAATGTATGGGGTTACAGCTACGACCCCAATACGAATATTGTGGATGTCCACATAAAATACCTGAGGGAAAAAATAGACAAAGACTTTAGCAAAAAACTTATACATACTGTTAGAGGCACGGGATATACGGTGAAAGAGGAAGATGCTGATTAAAAGTTTCAGGCTAAGGCTCGCCATACTTTATACCATTATTATCAGTTTGATGATCTCCGCGTTTGCCTTTTCATTATACAGAGAATACCATTCTGAGCTGTACAAGACTTTTGATGATAATCTTATTAAGGATGCTAAGGCTGAACTTATTGCAGAAAATAAGACCTCTACAATCAGGCAAAACGCAGAGATGGTTAGGAAGTACAGCAATGAGTTTTACCGGGTTATTAACAGCGAAGGCAAATTCATAATCGCATCCGCAGATAATGAAAAATACAGATGGCCTCTAAACATGGACATCATGCGAATTACTTTAAAGGGAACGCCGAATTTTGAGACGATTAAACATAAGGGCGAAAACTACAGGCTTCTCTATTATCCTGTTGACAGTGAAAACATTTTGCGCATTGGCGAGTCATTGTATGATACTGAACAAAAGATACTGATCCTGAACAGACTTTCAAAGATGTTTTTCCCGTTGATATTTCTATTCTCTGCGTTAATCAGCTGGCTCTTCGCATGGAAAGCCGTCTCTCCGGTTATAAAGATAAAATCTTTTGCTGAACAGATAAGGACAGGAAGGGTCGAAAAGAGAATTGACATGCGGCCCAAAGGCTCTGAGATTGACGATCTGGTGAAGATTTTCAATGAGATGCTTGAGAGCATTCAGAACTTTATTGAGTCCCAGAAGCGCTTTACCTCGGATGTATCGCATGAGATAAGGTCTCCCCTTACCTCATTACGCGGAAACATAGAGGTGGCATTAAGAAAGAAAAGGCACGCAGAGGAATATGAGACTGTCCTGCAAAACAGTCTGTCAGATATTTTAAGGTTGTCAAAGATTGTTGATAACCTGTTGTTCCTTTCAAGGGCTGACAACAACACCCTTGAACTCAGGATGCAAAGGTTTGACATTCCACAATTACTGAAAAGCATAACTGAGCAAAAGAGAAGCAGGGCCATAGCGCACGGACTTTCCATTGCTGAAGAGTATCAGGAGCATCTGGAACTGCTTGGAGACATGGATCTTTTAGAACAGGCATTTTCAAATATTGTTGATAATGCCATTAAATACACGCCTTCAGGCGGGAAGATAACCATAAAGGCCATGAATGTTGATAATAATCCCACTATTGTTGTAAGCGATACAGGCGTGGGCATATCTCAGGAAGAAATCCCGAATATTTTTGAGAGATTCTACAGGGTCGACAAAAGCCGGTCAGGAAAACCGCGGGGCACAGGATTGGGGCTTTCTATTACAAAATGGATAATAAATGCCCATAACGGAAAGATATTCGTAAAAAGCAGAGCTGGAGCAGGAAGCGATTTTGTCATTGTATTTCCTCAGAAGAAGATTAAAAATTCCTAATCCTTCCTTAATCATTTTTTAATTTGCCTCCTTTATCATTGTTTCTAAACTTTGAAAGGGAGGTAAGCAAAATGAAGAAGTCTGGTGTCCTATCAGTTGTTCTTTTGGCTCTACTTGCGATCATAATATTTCCGATGATTGCCGGGGCTGCTGGAGAACACACAAGTCTCACCTGGAGCGGATCAGGGACATGCCTTGTCTGTCACGAGACCGAGGCAAACGAGGTGCATGGATCCGCACATTATCAGTGGGAGGGGCAGGCGCTCTATATGGTCAACGGAGCACCCCTTCAGGGAAAACTCAAAACATCAGTTAACAGTTATTGCGGCAACATCATCGGGAACTGGGGCTGCTCAAGCTGTCATGTCGGATTAGGCAAAAAGCCGAATGACACAACACTTACTCAACGGCAGCATATGGAAAATATTGATTGTCTGCTCTGTCATCAGAAAGATTACAAAAGAAAGAAAGATGCAGTGACCGGGCTTATGGTGCCGGATACGGCAAATATGGCTATCAGCATGGATCAGGCTGTTAAAACAGTGCATAAGCCGATTAGACAGAATTGTCTGCAGTGCCATGCTAAAGGCGGAGGCGGCGATAATTTTAAGCGTGGAGACATCGCAGTCGCACACACAGCTACCACGGACAGGAACTTTGATGTACACATGTCAACAACAGGCGCAAATCTAGCCTGCCAGACATGCCACAGGGGGGCGATATGCCCCCCTATACTATACTACTCTAATATCCGAAAAATAGACATAGAAGTATCCGGAAGTTCCCTCTCCCTTGATGGGAGAGGGTTAGGGTGAGGGTGAATATTAACCGAAAAGGTTACCCCTCCCCCTCACCCCCTCCCGCAAGGGGAGGGGGAATTTATCCCCCCACCTTCCCGAATACCCTGTGAGAAGGTGGGGGGATTTATGGAGTCAGCGCTTTCTATGTCTATTTTTCGGTAATATAATTAAACTTGCTAAAGATTTTGCATATCTTGTAAAATTAATAGATAAGATTTTTATTTTTAGGAGGTTATGAAGTGAAGGAAGGAATTCATCCGAATTATAAAGAAACAAAGGTTATCTGTGCGTGTGGCGATTCATTTACTACGAGGTCAACGAGGGAAAATATCCGAGTTGATATATGTTCAAAATGTCATCCGTTTTTCACAGGAAAACAAAAATTGGTTGATGCTGAAGGAAGGGTAGAGAAATTTAAGAAGAAATACGCAAAAAAATAGCATTATCAGGGATTAGGGATTAGGGTTTAGAGATGTAGTCTAAATGCTAATCCCTTTTTCTTGGAGGAGCATATGAAAAATATTGGCGGACAGGCTGTTATAGAAGGCGTAATGATGAAAGCGCCTGCAGGCTGGAGCGTAGCTGTCAGAAATCCAAAAGGAGAAATCAGCATTAAGACGGTAACGACCAAGAAGCAGGGCTGGTTTTTTAAATTGCCAGTAATCAGAGGCGTGCTTGCGCTTGGCAGCGCATTAAGTATTGGCATCAAAGCTCTTGAGTTTTCAGGAAATGTGGCATACCAGGAAGATGAAAATGAAAAACCGATCAGCGCATTGAGCATGTCATTTTCTATAGGTCTTGCTATTGTGCTGGCAATAGGCTTGTTCAAATTTCTGCCGCTTTTTCTTACCACTCTGATTGGCAATACAGCTAAAGGAGTAGCTAACAGTTCATTTCTGTTTAATCTTATTGACGGACTGCTTCGTGTAGGAATATTTTTTCTTTATATATTTGCTATTGGTCTATGGAAAGAGATGAAGAGGATATACCAGTATCACGGCGCTGAGCATAAGGTTATTTATTCTTATGAAGCAGGTGAGGAACTCACTGTGGAGAATGCAAAGAAATACAAGCCCTATCATCCAAGATGCGGAACCAGTTTTTTATTAATAGTAATGGTCATCAGTATAATGATATTTATGCTGATCCCCAAAGATTGGTCTTTTGTAGAAAAATTGCTCTCGAGAATTATTTTAATACCTGCTGTAGCCGGCATTTCATATGAGATGCTCAGGCTTTCTGCCAAGATGAAGAATAACCCGGTAATAGGACTGATAGTGCTTCCTGGGCTTTTTCTGCAGAGGATGACAGTAAAAGAGCCTGATGAATCTCAGATTGAGGTAGCGATAGCAGCAATGAGTGAAGTTCTGAAGCTTGATAAAGAGGTCTGCAAACAGTGTTAGAAAAATTACTTACGATTGAACAGAAGTATGAAGAAGTAACAAATATGCTTGCCAATCCTGAAGTGCTTTCAAATTTTCAGGCATATCAGAAATATTCTAAGGAGCAGTCAGATCTTATGCCTTTAGTTGAGATGATTAAGGAATATAAGAAACTACTTGTGGATATGGAAAATACAGAGGAACTTCTTAGGGGCGGAGACGGCGATTTGCGCGAACTTGCTCAGCAAGAGATCGAAGATCTAAAAGCAAGAAAGTCATCGATAGAAAAAGATCTTAAAATTATGCTTCTGCCAAAAGATCCAAGAGATGAAAGAAACATAATTATCGAAATAAGGGCTGGCACAGGAGGCGAAGAGGCAGCGCTTTTCGGAGCATCGCTTTTCAGGATGTATTGCAAATATGCTGAATCAAGACGCTGGAAAGTCGAAATAATAGATTCCAGTCCAACAGGGATTGGCGGGTTAAAAGAGACAGTAGCGAATATTACAGGAAAAGGCGCCTACAGCAGGCTGAAGTATGAGAGCGGCGTGCACAGGGTGCAGAGAGTTCCTCTTACAGAGGCATCAGGAAGGATTCATACATCTGCAGCAACAGTGGCTGTTTTACCTGAGGCAGAGGAAGTGGATATTAAGATCGAAGAAAAAGACTTGAGAATTGACACATTTTGCGCATCAGGTCCCGGAGGACAGGGGGTTAATACAACATATTCTGCTGTAAGGATTACGCATACCCCAACAGGCATGGTTGTGCAATGTCAGGATGAACGTTCACAGATAAAGAACAGAGAAAAGGCGATGAAGGTTCTGAGGTCAAAGCTTCTTGAACATGAGATGGAGAAAAAAGAAAAAGAGCGTGCAGCAGACAGAAAAACGCAGGTAGGCAGCGGGGACAGAAGCGAAAGAATAAGGACATATAACTACCCTCAGAATAGAGTGACAGATCACAGAATAGGACTTACTCTCTATAGGCTTGAACAAATCATAGAAGGAGACCTCGATGAAATAATCGACGCCCTTATTGCGCATTATCAGGCCGAGAGGCTGAAAGATTTGTAGGATTAGCCTCTCATTCGAACTTCCTATTAACCCAAATAATGCATTTACAAGGAGGCATGAGCGTC
>JBBISP010000023.1:23991-32542 GCA_037441185.1 Nitrospirota bacterium | reverse complement strand
GAAAATATAATAACATCCTTAAATGCATATCCGCAAGCCTGACCCCATTCTTTCCATTCTTTCTATATCTTATCTTTCTTCCTTTCAAGTGCGTCCATAGCAAGACCTCCGACAAAACGCCCTGCTTTCGAAGCTCTCTCGCTTGGAATTTCGATTTTGGATCATAGCAAATCTTCATAAGGCATTAACAACCCCCTTCATCCCCCTTTCTTAAGGGGGAATTCTTGGGATATTTATTATACTTTACCCACTCAGTTTGAGAAAGAACCAAAATTCTGTTATATTTTCTATTTTACCTCACACCGAAAAATGCAATTAAACACTAAAGATATGGAAGCATGCGCAGTCTGACCATTCAGAATGGTCGCCCCTTACCCTTGAGCCAAAAACATAAATATACCGCCTTTTCTAACCCGTGGAAAATCCAAATTCATTTTTTTGACCCAGTCGATTTTTGAATATTCATTTCATTAGGTTCAGCCTTGATCGCGACTAAGTCTTTTATCAAATTAAACCTTTTTTCACCAATGCCTTTAATGTTTTTCAATTCTTCAACACTCTTAAATCCGCCTTTTAATTCCCTGTATTCGATTATTCTCCTTGCTATTTCATTACCTACACCCGGAAGCCTTTTGAGTTCTTTGTCTGTGGCATTGTTTAAATCAATTCTCTCCTCGCTGTAAGAAACAGGAACCAGCGCCAAAACAAGCATTACGACGACAACCATCGTTCTAAACATACCCCCTCCTTTTTAAAGTCAGTTTCCCCCTGACTTGCAAAAATAAGTTTTAATCAATATTAGTCTATCACATATCTATTTACACATCAATTTTGAACCCCATTTTGGCATGGGCATGTTCTATTTTTTTGGCTTGACCAAAAGGCATTTGCTTGGTTATATTAAATAAATTTATTATTAGTTTGGGAGGTAATAAATATGCCAATATACGAATATGAATGTCTCCAGTGCAAGCATAGCTTTGAGATAATGCGGAAATTCAATGACGCCCTTCTTACAACATGCCCTATATGTGATGGAAAGTTAAAGAAACTTATATCCAACACCTCTTTCGTGTTAAAAGGAAACGGCTGGTATTTAACAGACTATGCATCCACTGAAAGGAAAAAGGGATTAGAGACAGAAAAACAAACTTCTGAAAAAAAATCTACTGACACAAAAAAAGAAACAAAATCAGAAACTCCAAAAGAGACAGTTGCAGCTAACTAATGCCGCAAAATACAATAAACCCTCATGTGCATGTCCCCTATGAAAGAATCAGGGAGCACATTGGATTTATCCTTAAAAATAAACTGGATCTCGAAATCTATTTCAGTTCTGAGATCATGGATTCCATTGACGCAGATTTTATATTAAAACTAAGAGACACCCTCAATTACAATCCATCTTTATCTTTTCATGCGCCTTTTATGGATCTATCGCCAGGCGCAATAGATTCTGGAGTGAGAAAAGCTACTATCAAGAGATTCCACCAGATATTTGATATTGCAGAGATATTAAGACCCAAAGGCATAGTTTTCCATTCAGGTTATGAAAAATGGAAGTATGAGCTTAAAACAGACACCTGGCTGCAAAAAAGCCTTCAGACATGGAAGCCCTTAAATGAGCGCGCAAAAGGCATTGGCGTAAAAATAGCTATTGAGAATATATTTGAAGATGAGCCGACAAATCTGAGGCTTTTAATGCAAGAAATGGATTCCGAAAACTTCGGCGTCTGTTTTGATACAGGCCACTGCAATCTATTTTCAGCAGTCCCGTTGGAGGCGTGGCTTAAAGAATTAAAAAGATATATAGTTGAATTGCACCTTCACGACAACGACAAAAGCGCAGATCAGCATCATCCTATCGGAGATGGAACCTTTAACTTCAATACTCTATTTGCAGAATTGAAAGGCAATAATTGCATTTACACTATAGAGGCGCGTTCGCCAGAAAGCGCGCTGAAGAGCATAGAAAGATTAAGGGGACTGGTGAATACATATCTATAAAGTCCTTTTAAATTTGGAGGCATATGCCTGAACTGCAGCAGGAAGCAGTAGAGCGGTATCTGCAAAACCTATTTAAGCAGCCAGTGAAGATAATTTCCCTTGGACTATTAGGACAGGAGGAAAGGACAGGGGACCTAAAGGCGTACGGCTACGGTGAGCCAATTCGTATAACCTTTGAAATAGAAGGACAGTTACGGTCTGTTGTCTTAGAGACTGTAACACCAGGCCCATTTGGTCATGAGCATCGATCAGACAGGGCGCAGGTGTTGCTCTGGTGTTATGATACCTATAATATCATCCCCCGCCATGTGCAGGCGCTGGATGTCGGCTCATTTCTTTCTGACGGTGAACTCATCTCTCTGGGGAAGGCAGGGGAGTTTTTTCTCCTGACAGACTTCATTCAAGGAACAGGCTACTATCAGGACATCGACCGTCTCAGGTTGGGAGGTGATCTGCGGCCTTTGGATATTGAACGGGTCTGCGCTTTGGCGGACTATATTGCGGAAGTCCACAGCGTCAAGGGTAAAGACCCAGGCCTTTATGTCAGAAAAATTCGCGATATTGTAGGTCATGGAGAATGCATCATGGGACTTGCAGACAGCTACCCACTGCCTTTTGGCTTTATTACAGCAGAGATGCTTGCCCGTATTGAACAGGCATGCGTGCGCTGGCGCTGGCATCTCAAAGCGAAGACCGATCGACTAAGCCAGGTGCATGGTGACTTTCATCCATGGAATATCATCTTCCGGGAAGGAACGGACTTCACTGTTATGGACCGCTCACGCGGGGAGTGGGGAGAGCCTGCTGATGACCCTACATGTCTATCCATCAATTTTATTCTTGGCTCGCTGCTCAGGGAAGGTGGTATTATGGCCGGACCATTTGAGACTCTTATGGTAACCTTCTGGAAACGTTATCTTGAGCGAACAGGCGATGAGGAGATACTTCAGGTTTCAGCTCCATTCCTTGCTTTTCGAGGACTTGTAGTAGCTAATCCTATCTGGTATCCGCATTTGCCAGAGAACATTCGTAGAAAGATATTTACATTTATCGAAAGGGTGCTTGCTTCTGAAAGGTTTGATTATCAGAATGTGAATTCCTTTCTCACTGAAAAATGAAAGCATTTGCTATATGGATTACAGGACTTCCAGCCTCAGGAAAATCAACGTTGGCTCAAGCTGTTGCGGAATATCTTGCACATCAGGGTATTCATATCCAGATACTGGAATCAGATACAATCCGCAGGGTGCTGACACCGCAGCCTACTTACTCTGAGCAGGAGCGTGATCAGTTTTACGCAGCTCTTACCTATATAGGTGCGCTCCTCATACAAAATAGCGTCTCCGTTATCTTTGATGCTACAGCTCCGAAGCGCTTTTATCGGCAGAAGGCGCGTCAGGAGATTCCGAGATTTCTTGAGGTATTTGTAAAATGCCCCCTTGAAGTATGTATTCGCCGTGACCCAAAAGGTATTTATCGCAAGGGCATATCTGGAGAGACGGCAACAGTGCCTGGTCTTCAAGTTCCATACGAAGAGCCTGAACAACCTGACATGATAGTGGACGGCTCAGCGCTGGATGCTAAAGCCGCAGCCATAGAAGTAATAGAAGCGCTAAAGGCAAAGGGATGGATAGCTTGATATAAATTCAGGACATTTTTATGTTGGTATTACACCTTTTATAAAATAATCCATTAGCTTATACCCTTCGTTTACAATCATTATGTCTTTCCTCTCTGTAATAGACTCATCATATTTAATCCCTTTATTTTCCTTCTCATTACGGCTGTCGCATACTACAAAAGGAACTGGCTCATCAGTATGTGTCCTGACCTCAATAGGCGTAGCATGATCAGGCATAAGCAAGATTCTGTATTCCTTAAATCTCTCTTTAAGACCTTTTATTACATTTCCAACCACGCGGGCATCAAAATCCTCGATTGCCTTTATTTTGTGCTCGTAGTTTCCTGAATGTCCTGCCTCATCAGGAGCCTCAACATGGATATATACAAAATCAACACTGTCAAGCGCATTTAGTGCATATTCAGCCTTTCCCTCATAATTTGTATCAAGCCAGCCTGTGACGCCAGGCACCTTGAGTATTTCGAAACCTGCATATATTCCAAGACCTTTTGTAAGGTCAACAGCAGACACAAGCGCTCCTTTTATTCCATATTTTTCTTGATAGGTCGGCATCTGAGGCCTCTTTCCCTGTCCCCAAAACCATATGCTGTTTGCAGGTTTTTTGCCGTTTTTAACCCTTTCTTTGTTTAAGGGATGTCCTTCAAGTATATCAACAGATCGCCTCATTAGGTCGCGCAAGGTGTTATCTCTTTGTCCTACAGGCAAATAATCTGTAATTTCCTTATCCAGTATGTCATGAGGAGGCACGCACTCAATATTCAAACTGCCGTTTTTCCACACCATAAGATGTCTGTAACTGACTCCTGGGTAAAAGGTTATGTCTTCGCTTCCAAATTCGCTCTGAATAATCTTAATCAGCTCTCTGGCCTCTTCTGTTGTTATATGTCCGCTGCTGTAGTCATCCATAACAACACGGGTTTTGCTTTTATCGAAAGTAAGCGTTACAAGATTGCACCTGTAAGCAATATCATTTTCATCGAGCTTTATGCCTATGCTTGCAGCCTCAAGAGGCGCCCTTCCTGAGTAATATATTGCAGGGTTGTAACCTAAAATGCTGAGATTGGCGACATCAGAGCCGGGATGAAATCCTTCTGGAATTGTCCGCACCTTGCCGAGTATCCCCTTCTGTGCAAGGTTGTCCATATTAGGGGTATGCGCTTTTTTCAGAGGAGTTAATCCGTCAAGCTCTCTTATAGGTCTGTCTGCCATTCCGTCTCCAATTAAAACTACATATTTCATTTTTGTCTGTCCTCTGTTTTCATAGTATTCTCTCTATTATCTTTCTTACCTCACCAAATTCTGCCTTAATCTTTACTGCTCCATCTGTAACCTTAAACACAGTATCAGGGTCTTTTAATCCATTTCCTGTCAATGTGCATACAACAGTTTTGTCATATTCTTTGATGTATTCTTTGGCTTTTTCAAAATAACCCTCTTTATACAATTTTATAACACCTGCTAAAGATGCTGCCGATGCTGGTTCGCAAAATATACCTTCTGCCGATGCTATAAGCCTATATGCTGCCAATATCTCTTCATCTGTCACTGCATCTATACGGCCATCTGACTCATCTCTCGCTGCAACTGCGGTCTTCCAGCTTGCAGGATTGCCAATTCTTATGGCTGTCGCTATTGTTTCAGGCTTTTCTACAGGCCTGCCAAGAACTATTGGGGCTGCTCCTGCTGCTTGAAAGCCAAGCATTTTAGGCAATTGCTGAATTATGCCTTCATTGTAATATTCTTTATATCCTTTCCAGTATGCTGTTATATTCCCTGCATTTCCAACAGGCAGCGCATGGTATTTAGGCGCAAAACCAAGCTGATCGCATACCTCAAAGGCTGCTGATTTTTGTCCCTCTATCCTAAACGGATTTATGGAATTAACAAGAGTAATAGGATATTCCTTAACCACCTCTTTTACTATTTCTAATGCCTCATCAAAATTTCCCTCAATCTGCAAAACATAAGCGCCATGAACAAGAGCTTGTGCAAGCTTTCCGAGTGCGATCTTTCCTTCAGGTATTACAACAATTGATTTTATCCCAGCCCTCGATGCATAGGCTGCTGCAGATGCTGATGTATTGCCTGTTGATGCGCAGATTACTGCTTTGGATCCCGACTCTACAGCCTTTGAAAGGGCAAGGGTCATGCCCCTATCCTTGAAAGAGCCTGTTGGATTTGCGCCATCGAACTTTAAATAAATATCAAGGTCAATATTAAGTTTTTTTGGTAAATTAACGGCCTTTATAAGAGGCGTGTTGCCTTCTAAAAGGCTTACAATAGGTGTTCTATCTGTAATAGGAAAGAATTCTTTATACTCTCCAATTATGCCTTTCCAGAGCTTTGAACTGCTACACTCTCCAATATCCATAAATTCTCCATTTTATCAATGAATAGCATTTGAAAGAATTTTTATTACCATTCACTATTCACTCAATTATGTCTCCTTCTATAAGTTCTACTTCTACTCCTTGCTCCTTCATGGACTTAATTCCGTTCTGAATGTTTTCTTCTGTTCCATCAAGTTCAAGCACCATTTCGCCTGCCGTATCCGTCACCCTCGCCCTTCTGATATTTGGCATAACATCATACTTTTTTGCCATTGTAAAGATAATCGGCTCTTTAATGAGATGCTGAGGAAAAGTCAATTTTACCCGTATTTTCATAAAATCCTCCCTTTTAGTGTATAGTGAACAGTGAATAGCAAAGAATAAAAAGTTGTTTACTATTCACTGTTCACTAATTACTACTCACTGTTTTATGCCTCCGGCTATTGCAGGAACAATAGAAACTTCGTCTCCATCTTTAACAGGCGTCTGCTCTGCATTTAAAAACCTGATGTCCTCTTCATTTACATAAATGTTAACAAACCTTCTTATCTTACCTCCCTCTGCTATTCTCTCGCCAAAGCCTGGGAATTTTTTATCAAGGTCATCGACGAGATTTATTATTGTGCCTTCTATGCCCTCAACTTCTTCCTTCCCTTGTGTAAGTCTCTGAAGTGGTGTTGGAATTCTAACCTTAACAGCCATCTTATCACCTCCATAATTTAGTAGGCAGTATGCAGCAATTACTTCGTGCTTACTGTTTACTTCCTACTGCTTACTTATTTTTTTTAGTATCTCCTCAAATGCATCCAGATTCGGCTTTATATTATGAACCTCTACAGTGCGGCCTGCAAGCGCCTCCTGTGTCTTAAGGCCGTTGCCTGTAATGCATACAACAGTTGTTTCGTTCTTTCCTATTTTGCCCAGCTTTATTAATTTTTTTGCTGTTGCAATTGTGACTCCACCAGCAGTCTCTGCAAAAATACCCTCTGTCCTGGCAAGCAGCTTAATGCCATCGATAATCTCCTCATCTGAAACATCCTCGCCAAATCCGCTGCTGTCCCTCACAACTTGTGATGCATAAAATCCGTCTGCCGGATTGCCAATAGCAAGGGATTTCGCAATAGTGTCGGGTTTTACAGGTCTTACAATATCAGTTCCCTGTTTTATAGCAGTTGATATTGGGGAGCAGCCAGTTGCCTGCGCTGCAAACATCTTTGTATCGAGCTCTTTAATTATTCCTATTTCTTTAAATTCCTTAAATGCCTTCCATACCTTTGTTAAAAGAGAACCGCTCGCACACGGCACAACCACATTATCAGGGGTCTTCCATCCCAATTGCTCTATAATCTCAAATCCCTGCGTCTTTGATCCTTCTGCATAAAATGGCCTGATATTAATGTTTACAAATGCCCATTTGTATTTATTAGCTATCTCGCTGCAGAGCCTGTTGACCTCATCGTAGTTGCCGTCAACGGCAATAAGATTTGGTTCATAAACAAGAGACGCCACAATCTTGCTCGGCTCTAATGTGGCAGGTATGAAAACAAATCTCTTGAAACCTGCCTTTGCTCCGTGGGCAGACACCGAATGGGCAAGATTTCCTGTTGATGCGCATGCAACGGTGTCAAAGCCAAATTCCTTAGCTTTTGTAAGAGCTACAGCCACAACCCTGTCTTTAAAGGAAAGAGTAGGATGAGCCACAGTATCGTCTTTTACATAAAGCTCCTTAACACCAAGTTCCTTTGCAAGGTTGTCAGCCTTTATAAGAGGAGTAAATCCTGAGCTCAAACCCACTTGAGGTTCTCCATCTATTGGAAGAAGTTCCTTGTATCTCCAGAGGCTTTTAGGCCTCTTTTCTATATTTTTCTTGGTCAGCACCTTTTTTATTTTTCCGTAGTCATAAACAACCTCAAGGGGACCAAAACAGAATTCGCAGACATATATAGGATCAACAGGGTATTCTCTGCCGCACTCTCTGCACTTAAGACCGCTTACATATCCCATAAACACCTCCTCCTTGAAATAACGTCTAATATAATTTTGGGCTAACTTGTTTAGTTGAAAAATATTTTACTCTAAATGAAGCAGAAAATTAAATAGAAGGGCGCATCTCTTTTTCTATCTTTCTATCTGAGACTCCTTTTCCTTAGGCTTTTGAAGGGAGTTCGTCTCTTTTTGTTTTAATTCTTTTGGCTTCCTTCCTCTGTTGTCCCGTTCATCTCCTTTTAGTAATGCATTCTCATTTTCAGGTTTTTCAAATGGAGCAATTCCCCTCCTTGTTTTTGGTTCTTTTGGCCTCTCGACAGGTCTTATCTTTTCCTGCTCCTTAGGCGCTACCTCAATAACAGGCATTTTTTTCTTAGGAATTTCAGGCCCAAAAACAGATATGTCCCGCTCTTTTATTAAAGGACGCTCCTTTTTAAACTCTTTGGGTTTTCTCTCCTTTAGAGGCGAAGGAGGCAGTTTAGACTGTGGAATCTCTTTTATTAAGGGCATTGAGGTTTCCTTCTCAGGCTTTATCTGCGGCCTGCCTACATTAACTCTATGTTTGAGAAAGGGGTTTTCCTTTATT
>JBBISP010000023.1:0-23891 GCA_037441185.1 Nitrospirota bacterium | reverse complement strand
AATGATGATATGATATCCAAACATAATCGCCGCCTATCCATACCCATCTGCCATCTCTGTATGGCGCCCAATCATCATAGCCGATTATCACTGGAGTCCATACATAGCCGTATTCTTTTACATGAACCCATCTGCCGTAATTGTCAAAGTCATAAGAGTATCCTCTCAATTCCTCGGGCAAATATCTGTAACTATATCTGCTTTCTGAAAACCTTCTGTCCCTTTCCCTATTCCATCTTTCCCACTCATCAGCATGTCCTATAGGAAAGAGTTCTGCATAGCTGTCGTCCTTTAGAGAAAATACATTTCCTTTCGATACAGTAATCCGCCCGCTCTTGCTTTCTACAATTGCTTTGCCTTTTAATACAGAAACCTCAGTAAATCCTCTGTCGTTTACATCAACCATGAAGATTGCTTTGTCATATGCTCTTATGGAAGAGACAGCAGTATCAATCTGAATCATGCTTTCCCTTAGTCCTTTGAAATTAATATAAGCCTGCCCTGCTGCTATATAAAATTGTGAAGAGTCCTTTTCAATGCTTAGCAGTTCGAGGGATGAGTTTTCATTGAGCCTTAGATATGTACTATCTATCATATTAAGTTCTGCTCTGCCAGCTTCTGGAACCCAGAGCCTGTCACCTTCTCTGATGGGCATATTTATAGTGAGGGCAACCCATTCAGATGTATCATCTGTCTTTATCTGGACATCACCTTCAATAAGACTTGTTCTCAGAAATTCGAGACTTGCGGAAAAACAATAGGCAGGCAATACGAGGATTGCCAGTGTAATAAATATGATTTTTATGTTTTTCATTTTTTACCTCCTAACTAAACATATAAAATTTTAACAAAATTAAGGCTCTTTCTCAAATTGAGCGAATAAATTATAAAGAATTATGAGGGGAACAAAGGATATTTTCATGCTCATCTTTGTGAGCTGATAGCTCATAGGAGTTTGGGTTATAATTACTTAATATTTAGTGAGGATTTGTGATGATAGATTTTATAAAAGATATTCATCCTGTAATGCAGGCGCTTATTGCAACATGCTTTACATGGTTTTTAACTGCCCTTGGCGCATCTGTTGTTTTTTTTACCAGGGCAGTTAACAGAAAGCTGCTTGACGGAATGCTCGGTTTCGCAGCAGGCGTTATGATAGCTGCAAGCTATTGGTCGCTTCTTGGACCTGCTATTGAGATGTCAAAGGAAATGGATATTCCTGTATGGTTTCCTCCTGCGGTAGGATTTCTCAGTGGTGCAGTATTTCTAAGGATTATTGATAAAATCCTACCGCACCTTCATTCAGGCCTTTCAATAAAAAATGTTGAGGGAATTAAAACATCATGGAGGAGAACAACACTCCTTATGCTTGCTGTAACACTGCATAATATCCCTGAGGGTCTTGCAGTGGGTATTGCATTTGGCGCTGTTGCTGCAGAGATGCCAGCAGCTACTTTGACTGGAGCAACAGCGCTTGCTATTGGCATCGGGCTTCAGAACTTTCCAGAAGGCATTGCAGTAGCCATGCCATTAAGGAGGGAAGGGTTTTCAAAACTAAAGAGTTTCTGGTACGGACAACTTTCAGCAATTGTAGAGCCTATTGCAGGCGTTATAGGCGCAGTAGCAGTTATGTTCTCACGGCCTGCGCTGCCGTATGCCTTAAGTTTTGCAGCAGGCGCAATGATTTTTGTTGTTATAGAGGAATTAATTCCAGAATCACAAAGAGGCGGAAATACCGATATTGCCACAATGGGTGCGATTGTCGGCTTTACGGTAATGATGGTGCTTGATGTTGGGCTTGGATAACCCAAAAGATTAAATCTTTACAAAACTCTTATTGGTCTGTAAAATCATTACATGAAAACAATTAGAATAGCAATGTGCCAGATAAATCCAACAGTTGGAGATTTTGAGGGCAATATTAAAAAGATAATTGAGTTTATTGACAACGCTGAAAAATACAGTCCAGATATAATAGTCTTTCCTGAGCTTGCTATAACAGGTTACCCGCCAGAAGACCTGCTCTTAAAGCCTCAGTTTATCGAAGATAATCTAAAGGCGCTGAAAGAAGTCCAGAGATATGTGGATGATTTTGTTGCTATTGTCGGCTTTGTTGACAAAAAAAATGATATATACAACTCCGCTGCAATTATTTATGAAAAAGAAATAGTAGATATTTATCATAAGATGTATCTGCCAAATTATGGCGTATTTGATGAATACAGGTATTTTCAAGCAGGAACGCGATATCCAATATACGATATTGACAGCGTATTGTTTGGAGTTAACATATGTGAAGACATATGGTATCCTGAAGGCCCTGCTGCAATTCAGGCTCTTGCAGGCGCAGAGTTTATAATCAATATAAATGCATCTCCCTATCACATTGGAAAAGCAGGCTTCAGAGAAAAAATGCTTTCTGCAAGGGCATCTGACAGCAACGTGGTTATAGCCTATTTAAATATTGTCGGCGGACAGGATGAACTCGTTTTTGATGGCCACAGTTTTGTTGTGGATCAGAAAGGAGATATTATTATTGAAGGCAAGCAATTTGAAGAAGATATTGTTGTTGTAGATTTAGATTTGGATGCGGTATTTATGAAGAGGCTGCAGGATCCTCGCAGAAGACAGCAGTCCATTTTATTGAAAAAGGGATTGGTTGAAAAAATAGAAATTAAGAAAGCATCTGGATATCAAGGTATAAAAGCATCGGAGAGAAAAGCAAAAGCCAAAGTCTCTGTCGCTCCATCACCCCGTTACTCCGTTACATTAGAAGAAGAAGTGTACAATGCCCTTATGCTCGGCACAAAAGATTACATCCAGAAAAATGGATTTAAAAAGGTCTGTATTGGGTTGAGCGGCGGCATAGATTCTTCTTTGGTTGCCGCAATTGCTGTTGATGTTATCGGAAAAGACAATGTAACAGGAATATTTATGCCCTCTCGATATACATCAAAGGAAAGCAAAGAAAATGCATATGAACTTGTGAAGAACATCGGGATAAAGATTATTGAAGTAGCTATTAACGATATTTTTGATGCGTACCTTAATACATTAAAATTAGAGTTCAAGGACATGCCTGTTGATACCACTGAAGAAAACCTTCAAGCGCGCATCAGAGGCAATATTCTTATGGCGTTTTCAAACAAGTTCGGCTGGCTTGTTCTTACGACTGGAAATAAATCAGAGATGAGCGTTGGTTATGCAACCCTCTACGGAGATATGGCCGGCGGTTTTGCTATTATAAAAGATATGCCCAAAACCCTTGTTTACAGAATTTGCAGATGGAAAAACAAAAAAGAAGGCAGGGCGGTTATTCCAGAAAGAGTTTTATGGAAAGAGCCGTCAGCAGAATTAAAGCCAGACCAGAAAGATACAGACACATTGCCGCCTTATGAAGTGCTTGACCCTGTATTAAAAGCATATGTAGAAGATTATATGAGCTTTGATGAGATTGTTAATATTGGCTGTGAGCCGGAATGCGCAAAAAAGGTCATAACAATGATAGACACGAGCGAATATAAAAGGAGACAGTCCCCTCCCGGAATTAAGATAACGCAGAGGGCATTCGGCAGAGACAGAAGGTTTCCAATAACAAATAAATACAGGAGTTGGTGATGAAAGATTCAAGGTTTAAGCTTATAATTATGCTTTTTTCATTATTGTTAATTTTTGCGTGGCCTGCACATTCTTCTAATACTGATAAAAAGCAGCCGTCGCAATTTAGCAAAAACCCTCAGATTCAGCAGATAAAACCTAAAAAGCCTGTGCAAATAAAGCTCCACAGGAATGCAAAGGGTGAGTATTCATGGGATATAAGAGGAGACAATGTTGATGAAGTGGTCCAAGCAGATAGCCGTTTGAGAAAATTGTTGAAAATAGATTAAGTTAATTAAGTTTTAAAATTTTTTGTTATGGAGGATTAATCATGGAGAAGTTTTCTATCATGGAAGTAATTGAACAAGCAGTCCAGACAGAAAGACTGGGCTATCAATTTTATACAATGATGGCAGAGAAGTTTAAAAAAGAAAATGAAGATATGAACAAGCTCTTCTCTACTTTGGCAGAAAAAGAATTGATGCACGAAAAGACATTCTCTGATTTAATAGAAATAGTTGGCAAAAGAGAAGCAGAAGGATGGGAAGATGTGTCTCAGTATATGAGGGCTATTGTAGAGTCTGAATTCTTTTTAGGCAAGAATAAATCCCTTCCATCTATGGAAAAGATAAAGACAGCAAAAGATGCCGTGAACTTTGCAATTAGTTTTGAAAAAGAGACTCTCCTTTATTTTTATGGAATAAAGGATGCTGTGAGAGAAAAAGAGATTGTTGAAGAGATCATCAATGAAGAAAAGAGCCATATCAGATGGTTGAGTTCTTTCAAAAGTAGTTTTACAAAATAGAAAACAATGTCGTATGGCATACTATACATCGTATCAACACCTATCGGAAACCTTGAGGATATAACCTTTCGAGCGATAAGGATTATGAAGGAAGTTGACTTTATTGCCGCAGAGGATACAAGGCATTCCATTAAACTGCTTAATCATTACAGCATAGCTAAGCCTCTTATCAGCTACTGGTCAGAGAAAGAAAAGGTCAGGACAGAGGAGATTATCGAAAAACTAAGGTCAGGTTTTTCTATAGCTCTCATATCAGATGCTGGGACGCCAGGAATATCAGATCCTGGCGCTGTTTTGATAAAAAGGGCAATAGATGAAAATATAAATATAATACCAGTTCCTGGTCCATCTGCAGCCATTACTGCCCTCTCTGTATCAGGGCTCTCAACAGAAGAGTTTACCTTTATAGGATTTTTGCCATCTAAGACAACACAAAGACAAAAGAAATTAAAAGATCTATCGCTTGAGCTAAGGACTCTAATTTTTTATGAAGCTCCTCATAGGATAGTGAATACCTTATTAGATCTGAAAGAGATATTCGGCGAAAGAAATGCCGCTGCTGTAAAGGAAGTCACAAAATTTCATGAAGAGATCTTGAGGGGAACCATATCAGAGATTCTCGATGCCCTTGAAAATCGCACTATTGCTGGTGAATATGTATTAATAGTTGATGGCATGAAAAAAGAAAAGGCAGGTTTAGATGAGGCTTTGGCAGAGATCAAATTTCTTATGAAGAAAGGCAAGGGTAGAAAAGAGGCTGTTAAGAGTGTGGCTGAGGAATACGGTTTCAGTAAAAAGAAGCTTTATGATAAGAGTCTTGGTTTTTAAGCATCTTATTGCACTGCCTCTATGCTTACTGCTACAAGAGGCTGGTCTTCATACAACCCTTCTGTTCATCTCCATCTTCATCGAACCTTTTTCTTTAATCATCCCTTTTACGAATTCCCCGTATTTTTTCCTTCTCTCTGCTTCGTCTTTTGAAAGGTTCTTAGAGATTGGATGTTCGCCCATGCCAATAAATATAATCGCCCCCTTTTTTCCTTTTTTTTGTTTCGCGTCTTCCGTTTTCGGTTATGTTGACTCCAGACAGCCTACCGCCCTTGGACAGAAAAAACGCCCCCCCGAAGATGTCCGTTGTCTCAACCGTGCTTCTCACCCTAAATCACCTTCAAAAACCTGTCAAGAGGAAAATGCAGCTTTTTCTAAGTTTCATGCTGAATCTAAAATAAAGTATCATACTGTTATTGTCAAGGCCGATATTCAGGCCTGTCAAGCCAAATTAGAAATGTCCTATTTTGGCAGTATAGGACATTATCATTTTGGCGTTACAGCCTTTCTATGAATGAAATCTCTGAGCCACTTGCTTCTGGCTGGATGCTTCAGCTTTTTTATTGCTTTTGCTTCTATTTGGCGTATTCGTTCGCGTGTTACACCAAGCTCCAGACCAACCTCTTCAAGGGTGCGGGAGATATCATCTCCTATTCCGAATCTCTTTCTTATAACTATTTCTTCTTTTGAAGACAGGGTGTGAAGAATTTTTTCAAGATGTAGTTTTAAATCTTCATGCATAACAGCCTCCAAAGGAGAGCAATTTGCCATGTCCTCTATAAAATCCTTTAGCATGGCATCAGACCCTTCCCCTATGGCTGTTTCTATTGATATCGGTTCTTTTGATATTTTGAGGATGTCTTTGACCTTATCAATCGGAATTTTTGAATGATTTGATAGCTCCTCAGGAGTTGGTTCAGCCCCAAACTCCTGCACTAGTTCTTTTGTCGCTCTGTTTATCTTGTTTATATTCTCTATCATATGGACAGGTATTCTTATTGTTCTTGACTGATCTGCTACTGCTCGGCTTATCGCCTGTCTTATCCACCATGTTGCGTAGGTGCTGAATTTGTATCCACGCTTATATTCAAACTTGTCAACAGCACGCATGAGTCCTAAGTTGCCTTCCTGAATAAGGTCGCTGAGCGTTAAACCCTTTCCAATATATCTTTTTGCAATACTTATAACCAGCCTTAGATTGGATTCGATTAATTGTTCTTTGGCTTTTTTGCACTCTATCTCTGCTTTTTCAAGTTCCTTTATAATCTTTCTTATTTCTGATGAGCGCAGGCCAAGGGTTGTTTCCAGTTTCTTTATTTCAGCGATACAAGTCTTGCTTTTGTCTGCATTGTTTTTAGCTGTTTTTGACTTCTGAAGACTTTTATGCATAGATTGAAGTTCCATATTCATCTTCTTTAATCCTTCCATAAATGTATATATAACATCATTTTTTAGATTCAATGCTTTAATTTTTTCGAGGATGCTGATCTTATTGTTTTCTAATTTTTTGCATATAGGCGCATCTTTTTTTGCCGGAGAACTATTGCTTTTTACACAAAAGCCGCCATTCTTTAAAAGTTTTTTTCTTTTGGCAAAAAGTTTATTAATTTCTTCTGTAATTTGTGAGAACCTTTCCTTTTTTTCAAAAATATCATCCTCAGAAAATTCTTCATCATTCTGGATCAGATCCATAATCGGGGCTTCGCCCTTTTCTACAAGCCTGCCGAGTATTATTAGCTTGTTTAAAGCGAATGGCATCATAAATATTGCGCTGCAGATTTTAAATTTACCCGCTTCTATTTGTTTTGCTATTTCTATCTCTTTGTCCTTGGTGAGAAGATGGATAGAACTGATCCCTTTTAGGTAAGCCCGTAGAGGATCATACTCCTGCTCTATGTGTCTCACAGGGGATTCTTCTGTGTCAATAGTTTCTGAGTTCCCTATAATTTTTTTTTCCGAGAAATTTTTAGGATTTTCCTCTACATCCTGCCCTTCAATGCCTTTATTGTAAAGATTAAATGGATCTTTCAATGCCCCCTCCCACAGCTTTCTTTTTTTCAAAAAGCAAGGAACGCAGAAGTTTTAAGTCTTCTGCTTCGCTTGCAAATATAATCTGTCTCTGAATCCCCTTTATTTTAATTATTTTTAAACAATCCTTCATGCTTTCATCAATATGCTCTTCATCGATCTCAGGGTTTATGGAAAGCATTGTTATAAGTTTTTGCCCTTCTTCATCACAGACGGGCAATAATCTCTCAATTGACAATTCATGCCCATCATCTATTAATGTCTTTATTTTTTCAAAGACACTTTTTATTACAGGGTCTTCGATGAGTTGTATCTCGATGCAGTTTACTATAGCATCAGCCTTGTCCGGTTTTGAAAGCGCTATGTTTAAAAGCATTTTTTCTTCCCTGGGTATGCTATATTTTAGCTTGCCTGATTTCTGCTTTTTATCCGTTGTTTTATGTTCTCCGGGGATGATATTTTTTAGCTCTTCCCTTATTGTAAGTTCATTTATTTTTGATTTTTCTGCTAATTCTCTTATGGTCTCATCCCTCTGAAGAGAATCAGGACAGACAATGATTAATTTGAGCATATTTCTTACAGCATCGAGTTTGCTTTTGCCGTAAATCTTCAATAAAAAATCTACAGGTGAGAGCGCCTTGCTCATATATTTTCTGAACTTCTCTTCTCCATGCCTTCTTAAAAAGGTATCGGGGTCTTCTCCTTGAGGCAAAAGTAGGATTTTTGCGATCATGCCTTCTGCATAACAGAGTTCAACCGACCTTTTTGTTGCGGATATTCCTGCAGAATCTCCATCAAAGATTAAAAGAGCTTTATTCGAAAATCTTTTGAGTTTTCTTATTTGCTCTAATGTTAAAGCTGTGCCGAGCGGGGCAATGGCATTTATTATGTTGTGATGATGACACATCACGACATCGAAGTATCCTTCAACTATAATGGAATATCCCTTCTGGCTTATGGAATTTTTTGCAATATTAAGGCCATAGCTTGACTCTCCTTTTCTGAATAAAAGGCTGTCAGAAGAGTTTATGTATTTAGGCGCATTTTTTGATGGCGACAGTATTCTTCCGCCAAATGCAATTGCTCTGCCCTGAAGGTCAAATATAGGAAACATTAATCTGTTTCTGAAAAAATCGTAAACTTCCTCGCTTGTTGACGAGGGATTAAGTGTGATGTTGAAATTGACAAGACCTGATGCCTTTATATGTTCTTGCTGAAATCCCTGCTTCTTAAGATAATTGAATAGGCTGTCTTTTTCATGTTTGCTGAAGCCTATAGAAAATCTTTCTATTGTTTCACTGTTGATGCCTCTTTCTTTGAGGTAAGATAATGCCTGCTTAGAATTTTTTAAATTGTTTTGAAAAAAAATAAGAGCCTCTTTATAGATTGCAAACAAACTCTCCTTTAATCCACTCTTAGCTCCTGCCCCCTGATTTACCACTGACTTGATGCCTGCCTTTCTTGAAAGGTAGGATAAAGCCTCATGGAAGGTCATATTTTCATAGTTCATAACAAAAGCAAAGATGTCACCGCCCTTATTGCAGCCAAAACAGTGAAATATCTGCTTTGACGGGCTTGCCATGAATGATGGAGTTTTCTCTGAATGGAACGGACAGAGTCCTTTGTAATTCTGCCCTGCTTTTTTAAGGTCTACATGTTCGGATATGAGGTCAATTATATCTATCCTTGATTTTATCTCTTCAACTATTGAGTTCATCTGAATTATTAAATCATTTTTATTTGCTTAATTACGGCTTATTCTTCTGAACCCAGAGCACTCAAGGATATTTAGTTCTTTGCCTTCTATTATGCTGTCCAGAAGCAGATTTAAACCTAAATTATCGCTGGCTATGTGTCCTGCTATTATAACATTTAAATGATTTTTTTCTGCTTCTTTCCTGTGGTCTTCGCTGAGATGCATTGCAACTATCGTATTTATTCCACTTAGCGAAAGGCTTTGGAATATCTCCTTGGAGCCTTCTGTGCCGCCTGTCATATCAACAAATATCTTTCCTGCCTTTCTATTTTTCGACCCCAGCAGTATTTTTGGACCTGCATTGTTCTTTTCAGCATCCTTGTATTCGGGCAATTCCTTCAGGAGGTCAATAATATCATCCACAGTGTAAGGTTTTTTATCATCAAACAATTTCTGCAGATGAGAAGCCACCATATTGTCCGCTGGCGTATGCAGGCAGATAAAAGGGATATTCAAAAGTCTTGCCGCATCAACCGCCCTTGTATGGTTTGCAGGCATCAATTTCCGCTCTACCTCTTTTATCCTTCCTTCCATCAAGTTTTCTGCAATGTTTATAGGAACTCCGAATCTATTAAGTATATCTGATTGCATATACATGACTGAATATAAATTGGCATATGCCCTGCCTTCCGGATGATGTGAAAGTATGAGGTCAACTTGAGAGTTTCTGCTTCTTAGTGTCTCTGCCAGGAGTATCTCACCTACTTCGATGTCTATTCCAATAAGTATCGATTTTATCTCTTCATCGCCTGTTCCTTGCAGTATCCTTGAATCTGGGTAAGGATTCTCAAGTCCTTCTATGTCAAAGATCTCTTTTTCTTTTGGTGTGAGGTTTTCATAATCCCTTTTCTTTCTTTCTTGTTCTTTTATTACTAAATCCTTGCCTCTTGGATCGTTGTCAACGCCTATGGATATTGCCTTTTTGTAAAACTCGAATAGCTTCATAATTAAAACACCTCGCAATAAATGCCTGAATTAAGAAGGAAAACTTAAAAGTTCTTTGACTCTCTGACTAACAATCTTTCCGTCAGCCGCCCCTTTTGTTTTTGGTGTGACAATCTTCATTACTTTTCCCATATCTGAGGTTGATGATGCACTACATTCTTTTATGGCAGCAAGTATGATTTCGTCTATTTCCTGAGGAGAAAGTTGTTTTGGGAGATATGTTTGAACTATTTCTAATTCTTTTTTCTCTTTGTCGGCAATGTCCATCCTGCCTGCTGATGTGAATTGCTCTATGGATTCTCTTCTCTGTTTTGCAAGAGACGACAGAACTGAAAGCACATCATCATCTGTTAGGGCGCCCATTTTTTCTATAGATTTATTTTTTAAAGAGGCCTTGATCATCCTGATGACCGAGACTTTCAGTTCATCCCTTGATTTCAAGGCCTCTCTTAGCTCAATGTCAAGCCTTTCAATGACTGACAAAATTACCTCGCTGAAAATGATCGTACTCGTTTAGCAGCTTTTTTACGAGCAGCCACGATCTTTTTCTTTTTCTTGATGCTTGGCTTGTCGTAATGCTCTCTTTTTTTTATCTCTGAGAGTATGCCTTCGCGTTCACACTGCTTCTTGAAGTGCTTGAGAGCGGACTCTAAGGATTCATTGTCCCTTACTTTTACAGAGGGCATTTATAATCACCCCTCTCTTTCTTAAATTTTCACCTCAGTAATTTACCAGTTTAGCAAAAAATCTGTCAAGAAAATCTAAGCGCGCCCAGGAGGATTCGAACCCCCGACCTGCGGATTCGTAGTCCGACGCTCTATCCAACTGAGCTATGGGCGCACAATAAAATTCTATCAATAATCTTTTAGTTTTAGCAACTTACCTGAATTCATATCTGTCAAAAAATAAATTTTTGATGTGGTGAAAAACAAGGAATATGGCTCGATTTCTGAAGCAAAATTACGGTTTACCCCAACCCAGCGAGAGTCGAAGCGGAAGCTGGGCGAAACAATTTGGATATAAACATTATGGTCATATCTGTGATATGCACTTGCAATAAGGTAGTTTATTTTGCAAAGAAATAGAGCTATATTCCTTTAGTATGGATTATTTTGGACAGCAATGATATGCTATCTTTAATAAAAAAGGAGACCTATTTTCTTGAAAAGGAGGAGGATGTTATGGATGATGTATTGAAGATCATAAAAGAGAGGCGCAGTGTCAGAAGCTTTCAAAAAAAAGATATCCCTGATGATGTCATTACAAAACTAATTGATGCTATTGTCTGGGCGCCAAGCGCTGGAAATCTTCAGGCAAGAAAATTCTATTTTGTTAAGAGCGATAAAATGAAGAGGGATATTGCTACTGCCGCGCTTAATCAGAATTTTATTGCTGAAGCTCCGCTCGTTGTCGTTGGATGCACGGACAGAAGAATCGAGAGTCGATACGGAGACAGGGGAATTAATCTTTATTCGATTCAGGATGCAGCATGCAGTATTATGAATATGATGCTCACTGCATGGGAAAATGGGCTTGGTAGTGTCTGGGTTGGCGCATTCAGAGAAAGCGATGTGTTTGAGATATTCGATATGCCAAATAATTTAAGGCCAGTTGCAATAGTTCCCGTAGGCTATCCTTTGAGAATACCCTCTGCGCCTCCAAGGGTCTCTCCGAAAGAGGCGATTGAGTTCAGATAGAGATATTAGTTTAGAGCAAAAGAACTTTAATATCCTGCCTGTCTGAAATGTTCATCAAAGGTAAGAGCCTCTTTTATTCCGATTGACATAATTTTACCATAATGGTTTTGAAATTTTATATCACTCCAATTTTTTAATGCACTTCTCCATATCCTCCGGCACAGGGCTTGAGAACACAATATATTCCTTAGTTGCAGGATGAATGAATCCGAGTGTTTCTGCATGAAGCATTTGGCGAGGGAATATGATTTTTTTAGCCTTTCCCTTAACCTCAAGCTCAACCTTTTTGCCATATGTCTTATCTCCTAAAACAGGACGACCTATAGCAGAAAAATGAACCCTTATCTGATGTGTCCTTCCTGTGCCGAGCTTTGCTTCTATGAGAGTTGCACTGTTGAATCTCTTTATAACTCTCCATTTGGTAACTGCTTCTTTTCCCATTTTTGTGCGTGTTGACATCTTTTTTCTGTCTGATTCAGAACGGCCTATCTGCATGACAATCTTTCCTGAATCATCTTTTATATTTCCGTAAACAAGCGCTATATATTTTCTATTGATTGTCTTTTTTTTAAATTGTTCTACAAGGTTATAATACGCCTTATCATCAAGGGCAACGACCATTACCCCTGAAGTATCCTTATCAAGCCTGTGGACTACCCCGGGGCGCAAAGGACCCCCGATAGCTGCCAGTTTTTTGCAGTGATAGGCAAGTGCATTAAGCAGAGTGCCACTGTAATGTCCTGCTGATGGATAAACTACCATGCCTGCTGGTTTATCGACGACAACAAGATGCTTGTCCATATAGAGTATATTTATCGGAATAGCTTCTGGTATGAGGATTTCTTTTTCTTCTTCAGGTTTATGGATTGTAATGACATCGTTTATCTTCACCTTGTAGTTTTGGTTTTCTGTCTTGTTATTTACAAGGATATGCCCTTCTTTTATGAGCTTCTGCACCTGCGAGCGGGTAATGCCTGTTTTTTCAGATACAAAGATATCTATTCTTTTTAAAACATCAGGTTGTGAAACAGTAATAGAAGTTGTCTGTATTCTGTGTTCTGTATTCTGTGTTCTGTCTTTCATGCCTTGCAAATATTATATCAGAGTGTGATAGAATTTCTTGCAAGCGGATGAATGACCATAAAATTAAGGATTTAAACAGACGACTCGGCGTACATACATCTATAGCAGGCGGCATTCATTTATCTATTGAAAGGGCAAAGGAACTGGGATGCAACACTGTCCAGATATTTTCGCATAATCCAAAGCAATGGGCTGTTGGCAGGATGCCTGAAGATTCAATATTTAAATTCAAGGAATTTAAAAAACAATATGATATAGCTCCTGTCTTCATTCATGCTTCATATCTTATTAATCTTGCAGCTTCAAATAAAGACATCTTAGAAAAATCAATAAAACTCATGGTTAAAGAAATGGAAATAGCTGATTTGCTGGACGCAGATTATGTAGTGCTACATACAGGCAGCGCATCTCAGGATACAGAAGATGTTGGCCGCAAAAGGGCAGTAGAAGCGCTCAGGAGGGTCGTAGAAGGAAAAAAATGGGAAGCAGAACTGCTTCTTGAAAACACAGCAGGAGAAAGAGGAGATATATCGTCCTGCGTAAAGGATTTGTCAGAAATTATCTATAGAACAAACAGCCCTCTGATTAGAGGAATATGTATCGATACCTGCCATGCCTTTGCAGCAGGGTATGACATAACAAATGAAAATGGGTTATCAGGACTTGTCAAAGAGATAGAGACTCATATTGGATTAAATAGCGTAAAACTCATTCATCTAAACGATTCAAAAAAAGGCAGTAAATCACATGTTGACCGGCATGAACATATAGGGCAAGGCAGTATAAGCAATAAAGGATTGAAAGAGTTTATAAACCATAAGGCATTTAAGGATATTCCCTTAATTCTTGAAACGCCTAAAAAGAGTGAGGAGGATGACCAGCGGAATTTAAAAATCGTAAGGAGTCTTTTATAAGACTATCCTATTATCTCTGTGCCGATCCCTCCCTTTGTAAATATCTCAAGCAAAAGGCAGTGTAGAACTCTGCCGTCAACTATGTGCGTTTTCTTAACTTCTGCGTTTATTGCTCGAGTGCAAGCCTGCACTTTCGGAAGCATTCCTCCTGAAATAGTGCCGTCATCAATGAGCCGTTTAATATCTTTTTTATGGATTGAAGATATTATATTTTCATTTTTATCTTTTATGCCAGGGACATCTGTAAGCAGCATAAGTTTTTCAGCCTTCAGTGCTGATGCAATAGCAGATGCAACATAATCTGCATTGATATTGAATGCTTCTCCTTTGCTGCCAACTCCGATTGGTGAAATCACAGGAATAAAACCGCTGTTTTGGAGCGAATCCAATATATCAGGGCTGACTGATTCGACCTCGCCAACAAGACCAATGTCTATTACTTCTTCTTCACCTGTTTCTGTAGCTTTTTTTATGATCTTTTTTTTCGCCTTTATAAAGCTGCTGTCTTTGCCGCTCAATCCTACAGCCTTGCCGCCATGATTGTTTATTAACGCAACAATCTCTTTGTTGATAAGACCCCCGAGCACCATCTCTACAATGTCCATGGTCTCTTTATCGGTTACCCGTTGTCCCTGAATAAAAGTCGGCTCTTTACCCATTCTTTTCATTGTTTCGCTGATTTTAGGGCCGCCTCCATGCACAATAACAGGCTTTATGCCAATAAAATTCAAAAGCACCACATCCTGAGCAAAGGAGTTTTTTAACTTGTCTTCGACCTGAGCAGCGCCGCCATATTTAATAACAAATGTCTTGCCATAAAAATTGCGGATATACGGCAAAGACTCAATCAAAATATTTGCCTTCTCAATAAGCTTTTTCATAAGTAATGCTCTATAGCCCCCCTAATTTTTAAAGTATATATCTACTGAGGTCTTCGTCCTTAACTATATCCGAAAGTTTCTCTCTTACATATTTTTTATCTATTACAACCTTTCCATTTTTCATTTCAGGGGCATTAAAGGATACATCCTCTATGAGCTTCTCAAGAACAGTATGAAGTCGTCGCGCACCTATATTCTCGGTTTTTTCATTAACAGTAACCGCAATGTCTGCAATCTCTTCTATAGCGTCGCCTGAAAACACAAGTTTTACATCCTCTGTGGCAAGAAGGGCTGTATATTGCTTTATTAAGGCGTTATAGGGTTCTGTCAGTATTCTTACGAAATCATTTTTTTCAAGAGGCTCAAGCTCAACTCTTATAGGGAATCTTCCTTGAAGTTCGGGAATAAGGTCTGAGGGTTTAGCTGTGTGAAATGCACCTGCAGCAATAAAAAGTATATGCTCAGTCCTTACAGCGCCGTGCTTGGTTGTTACTGTTGAACCTTCGACAATAGGCAATAAATCCCTCTGAACTCCTTCTCTGGAAACATCAGGGCCGTATCCCTGTCCTCTGCTTGCAACCTTGTCTATTTCATCTATAAATACAATTCCTGTCTGCTCTGTCCTTTCTATGGCTTCTTTTGTAACCTTTTCCATATCGATTAATTTGCCAGCCTCTTCCTGTGTAAGCATTGTCAATGCTTCAGAGACCCTGACTTTTTTCCTTTTTGTTTTTTCAGGAAGAAAACTGCCGAGCATTTCCTTCAGATTAATTTCTAAATCTTCCATACCTATATTGGATATAACGCCAAAAGGCATTATCTTTTCCTTGACATCTATATCCACATACCTGGAATCCAGTTTGCCTTCCTTCAGTTGAGTCCTAAGCCTTTCTTTTGTTTCTTTGTAATGCTCCTTCTCTTGTTCCTCAGGGGTAATGCCCTTTGCAGGTCTCGGCGGCGGCAGCAAAAGGTCAAGCACCCTGTCTTCAGCAAGGACTTTTGCCTTTTCCTGAACCTTTTCCATATGCTCTGTTTTAACCATGTTCATAGAAATCTCTGTGAGATCTCTTATCATCGATTCCACATCACGGCCAACATAGCCTACCTCTGTAAACTTTGAAGCCTCTATTTTTAGAAATGGCGCATTGGCAAGCCTTGCCAGCCTTCGGGCTATCTCTGTCTTACCGACTCCTGTAGGGCCAATCATTATGATGTTTTTTGGAAGGACTTCATCCTTAAGATCTGGAGTAAGTTTCTGCCTTCTCAATCTGTTCCTTAAAGCTATGGCTACCGCCTTTTTTGCCTTATCCTGTCCAATGATATACTTGTCAAGCTCTTCAACAATTCTTTTGGGTGTAAAGTTATCCATTTAGCTCCTCTAATATTATATTTTTGTTTGTGTAAATGCAGATGTCTGCTGCTATGTTCATAGCCTTTTTAACTATCTCAACTGCATCGAGATCTGAGTTTTCATGCAATGCCCTTGCTGCTGCCTGTGCATAAGGGCCGCCAGAGCCAATGGCTGCAACACCATCTTCAGGCTCGATAACATCGCCTGTTCCTGAAAGTATTAGCGTATGCTCATTGTCTGCCACTATCAGCAAAGCCTCAAGCCTTCTTAAAATCTTATCAGTTCTCCAGTCTTTTGCAAGTTCCACTGCTGACCTTGTGATATTGCCCCTGAAGGATTCGAGTTTTGATTCGAATCTTTCAAAAAGGGTAAAGGCGTCTGCTGTTGCACCAGCAAAGCCTGCAAGTATCTTATCATTATACATTTTTCTTGTCTTTTTGGCATTGTGCTTGAGCACAGTGTTTCCCATTGTCACCTGACCATCGCTCGCGATAGCGACCTTCCCATTGCGTCTTACGCATAGAATAGTTGTCCCATGAAACATAAATCCTCCTCAATTTAGTTCTCTATTGTCAAAAGTTTTTAAGATAGAAGCTTTAAAACCCTTATCCTGCCATCCATTGCTTTTAAATAAGCTTGCCTCCTCCAAATAGTGTCTTAACAGTCGAGACGCCTGTCCTATTGGTTGTTTTTCGTTTTTTCATATCAACTATCCCTGTTTTTCATGAAACTTTTGACATTACCTTTTTTCTCTATCATTCCATTACTCCCATTCTCTATTTTTATTATCTGCTAATGGATGTGCTTTATCATAAACATCAATCAGATGTTCTATGTCAAGGTGGGTGTATTTCTGTGTTGTCGAAAGTGATGAATGTCCTAACAATTCCTGAATTACCCTCAAATCTGCGCCTCCCATCAACAGATGTGTAGCAAATGTATGCCTCAGGACATGAGGGCCTATCTGCCCATCGATGCCTATTGCACGCGCATATTTAACAACAATTCTTCTTATCTGCCTGTCTGTCAATCTTTTTCCGTTCCTATTTAAAAATAGAGCTGTATCGCTGTCTGAAATAGCTTTTTTCTTTTTAAAAAGCTTTCTTTCTATTAGATAAGATTTTAATGCATCAAGCGCCTTATTGCCAATCGGAACAATTCTTTCTTTTTTCCCTTTTCCTCTCGCTTTGATTAATCCATCTCTTGTATTAATATCCTCAACATTGAGATCTGCAGCCTCGCTGACCCTTAAACCACTTGAATAAAGCAGCTCCAAAATTGCCCTATCCCTCATAGGAATAAGCCCTATCCCATCAGGGGTTTGAACGAGATTAAACGCATCATCAACAGATAAAAAATTAGGCAAATGCTTCGGAGCCTTTGGAGTTGGCACCAGCCTCGCCTGATTTATCTTTACAAAGCCGTCCTGATATAAATAGTTTAAAAATGACCTTATGGTTGCGAGCTTTCTTGATACAGTGGTTTTTGATTTGCCTTTAGTTATCATTTCAGATATAAATCCCCTTATATCAATCATATCTATGGCTCCATTGTCTGATTGGAAGTATTCAGAAAAATCCTTCAAATCTTTTTCGTATGCTCGAATGGTATGAGGCGAGACATTTCTCTCTATCTCAAGATGCTGGAGAAAATTTTTAATGTGTGCTTTCAGACCTTCACCTGACATATTATTTTTTCTCGCTGTTAATATATCCTTTCCATTCATCGAGTGCAATCTCAACGATCCTTTGTCTTCGCAGCTTTTTATCTCTTATTTTAACAATATCATCATCTGCAGGCATAAGTCCAAAATTAATATTGCTCGGCTGAAAATGGCGGGGATTAGATTCTGTAATATGTCTTAAAAGAGCGCCATGAGCGGTTTTTACCGACGGATATAAAATATTTTTATCCATAATTCTTCTTGCTGCATTTATCCCTGCTATCAGACCAATAGCCGTAGATTCTATGTAACCTTCAACGCCTGTGATCTGTCCTGCAATATATATGTTATTCATATCTTTGAGAGACAGGTCATTATTTAAATGGAGAGGCGAATTTAAATATGTATTTCTGTGAATACTTCCGAATCTAAGAAATTCTGCATTCTCAAGACCGGGGATTATTGTAAAAACCCTTTTCTGTTCAGGCCATTTCAATCTTGTCTGGAAACCCACCATATTATAAGCTGTTTTTTCTTTGTTTTCAGGCCTCAATTGAACAACAGCATACGGAATCATGCCTGTCTTTGGATCAGGCAGACCAACAGGTTTTAGAGGTCCAAACCTCAAAGTATCCCTTCCCCTCTTTGCCATGACTTCGACAGGCATGCAGCCCTCAAAGACCTTTATATCTTCAAATTCCCTTGCAGCAACTGTGTCTGCTTCCATTAATGCATCGTAGAATTGGTTATAATGTTCTTTGCTCATAGGACAGTTTATATAGTCATCGCTGCCTTTTCCATATCTTGAAGATAAATAGCCCTTTGTATAATCAATGCTTTCAGCAGCTACTATAGGGGCTATTGCATCATAAAAATACAGGTTGTCCTCACCAATAACTGATTTTATAGAGTCGGCCATTGCATTTGAAGTAAGAGGCCCTGTGGCTAATATAGTTATCGAGTTAGGAATCTCTTTAATCTCTCTTCTGATAACTTTTATGTTAGGATGGCTCTCAATAGCAGCCGTTATGCTTTCTGAAAAGATTATCCTGTCAACAGCGAAGGCAGAACCAGCAGAGACCTCAGATTTTCTTGCCGCAGCCATAATCAAAGAGTCAGCAAGCTCAAGCTCCTTTTTTAGAAGTCCTGCGCCTGTTGTTGTCTCCTTTGACCTCAGAGAATTAGAACAGACAAGCTCAGCAAGAGAAGATGTTTTATGAGCCTCTGTCATTTTTTCAGGCCGCATCTCATAAAGAATGACTTTTATCCCTCTTTTTGCAGCCTGCCATGCAGCCTCGCATCCAGCTAAACCACCGCCTATAATAATCAGTTCATTCATATAACAAGGCAACCTCACAATTTTATTGACACAATCAATGCACTATGTTATAAATAATAACTTATGATAAACAAAACAGAAAAGATATGGATGGATGGTAAGCTTGTTAATTGGGATGATGCAAATGTGCACATCCTGACCCATACACTTCATTATGGGCTTGGCGCTTTTGAAGGTATTCGTTGCTACAGCACGACAAAGGGGCCTGCAATATTTAGACTCGATGAACATGTGGAAAGGTTATTCCAGTCTGCAGGTATATTTCTTCTGAACATCCCATTTACAAAGGAGCAGATTAAAAAAGCGATTGTTGACACAGTAAAAGCAAACAAGCTGAAAGAGTGTTATATCAGGCCGCTTGTATATATAGGATACGGCGCAATGGGTATATATCCTAAAAATAATCCTATAAATGTTGCGATCTCTGTATGGCAATGGGGCGCATATCTGGGAGAAGAGGGGCTTGAGAAAGGAATAAGGGTAAAGGTGTCATCATATATAAGAAGTCATGTAAATGCCAATATGACGCGCGGCAAGATCTGCGGTTATTATGTCAATTCTCAGATAGCAAAAAAAGAGGCTATATCATGCGGTTATGATGAAGCGCTTCTGCTTGATACAGAAGGTTATGTTTCTGAAGGCAGCGGTGAAAATATATTTATTATAAGAAAGGGCATATTAAAAACTACCCCGCTGACCTCTATACTGGAAGGCATTACAAGGGATAGTATAATTAAAATAGCAAAGATAGCAGGCATTGAGGTTAAGGAAGAAAGATTTACAAGGGATGAGGTTTACATAGCTGATGAAGCATTCTTTACAGGAACTGCAGCAGAAGTTACCCCTATAAGAGAGCTTGATGGCAGAATAATTGGAGAAGGCAAAAGGGGCAAGATTACCAAAAAATTGCAGACAATGTTTTTTGATATAGTCAAAGGCAGAAATAAAACATATGAGTCATGGCTCACTTATGTCAAATAAAGGGAAATAAAAAAAGGCGGCTAAAAAGCCGCCTTTTTTTATTTCCCTTTTAATTATTTCTTACTTATGACATTTTGAGCAACTTGCTTCGTCTTTCTGTCCGAATGCCTTTTTGCCATCATGACATGCGCCGCACATCTGATCTGTACTATGGTCAGCCATTGTCATCTTCATAGCCTTTTTCATTTGGAAGAGCTTTGGATGACAATCTGCACACTTGCTGCCCTTGTGAGTATCACCGCTAAAAACAACCTTTCCCTTGCCACCGCCTGCATACTCTACGGTCTTTCCAGGGCCAACTGCAAAGGCGCTTCCAACCAATACGATTGCGATTAAGATAACCAATATCGCTGTTAATCTCTTCATACATTCACCCCCTTTCTTTGATTAATTTTATTACTGCATTATAGCAATTAACATGCCACATGTCAATTATAATTTTTGGTTCTTCTCCAATCCCTGCTTAATACACGCAGGGACAAGCTTCGCGGGAATGACACTTTATCAGCTTATTTGCAACTATTTCAGAGATGAACCTAATTTTTTTTCAAATGCCTTCAATGTTCTAAGCTTGAAATTTTTCCCTATTTGAGGATTAATGTTCTATTTTGGAAAATCTTTGTTAGATATTAGATTCTGGATTATTTGATATAATTTCAAAATTTTTTATAAAATTAAGAAAAATAATTAGTCTGCAGCAGAGGAAAAAATGCTCTCACAAGAAGAACTCAAAAGATACAACCGCCAAATTATGATGGATAAATGGGGCGAAGATGTTCAGACTTGTTTATGGAAGCATCTGGGGAATGGAAGGAAGACTCAGCTTTCTCAACCCGCCTGAGACGCCATGCCTTAAATGCATGTTCCCGGAACCGCCGCCTTTAGAGACATTCCCTGTTGTTGGCGCAACACCTGGAGTTATAGGCTCCCTTCAGGCATTAGAGGTCGTAAAGTATTTGACAGGCATCGGAGATAATATAAAGAACAAGATACTTGTCTGGGAAGGTAGAAATGTGGAATTCAAAAAATACAAGGCATACAAAGATCCTGAATGTCCTGTTTGCAGGAACTTGTAACTCTGAATAAATTTGGAATAAACTTAATTAATGAAGCCCCTTATTCTTGTTACCAATGATGATGGTGTCCATTCTCCAGGGATAATCGCCCTTTTTAAGGCGATGAAGGAGATAGGTGATGCTTACATAATTGCCCCTGACAGGGAAAGAAGCGCAGTTGGCCATGCACTTACGCTTCACAGGCCGCTAAAGGTAGAAGAACTTCGTGCAAATGTTTTTAGCGTAAATGGAATGCCTACTGATTGTGTTGCCCTTGCTATCCATAAGATATTGCCGAGAAAGCCTGATCTCGTTGCTTCTGGAATAAACAGGGGCGCAAACTTAGGAGATGATATAACCTATTCTGGGACGGTTTCTGCTGCAATTGAGGGAACAATTCTCAACGTTCCATCATTTGCCATATCTCTTGTTGGAGAAAAGCCGTTTTATTATGAGACCGCTGTACCTGTAGCAATAGAAATTGCGAAATACATTCTCGACAAATCACTGCCGTATGATACTCTGCTTAATGTAAATGTGCCGAATGTTTCAAGAAGAGATGCGATTAAAGGCATAAAGATCACAAGACAAGGCAAAAGGGTATATGATAATGCAATACAGGATATTCATTCTCCATGGGGTGAAAAGCATTACTGGATAGGAGGTGGAAAGCCGTATTGGGAGACTGGAGAGAATATGGATATACAGGCAGTGCTTGATAATTATGTTTCTGTGACGCCGATTCATTTGGATTTAACAAATTACGGTGCCTTAGAGCATCTGAAAAGCACATGGGGAAAGGATCAGCAATCAGATGAACAAGTATGATGTTATAATTGTTGGCGCAGGTCCTGCAGGGATTTTTTCAGCGATAGAGCTTGCAGAAAAGGCGCCAGAATTAAAAATCCTCATCGTGGAGAAGGGCAAGGACATTGACAAGAGGCAGTGTCCAATGGATGCACGCGGCATACCATGCATATCATGCCCTGAATGCGACCTTGTAAGCGGATGGGGAGGCGCCGGGGCATTCAGCGACGGCAAACTCAATCTTTCCCCAGAGATTGGCGGATTTCTTTCAAGATATGTGAATGCGCAGACTCTTCAGTCATTTATAGATTATGTGGATGAAGTATATGTGAGATATGGCGCGCCAGAAGAATTATACGGTGAAGATGATAAAGAGATTGCAAAGATAAATGACCTATCTGCAAGGAATGACTTGACATTTATCTCTTCAAAAATAAGGCATATAGGCACAGACAGATGCAAGGAAGTCCTGAAAAGGATGAGAGATGCTCTTGGTGAAAGAATTTCAACTATGTTTGAGACAGATGTACAGAGGATTCTTGCAGATAAGAAAAAAATCATAGGCGTAAAGTTAAAAGACGGGAATGAAATATATGCAGATTATGTTATTCTTGCTCCGGGAAGGGCATCAGCAAAATGGCTCCAGACCGAATCCAGAAGACTTAAGCTTACACTCCTGAAAAATCCTGTGGATATTGGAGTCAGGGTGGAAGTGCCTGCGCCTGTGCTGGAGCCTTTAACAAGCATTACCTATGAGCCCAAGCTGATATTTTATTCAAAGAAATTTGATGACAGGGTTAGGACATTTTGTGTTAATCCATACGGTGAGGTAGTAAAAGAGCATATCAAAGGTATGTGGACAGTAAATGGCCACAGTTATGCAAACAGAAGGACGAATAACACTAATTTTGCCATCCTTGTAAGCACATTTTTTACAGAGCCTTTTGATGAACCAATATCGTACGGCACATATATAGCAAGGCTCGCTAATTTCCTCGGAGGTGGTGTTATTGTCCAAAGATTGGGAGATCTTATGAAAGGGAGAAGGTCAACATCTGAAAGAATATCAAAAGGCATAGTAATACCTACCTTAAAGGACGCAACACCTGGAGACTTAAGCTTTGTGCTGCCATACAGATACTTGTCGGATATAATGGAGATGATAGAGGCGTTGGATAAAGTTGCTCCTGGCATTAATTCAAGGCATACACTTCTTTACGGAGTTGAGGTAAAGTTTTATTCAATGCAGATTAAGCTCACAAAAAGCCTTGAAACAGAGGTTAAGAATCTTTTTGCCGTAGGTGACGGCGCAGGAGTCAGCAGAGGACTTATTCAGGCCTCTGCATCTGGAGTAATAGCAGCGCAGGAAATATTAAAAAGAGCGCATAATCTGATTTAGGCAAAATGGACGATTATAAGAAGCTTAGGGAGATGATGGTTGATTATCAATTAATTCCAAGGGGGGTAAAGGATGAACGTGTTCTTGCTGCTATGAAGAAAGTTCCTCGCCACCTGTTTGTGCCTGAGTTTATAAGGCATAGCGCTTATGACGATATGGCGCTTCCGATAGGAGATGATCAGACTATATCTCAGCCTTACATGGTTGCAGCAATGACAGAACTTCTTGAATTAAATGGGGATGAAAAGGTTCTCGAAATAGGGACTGGTTCTGGCTATCAGGCTGCAATACTGGGGGAGCTTGCAAGGGAAGTTTATACTATAGAGAGATTCTTTACTCTTGCTCAAGAAGCTGGTAAAAGACTGGCAGACCTCGGCTACAATAATGTGCATGTGATTGTCGGAGATGGGACAAAGGGGCTTGAAGATCAATCGCCCTTTGACAGGATTATAGTCACCGCTTCAGCGCCTAAAATCCCTGAGCCTTTGGTAAATCAACTGAAGGAAGACGGCATTATTGTTGCGCCTGTTGGAGAGCGTTTTTCACAGATTTTGATAAGAGGCAAAAAAGAAAAAGGAATCTTAATAGAAGAATATCACACACCATGTGTCTTTGTGCCTCTTGTGGGTGAATACGGATGGAAAATGTGACGATTATGTTTTTAATGTGCTCTATAATTTTACTGCAATTTTTTGAAAGCCTCGCCGTATTTTTTAAAAGAGCCGGGAAAGGGATTCGAACCCTCGACCTGCTGATTACGAA
>JBBISP010000022.1:0-34771 GCA_037441185.1 Nitrospirota bacterium | reverse complement strand
ACATTTCCAGATATGAATGAGCATAAAGGGTTTTGTTCATTATTACATCGTAGGTTTTTTGTATAACCTTCATCTTTTCAGCATCTTCAATTGTCCTGCCGGCAAGGATATCATCAACCAACTGCTTTTCCTGAATAGCTTCCGCCATCTCATGAGAATCAGCGATTGCAGCATCCAATCCAGCATTCATCAGCATAATAAAATAGTATTTATTTAATATCGGCCTGATATGCTTTGGACAGCCATTGGAAATATTGCTAAGCCCGACAACCGTCTTCATTGGAGGGTCGTTCATCTCCTGAAACATCTTTATAGCATCGATAACCTTCATAGCATGATCCTGAGATGTTGCAATCTGAAGCACAAGTGGATCAAGATAAATATCCTCAAGCGGAACCCCGTATTCCATAGCCCTCGCCATTATCTCCGCGGCTATCGCAGCCCTTTCTTCTGCATCTGCAGGAAGGCCTCCCTTTCCAACAGTAAGTCCTATTACCAGTGAATTATACTTGGCTGCAAGTTCAAGGATTGGAAATCTTTCAGGATCATTTGATGTAGAGTTAATCAGCGGTCTTCCCCATTGATTATTATGAACCTTAAGGCCTGCCTCTATTGCTTTATAATTAGTGGTGTCCAGGCATATTGGCAGAGGAACAACTTCCTGAATAGTAGTAACCATCCACTCCATCAATTCTTCGCCGCCGTCTTCAGCCGGACCTATGTTTGCATCAATCATGCCCGAGCCTTCTTTCCACTGACGTATAGCAATCTCCTGTATCGGAGCCTTATCCTTCTTCATCATTGCCTCTCTGACCCTTTTTGCTATAATGCTCAATTTTTCGCCAATTATCAGCATCTTCTTCTCCTTCCGCTACAAAATGTAATTACTGTGTTACAAAAGATAAAATTCTGGAATTTAATATAGAATTTATAAATATAACACAAAATAAAGGAAATTATTTATTTGTTTATTTTATAAGATCATTAAAAGGTTAAGACAGGATACAACACTTGAAGATATCTAATCTTCAATGATATTCTATATATTTGCTGTTTATTGTAAAGTTTCATTGTAATCAAGATAGAGAATTCTTCAGGAAGTAGATAGTGTTTGATTATGCTATAAAAAATGGACTTATTTTTGATGGCAGCGGCTCTGAACCTATCGAAGCTAATATAGGAATAAAAGGAGACAGAATATCTTATATTGGAGCCGATAAGATAACTGCAAAAGAATTAATTGATGCTAAAGGGATGGCTATATCTCCAGGCTTTATTGATGCCCATGCCCACTCAGAATTTACAATCATCGCTGATGGAAGGGCTCAGGGTAAGCTTTCTCAGGGCATTACAACAGAGATAAACGGAAATTGCGGACTCTCAGCAGCGCCTCTTTACGCCGAAGCATTTCAACAGAGAGAGGCTGACTTAAATGAGTTTGAAATTAAAGAGAGATGGTCAACCTTCAGAGAATATTTTAATATCCTAAAAAGCAAGGGCATCGGAACAAATTTTGCGACATTGTGCGGACATGGAAACATAAGGGCATCTATCATCGGGTATAAAAATACAAAGCCTGATAAAGATCATTTAAATAAGATGAAGGGTCTATTGTCAGATGCAATAAAAGATGGCGCAAAAGGTCTCTCGACAGGGCTGGCATATCCGCCGGGCGTTTATTCTGATATAGAGGAATTAATTGAATTATGCAAGGCCTTAAATTGCTCCAAACTCCGAACTCTAAACGCTAAACCTATTTACACCTCCCACCTAAGAAGTGAGGGTGACGCACTGATTGAAGCTGTAGAAGAAGTTGTCAGAATAAGCAAAGAGTCTGATGTAAATGTCCATATATCACACATAAAAACTTCTGGACAAGAGAACTGGATGAAAATTGACAGGGTTATCGAACTGATTGAAAGCGCAAGGGCAGGTGGGACTAATCTAACCTGCGATAGATACCCTTATATTGCTGCCAGCACAGACCTTGATATAGTGCTGCCTTCGTGGGTGTATGAAGGCGGCACAGATGAAGAACTGAACAGACTTAAAGATCCTGAAATTTCAAAAAAAATCAAATCTGAGATCGGCTTCAAAGATGACAATTACTGGAAGGGCATTTACATTTCATCTGCAAACAATAACAAATGGATGGAAGGAGAAAATATATTTGATATTGCAAAAAAGATTAATAAAAGACCTGAAGATGTCCTTTTTAAAATTCTTACAGAAGAAAGGCTCAGGGCTGGAGCTATCTTTTTTTCTATGAGTGAGGTCAATCTCAGGAGATTTCTATCGCTTCCATATACAATGATAGGCTCTGACAGCTCTGCAAGAAGCTTTTCTGGTCCTACATATAAAGGGAAGCCTCATCCGCGGGGATTCGGAAGTTTTCCGAGGTTTATAGGCAGATATGTGAGAGATGAAGGTTTAATGCCGGCTTCAGAGGCGATAAGGAAGATGACTTATCTGCCTGCATTGACTTTTAATCTTAAAGAGCGCGGACTTATAAAAGAAGGATTTTATGCAGATATTTCTATTTTTGACTATAGAAAGATTATTGATAGAGCAACATTCAAAGAGCCTTATAACAAATCTGACGGCATTGCATATGTTTTTGTGAATGGCAATATGACAGTTAAAGAGGGGGGGGTTACAGGAAATCTTTCAGGAAGGGTTATATAAAATAATATCTAAGTTAAGCGATTGTATATGTCAGGCACTGCTCAAAGACTCCCTTTTTTTCGCAGCGCCTGACATATATTTTTAAAATTAGAATCGCTCAATTTGAATATCATAAATTTATTTTAGACGGTGCAATATGAAGCCGATTATTGGCATAACTGCTGATATGGATGATAATATTTATAAGCTTAAGCAGGATTATGTGTCTGCTGTTGAGAAAAGCGGCGGATTGCCTATAATTTTGTCACCAGTAAATAATGGTTTGAACGAAATTGCTGATTTAATTGATGGTCTTTTGTTATCAGGAGGCGATGATATATCTCCTGAGTATTACGGTGAAGAAATTTCTGTTCCAGCAGAATGCCTGAAGATAGTAAAAAATGAGAGAAGCGATTTTGAGATTGCAATTTTGAAGGAGATAACAAAGCAAAAAAAGCCTGTCTTGGCTATCTGCTATGGAATGCAGCTTGTGAATGTTGCTTTTGGAGGAAGCTTATATCAGGATGTTAGGTTTCAGGTTAAAGAGGCTTTAAATCACAGAGAAGGGATGCATAATATAAAAATTTTTCGACCTAAAATCTTTAACCTTCAACTTACAACCTTTTCTGTCAACTCCTCACATCATCAGGCTATTAAAAGAGTGGCAGATGGATTTGATGTTTTTGCAGCATCAGATGATGGAATAGTAGAGGGAATTTATAAAAAAGATTATCCATTCTTTATTTGTGTTCAGTGGCATCCGGAAAGGACATTTTATGATAAACTTTCATTAGGAATATTTAATTCATTTATAGAAGAGGCAGGTTATGGCAACTAATAGATTTTATTTTCTTACATTGACATCCCTTGCATTAATACTCGGCTATTTAAGTTACAAAATATTATATCCTTTTTTGTCGCCAATAGCATGGGCCATTGTCCTTTCTATAGTCTTTTATCCTGTTTATGACTTTACATGCAAACATATAAAGTGGCATTCTGTGGCAGCGCTTATTACCCTTATTCTAATTCTTTTAATTATTATCGGACCTTTTTCATATATAGCTTTGATAATCGTTAAGGAGATAAGACATTTCTCTGAATATCTCGAAGCAGGCAGGCCCGATATAATTCATCAGATACTGCAGCATCCTACGATCAAATCAGTTATAGATATGATAACAACATGGTTTGGCATAACAGAGGCAGAGATTGATAAGGAGATAATCGAAACCGTTTCTAAATTTGGCAAAGAAGTAGCAGGAAGGATTACAAGGGGGATTAGCGATATAGTATCTGTAACCCTTAATTTTATTTTTATGGCATTCTCAATATTTTTTATCCTAAGGGATGGGACAATATTTTTTAAAAAGGCGCGGGATTACATGCCTTTTTCAGAGGAACAAAAAGACAGGCTTGCATCGCAGATGCGGGATATTATTGTATCCACAATCTTTGGAGGTGTTATTGTAGCCATTGCTCAGGGTATAATAGGAGGGTTCGCTTATTATGTCCTTGGTGTTCCATCGCCTGCTCTTTGGGGGTTTGCTACATCCATAGCTTCATTTATCCCTTTGATCGGGACAGTTACTGTATGGATGCCTGCTGCTATATATTTGTTTATCCAGGGAGAGATGTTGAACGGAATAGCGCTTTTATTTATAGGAGTCTTTGGGATAAGCCTGATAGACAATATTTTAAAGCCTATCATAATCGGCAGCAGGACAAAGATGCCGATACTTATTATATTTTTTAGTGTCCTGGGCGGAATTAAGCTTTTCGGATTGATAGGTCTTATAATGGGGCCGCTGGTACTGGCGATTTTTGTATCAGTCGTAGAAATATTCAGAAACATAGAAGGAGGAAGAAATGAGAGTATATTATGATAATAAGGTTGATGCCGTATATATTAAATTAGGGAATCAGAAACCTGACGGCGTTGTTGAGATTTCCGAAGGTGTTAATTTGGATACAACATCTGAAAATAAGATAGTCGGGATAGAAATTCTTAATGCTTCCAGAAAGATGAATATTAAAACAATTCTCTCCTACGAACTCGAACTTGATAATAAATTGATTCGAAAAAGTGCCTAGCAAATCGCTCAAGAGGGATACGGCATAAAATCGCCGCACCCCTTAGCTTGAGCGTTAGCCTTAAAGAACATCAGAAAATCAGAAAAGGAAGTTCAGGTCTTTAATTTTGACTATGACTGATATAATTCTATGAAAGTGGATAATGTCAAAAAGCAAGACCTGATAATCATATAAAGGCACCTCCGAAGCATACCGGATGCAAAACACCTGATATGCTAAGGGAAAGAGCTAAAACTTTACCCTTGGAGGTGCATGATGAAATTGTACGCGGCTTTCGATTTACATTCAAGCAATAATTATCTGGCAGTGATTGATGAAAAAGGCAAGCGGCTTGTATCAAAGAAGCTTGAAAATGAACCCTCGCAAATAGTGACAGCCTTAGCGCCCTACAGGAAGAAGATATGCGGGATTGCTGTAGAGTCGACCTATAACTGGTATTGGCTGGTTGATCTGCTTATGGCAAAAGGCTATGAGGTGCATTTGGCGGACCCGGCAGCTATACAAAAATATAAGGGACTAAAGCACTCAGACGATAAAAGCGACGCTGGCTGGTTAGCCGAGATGCTGAGAAGCTTTTCGCATAGGGGCATGATGCAACGGTGAACCGGACAAAGGGGTTGGCAAAACCATTAGACCTGACTGGCAGCCGTTGTATCCATATATTCCGGTTATCGGTGACTTTGCTGCCTATGCAATGAGCCTATAATGGGTTGGTTGATAACCACGAGATTTGAGAAGCATTTTCTGGACATTGCATGGCACTGACGGTTTTCTGGTTCGCCAAACGGCGAAACGGTAACTGTGTCCGCTTATGCAGATACAGCATACTTGATCCTGATGGGTGACTGGTGCAGCAAGGCTGACACCGCAAGTAATGAAAACTTCAGGTGTGGTAAAGAACGGTAGCCGAAACTATGGAGGCGCAAAAGATATCCTTTTGTGCTATAAATTATTATTGGCTCTTGACAGGTTAGCCTTTAATGTGTGACCCTCTGCCGTTCCCTGACCTATTTACGTGTCGGCTTGGTTGTTGCGCTACAATTTCCCTTTTGTTGTTGGCAGGCCTTTTATCATCGGGTCAATGGTTACTGCCTGTTTCAATGCCCTTCCGAGTGCTTTGAATATCGCCTCAATTATATGATGTGTATTTCTGCCATAAAGGACATTCACATGGAGCGTAATGCCGCTGTTGCCTACAAATGCCTGAAGAAAGTCCTCTATAAGATCTGGATCGAAATCCTTTAATTTGCTTTTTTTGGGGAACTCCACCTTGTAGACAAGATAAGGCCTGCCGCTGATATCAATGTTAACTGAAGCGAGGGTTTCATCCATAGGAATAGATGCCTGCCCGTATCTCGATATTCCCTTCATGTCGCCCAATGCCTTTTTAATTGCCTTTCCAATAACTATCCCGACATCTTCAACTGTGTGGTGGTAGTCAATTTCTATATCCCCTTTTGCCTTTAGATTTACATCAAATAATCCATGCTTAAACATCAATGAAAGCATATGGTCGAGGAAAGGGATAGATGTGCCTATCGAATAATTGCCGGTTCCATCAAGATTTATCTCAGTAGCTATGTCTGTTTCTTTTGTCTTTCTTTCAACATTGGCCTTTCTCATTCTTTCCTCCGATTGATTTTCTTAGCGCATTTATAAAAAAGTTGTTTTCTTCTGGTGTGCCGATTGTTACCCTCAAGGAATCTTTAATGAGATTGCTTAGATTTCGCACAAGAACACCTTGTGTTATTAGTTTCTGAAAAACTCTATCTGCATTATTAACCTTAAATAATATAAAATTTGCCTCAGATGGATATGGCGACATGTTATTAATTTTACTTAATTCATACAGCAATCTTTTTCTTTCCGATGTGATGCTTTTTATATGAGAATTTATGATATTCTTATTTTTGAATGCCTCTAATGCTATTGTCTGTGATAGGGCATTAAGGTTAAAAGGGAGCCTGACCTTATTGACTTCATTGATTAAATCCTTATCAGCGATTAAAAATCCGACCCTCAAGGCTGCGAATCCTATTTTGCTTAATGTTCGAAGTATGACAAGATTGTTATAATCATTTAATAAAGGCAAAAAGCCTTTTTCGCTCGAGAATGGCTGATACGCTTCATCCACAACTACTATGCCTTTAGATGTCTCTATGATTTTTAATATGTGCTCGGCAGAAAAGCAGTTTCCTGTCGGATTGTTTGGTGAACTCAGGAATATAAGCTTGGGGTTATATTTTTTTATAGCAGCGAACATTTTATCCGTATCGAATTCAAAATCTTTGTCTAAGAGGATTTCAATATTTTTCTCGCCCAATGCCTGCGAGATGATGCCGTACATGGGAAAAGTTGGCACAGGGTAAAGTACAGGCCCACCAAAGGTAGTGATTAAGTAATAGATTAATTCGTCAGAGCCGTTGCCCATAAGGATATTGTCAGGCTTTATCTTTAAATTTTTTGAAATAGCCTTTTTTAGTTCTTTGGCTTCAGGGTCAGGATAGCGGTTAAGCCTTTTAAGGATTTTTTTGTCAGGTGCAATGTCAATGCAATATGGGCTTTCATTGGCATCGAGCTTTACTTTGCATGGAATCTCTTTTGCCTCGTAAGGTTTTAAGAAGCGAATGTTTTGTCTTGCGAGCTTTGTGAAATCAATGGTTGCCACTGAAAATACCTCTAATTTTTATCTGCCTTTATGCTTATTTGTCAGCATAAATATTTCATAATGGTTATATAATAACATGGCAAACAAAAAAAAATGCTAAAATTAAATTATCAAACTTGTGAAAGAAATACTCAGGCAGACATGGATAAGCGATGAGGAATGGGATAAGGCTTAATTTATGAAGATTGAACATTTAAGAGAAATCGGTCAACGATTATTCGCTGAATTAGGCAAAACGAGGTTGAAGCCTTTTGCCTCCGAATCTCTTGGCAAGGGCGCAGGAGGGGATAAGACATTTCCAGTAGATAAAAAGGCAGAGGATATTATAATCGGCTCGCTAAAGGCACTCAATGAGCCGTTAAGTATTGTATCAGAAGAGGCTGGCATTGAAGAAATCAGAGGCGGAGGTAAAAGGATAATAATAGACCCGGTTGATGGAAGCAAAAATGCTATCACAGGCATACCTTTTTATTGCACATCAATTGCAGTTGCTGATGGCGATAATATTGGCAGTATTTCCCTTGCATATGTGATAAACCTTCTTACAGGCGATGATTTCTGGACAGAAAAGGGTAGCGGCGCATTTTTTAATGGTGAAAGAATTTATGCACAGAAGGATGATATTTTTTATCTTATTGCCTACGAAGCGCAGAGCCCGAAAAATGATATTCCTAAGATGATGAAATTATTTGCAGAGGCATGGAGGACAAGATGCCTTGGCGCAACAGCGCTTGATCTGGCTTATCTCTCCTATGGAGCCATAAGTGTATTTATTACTCCTTCGCCTTCTCGCAGTTTTGATTTTGCAGCAGGCTATCTCCTTATAAAAGAGGCTGGGGGAGTATTTACTGATATAAAAGGGAATTCCATAGAGGATACAGAGATAACGCTTAAAAAAAGCTCTCCACTTTTAGCTTCTGGAAATATAAAACTTCATGAAAGGGCATTGAGGCTTTATGAATCATAATGAGACTATGCTTTTTCAATGAGCCTCTGCCCAGTTTTTACCAATTCCTATGTCAACCTTAAGAGGCACAGAAAGTTTAAGGGCATTTTCCATTTCATGTTTAATAAGTTTTTTTGCTAAGTCAATCTCATCTTCAGACGTTTCAAAAAGGAGTTCATCATGTATCTGAAGAAGCATTCTTGTTTTGAGCCTGTTTTCTTTGAGCTTATTCCATATATTTATCATAGCTATTTTTATCAGGTCTGCAGCAGTGCCTTGTATTGGGGTATTTATTGCGAGCCTTTCAGCCTGCTGTCTGATGCTTGAATTTTGGTGGTTGATTTCAGGAATCGGTCTTTTTCTTCTCAATAAAGTTTTAACATAGCCGTAATCCCTTGCCATCTTAATAGCCATATCCATATAATTCTTCACACCTGCATGTTTTTTAAAATACTGTTCTATGTAGGCAGCGGCTTCTTTTGGAGTGATATTGAGCGCTTCTGACAATCCGAAAGGACTTATTCCATAAACAACGCCGAAATTTACTGTCTTTGCTATTCTTCTCATATCTGCTGTTACCTCATCTTCTGATGTGCTAAATAAATCAGAGGCTGTTTTTGTATGAATGTCTATATCCTTTTTAAAGGCATCAACAAGACCTTCGTCATTGCTCATATGGGCGAGTATTCTCAACTCGACTTGAGAATAATCAGCAGAGATTAGAGCATATCCTTTGTCTGCTATAAAAACCTCTCTTATTTTTGTTCCCCATTCACCGCGGATTGGAATATTCTGGAGATTAGGCTCGCTGCTGCTTAATCTTCCTGTAGCAGTAACTGTCTGGTTAAATGATGTGTGTATCCTTTCTGTATTTTTATCAATCAGTCTTGGAAGTGCGTCCACATATGTCGTCTTTAATTTATATAATGTCCTATAATTCAATATCTCCATTGGAAGTTCATGAATCTTTGAGAGTTCTTCGAGCACATTCATTCCTGTGGAATACCCTGTTTTTGTCTTTTTCAACGGTTTCAGGCCAAGTTTTTCAAAGAGCACTTTTTGTAGTTGCTGCGGTGAGTTTATATTGAAACTCTCTCCTGCAATGTTATATATCCTCGATTCTATTATTCCGAGATCCCTATCCAGTTCCTTTGATAATTCCTCAAGCCTTTCCTTGTTTATCTTTACACCGATCTCCTCCATATCTGCGAGCACATAAATCAGAGGCATTTCTATATCAAAATGCAAATCCTCAAGACCTTCTGTTTTTAGTTTTTCAAAGAGGATGTCTTTTAGTTCCATTGCCAATTCCGCATCCTCTGAAGCATATTGTGTTGCCTCGTCTATTGATACTTCAGCAAAGGAATGGCGCTTGCCGAGAATTTCGTTAAACGGCCTTTTTTTGTAAAAGAGGTATTGGAGTCCAACATCCTCAAGGCTGTGGTCTGGTTTATTCGGATTTAAAAGATATGATGCCAGCATTGTGTCATAAAGTTTGCCTTTTACATAAATCCCTTCCTGCCTTAATATAAGGATGTCATATTTCAGATTGTGCCCAACTTTTGGAATGGATTCATCCTCAAAGACCCCTTTCAATATATTAAATGCCTCTGGGATATTTGCGCCTTGCTCATGCCTTATTGGAACATAATATGCTTTGCCTTTCTCTACACACAGCGCTATCCCGACTATCGAGTCTGATATGGGATTTCTGCCTGTGGCTTCTATGTCAAATGCGAGATCCGAAACAGTTCTGAAATTCAGAATCTCAGAGGGCTGAGGGTGATCTTCTGTGTTAATTTCAAATAGTGAATATTGCTTCATTTTGTTTTACCTAAAAATGCGAGTAATTGTTTTTTATCTGTTATCGTGATATATTCTCCGCGCGGCTTATATCCTTTTGACGGGATCAGCTTTATCAGGCTCTTGAATTCAAATTCGCTGAACAGACGGAGGAGGTATGACCAATCAGGCTCTTTTATTGCTATTTCCTGGCTGTTTATATCCACAGGTATATTTGTATCGATGGTTGCAAGGGTTTTACTAATTTTAATATTTTCTATATTATCCTCTATCATTTTCCTTAGTCTTTTTTTATCTATTTTCTCAGGATGATCGAGGAGTTTCTCAAGGCTGCCTGCTTTTAAAAGAAGCTCTTTTGCTGTCTTTTCACCGATTCCCTTTACTCCGGGAATGTTGTCTATTGCATCTCCTGTTATTGCCATTATCTCAGACAGTCTCTCAGGAGGCACACCGAATCTCTCTTTGATATGATTTTCATCAATTATTAAATCCTTCATCGGGTCGTAAATTTTTATTCCATTACCCACGACCTGCATCATGTCTTTGTCGCCGCTGAGTACGAATACGTTTATATTCTGAGAGGCTGCCTTCTTTGCTATAGTGCATATGATGTCGTCTGCCTCATAGCCCGGCATTTCGAATGCAGTTATATTAAATGCCCTTATTATTTCTTTTATATGCGGGATCTGGACAATCAGATCATTGGGCGTCTCTGGCCTCTGTGCCTTGTATTTTTCGTATATTTTGTGTCTTTCTGTTGGAACTGGTGAATCAAAAACTACAGCGATTGCATCAGGTTTCTTTTCCCTGATTATTTTTAAAATCATATTGGTAAAGCCATAAATTGCGTTGGTAGGAAAGCCCTTTGAATTGGTCAGTCCACGGATTGCATGGTATGCCCTGTAAAAGTAAGAATTTCCATCTATCAAATATAGATTCATGTCTGATTATAACAGAAATGATATTGAGCTTTTCAGCCCTATTCGATTACAGTAATGCATGCGTATAAAACTTATAATATTTGATCTTGACGGCACCCTTGTCGATTCAAGTGTTGACATAGCAAATGCCATAAATTACGCCATTGAGCCTTACGGCATTAACCCAATTACTGTCAAGGAAACCATAAGCCTTGTAGGCGAGGGAATTACAATGCTTATTGAAAAATTGGTAAAAAGTCATGAGTCAGAAGTAAGAAGTAATATTAGTAAAGATGTCCTTATTGATAGATTCCTTGAGCACTATTCAGCACATCTTGTTGATAATACAACTGTTTATCACGGTGTTAAAGAAACTCTGGAGCAGTTAAACAGCTACAAAAAAGCCGTAATATCCAATAAACGCGAGGTTCTTTCTGTAAAGACATTGGACAATCTTGGGCTGTTAAAATATTTCGATTTAGTCGCCGGCAGCGACACCACCTCAGAAAAAAAACCATCGCCCCAGCCAATCCTTTATGTTCTCTCAAAATTGAATATTACTCCCCGGGAAGCTGTTATTGTTGGTGACAGCAATTTTGATATAGAGGCAGGCAGGGCAGCCGGAATCAAGACCATTGCTGTGACGTATGGGTATAGACCTGTGGAATTATTGAGAAATGCGGATTTCATTATAAACGAGATGGGTGAACTGGTGAACATCTTAAGGCTGTTATAGAATGTTTCAAGTGCCTTTATATATAAGCTGTCAGCATTAAAGCATTTGACGATGGAACAAGAGAAAATGTATCCTTGTAAAAATTATGCGGCTAATAATTATACTCTTTAAGGGAAATTGCTATGCTCGAAATGAACATTAAAACCTTATCGGAAATCCAAGACACATATTATTTCACCCCGATAAAAGAAGGGCTTGAGGAAATAACCGCAGAAGTGGGCGAGAAGTACGCCCTTAACTATCTGACCAAGGTAATGCAAACGGCAACATCAAAAGTCGAAAAACTTATTCAGGCTCGCATTAGAAATGGTATTATTTCAAGCGCCGATCAGGCAAGAAAGACTATTGCGGGCAACGGTTTTCAGGGATTGGTTGCTTATTCTTTGATTAGGCTTCAAGAGAAGAAATTGCTTAACCCAGACCTTGCGATAACCTTAAAACCTAAAAAGCATCCATTAATAGAAAAATATGCCGCTATAAAAGTAGGAGACGATATTCAAAAGCCGGATATAGACCTACTTATCTATCATTATCAGAAACCGGAAAAATATCCGGTAATAATATATTCGATTAAAACCTCTTTAAGAGAAAGGGCCGGACAAACTTACCGATGGAAACTGCTAATGGATATCGTTTCTTCCAATGACTGCAAAAGCATAAAAGAAAAATACAGCTTAACCTATAAGGCTATTGATAACTTCAAGGTGGGATTTATAACCACTAATTTCTACAACGAAATCACGAATCCGCAGCAGAAGGGCATGTTGAAGTTTTTTGATTTTGTCTACATAACCAAACCCGGAAAGTGGGAAAAGCCGATATGTGAGTTTTCAGAAATTTTAGACGACCTTAATACAATATATAGCTGACCGGAGGTTAAAGTTTTTTAAGCAAGACGATGCTTTCTTTCTGCATTGTAAATCCTGTTTTGCCCTGCACATTTGTAGGGCTGTTTTTAAGAGGCATCCGTTTATTCGGTATGTTTCTAAAAAGAATACCCTGAGAAATAAAACCTATTTTCTCTCCGAACTCGCAGATTATCTCATCGGTTTTTAATACAAGTTCTTTTACGGTTCTGTTGCCGACAATAAGACAAAAATATTTTTTAGGCCTCAAAATCTTATACGCCTGCACAAGCGCTTTATATATGTCCCTGTAAAAACTTAAAACATCCTTTGCCCTTGCTGTATCTTTCTCGGAGATAATTTTTATGCTTAGTCTTAAAGTATCCGACAAATCAATCACAGGGTCGTTAAGGCTTACATTGTTTTTTCCTCCAAGCAATTCCTTGTCTATATCTTTTACTTGCGGCGGCAGCAAATCCAGCCACTGAGCTGGCAGCCGCGAAAACTGTCCGTATGCCACCGTGGTTCTGCTGTCGCCGTAAGGAGGAGAAGTTATGATGAAGTCACCCGATTCGGGAGGAATGCCGTTATCTTTGGTCGAATCTCCGAGTATGATTTTTACATTGGCATTAGGCATAATGTCAGAGATATATTCCTTCATGCCAAGTATATTGTTTTCGCATATTCTCGTAAATTCGCCCAAGACATCGGGCTTAAAGGATTTCTCCAATTTGGCTTTATCTCTGAATAGTTTAAATTCCTTATGCCTTGTAAAGGAAACAATCCTTACAGCCTCGCTGAAACATACCGAAAAAAAGTTTCTGATATTTTCTTCCGAAATATTCCATATTGCTTGTTTAAGTTTTGTAAGATCTTTGATGACAGGTTCCGAGAACCAAAAATCAATGTTATTGAATTTTGGAGATACGGCGTTTTTTATATTGTTATAGCCGGCTAAGATTGTTTTTAGATTGTCTGTCAGAGTCTGAGGGTCAATAGGCGTCGTTTTGACTTTTGCAATCAGTGCTGCCAACGGATTTAATTCAATGCCTATGGAGTTTCTGTTCAAAAGACTGCTTTCAACGAGCGTGGTGCCAGAACCGCAGAATATATCGCAAACAGTATCGTGCTCCGATGAAAAGACTTCTATCAATTTCCTTGCAACTTGCGGTATAAACATAGCCGGATAGGTATGAAATCCGTGCGTATATGTTTTAGTTTGATAGCCTTTAAAATCCCATTCGTCTATCCATCTGAATATATCCGTCCCGATATCATAATGCTGCTTGTGGCCTTTAATAGTTCTCAACGCTATTTGCTGCTGTAATTTTAGGATAGACGGCGATGTATCGATTTCAGACGGTGCAAACAGAGAATAAGCGGCAATGTTTTCTTTCATATATGAATGGGAGCGATTGAGGGAGGTTTTATATTTGCTCGGATTCTGGGGTGCAGTAAACGATTTGCTTGCCTTTAAATAACTCTCTAAATCGTCCTTATTAAACCTGCGCTGACCGCCTGGCGTTCTAACAGATTGAATCAACCCCTTTTCTTCCATGCGGTAAATTGTCTTTGGACTTATACCTAAGAGCATCGCCGCTTGTTTTGTGTTGAGCATTTCGGTTGCCGCTTTATTCATAATACACCTTGCCATAAACTATACATCATTGGACAAGATTAGTCAATGTAGGGCGGCATGATAGCGGGTGGTTTCCACCTTAATTCAGCCCCAAAACTGTCCAAAGAATGGGGTCCACCTCTATTTATGCCAATTTTTATAGCATAATTCAAACCAAGGGAGCAAATAAAATTTGAAATTTCCTCTTGACAATATATTCAAATATTATTATATTTTTATAAAAGCATATGAATGGAGGGAATTTAAATGCGTTCAGTAGGAAGTAGGATAGAGCTTTTAAAAATCATCGCCCATCCTGTGAGGATAAGGATACTTGAAGAACTTACAAAGGGAGTGAAGTGCGTGAGTGATTTTGAGGAGTTCCTTGAGATAAGCCAGCCCAACGTCTCACAGCACCTATCTCTTTTAAGGACACACGGCATAATTGATTATTATATGGACGGAAGGCTCAGGTGTTATTTCCTCAGGGACCCCATAATCCCTGACATTATCAAGCTTTTAAAAAAGGACTATATAGAGGAGTTGCCTGCTCCTGCATGCTGCTCTGTAACAAAAAAGGGGACATACCCAGGCAAAAGGAGTCATTAAAATGCAAAAAGAGATGGTGATATTTCTTTCAACAACGCCGTATAGTTTTGAAAACACCCATACATTTTTCAGGCTCGCAGATGCTGCCATTAAAAAGGGACAAAAGGTAAGGCTCATTGCATCTGGAGATGGTGTTTTTTCAATTGTTAAAGGCCAAGTTCCAAAGTCATTATCAGAGCTGGAGGACCTTGTGGGCAGGGGGCTTAAGGTTGACATATGAACAGGCTGCATGACAACCCGCGGTCTTGCGGGAGAAGATGCAGCAGCAGGGGAGATGAGTTCGTTAAAGGGTCTCTTCAATGTGATTAAATCGAGACCAATTTTTTTAAATCTGGGGATATAGGAGGCTATTATGGAAAGCATAAGCATAATTTTAAGAAGGCCGCCTTATGGCACGGTTGATGCACCTGAAGCAGTCCGCCATGCCCTCGGGGGCGTAATAGAGGATATGTCGGTTAACCTTGTATTAATTGACGGAGGCGTGAACGCAGCGCGAAAGGGGCAGGACATATCAGATACAGGATATTCAAGCATTGAAGAAGGAATAAGAGACTGTATTGATATGGGCGTTAAGGTATATGCAGATAAGCCTTCTTTGAAGGGTGAACATATCGAGGCCGAGGGACTTATTGAAGGGGTGATCATCGCTAACGGCTCAGATATTGCAGATATTATTAAAGAATCAAATGCAACAATGATTTTTTAGGGGGGGGATTTATGCTTGTGATCATAAAGAGCGCGCCTGATACAACAGAAGGCAAGAGAGCCGTAAAGCTGGCAAGGGATATGGCTGCTGATATTTGCCTGATGCAAAATGCAGTATATTTTGTTCAGAAAGAGAGGCTTGAAGGTTTTTGCGGAACTGCATTTGTGCTTGATGAGGATGCTCGATTAAGGGGGTTAAAATCAGAAGATATGGGCAAAGGGATAAAGGAGATAGGTTACGAAGGGCTTGTGGATTTAATGGTAAAAGAGGATAAGGTAGTAGGAATGTTCTAAAAGCAGCGTCTATGAGGAATGCAGGGAATGCAGAATATTGTTGCTTCATTAAAGAGGGAACTCTGTATATAATCTTTGAGCAGCATACTTTAACCCTCAAACTCCTAAAAGGGGTTTGAGGGACGATTTTATCAATGCTGTTAAGACTCATTTATCAAATTAATCAGTTCTTCAAATAATTTATCTTCCCTTACTTTTTTCACTACTTCGCCCTTTTTGAAAACAAGTCCTATGCCTTTTCCGCCTGCAATGCCGAAATCAGCCTCCCTCGCCTCCCCAGGTCCATTGACAATACAGCCCATTACAGCGATACTTATCGGTTTTTTTATGTCTTTAACTGCATTTTCCACTTTTTGTGCAAGGGGTTTTAAATCTATCTGGCATCTGCCGCATGTAGGGCATGATATTATTTCAGGACTTATCCTTCTGATGCCCAATGACTTGAGAATTTCATATGCAACCCTCACTTCTTCTTCAGGCTCTGCTGTAAGAGAGACCCTCATCGTGTCACCAATGCCCTCAGCAAGCAAAATTCCAAGACCTACAGCGCTCTTTATCATTCCACTAAAGGAAGTCCCTGCCTCTGAGATGCCTATATGTAATGGATAATCATATCTTTCAGAAAATAATTGATACGCTTCAACAGTCTTCATTACATTTGATGCCTTCAGTGAAACCTTTATATTAAAAAAATCCAATTCTTCTAAAATCCTGATATGTCTTTCAGCGCTTTCAACGAGAGCCTCAGGTGTTGGGTGGCCATATTTATGCAGCAGTTCTTTTTCGAGGGAGCCTGCGTTTACGCCTATTCTTATCGGGATATTTTTTTGTTTTGCTGCTGCAACAACTTCTTTTACCTTCCATTTTGCGCCGATATTTCCTGGATTAAGCCTCAATCCATCAATGCCCTGCCTTATGGCTTCGATTGCGAGGCGCCAGTCAAAGTGAATGTCAGCGACAATAGGGATTAGGGATTGTGGATTTGAGTTTGTGGATTTGAGATTTGAGGCTTGATATTTAATCCTTCCAATAGCCTTTGCTGCCTCCATATCAATCACTGCAACTCTTACTATCTCACAGCCTGCCGCTTCTAATGAAAGAATTTGCTTTACAGTTGCATCTACATCCCTTGTATCAGTCTTTGTCATTGACTGAACAGATACAGGCGCACCGCTGCCAACAGCTACATTCCCAACATATATCCGTCTTGTTTTTCTTCTTTTTATCATTGCCTGCCTTACCCCTCTTTTTCTTCATCTGCCTTTTCGATTTCCTTCGGAATCAGCTTAGCTTCTTGCATAGCCCTGAGCCTTTTAACAGCCTTGTTGTGCTCAGATAATGTGCTGGAAAAAGAATGTGTCCCATCAAGATTTGAAACAAAATAAAGATACGGCACATCAGCAGGATAAAGCGATGCGATTATAGATTTTATGCCGGCAGAGGCGATGGGTCCAGGCGGAAGTCCTTTTATTACATAGGTATTGTAAGCTGTTTTTTTCTTCAAATCGGTTTTAGTTATTTTAACTTTATAGCTCTTTACACCATAAATCGCTGTAGGGTCAGCCTGAAGCGGCATTCCTCTTTTTAACCTGTTGTGATAAACGGCTGATATTATCTGCCTCTCTTCGTCCACTACTGCCTCCCTTTCGATTATTGATGCAAGGGTCAAGACCTGATTTTCTGTCCATCCAATTTCCTTTATACGCCCCACTAATTCATCTGTATATTCTTTTCTGAGAGTATTTACCATAAGACTAAGGATTGACGGAGGCTTTGCGCCCTTTGGAAACCTGTATGTTTGAGGGAAAAGATACCCCTCTATAGTTGGAGCATTGATGTTGAGTGATTTCAGAAAACCGCTGTCAGTTGTAAGATCATTAAATTCATTTAATGACATGATGTTATTGTCTTGAAGCTTATTGCCTATCTCCAGCAGGCTGTCTCCTTCTACTATTGTTATCTCATATTCTATTATCCTGCCGTCTCTGAGTCTCTTGAAAACCTGAAAAGGACTCATATTTCCCCAAAAAGAGTAATAACCTGCCCTAATCTTCCGTTCAGCAAAAGTTATCTTTCCGAGGATGAGGAATAGATTTTTGTCGCGGAGAAGCTTGTTTTTAGCAAGTATATTTATCGCCTGCTTGTAAGATGTCCCTTCAGGTATTTCTATCTCCATCTGAATATTGCCAATATTTGAAGGAACGAATAGTTGCATGCAGATATAAATAATGAAAATAAAAGATATTGTGGTTAGTAACTTTAATTTGGTTTTGATTATTTTTAAGATATTCATGCAGTTAGAATAACAGATAAAAATCAGAAATTGGAATTTAACATTTTGAATTTAAAAGGGGCGACAATATAAATCGCCCCCTTTATCTGTCCTCTGTATTTTTACTTTTGACTTTTGTTTTTAATACATTCCTTCCATACCGCCGCCTGGCATTGGAGGCATCTTCTTTTCTTCCTCAGGCATCTCTGTAACCATGACCTCTGTAGTGAGCATCAAGCCTGCAACAGATGCCGCATTCTGAAGAGCTGTCCTTGTAACCTTTGTCGGGTCTATGATACCAGCCTTGAGCATATCAGTGTATTCTTCTTTATAGGCATCGAAACCAAAATTTTGTTCTTTTGATTCCTTTGCCCTCTCAATTACAATGGAGCCTTCCATTCCGGCATTTGCAACAATCTGCCTCATGGGTTCTTCAAGCGCTCTTTTGACAATAGTCACTCCTATCTGCTGGTCATGGTCTAATTTCAGATTATCAAGCTCTTTAATGCTCCTGATAAATGCAACTCCACCGCCAGGAACTATGCCTTCTTCTACTGCTGCCCTTGTTGCGTGGAGGGCATCTTCAACCCTTGCCTTTTTCTCTTTCATTTCTGACTCTGTTGCAGCGCCTACATTTATAACTGCTACTCCTCCGACGAGTTTTGCAAGCCTCTCCTGAAGTTTTTCCCTGTCATAATCAGATGTGGTTTCTTCTGTTTGCGCCTTAATCTGTTTGACTCTGCCCTGTATGTTTGCATGGTCGCCTGCGCCTTCAACTATTGTTGTATTGTCCTTGTCAATGGTTATTTTTCTTGCCTTCCCAAGGTCATTTAGTTTCACATTCTCGAGCTTGAGACCTATGTCTTCAGAGATAACTGTCCCGCCGGTGAGGATTGCTATGTCCTCAAGCATTGCCTTTCTTCTATCACCAAAACCCGGAGCCTTTACTGCGCAAACCTGAAGCGTCCCGCGGAGTTTGTTTACAACAAGTGTTGCGAGGGCCTCTCCTTCGACTTCTTCAGATACGATGAGAAGCGGCCTGCCCATCTTTGCAATCTGTTCTAAAATAGGGAGCAGATCTTTCATGCTTGAGATTTTTTTGTCATGAAGCAGAATGAATGCCTCATCAAGTATGCACTCCATCCTCTCGGGGTCTGTAATAAAATATGGAGAGATGTATCCCCTGTCAAACTGCATGCCCTCAACAACATCAAGTGTCGTAGCCATGCTCTTTGCCTCTTCAACAGTGATTACGCCGTCTTTTCCGACCTTGTCCATTGCATCTGCAATAAGCTCTCCGATAGAAGGGTCGTTGTTTGCTGATATTGTTCCTACCTGAGCAATCTCTTTTTTCTCTGCAACAGGTTTGGACATCTTTTTAAGGTTATTTACAATAACCTCAACTGCTTTATCGATTCCTCTCTTCATGTCAATTGCATTTGCGCCTGCAGTTACATATTTCATTCCTTCTTTATAAATAGAATATGCAAGAACTGTTGCAGTAGTTGTTCCGTCACCAGCTATATCAGATGTCTTAGATGCAACCTCTCTGACGAGCTGTGCGCCCATATTTTCATAAGGATCTTTCAGTTCTATCTCCTTTGCAACAGTAACACCGTCTTTTGTTATATTTGGTGAACCAAACTTCCTGTCTATTATTACATTCCTGCCCCTCGGTCCAAGGGTTGCCTTTACAGCATTTGTTAATAGTGTTATGCCCTTTAAAATTGACTGCCTTGCTGCTTCATCAAATAATAACTGTTTTGCTGCCATATTTTATTTCCTCCTTTTTATTCGATGATCCCTAAAAGATCTTCTTCTTTAACAATTAGATACTCTGTGTCATTAAGCTTTACCTTTGATCCCGAATACTTGTCAAACAGCACAGTATTTCCTGCTTTTACCTCTTTTACTTCTGAGCCGACAGCTTCAACAATACCTTTTTGTGGCTTTTCTTTTGCAACATCAGGCACATAAATGCCGCCTGCTGTTTTTTCCATCTCCTCCTCTGAATACCTTACTACTACCCTGTCCTTGAGTGGTTTGATCTTCATACCAATACCTCCTTCTTGATTTAAGATTTAAGATTTTCTGATTCCAGACTTAAATTTGGAATCAAAGTTTGTAGTTATATTAGCACTCACATTAGATGAGTGCTAATATAACTGCTAACAAGATATAGAAGCAAGCGGAATTACTTCTGAATAAATCTGATTATCTCTATTTTTTGCAATTTTAAACAATCTTTTAAGAAATTTTAAAATTTTAAAGATATCTTTTTCCTGGCAGCCATAATTTAATTGTCAAAATCCCTGCAAGAAAACCTCCGATATGGGCAAACCACGCTACTCCTCCTTGATTTAGCAATCCTTTGCTGAGGATGCCATTTATCAGTTGCATTATTATCCAAAAACCAATTACGAATACGGCTGGAATTCTTACAATCTGAACAAAGAATCCAAGAATTAAAAGGGTATGAACCCTTGCATGAGGAAATAGTAAAAGATAAGCGCCAAGAATACCGGATACAGCTCCGCTTGCGCCTATCATTGGTATTATTGATTGAGATTCTGAAACAGCATGACTGTAAGCCGCTATGATTCCTGAAAATAGATAAAATATCAGGAATCTAAAATGTCCGAGTGAATCTTCGATATTATTTCCAAATATCCATAAATAAAGCATATTTCCGGCAATATGAAAAAAGCCTCCATGAAGAAACATTGATGTAAAGATGCTTATCGCAGGATGTATGGGCTGGGATGTTTCCAGCGATATTAAATTGCGAGGGATTGCGCCATAAGAATAGGCTGCTCTTGTTATATCAAAGGATGATGCGAGTTCCCAGATAAATACAAGGCTGTTTATTGCAATTAACCCAATTGTGATAAAAGGAAATGTCTGTGTAGGGTTATCATCTTTAAAAGGTATCATCTATTTTTCACCTCTTCAACTATCATTTGACTTCTTTATTTGCGAAAAAACAGCCTTTATTTTTTTTGTCTTAATAAAATCATTTTTCACTATCAGATAATTTTCTTTTTTAATCTCCATATCATCTATGCATGCAGCAGCCAGTATCTGCTCTAAAGACAATCCAGCCTTCTGAAAAAGCTGCAGTTCATCAAAGAAGGAATTCCCATGCTTTACGCCAACAGAACCGCTATCAGTGCCGATATTCAGTTTTACTCCAATGGATACAGCATAATTAATGGATGCGAGATGATTTTCTATAATACCTTCTATATGCCGCCTTTCAGCAGGCAGCAGCATTAATGAATAAGTCAATAGCGCAAATGCCGTAGGTGTCCAGCGTATGTTTTTGTCCTTCATCATGTGGAGGGTCTCGTTTGACACAAAATATCCATGTTCGATAGATGATACGCCTGCTTCTGCAGCATTTTTTATAGCAGAATCTCCGTTTACATGGCATGCCACTTCTAAGTTCCTCTCTTTTGATTCACTGCATAAAATCTTTAATTCCTCCATTTGAAGCATTATTTTCAGGATCTCATCGGGCTGAGCAGGTTTGCCTTCTAAAACAAAATGCATATGAGCATCTTTGAATGGAGGTATTTTTATTGTGTGAAAAATGTGCACTTACTTTTTTGCCCGTATCCGTGGATCAACAATAGCATATGATATGTCAGCCAAAAGGTTGCCGATAAGGGTCAGCACTGCGCCAATAACAAGTATTCCCATAATTGTCGGATAATCCCGTGCCATTGCAGATGAATAAAACAACTGTCCCATTCCTGGTATTGCAAATATGGTTTCAAATATAACACTGCCTCCAATTAATCCTGGCACAGATAGGCCTAAAATTGTAACTACTGGCATTAAAGCATTTCTCAATGCATGATGGATTATCACATCTGATTCCTTCAGGCCTTTTGCCCTTGCAGTTCTTATATAATCCTGTCTTATAACCTCAAGCATACTTGAGCGGCTGTATCTACTAAGTCCAGCTATGCCTCCGAAGGCGCTTAAACCTACAGGCAGTATCAAATGTCTCGCCCAATCAGCCAATCTTTCGAGTTTGCTCATTTCTGATACATCAATGCTCTGAATTCCTGATATGGGCAAAAGTCCAAGAGTTACTCCGAAGATTATCATCATTATCAATGCGAGCCAGAAGGTTGGAGTGGAAAATCCCACAAAGACAAAGACTGTTGCAAGCTTATCAAATAATGAATATTGTTTTACAGCAGACATTACACCTAATGGTATTGCCACAAGCAGGATGAGAATGAGAGACAGCAGATTAATAGTAAGAGTAACAGGAATTCTTTCTTTGATTTTATCAACAACCCTTTTGCCATCGACAAAGGACTTTCCAAAGTCAAGATTTATAAATCTCTTGAGCCAATCAAAATATTGGATGTGGATAGGCCTGTCGAGTCCGTAAAGTTTTTTAAGATTTTCCCTCGCCTGAGTTGATGCCTTCAGTGACATTTCTGTTTCGACCTCTACAGGATCGCCTGGAGCAAGATGAATAACAGTGAATGTGATAAGGGTTATCCCAAAAATCAAGGGAATCATTAATAAAAGTCGTTTAAGAATATAAGAAAACATATAACTAAATTAATAGATAAGGCTATTAAAGTCAATCTGTATTGTTTTTAGCTGCTGTCTGTTAATGAGAAAACCCTATTTTTTTAGGCAGAATTATTTTGATGAGCAGCATCAAAAATCCAATTGTAAGCGCTGAATCAGCTATATTAAAGGCAGGCCAGTGAAACTTACCGATATAAATATCAATAAAGTCTATGACATAGCCATAAATAATCCTGTCTGCGAGGTTGCCTGCTGCTCCTCCGAGGAAAAGTGAAAAGCTTAATCTATTGTCTCTGTATTTAACAATAAGCACTGACATAAAAATAATTGCAAAAACAGCAATTGCTATAAAAAAGGCATTCCCGAGGACTTTAAACATTCCAAAGGCAGAGCCAATATTTTCTACATAGACGATATTTAAAAATGGTAATATTCCTATAATCTCGTAATGACCTACATGGCTCTTAATAAGATATTTAGTGAACTGGTCGAAGATGAAGATAATGATGGCAATAATAAAACTCTGTAGTGGAGTAATGGAATAATGTAGCATTGAGTTCTTTTTCTTTTGCATTACTTTATTGATACATTTAATCTATTTTGATTGCACTGTAGCATCTTTCACAAATTTCTGGATGGTCTTCAAATTTGCCGACTGATGTGTTCCAGTTCCAGCACCGCTGGCATTTTTGCCCGGATGCCTTTTGTACATCAATAAAAAGATTCTTGATCTCTGAGCTTTCAAATGCATTCTCAATTTTTTCAATAAATGGATTTATCTCGACCTCTGAAACAATAAAAAAATATGGCAGAAAGCCTTTGTAGGACTGCAGCAGTGTCAACTCTTTTTCTGGCAGATATAATATCAGCCTTGCCTCAAGGGCATTGCCGATAAATTTGTCTTTTCTCTTTATCTCAAGCGCCTTGTTTGCCTCGTCTCTTATCTTTATAAGCCTTTCCAATCTCTCTTCGAGTGCTTTATCAAGAAACTCTTCCTTTATGGATGGAAATGGAGATAAAAATACACTTTCTGATATGTCTGTCTTCTGTCTTCTGTTCTCTGCCTTCTGTATCTCCAGCCATATTTCTTCAGCAGTAAATGAAAGAATAGGCGCCATCAGCTTTGTCATGTCCGTCAGTATCTGATATAAAACCCATTGCGCTGAACATCTCTCAACAGAATCTTTCCTGAATGTGTAGAGGCGATCTTTCAGAATATCAAGATAGAAAGAACTCATATCTACTATGCAGAAATTATAAATAGAGTGAAATGCCTCATGGAAATTAAAGTTTTCATAGGCCGCTGTGACTTTTTCAATAAGTCCCTGAAGCCTTGATATTGCCCATCTGTCAATTTCCAGCAGATGACTGCTGTAGTCATTTCCATCAAAGTCAGAAATATTTCCGAGAAGGAATCTTCCTGTATTCCTGATCTTCCTGTATGCCTCTGTAAGCCTGCTTATAATCTCTTTTGATATCCTTACATCATCGCGATAATCTTCCGCAGATACCCATAATCTCAGGATTTCAGCGCCATTTGCCTTTATAAATTCCTGCGGTGCGATTACATTTCCAAGGGATTTGGACATCTTCTTTCCTTGTCCATCTACAGCAAATCCATGAGTTAAAACAGTATTATATGGCGCCTTGTTTTTTGTCCCGACAGATGTAAGAAGTGAACTCTGAAACCAACCCCGGTGTTGGTCACTTCCTTCAAGGTATATTTCAGCAGGCCATGAAAGCCTTTCATCCCTTTCAAGGACTGCTGCGTGACTGACACCCGAGTCAAACCAGACATCAAGAATATCGATCTCTTTCTTAAAAGAGGCGCTCCCACAAGCGCATTTATAATCATCTATCAAGAGGTCTTTAATATCCATTTTAAACCATATATCAGCGCCTTGCTCTTCTATTAGTTCTATAATCTTATTAAACAAATCCTCATTCTTAACAAATGCTCCGCATTCTTCACATGTAATGAGGGTTATCGGGACTCCCCATGCCCTCTGACGTGATATGCACCAGTCAGGTCTGCTGCTGACCATGCTGTAAATCCTATTCCTTCCCCATGAAGGAATCCATTCAATCCTTTCTATCTCTTTAAGGCATTTTGTCCTTAAATTGCCTTTCTCCATTGATATAAACCATTGGGCTGTTGCCCTGAATATGACAGGCTTTTTACATCTCCAGCAATGGGGATATGAATGCCTTATCTTTTCAGCGATGAGAAGGGCATTTTTTTGTTTCAATGTCTCAATAATTCCCTCATTCGCCTTAAAAACAAATTGTCCTTCAAATTCAGGAACCTGCTTGGTAAATTTGCCTTTATCATCAACCGGAGCGTATATATCAAGGCCATATTTAAGGCCAGCCTCATAGTCATCTTCACCGTGTCCCGGAGCAATATGGACGATGCCAGAGCCTTCACCGACAGTGACAAAATCACCAGATATAACCGTTGACTCCCTTTCAATAAATGGATGTCTTGCCCTCATGCCTTGCAGCTTGTCTCCAGTAATCTTTAAGACAACATTTCCTTTAATCACGCCCTTTTCTTTCAATCCCTGTAGATGGTCTTCAGCAACAATATGAATTTCGCTATTATCTTCAACCAAGGCATAGCTAAACTCTAAATGAAGTGCGAGGGCAAGGTTTGCAGGAAGCGTCCATGGTGTGGTTGTCCAGATGACTATATAAGTCTTTTTGCCGGCTAATTGCGGCAGAAATTTCACTATATCTTCTTCAACCACCTGAAACCTTACAAATATAGAAGGCGATTCTTTTTCTGCATATTCAACCTCAGCTTCTGCAAGGGCTGTAATACAAGAAGGACACCAATGAACAGGTTTTTTGCCTTTATAAACAGAGCCGCTTTTAACAAAACTGAAGAATTCCCTTACGATAGAGGCCTCATAATCATAAGACATAGTCAGATAAGGCTTCTGCCATTCTCCGAATACGCCGAGCCTGTTGAATTCCTCCTTCTGGATATTTACATATCTATCTGCATATTCCCTGCACAACTGCCTTTTCTGTAAGATGTTGACATCTTCTTTTTTGTCTCCAAGATTTTTATCCACCTGAAGTTCTATTGGAAGGCCGTGACAGTCCCAGCCCGGAACAAAAGGAGAGTAATATCCTTTCATGGATTTGTATTTGATGATTATGTCTTTTAGTATCTTGTTAAGCGCATGGCCTATGTGGATGTTCCCATTGGCATAAGGAGGGCCGTCATGGAGAATATGGCTTTTATTGTTTTTATTTTTTTCCTGCAGCTTGTGATAAATAGATTTCTCAGCCCAGAATTTTAGCATATCAGGCTCTTTCTGACTGAGGTTTGCCTTCATGGGAAAGTCAGTTTGAGGCAAATTAAGAGTATCCTTGTAATCAACTGGCATAACAGAAAAATTACCACTAAAGGGTTTTTATTGTCAAGACGCCAGGATGCATGACCCAAATCCTGTTATAGAGATTGCGCTACTGGCAGGGATGATGGCCTGAAACGACTTTGCCGAAGATAGAAAGTTGTCGTTGCTTTCATGCAATCTCTTACGGAAGGATTAGTTTAATCTAATACCACATAAGCGTTTCATAATGCGGTGTAGGAACCGTCACTGTTATGTAGCCTCTCCATGGGCATCTCTCCACTTCTTCACCGTTTCGCATTATATCAACTGAGAAGTGGATTTCGTCATTCTCTTGTGTTTTGATATCAACAAATGGGATTTCTATTTCAAAAATATCTTTTGCCGCTACATTTTCTATATGTTTAGCCATAACCCACTTCTCCGCTGCCATCTCATAAATTGTTGCATTTGAAGGGCTTTCACTTAAGTTAAAAACAATTCTGAATGTAAATGGATGAACTATATTTATGTAAATAATGATATGCTCCTGCATTTCAGTGAAGGGGATTGATGGATCAATTCTCACATAAAGGTTATCTTTGTTGAATCCATAATAAAGCCCGCGAATAAAACTCTCTGATTTGTGCATGCTGCCGCCTGATTTTTTGGTATCAAGCATAGCTCCCTGATACCACTCAAAATAGCTTGTAACAAAGCCGTCAATGTTTGGATAGATAAAGCCTTTTGCTTGCGTAGTAGGCGCAATACTTCTATCTTCAAGTAAAACAGGGACATATAAATGCGACGGTATATCTTTACCCATTATCTTGTAAACCTGCATTAGATAGCGTCTAAATAATTCGTCAAAGTCCGTTTGTGTTTCTGTTGTATGTTCATCTCCATACCACCAGTTCCAGTCGCTGCCTTCTGCAGCATAAATAGCATTCCATGCTTTTGTAATATCTTTCTCAGGATTGTTTTTCGCAAAAGCTTCAAGATCTTTCCTTGTCTGTGTTAGATAATCCCACGCCATGTTGTCTTCTTCGTGTCCTATCCATATGCCAAAATTCGCATTAATCCATGATCCCGTATGAAGTTTCGGCAGAGGCTCTCCAGATCCGTGTTCTCTAATAAATTCCGAGATGGTTACGGTCTTAAATCTGCTGTCAGCGCTTAGAGCTCGGTAAATGCCGCGCAGGAAGTCGTGTCCGTCGTTTTTATAATATTCCCAACAGTTTTCTCCATCCAGTATTATAGGCACAAGATATGCTCTGTCTTTAGGCAGGGTATTTCTTATCTGTATCAGCTTGCCGATAAAATTTTCCACTGCCTTTGCCGGCTCCCATCCTGAATAAACAAATCCTATCAGGTCTGAGAGTTTGTGGTCTCTGAAGATAACAGACACATTATTGAACTGGTAATGCCTATACAGGCTTCTTGCATCTGTTAGATAACCTTCAGGACTTCGCAATTGTCTTTCAAGAGACCTTGCAAGGACCTCTTCGTCAGTTGCAATCCACTTTATTCCTTCTGCATGCATAGCTCTGACCACATCCGCACTAACAGAGCCTTCTGATGGCCACATGCCCAACGGTCTATGTTCAAAAATTTTCTCAAAATAATCTAATGCCATTGCAATCTGTTTTACAGCATCCTCTGGATAGGAGAATCTTTTTTTTGGCAGCCTTATTTGCGGCATTGCAATTTTTGCAGAGTCTGTATCCCAAAGTAGTGGCAGTATGGGATGATAAAAAGGTGTCACTGAGAGTTCTATCTGTCCTGAATCATACATTTTCTTATATTCAGGAATTATATTTTTTAATATTTCAAACTGTTTTTTAATTACAAAATGCTTTTCCTCTTCTGTAAATCCCCTTTCTTTTTTTGAGAGTTCTTTCAAAACAGGATCGCTTTCCCTAAACATTGGGTCAATCCAGCTTAGATTAAAAAGCACCTGTAAGTCTCTAATGTCATAGTCTGTAAAATATTTGGATATCCGCACAATATCTCCTTTTGTAAAACGGTATCCTCTTTTTACGAGAAGTTCGTAGTATCTTGGGAATGGTTTTATCATGTTGTCCCAGTTTGCAAGGAAAAAGTTTTCTACAATAAACATCCGTTCAGATTCCATAAGGTCAGCCGGCTCTTTCAGCGACAGATCTAAGTATCTGTCTGTTGCGTTGTTTTCAGTATAGTCTTTTAGCTGCTCAAGCAAAGAAGGAACAAGATTGAATGTTTGTTTTATGCTTGGAAATTCTTCAAGGATTTTTACCATGTCAAGGTAGTCTTTTGTTCCATGCAGCCTTACCCACGGAAGCCTGTAAACTCCTGTAAACGGGTCTTTGTAGTAAGGCTGATGCATATGCCAGAGAAATGCAATATATAGCGGATAGTTCATAGTTCATAGCTCATAGTCTGATGAAATTTTTTACCATGAGCTATCAGCAATGAGCTATTAGCTATTTCTTGTCGTCATTCTGGAATTGAAAGATGTATTCGTCGGATTTTGCTAATCCAAATTCTTCTCTCGCATGTTTTTCTATGTAAAAAGTATCTTCTTTGAGCGCATTGATTTGGGCTTTCAATATTTTATTTTCTTTTTCTATATGTTTAATCTCTGCTTCCAACTTTTTTTTAGTTTTATTAAGCTCATTGTATTTAATAAAACCTGGATTGCCAAAAATCAAGACAATGCCTAAATAAGATAAGACAAGAGTAATTATAACAAAAAAAAACATATCGCGTTTTTTGCTTTCGACAATAACCTGTTGTCTGAGATTTCGTGGTCGTATTTTGCCCATCATGCACTCATCTGTTTATGCCTAAGTTATAAAATATCTCTTTCCCTTTAAATATTGCTGCTTCTCCAAGCTCTTCCTCTATCCTTAGAAGTCTGTTGTATTTTGCTATCCTTTCGCTTCTTGAAAGAGAGCCTGTCTTTATAAAGCCTGTGTTGCAGGCAACAGCAAGGTCTGCTATTGTAGTGTCCTCGCTTTCGCCCGACCTGTGTGATATTACAGCAGTATACCCCGCTTTTTTTGCCATCTCTATAGCATCAAGTGTTTCAGTAACAGTGCCTATCTGGTTCAGCTTTATGAGTATTGAATTGGCAATGTCCTTTTTTATGCCCTGTTTTAATATCGTCGTATTCGTTACAAAGAGATCATCGCCAACAAGTTGCACCTTGCTGCCGATCCTATCTGTAAGCATTTTCCATCCTTCCCAATCATTCTCCGCTGCACCGTCTTCGATTGAGACAATGGGGTATTTTTTTGTCAGTTTTTCGTAATAATCAACAATCTCTGCGGACGAAATCTTTTTGCCTTCAAAATTGTATTTACCTTTTTCATAAAACTCTGATGATGCAACATCGAGGGCAAGAAATATATCCTTTCCCGGTTTATATCCGCTCTCTGTGATTGCCTGCATGATTATGGAAATTGCCTCTTCGTTGGCATTGAGGTTTGGAGCAAAGCCTCCTTCGTCTCCAACAGCAGTGTTTAGTTTTTTCTTTTTGAGGATAGATTTCAATGTATGAAATATCTCTGCGCCTGCACGCAGTGCTGATGAAAAATTATTAAAGCCTATAGGCATTATCATAAATTCCTGTATGTCGAGATTATTGTCAGCATGCGCGCCGCCGTTCATTATATTCATCATTGGCACAGGGAGTTCTTTTGCATTACATCCGCCTATATATCTGTAAAGTGGAAGCCCTAATTCATTGGCAGATGCATGGCAGACTGCCATGGATACACCTAATATCGCATTTGCGCCGAGCCTGCTTTTATTTTCTGTGCCGTCAAACTCTATCATTGTATTGTCAATAAGAGCTTGATCCTGAGACTCAAGCCCTCTTAGCCTCGGAGCTATCTCTTCCATTATATTTTTAATTGCTGTCAACACGCCTTTGCCATGAAACCGCTTTTTATTCCCGTCCCTCAGTTCCAGCGCCTCCCTTTCACCTGTTGAAGCGCCTGAAGGGACAATTGCCCTACCAGTAGCTCCGCTGTCAAGCAATACATCTACTTCTACAGTTGGATTACCTCTGGAATCTATTACCTCCCGTGCGTAAATGTCTATAATTTCACTCATGACTCCTCCATATTTCGTGATGCGTAATCCGTAATGCGTAATCAGTTAAGGAACTTTTTCTGCTCATCACCCATTACTCATTACCCATCACTGTTTTTTGGGTGAATGTATTGCCTCTCCGTGCACATCCTCTGCAGCCTCCATCAATCCTTCTGCAAGAGTCGGATGAGCATGTATCATATCAGCAACCTCTTTTATTGTTAACCCCGCCTTCATTGCCAGTGCGCCTTCGTGCACAAGGTCGGATGCGTGCGCCCCTATTATATGGACGCCAAGAACTTTATCTGTATTAGCATCTGCAACAATCTTTATCATGCCTGCAATCTCGCCCATCGCATGCGCTTTGCCGAGCGCCCTGAACTGGAAACGGCCGGTTTTTATAGTAATGCCCTTTTCCTGAGCCTGATGCTCTCTTAAACCAACAGAGCCTATTTCGGGAGATGTGAATATGGCTGCAGGCACAATAGAAGAGTCATAGATCTTTTCTTTTTCGCAAGCATTGAGAGCAGCTACTATGCCTTGCTTTGACGCAGTATGTGCAAGTAGTATGCCTCCTGTTACATCGCCTATTGCGTATATGCCGTCTATGTTTGTCTCCATTTTTTCGTTGACCAGTATTTCTCCCCTCGCTCCTTTTTTAATTCCTATAGCCTCGAGCCCTATATTTTCTGTATTGAGTGCCCTGCCTATTGATACGAGGAGTTTCTCTGACACAAGTTCTTTGCCATCTTCAAGATATACATGGATGCCGTCATGCTGGCCTTCGACTCTCTCTACTTTTACTCCTGTTATAAGCTTTATCTTTTTCTTTTTAAGTTCCTTCTCGAGTATTTCTGATATTTCTGGGTCTTCTGTAGAAACTGCCCTCGGCATCATCTCAACCATTGTCACCTCTGTGCCGAGTTCTCGGAATATACATGCAAATTCGCAACCTATAACGCCAGCGCCTATTATTATCAGGCTTTTTGGTATTGATTTAATATTTAAAGCATCATCGCTGGACAGGATGTGTTCTCCGTCAAAGGGGAATATTGGTATCTGCGCCGGTCTTGAGCCTGTGGCTATAATCATTTTGTCTGTCTCTATTATCTCGATAGTATTATCTTTCTTCTGGATTTCAATCTTTTCAGGGGTGAGAACCATTCCTCGACCTTCTATAAGATTTATTCCCCAGCTTTTAAAGAGTGAGCGAATGCCTTTTACCTGCGTTGAGACGACCTTGTTTTTCCTCTCCATTATTTTTGAGAGATTCGGGGTGATCTCTCCAGAAACCTCTATCCCAAAGTCTTCAAGGTTTTTTGCCTTATGGAGCGCTTCTGACGATGCTACAAGGGCCTTTGTAGGAATGCATCCCCTGTTCAGACATGTACCGCCCACCTCTGTGTCCTCAATAACTGTTACCTGTGCGCCGAGTTGCGCAGCCTTAAGCGCAGCAACGTATCCACCTGGTCCTGCTCCGATTATTGTCAGTCTCATTTTGCTTCCTCTTCTATGTATTTTTCATAGTCATCTGCATCCATGAGTTCGTCCGCTTCTGATGGATTTTCCATTGCTATTACCGCGATCCATCCCTTGCCATAGGGGTCTTCATTTATTATCTCGGGAGAGTCTGAGAGCTTATCATTAACCTCGACAATAGTGCCGCTTACAGGAGCGATAACTGCTGATGTGGCTTTTGTTGACTCAATCTCTGACATTTCGGTATTTGCTTCTACCGTCGTATCGACTTCGGGCAGGTCAATGTATACTATATCTCCCAGTGCATCCTGTGCGTAGTCGGTTATTCCTACTGTAGCTTTGCTGCCTGATACCTTGACCCATGTGTGTTCTTTGTGATACTTAATGTCTTCCGGATTCATAAATTCCTCCTATTATTTTGTTTATAAAATGCAGGTATGATTTTCTTAACATAGTTTTTAATGCTTGTCAAGAAAATAATTTCATAAAATGAAATTTACATCAAGATTAATTAAGCATAATTTTGACCTGTTTGACAAGTATGTTATTATAAGCCCATGCAAACAGCACCAAATAAGGCAGTTCTCTATCTGAAGATGATAAAGTTATCCCATTCGGTCTTTGCCCTTCCATTTGCATTCACCGGCGCTATCCTCGCTGCATCTGGGATTCCATCCCTGAAACAGGTTTTCTGGATTGCTGTTGCAATGGTTGGCGCGCGTTCAGGGGCGATGGGATTGAACAGGATAATCGACAGGAAGATCGATGCGGCGAACCCAAGGACAGCAAACAGGGAAATACCTTCGGGAAAGATAAATGTCAGGGATGCGGTTATATTTACATTTATCTCGCTTGCTTTATTTGTTTTTGCTGCTTACAATCTCAATCCGCTTTGCCTAAAACTCTCTCCCATTGCAATTGGAGTTTTAGTCCTCTATTCCTATACAAAGAGATTTACATGGATGGCACATTTTGTCCTCGGCATTGCCATCTCTGCAGCGCCCATCGGCGCATGGATTGCCATAAGGGGAACATTTGATTTGGAGATAATGCCTCTTAGCATTGCAGTGGTATTCTGGCTTGCAGGTTTTGATGTGCTTTATGCGCTTCAGGATATGGAATTTGACAAAAGCCATGGACTTTATTCCATTCCTCAGAGATTCGGAATCAAGAAGTCGTTGATTCTTTCGAGGATTTTTCATTTTGTCACATGGTCTTTGCTTGCTGTAAATGGCGTCATCTTTAATTTGAATTTTGTATATTGGATAGGCATGTTTCTGGTTTCAGGACTACTGATTTATGAGCATTCCCTTGTGAAGCATAATGACTTGAGCAAATTAGATATGGCGTTTTTCAATATGAACGGCTATATAAGCATTGCGGTGTTTGTGTTTACAATGGTAGCGTTATATGCATAGTGTGATATAATCTTACAGATTTAAATGCTTAAGACATACCTTAAAAATATAACCAGTGCTGCAAATCGTGGAGACGCGAGGGAAGAAAGCTTTTATTCTATTCTTGAAGACCTTTTAAATGACTATTCTAAATCTTCCGGTAAGAAAAATATTCACATTACAACTCTTCCTAAAAAGACTGATGCAGGTAATCCTGATTTTAGAGTCTGGGACGGCAAACGGCATATAGTTGGATATATGGAGGCAAAAGCCCCAACAGTTGAAAATTTAGACATCATAGAGCATTCCGAGCAATTAAAAAGGTATCGCAATACATTTCCAAATCTGATACTCACCAATTTCTTTGAATTCAGACTTTACAGGAATGGCGTGCTTATAGATAAAGTCCTTATCGGCAGACCTTATGTGGTGCATAAACTAAAAACTGTCCCGCCTGTAGAAAAAGAAGAGGATTTCCTGAATCTATTGGAGAAGTTTTTTTCTTTTTCTCTGCCAAAGGTTTATGATGCCAAAAACCTTGCTGTTGAACTGGCAAAAAGGACAAGATTTCTAAGGGATGAGGTTATAGCTCAGGAATTAAAAGAAGAGGAAAAGGCAAAAAAGGGACATATATTCGGATTCTATGAGGCATTCAGGACATACCTCATAAGCGGACTTTCAAAAGAAGACTTTGCAGACCTTTACTCGCAGACCATTACATACGGTCTTTTTGCAGCCCGCACACGCTCTCAGAATGGTTTTAACAGAAAGCTCGCCTATGACAACATTCCGCAGACCATCGGAATTTTAAGGGACGTCTTTAAATTTATCTCTCTTGGCGACCTGCCAAAGCAGATGGAATGGATTGTTGACGATATTTCAGAGGTGCTTGCTGTTACAGATGTTTATAAGCTGCTCGATGCATATTTTCACCAGCATAAGGGAAAAGACCCTATAGTCCATTTCTACGAAACTTTTCTTGCAGAATACGATCCTAAAACCAGAGAGAAAAGGGGTGTCTATTATACGCCTGAGCCTGTAGTCTCTTATATTGTTCATTCTCTGCACCATATTTTGAAAGAGCATTTCGACAAAGATGACGGCATTGCGAATCCTTCTGTAACGGTGTTGGACCCTGCCGCAGGAACGCTCACCTTTTTGGCGGAGGCTGCAAAACTGGCAGTTGATGAATTTGCCTCAAAATACGGCGAAGGCGGTAAAGAAAAATTTATAAAAGAGCATGTTCTCAAAAATTTTTATGCCTTTGAACTGATGATGGCGCCTTATGCAGTAGGACATCTGAAAATGTCTTTTTTATTGGAAGAACTTGGCTATAGGCTCCATGAGGATGACAGATTCAAGCTTTATTTGACCAATACCCTTGAAATGGAGGAACTCGCCCAGACAGAACTGCCGGGCATGGCTTCGCTTTCCGAAGAATCACATCTGGCAGGAAAGGTGAAGAAGGAACAACCGATATTAGTAATACTCGGCAACCCGCCTTATTCAGGGCATTCTTCCAATGTTGGAGACTGGATATCAAAAGAGATAAAGACTTATTTTCAGGTTGATGGGAAACCATTAAGAGAGAAAAACCCAAAATGGCTTCAGGATGACTATGTGAAGTTTATTCGTTTTGCACAATGGAAGATAGACCAGATAGGCGAAGGCGTTCTGGGATTTATTACAAATCACAGTTATCTTGATAACCCAACATTTAGAGGTATGCGTCAATCTTTGATG
>JBBISP010000021.1:0-34820 GCA_037441185.1 Nitrospirota bacterium | reverse complement strand
CATAGATGAAAACATATCTCCAGAAATAACATCTCGTCTAAGAACACTGAAATATTTGGGATTACTGTATTCCCTTTGAGATATATGCCGAGCGCTTCTTCTACTGATTTGTCCTTAATTGCTTCAAAAATATCTTTGCTCATTTTTTTTCTCCTTTCCTTCTACCATTAGACACAAGATTATTTTAACATCCTGTTGGCTCAGGCGTTTTGGAAGCAGGATGTCGTACCGTTATTGGGCAAAGGCTAAAACAATCGGGTATGCACTGGTCGGTCAAAGGGGCCAATAACATTATAGCATTACGCTGTTGCCTGTTCAGCAATCGCTGGGAGGATTTCTGGGAGAATCGGGTATGTGCCTAATTCCCTTTACCAATAAATTTGTCGCACACCTCTTTACCTTTAGTTCTCATCGAACACTCTTTTGAATATATAATCTATATTCCTGAGGTAATATTTAATGTCAAATATATCCTCTATCTCCTTCTGTGAAAGATATTTTAATATCTCTCTGTCATTTTGTAAGAGTTTCATAAAACTTATGCCTTGCCTCCAGCTTTCCATCGTATTTCGCTGCACCAGAGCGTATGCATCCTCCCGACTAAGTCCTTTTTCTGTCAGGACAAGCATCACTCTTTGGGAGTTATATAAACCATGGCTCTTGTCCATATTGGCATTCATCCTTTCAGGGTATATATGCAGGTCTTTAAGTATCACCGTAAGCCTGTTAAGCATGTAATCAATAAGTATTACGCTGTCAGGAATTATTACCCTTTCTACAGAAGAATGCGATATATCCCTTTCGTGCCAGAGAGCGATATTTTCAAGCGCTGCAATGGCATTGCTTCGGACAACCCTCGCAAGGCCTGAAAGATTTTCACATCCGACAGGATTCCTCTTATGGGGCATAGCAGATGATCCCTTTTGCCCTGCGGCAAATGGTTCCTCTGCCTCTAAAACCTCTGTCCTTTGCAGATGTCTTATTTCAACAGCAATCTTTTCAATGCATGCAGCAATTAAAGCGAGGACTGTCATGTATTCGGCATGTCTATCCCTCTGCACAACCTGTGTTGCAATCAACTCGGGCTTGAGTCCGAGCTTCTCACATACAATATCTTCGAGTTCTGTAGGAACATTGGAAAATGTGCCTACTGCGCCTGAAAGCTTGCCAACACTTATGCCCTCTTTCGCAGTTTCCATTCGTTTCAGATTCCTCTTTGCATCTTCATACCATAGTGTAAATTTAAGGCCAAATGTCATAGGCTCTGCATGAACTCCATGGCTTCTGCCAATGCAAGGCATGTCTTTATATTTAAATGCCTTTTCCTTTAGCACATCCATGAGCTCTTTTATGTCTTTGATAATAATATCTGCTGCCTCTTTCATCAAAAGGGAAAGGGCTGTGTCAACTACATCTGATGATGTAAGTCCCTTGTGTATAAATCTTGCCTCAGAGCCTACAAACTCTGAAACTGATGTGAGAAATGCTATGACATCATGCCTTACTGTCTTTTCAATCTCATCAATCCTTGATATGTCAAACTTAGCTTTTTCCTTAATGACATTCAGAGCTTCCTGCGGTATTTCTCCTAATTCAGCCCATGCCTCACATGCTGCTATCTCAACATCAAGCCATTTCTGAAATCTATTCTTTGGCTCCCAGAGCTTTCCCATTTCAGGCCGTGTATAACGTTGTATCATAATGCCTCCTTGTTTATAGTTTAAGCAGCCGCTCTATCTTAATTAAATCTCTCGAAACTTTTCCGATCCCAAAAAGCTTACCTTCAGAATCTTTTAGCCTGACAAAACAAGCTCGAAGTTTTAGAAAAGTCTGAAAGTCTTTAGCTCCTTCGATCTCATGCTCTATTTGTACTGGATTGCCGCATTTAGCCTTTTTTAAGTTGTCGCCCTGCAATCTTATCTCCGGTAAATGCTTTAATGCAGAGTCTATAGAATATAAAGCCCCTGTTTTGTCCGGAAGTTCGCTCAATTTTGCCGAGTTTTCTATAGTAAATTCTCCTGCCTTTGTCCTGACAAGTTCTGTCATGTGAGCGCCAACACCAAGGGCATTGCCTATATCATGACATAACGACCTTATGTATGTGCCTTTTGAGCATAAAACTCTTAATGTTAGAAAGGGAGGTTCAAACTTTAATATTTCTATGGAATGAATGCTTATCCTTCTCGGTTTTCTCTCGATTTCAATCCCCTTTCTTGCAAGCTTATATAAGGGCTTGCCAGAAACCTTAATAGCTGAATACATTGGCGGTATCTGCTCTATTTCACCGACAAACTTTTCAATCGTCCTTTCGATTTCCTGCTTTGAAATTTCGCTGTAGGCTGCTTTTTTAACAACCCTTCCTTCGGAATCATAAGTATCTGTTGCCTCACCGAGCTTAGCTGTCATAATATATTCTTTATCAAGGTCTGAAAGAAAAGGCGCTATCTTTGTTGCTTCGTTTAGACAGATAAGGAGGATTCCTGTTGCTATTGGATCAAGGGTTCCTGCATGTCCTGCCTTTCTGCTTTTAAAGAGTTTTTTTGTTGCAGCAACAGCAGCATGGGATGTAATACCATGGTCTTTGTTGATATTTAACACAATGTTCATAAAGCCCTGAGCATTCCAATGCCTTTTAATTCAATAAATACCATAAAACTGTATTCTGAAGGTCTAGTGTCATCACCCGGCCTTCTTGTTACTGCCATCATAGCTGCCCAGCACTGCTCGGCATATTTGATTTTCAGAGCAGAATCCCTTAAGCCTCTGCCCTTTGCATCGTACCATACATTTGCGTCTATAGCCCATTTCTTTGTCAGGGTTGAATCAATAGCTGCCTTATAAAACATTATTTTATGCTCTCTGGAATATCTCTCGCCTAATCTTATATTTGTATCATCAAACACCTTTATGCTTATTTCAGAGTTTATTGTTTCAGCTCTGCCCTTATTAAAGTCGTATTCTATGTCAAAATTTAACCTTAAAGGACCGATTAATGAGGCTTCCAGCTTTGTCGGCAATAATGGATCTTTAATGCCGTCTGCATTAAAATCATAAGGCTGTGTTAAGCGCATATCAAATACAAGTCTGTCGAATTCTAATCTGCTGTAAAGAGAAAACTGCGCTATGGAAATATTATCAAATAATTCTGTGGAATCAAAAAGAGGCAGTTCTTTTGCTTCAGGGATAAATGTGTAAGAAAGAGAAGGCTCTATAACATGCGTAAATGACCCGTACTGCCTGCTTAACCGTGTTGTAGCATTTGCTCTGTATTCAAAGGTTTCTCTATGAAGAGATGAATCAAAATCTGCCTCATTTTCCAATTTATAAGCTGTTTCCCTCAAAGAAAGGGATTGGAAAAGCTGTATGGAATTGCCAAAAGAATAAGATATAGTTGGATTTATATCCAGCCTCTGCCCCCTGGGCCCAGATTCTCTATAAAAATTAGTAATGCTAGAAGACATTGTAAACATTAACGGGCTAATGCTTATAGGATTTATAACATAGCCTAATTCAGGCAATCGTTGAGGGATCTGGTCGTCATCATTTCTTAGATCAATCCAGTGCTGCCCAAGCAGATAAAGCCTTGAATTTCCAAAAGGCGCTGATATCTCCCCTGATGATTGAAGAAAGCGCTTGATTCTCAGGTCTCTTTGAGGAGAATACTCTTTATAAAATTTCTCATGATTTACATAATTTATGTCAAAAAATCCTTCTACACCTTTAGATTGATACTCATTAAAACCCTTGATTTCATAAAAATCTTTTTTTAATTCCCTGTCCCTTATATGATATGCATACAAATCTCCCTTGCTGTTAAAATCAATATATCTGTATTCTATGCCCTTTCCAATGCCCCTTTTGCTGTAATAGTCGAGATACAATGTTGCATCCTTATTTTCATCTATTGCCCAGAAAAAGGCAGGGCTGAATTGGAAGCCCTTTTTGCTGCTTGTGCCTATAACTGGAAACAAAAACCCAGTTTGCCTTTCTGTCATTACAGGCGCCCACACATATGGTGAATATAATATTGGCATCCCCTTTACCCTGTAAGTTACATTTTCAGCGCGAAAGCGTTTGCCTACAATGATGTCTACATCGCTTCCTTTAAAGCACCAATCAGGATTTTTAGAAGGCTCTGCATCGCATGTTGTGAATGTTGCATTTGACGCATAATAATGGCCTTCTTTTATTTTTTGTATATTGTCGCTATTGATCCAGTAGTTACCCTTTTTTAAAAAAATAACCGCATTGTAAAGCCTTCCTGTTTTTGCATCAAGATTCAACTCAGCCCTCTCTGCATTTATGAGCGTTTCGCTGTCTTCATAAATTAAGCTGCCAATTGCCTCTGCATCAGATGTTTTTTGATATAAAACAACCTTCTCAGCCCTTAATACAGCATCTTCCTTTTCTATCCGCACATTGCCTGTTGCCACATATTTGTCTTCCTCTTTGAAATATTCGAGATGGTCTGCGGTTATTGTGGTAGCCCCTTCGGCAGTGAATAGTGAATAGTGAATAGTGAATAGTGAAAAAACAACGAGCAACAAGTAACGAGCAGCGAATTTTTTAAACTTCTGCCTTCTGCTCATATCGTTTCCCTTAGCGTTCCAAGAACAGCCTTTTTACCAAGCGCTTCCATAGCCTCACCTAATGTATAGAAAGAGCCGGTGATCAGAATCAGCGGCGAGCGACAATTACCGAGTAACGAGTTCTGTTTTGAATTTTGAATTTTGTTTGAATTATCTTTTTTGTTACTCGTTGCTATTGACTCGTTACTGCCTTTAATTGCCATCCCAATAGCATCTCTTACAGAGTTCGCACACTTTGAAGAAAAGCCCATCTGCAGTGCCATCCCTGCAAGTTTTTGCGGAGATGCAGCTCTGCCGTAGTTAGGAGCTGTAAATATTATTTCTGATGCGAGCGGCAATAAAGGTGTCATAATCCCAGTTATATCTTTATCAGACATGACGCCAAGTATGAGGATTATTTTATAGCCGCTTAGATTATCTTTTATAAACCGCGCCAACACATTTGCTGCATCTGGATTATGCGCTCCATCGATTATGATCAATGGATCACGGCTCACAATTTCAAGCCTTCCATGCCACTGTGTAGCTGCAAGCCCGTCTCTAATCAATTTTGAATTTTGAATTTTGAATTTTGAATTTCGTTCCAATGCCACCATTGCTGCCTTTATTGCAATGCATGCATTAGATGCCTGATATTGTCCTGCAAGCGGGGTATGTAAATCATTCAGCGAACATGAATCGTCAGAGTAATCAAAAAAAGTCCCATCCAACCCTGTTGATTTTAATTTACCGCTAAAATCCTTTCCGTATATAAAAAGATGGGATGACTTTTCCTTTGCTGTTTTGTAGATTACTTCTTCTGCTTCTTTTTCCTGCATAGATGAAACAACAGGAATGTCCTTTTTAATAATCCCTGCCTTTTCTCCAGCAATCTCAGCAAGTGTCTCTCCAAGAAATTCTTTATGGTCATAATTTATGTTTGTAATCACAGAGACCTCGGGTGTAATTATATTTGTTGCATCAAGCCTGCCTCCCATTCCGACTTCAACAACTGCCCAAGCAACATTATTCCTTGCAAAATAAAGAAATGCCATTATAGTGACAAATTCGAAGAATGTTGGTTCAGGAATTTTGAATCTGGAATTTTGAATCTGGAATTTTATTTCTTCTGTAAGGCTTACAACCTCTGATTCGCCTATCGGCTCATTGTTAATTCTTATTCTTTCTGTAAAGCTGACAATATGAGGGGATGTAAAAAGTCCAACCTTAAAGCCATGAGCGCTGACAATAGATGCAGTCATTGCAGATACAGAACCCTTTCCATTTGTTCCTGCAATATGAATCGAAAGGAATTTTTTATGCGGGTCGCCTAATAGAGATGCTATATTTGCAGTTTTTTCGAGGCCAAGCTTTATGCCATGTTTTTGAAGGCCGTATAGATAATTAATTGCGTCATTGTAGGCAGTCATTTTTACTTGGCCTCTTCGCTCCTATAAGGCATGAAGAGATCAATCAGCTTATACATTGTATTTTTCAATTCCTTCCTGTCAACAACTATATCTATCATGCCATGTTCAAGAAGAAATTCAGCCCTCTGAAAATTTTCAGGCAGTTGCCGCTTTATTGTCTGTTCAATTACTCTTGGCCCTGCAAATCCTATAAGACTTTTTGGCTCTGCAATGATTATATCTCCAAGCATTGCAAAACTTGCTGTAACTCCGCCAAATGTTGGATCTGCCAGCACAGTAATATATAGAATTTCTGATTCTTTTAGTCTTGAAATCGCAGCAGATACCTTTGCCATCTGCATCAATGAAAACATTCCTTCCTGCATCCTTGCGCCGCCAGAAGAAGATACGACTATCAATGGCATTTTATTCTCCAATGCTCTTTCTGCAGCCCTTGATATTTTTTCTCCTGCTACAGAACCCATGCTGCCTCCCATAAATGAAAAGTCCATTATTGCCACAACAACAGGTCTCTGATTTATTAAAGCATCTCCGTATATTACGCTATCATTAAGCCCTGTTTTCTTTTTGCTTTCTTCAAGCCTATTTTTATACAAAATAGTATCTTTGAAAGACAATGGATCTGCTGTAGTAAGGTCAGCATCCATCTCAATAAAACTTCCTGCATCAGCAATAAAACTGATTCGTTCTATTGCGCTGATCCTAAAATGATAATTGCATTTTGGGCATATCTGAAGATTTTTCTCTACCTCTTTTTTGTAAACTATCTCTTTACAGTTATCGCATTTAACCCACAACCCTTCAGGTATTTTCACCTTTTTTTCAGGTTTTAGCTCTTTTTTCTTTTTAAACCAAGCCATACTCCGGGAACAGTGAACAGTAAACAGTGAGCAGTATTTTTTTTACTAACTACTATTCACTAATAACTATTCACTGCCGTTAAATCGCCTCCCTCAATTTTTTTATAAACTCTTTTGCCCCACCATGATGTTCATAGATTTTTTTTACTATCGCACTGCCTACTATAACGCCATCAGCCATTTGCGCAATATTTTTAGCAGCATCAGGGGTTGATACTCCAAAGCCAACAGCCACAGGTTTGTCTGACAGCCGCTGAACCGCCTTTATATGGTTTTTAAATGCCCCATCGAGTATTAATCTTGAGCCTGTTATGCCTGTTATTGATACATAATATACAAAGCCGCTGCATGCCTTTGTTATTTTTTTTATCCTCTCATCAGTTGATGTCGGTGCAGCTAAAAATATAGTGCTTAGATTATGAATGCGTGAAGTCTTTATAAAACTCTCTCCTTCCTCAGGAGGCAAGTCCGGGATTATTCCGCCATCAACCCCTGCATCCACGGCATCTCTAACAAAACATTCCTCTCCATATTTAAAGACAGGATTATAATATGTCATCAGAACTATTGGAATTTGTGTATGCTGCCTGAGTTTTTTGACAAAGGGCATTATTTTTTTTAGTGTAACTCCTGCCTTTAATGCCCTTTCTGCAGCCCTTTGAATTGTTGGGCCATCAGCAAGTGGATCAGAAAAAGGCACGCCAAGCTCCACAATATCAGCGCCGCACTCTTCTAATAAAAGGACATTTTCCATTGTTTTTTCGAGATTTGGATCGCCAGCCATGATATAAGGGATGAATGCCTTTTTGTTTTGACTTTTTAATCTTTCAAATGTTATTTCAATTCTATTCAAAATAGAGCCCCTTTAAATTTCTATCCCCTTAATCCTTGCAACATGCTGTACATCTTTGTCACCGCGGCCTGAGAGATTGACTATGATGATTTTATTTTTAGGCATTTTTGGAGCAAGCTTAATAGCCTCTGCAATTGCATGCGATGACTCAAGAGCTGGTATTATGCCCTCTGTTTTTGAAAGAAGTTCAAAGGCTGCTAAAGCCTCATCGTCAGTTGCATAAGTGTATTGGACTCTTTTAATGCCTCTTAAATATGGGTGCTCAGGGCCGACAGAAGCATAATCAAGCCCTGCTGAAACAGAATGCGTACCAAGCACATTTCCGTCTTCGTCTTGAAGAAGATAGCTCTTGCATCCCTGAAAAACGCCGATAGAGCCTCCTGCAAATCTTGCTGCATGCTCTCCTGTCTCTATTCCTCTTCCACCAGCTTCAACACCGATCATCTTTACCTCGTCATTAAGAAACTCATAAAAAAGTCCTATTGCATTGCTTCCGCCTCCAACACATGCAATGAGATAATCAGGAAGCCTGTCTTCTGTTTTAATAATCTGCTTTTTTGCTTCTCTGCCTATTACTGCCTGAAAATCCCTCACCATTACTGGAAATGGATGAGGTCCAAAAACAGTGCCAAGAACATAATGGGTCGTCCTCACATTCGTAGTCCAATCCCTCAATGCCTCGTTTATGGCATCCTTTAATGTCCTCGATCCTATATTGACCTCGTTTACCTTTGCTCCGAGCAGTTTCATTCTAAATACATTCAATGCCTGTCTCTGCACATCTTCGGAACCCATATATATCTCGCACTCCAGTCCTACGAATGCAGCTCCGGTTGCCGTAGCGACTCCGTGCTGTCCCGCTCCTGTCTCTGCTATGAGTCTTTTCTTGCCCATCTTTTTAGCAAGGAGCGCCTGCCCTAGAGCGTTGTTTATCTTATGCGCGCCCGTATGCGCGAGGTCTTCTCTCTTTAGATATATCTTTGCTCCGCCAAGATGCTTTGTGAGTCTTTTTGCAAAATAAAGAGGGGTAGGTCTTCCGATGTATGTTCCCTGAAGGCGCTTTAGCTCTTTCTGAAATGACTTGTCCTTTTTTGACTTTAAGTATGCAGCTTCAAGTTCCTGAAGGGCAGGCATAAGAGTCTCTGGGACAAATCTGCCTCCATATTGTCCATAGTAGCCCTTGTTGTTTGGCAGCCTTTTCAATCTTGTTTTTAGCATAACATGTTTAGATTTGGTATTATATCACATCCTATTATTAAAGATTCAGAGAGAGAAGTTCAGGAGGGTATATGCAAGAGACCAAAATAGTTCTTTCTGAAAAAGAGATGCCAAGACAGTGGTATAATATTGCTGCTGATATGCCAAACATTCCATCTATGCCTCTTCATCCTGCTACTAAAAAACCTGTCAGCTCTGATGATTTAAACGCTATATTTCCGATGCCCCTTATAGAGCAAGAGATGACAACGCAACGATGGATTGATATTCCGGATGAGGTTCTGGATATTTACACTCTTTGGAGACCGTCGCCTCTTTACAGGGCAAAAAAACTGGAGAATGCCCTTAAAACCCCTGCCCGTATATATTACAAGTATGAAGGCGTGAGCCCTGCCGGCAGTCATAAGCCAAATACAGCAATACCGCAAGCATATTACAATAAAAAAGCTGACATAAAAAGAATCGCTACAGAAACAGGCGCTGGGCAGTGGGGGTCATCCATGGCGCTTGCTGGAAGCATGTTCGGATTGGAAGTTACAGTTTATATGGTAAGAGTCAGTTATAATCAAAAACCATACAGAAGAATTGCCATGGAGACATGGGGTGCAACTGTCTATCCAAGCCCATCTACTTTTACAAACTCAGGTCGAAAAATTCTCGAAGCAGATACTGATAATCCTGGTAGCCTTGGAATAGCAATATCAGAGGCGGTTGAAGATGCAGCAACTCATAATGATACGAATTATGCCCTCGGCTCTGTTTTAAATCATGTGATGCTTCACCAGACTGTCATTGGATTGGAAGCTAAAAAACAATTTGCGATTGTCAATGATTATCCAGACATAGTTATCGCATGCAGCGGAGGCGGAAGCAATCTTGCTGGCATAAGCTTTCCATTTATACACGACAAAATACATGGTAGAGATATAAGGGTTGTTGCAGTGGAGCCTGCGTCATGCCCGACTCTTACAAAAGGCGAGTTCAGATACGATTTCGGAGATACAGCTGGACTTACGCCTTTTTTGATGATGTACACACTCGGCCATGACTTTATGCCTCCAGGGATTCATGCAGGCGGGCTAAGGTATCATGGTGAGTCTCCTCTTGTTTCTCAATTATATAAGGACGGCATTATTGAGGCAAAGGCTTATAAACAGCTTTCTTGCTTTGAGGCAGCTATAACCTTTTCAAAAACAGAGGGCATAATTCCTGCTCCAGAGAGCTCACATGCAATAAAGGCTGCAATTGACGAGGCATTGTTGTGCAAAGAAGAGGGAAAGGAAAAATGCATCCTCTTTAATCTCAGCGGTCATGGCTATCTTGATCTTGCAGCATATGACGACTATCTTAACGGCAAACTCGTTGATTATGAATATCCAGAGGAAATAATTAAAGAGTCCCTGTCAAGGTTGCCAGTGATATAATTAAACTATGATAAGAATTAAGATTTGCGGCATAACAAATATGGAAGATGCATTGGCCGCTATAGATTACGGCGCTGATGCTTTAGGTTTTGTCTTTTACTATAAAAGTCCCCGCTATGTAACGCCTGAAAGGGCTAGAGAGATAATCGCACAATTGCCGCCGTTTGTTTCTACAGTAGGCGTCTTTGCAGATGAGACTCATGAAAAGATGAGAGAGATTCTGGAATTTGCTGGAATAGATATCCTGCAGCTCCACGGAGATGAGCCGCCTGATACCTGTTATATATGGCACAGGGTTATAAGGGCATTGAGGGTAAGAGATTTTTCAGATCTTAATCCCCTTGAAGCATGTAGGGCATCTGCATTTCTTCTTGACACTTATTCAGCAGAATCTTATGGCGGCACTGGTCAGATATTTGACTGGGACATTGCTATTGCGGCAAAAAAATTTGGAACGATTATACTTTCAGGCGGATTAAATCCTGATAATGTTGAAAAGGCTGTCAGATATGTAAGACCGTATGCTGTGGATGTAAGCAGCGGGATAGAAAAAGAAAAGGGCAAGAAGGATTTGAAGAAGATGAAGGAGTTTATTGAAAGGGCAAAAAATGCTCTTTCTGAAGATAGGCATTAGCCCTTTTGTTGCTCTGATGCCACGCGTATAATTGTCTTTACATTCCCCCTCGGATTAAAATCTCCTATTACTTCAATAAATCTTGGATTAAGAGCTTTTTCTAATTCAGCATATATCTTATTTGTTACTTCTTCATGAGATATGTGAATATCCCTGTATGAATTCAGATAAAGCTTTAGCGCCTTGAGTTCAACAATCTTTTTGTCTGGAACATATTTTATATTAATTGCTGCAAAGTCTGGATAGCCCGACTTAGGGCAAAGGCATGTGAACTCTGGGAATGTGATGTTTATCTCATAATCCCTCTCTGGATTAGGATTATCCCAAACCTCGAGTTTAGCCTCTTTTATAGCCTTTTCACCATATCTCATTTGTTTATTTCTTATAAACCAAATCCCAATATTTTTTAATATAATTAAGCTTGCCTTTTACCCATTGCATATTGTCAAGATACCACTTGACGGTTTTTGCGATGCCGTCATCAAATCTGACAGACGCCTCCCAGCCAATCTGGTCTTTTATTTTATCAGAATTCAAAGAATATCTGTAATCATGGCCTAATCTGTCTTTTGTAAACTCTATCAATTCTTCAGGCTTATCTAATATTTTAAGGATAGTTTTTACGACATCAATATTCCTTCTTTCCTCCTCGCTTCCAATATTGTAAACATCTCCTGCAGCGCCTTTTTCAATTATATTTAAAACAGCGCTTGCACAGTCTGAAACATAAAGCCATTCCCTTATATTTTGCCCTGTCCCGTAAACAGGTATCTTTTCGTTATTTAGGGCTTTCAGTATAACTACAGGTATGAGCTTTTCTGGATACTGCCAATGCCCGTAATTATTAGATGGTCTGACTGTTATTACAGGCAATCCATAAGTCCTGAAGTATGCCCTCCCAAGCATATCAGCAGAAGCCTTGCTCACCGAATACGGAGAATTGGGATTCAATGCCGTTGTTTCATAAAACTGCCCCTCTTCATCGAGCTCGCCATAAACCTCATCCGTTGAGATATTAATCAATTTGCTGACCTCATAATCTTTCGATATGTCCAGCAGAACATGCGTTCCTTTTATATTTGTATCTAAAAAAGGAGCAGCGTCCATTATGCTTCTGTCAACATGACTTTCTGCAGCCCAGTGAACAACAATATCAGGTTTCTCTACCTTAAAGATATTTTCAACAGATTCTTTTTCTGTTATGTCAACTTTATAAAAAGCTATGTTATTTTTTACCTCTTTTATCCTTTCAATATCTCCTGCATAACTGAGATTGTCTATCACAGCGATTTTATAACCTATTTTTGCTGCCTGCCTGACAAATTCACTTCCTATAAAGCCTGCGCCGCCTGTAACTAATAAATTTTTCATTTAATCCTCTCTAAAAATCTGTCTATGCCGTCTGTCCAGTGCGGCATCTTTACCCCTAATTCATCTGAAAGCTTTTTATTGGACATAGCAGAAAAATAAGGCCTTTTAGCAGGAGTGGAGAAATAATTCGAACTTACAGGCAGCGCCAATCCATTCCATCCTAGTTTTGACAGATAATATTTTGAGACCTCGTATCTGGAGGCATAGCCGCTATTGGTTAGATGATAGGTTCCTCTCACGCCCTTATTGATTGCGAGCACGGTATATTTCACAATGTCCTCTGTATATGTGGGTGTCGATATTTGATCGCATACTATTTTTAAAAGCCTGTTTTCCTCAGCCCATTCAGACAGCTTATAAAGAAAGTTCTGTTTCCCTTCTCCAAAAACCCAGCTTACCCTGAATAATAAATAATTTTCAGTTTCTGATTTCAGGAACATCTCTCCCATCAATTTGCTCTTCCCATAATTATTGATTGGATTTGTTTTATCTGCTTCTGCATAAAGGCATTCCTGCATTCCATCAAATACATAATCTGTGCTGTAATGAACCAAAAGCGCATTGTATTTTTTAGATGCAATAGCGAGGTTTTTAACGCCATCAGCATTAATTTTAACAGATGTATCAAAATCATCCTCTGCCTTATCTACGAAATTATATGCAGCGCAATTTAAAATAATATCGGGACTGATGCTCGAAACAGCACTTGCAATAGCATCAGCATCAGAGATATCTAACATTTCTTTAGTAAATGCAATGACCTCTTCATCTTTTAAAAACCTCTGGAATTCTTCTGCCAGTTGCCCTCTTGCTCCTGTAATTAAGAACCTCATTATTTTTGCCCCTTCAGGCATATAAAATTATTGTCAGCATCCTTTAACAAAGGGTTTTTCTGATCCCTTTCTGAAAGAATAGGGTTTTCTATAGGCCATTTGATTTTAATATCAGGATCATTCCATATAATGCCCCTGTCATTTTCTGCAGAGTATTCTTCTGTGCATTTATAGAGTATTTCTGCAAAATCGCTTAACACAACAAACCCATGCGCAAAGCCTTGCGGGATGTAAAGCATATAATTGTTTTCGGAGGAGAGGTCTGCGCTAACCCATTTCCCATAAGTTGAAGAGTTTTTTCTAATATCTACAGCCACATCAAATATCCTTCCAGATATGCATCTGACGAGCTTGCCTTGTGCCTTTGGATTTTTTTGGTAATGAAGCCCTCTTAAAACATTCCTTGAAGACCTTGAGTGGTTGTCCTGAATAAAATATTCCCTAATACCATGGTTTACAAAATCAGAGCGCTTGTAGGTCTCTATAAAAAAACCCCTCTCGTCTGCAAAGACCTTCGGTTCAATAAGAATAATTTCAGGGATTAGGAGATTTTTAAAAGAAAAAGGCATAACTATTTAATTAAATTCAGCAAATATTGGCCATAACTGTTTTTCTTTAAAGGATTAGCAAGCATTGATAGCTGCTCTTTATCGATATATCCAAGCCTGTAAGCTATTTCTTCAATGCATGAAATTTTCAGACCCTGCCTTTTTTCTATGGCCGCTATAAATTCTCCAGCGTCTAAAAGACTGTTGGGAGTGCCTGTATCGAGCCATGCATAGCCCCTTCCGAGCAGTTCGACCCTGAGCCTTCCTTTTTTTAGATACTCATTGTTTACATCTGTAATTTCGAGTTCTCCTCTCTGAGATGGGTTGAGGCTTTTTGCGATATTTATAACATGATTGTCATAAAAATATAGCCCTGTTACAGCATAATTTGATCTGGGATCTTTGGGTTTTTCTTCAATAGAAAGCACTCTGCTATTTTCATCAAACTTTAGATTTCCATAATTTTTAGGGTCATTAACATAATATCCAAATATGGTAGCTCCCCCTTCTGATTTTAGATCATTCACTGCCTTTTTCAGTATATCAACAAGGCCATGGCCGTGGAAAATATTGTCACCCAGTATTAGGCTGCAATTGTCTTTTCCAATAAATTCCGCCCCTAATATGAATGCCTCTGCAATACCTTTAGGATATGGCTGTTCTTTATAAGAGAAATTAAGACCGATTTGTGTTCCGTCTCCGAATATTTCCATGAATCTCGGCAGGTCTTTTGGTGTCGAGATTATTAAAATATCCCTTATTCCTGCAAGCATCAGGACAGAGAGGGGATAATATATCATCGGCTTATCATAAATTGGCAGCAACTGCTTGCAGACTCCCAATGTAATTGGATAAAGCCTCGTTCCGCTGCCGCCTGCTAAAATTATACCTTTCATACAACTCTCTCTTTAAATCGAACTCTCGTGCCAAAAAGCAATAAAACATAATCTCATATTTTAGTTTATTATTGCAACTAAACAGTTCGATTTAAAAAGACTTTTAAACGTTCATGCCTCTTTGTAAATCATTATTTGGATTAATATCATTCTGCCGTTGACAACAATGTTTCCTGCAATATAAATTAACTAATCTTTTATAATCCGGAGGAAATGTGAATAAAATCAAAGTGAAAAATCCTATCGTCGAAATGAACGGCGATGAAATGACCCGAATAATCTGGCATTCCATAAAGAGAAAACTGATACTGCCATTTCTTGAAATTGACTTAAAATACTATGACCTTGGCATAAAGAACAGGGATGAAACTGACGACAAGGTTACTGTTGATGCAGCTTATGCAATTAAGGAATTTGGCATTGGAGTTAAATGCGCAACTATAACGCCTAATGCTGCCCGCGTAAAGGAATACAACCTCAAGCAGCAATGGAAAAGCCCTAATGCTACAATCCGTTCACTTCTTGATGGAACGGTATTCAGAAAGCCGATAATCATTAACAATATTCCTCCTGCTGTCCGTAATTGGAAGAAGCCGATCATTATAGGCCGACATGCATACGGAGATATATACAAGAGCACAGAATATATAGTAGAGCAGCCTGGCTCTGCAGAGCTTGTTTTTACTCCTTATGGAGGCGGCGAAAAGGTCGTTCTAAATATCCATGATTTCAAAGGCCGCGGCGCCATAATGGGGATTCATAATACAGAAAAATCCATAAGGAGTTTTGCTCTGTCTTGTATAAATTATGCCTTGAGCGAAAAGATTGACTTGTGGTTTGGAGCAAAAGATACTATTTCTAAGCAGTATCATGGTTTTTTCAGGGACATATTTGCAGAGGAAACAGAAAGGGTTAAAGAGAGATTCAGGCAGAATGGAATTAACTACCGCTACTTGCTCATCGATGATGCTGTTGCACAGGTAATAAAGTCCGAGGGCGGAATGCTCTGGGCATGTATGAATTATGACGGAGATGTAATGTCTGACATGATTGCATCAGGTTTCGGAAGTCTCGGACTCATGACCTCTGTCCTTGTTTCTCCTGATGGGCAATATGAGTATGAGGCAGCACACGGCACAGTGATGAGGCATTATTATGAACATCTGAAAGGCAAACCCACTTCGACAAATTCCATTGCATCAATATTTGCATGGACAGGAGCGATTGCAAAAAGAGGAGAACTCGACAATACACCTGATGTTGTTAAGTTTGCAAAGACTCTGGAGAATGTTGTCATTCAGACTGTAGAGGGTGGTATAATGACAAAAGATCTGATGCTTATAGCAGAGCCTCCTGCAACAAAATACGCCCTTACAGAAGAATTTATTGATGCTGTCGCACAGAGGCTAAAGAAGGAGGAAAATCTTTAAGCACATCAGATAAAATTCGAGAACCATGGATATAAGGAGGCAAAGAGATGGAACTTGATATAAATATAGAAAAAGATGTAATGTCTATTCATATCGATAATCCCTTTCATCTGGATCTGAATTCTATAGTAAAAAAAATTGAGGATTTCGCTGTTTCAAAAGGTTTAAGGCTCAATAGTCTGGATATAAAAGGACTGATTCCGAAAATGGTGAAGGGAATTGCTGGATGTGAAAACGGCTGCCCGTCAAATGCCCTTGAGCTTGTAAATAGCGGTGTTAAGAATTTTAAACTATCATATATAGAAGGTGGAATACTTACAGCAACCGCAATGACTGAAAACAAAAAGACCATCATCCTCAAAATGTTCCCAGAGTTTTAATATCAAAATACAACATACGGCTGCAAAATAAAAAAAGGCAGTTTCCAATTTTCGGAGACTGCCTTCTAAATATCTAAAAAAATCTATTATTATTTAGGCGGTATTTCTACAAAACTGCCGCCAAAATAGGTGTAGATAAGCTTGCCTTCGTCAACAAGATCTCTTAAGGCATCTTTTACCTCATCTCTTGTAATGCCAAGGTCAGCAGAAATTGTTTTCTGTATGTCACTGGACTTCAACTTTTTCTTTCCCATGGACTTTTCTATTAACTCATAAATCTTAACTTTTACCTCTTCCTTCTCCATAGCGCACCCCTTTCTTTAAAATTATTATGGGGTTGGGGTTTGGGGATCAGTTCTTTATTTTACTAATCCCCTGCCCCTAATCCCTGTAGTTTTTACCATTTAAACGTTGCTGCTGTTCTAAATGTCTCCCTCGCTATAGTAAAGTCATCAATATGCTGGAAGGTAAATGGAAGTCCTGTAATCTCAAAGAACTTCTCCCATCCTATTCTTTCTACCCACTCGCCGACTCTTTCGTGCTTCTTGGCGCCTGCTACATAGGCATCAAAGATGGTTCTGATTGCACTTGAAACTTCCGGCCATCTTGGAGGATTGTTTTTGATAAATGGGATGGCAAGCTTGGAGAACTTTGGATTGCTCCTGAGGTTTCCGACCTTTCCGCCAACAACAATCGCAACACCGTCAAATTCAGGGTCATGAATTTCAACAGGCGGGCAAACCGTAAAACAGTTGCCGCAATACATGCACTTTTCTTCTTTGATCTTAATGCTCTTTTTAGCAGGATCCGGGCTTATCGCTCCTGTCGGGCATGCTGCTATTGTGGAAGGCACCTCGCACATATTTTTTACCTTGTCGTGATCAATAACCGGCACCTTTCTGTGGATCGCGACAACTGCGATATCAGAGCAGTGAACAGCGCCGCACATATTAACACAACAGGCAACCGCGAACCTAACCTTTGCAGGCGTCTCTTTGGTTGTAAAATAATCGGCGAAGTCATCCATTAAAACCTTAACAAGGCCTGATGCGTCGGTACATGCTGAATGGCAGTGCACCCATCCCTGTGTATGGACGATATTGCTAACCCTCGGGCCGATCCCGCCTACCATATAGTTTTTGCTCTTAAGCTCATTCTGAAGGGGCTCAAGATTCTTCTCATCGGATACGAGAAGCTCTACATTGTTTCTTGTCGTAAACCTGATATATCCTCCGCAGTACTTTTCCGCCATCGCAGCAAAGTCCCTGATAGTGTCTGTGCTGAGGATACGGGGTGACGCGACTCTAACAGACCATATCTTATCACCGCTGTTCGCGACATGAACCATAACTCCTGGGGTTAATATCTCGTGGTAATTCCAATCTCCGTAGTTCTTCTGAATGACAGGCGGCAAATAATCTCTGTAATGAGGCGGTCCTATATCTGTTCTTCTTTGTGGTGCTGACATAAAATTCCTCCTTTATCTTTCTGTTTTTAATTTATTTCTGCAGGTCTTCTTCTGTCCAGAAGAAGAATGGGTCTCTTCTCGGCTCTTTTATCTGCTGAGGAACAGGCTCAACGCCTATAAACTCAAGGAATTCTCTCATGCCTCTTCTGATTATGAGCTCGCCGATTCTTTCCCTGTTCTTTCCATGCTCATCCCAGTATTCCCACATCTTTCTGATAAGGTCCTTAAATTCATCGTAAGGCGGCTCCATTTTAATGAATGGAACTATTACCCATGAAAGCGTTGCGCCAATAACAAACGGAGCCTTGCTTCCTATAAGTATTGAAGCGCCTTTTTCGCCTGTCGGCTTTAAAGCCTTTGTCATCTTAGCAATACAGTGCATGCACCTTATACAGTCTGAATCGTTTATCTTCAAATTTTTGCCATCATAGCTCATGCACTTGCTCGGGCACATATTTACTATCTCTTCCTGAATATTCATGCCGCCTTTTGCGTAATTCGCTACTTCAGCCTGATTAACCGCAATGTTGCCCTTCCATGTTCCGATTATGGAGCAGTCTGCGCGGGCAATTGATGCTATACAGTCAACAGCGCAACCGGCTGTCTTAAATTTAAATTTATAAGGGAACGCAGGCCTGTGAATCTCATCCTGAAATTCCTGTGTTATGCTGTAGTTGATATCAAGGGTGTCAATGTTCGACCATTCGCATCTTGCCGGTCCAACGCAGCAGCTCGGTGTTCTCATAGCTGAACCTGAACCTCCGAGGTCCCATCCGCGCGAAGAAAATTCAGCAAAGATAGCCTCGAGATTTTCGGTGTTTGTTCCCAAAAGCACGAGGTCTCCTGTTGAGCCGTGCATATTGGTAAGACCGCTTCCATACTTATCCCATATATCGCACATGTCTTTTAAGAAAGCAGATGTGTAGAAAAACGCTGATGTGGAGTTAATTCTTACTGTATGGAAGTTTGCAACATCCGGAAACAGCTCTGGAAGTGATGAATACCTTCCGATAACACCGCCTCCGTAACCGCGAACGCCGACTATTCCACCGTGCTTCCAGTAGCCGCGCTTGTCTCTGTAGGACTTTTCGAGCTGGCCAAGCTCATCAGCAGCCATGTCACTTTTTGCAGCAGCCTTTTTAATCTCTGTTACGAAACTCGGGAACGGACCCTTTTCGAGTTCGTCCAACAATGGGGTATCGTACTTCTTTGGCATAAAATCCTCCTCTTTATTTGATTTTTAAAGGCAATAAAAATTACCAAAAGGCATTACAGGCTAATATAGAATGGCAAAAATCGTCAAATAAAAAAAACTTATTAATCTATTAGGTATATTTTAAATTTTAACTTGACCGTTTTGGTGTCTGCTACTTAAAATTAAGTTCATTATGAGAATTAAACAGATCGAACTGATCGGATTCAAATCCTTCTCTGAAAAAACTGTCTTTCCACTGCATGCTGGAATAACATGCATTGTTGGCCCCAACGGCTGCGGCAAAAGCAATGTGGTGGATGCCTTCAGGTGGGTATTAGGGGAGCAGAGCGCAAAAAGCCTGCGCGGCGAAAAAATGGAAGAGGTCATATTCCAGGGGTCTGCAGCAAAAAAACAGAAAGGGATGGCTGAGGTTATGCTCGTAATTTCACTTTCTGAGCCGGCAAAGAAAAATGGAAACGGTTCTCCTGAGGAAGCCTCCTCTGATGAGATAACTGTTTCCCGCAGGTTATACAGGTCGGGTGAGAGTGAGTATCTGCTCAACAAGAGGCAATGCAGGCTAAAAGATATCAGAGATATATTTTTAGATACAGGTCTTGATGTCAAAAGCTACTCTATTTTGGATCAAGGAAAAATTGGAGAGATAATAAATGCAAAACCTCAGGATAGAAGGTTTCTTATAGAGGAAGTGGCCGGCGTAATGAAATACAAGGTCAGAAAGGCAGAGGCGCTTTCAAAACTTGAGTCTTCAAAACATAATCTTCAGCGCATAAACGATATTGTTTATGAAGTTAAGCGCCAGATAAACAGCCTCGACAGACTTGTAAAAAAAGCAGAACGATATAAAAGATTGATAGAAGAGCTAAAAATCCTCGAATTGCGCATCGCAAAAAAAGAACATGTGCAACTCGGTGATATTTTGAATTCTCTTCTTTCGGAAATCGATACCCTTAAAGAATCGGATTCTCTAAAAAGGGGAGAGCTGTCAACATTAGAAAACCTCATAGAAACCCGACGGCTCAAACTCGTAGACAAAGAGCAGGCAGTCTTGTCTCTTGAGCGCAGTCTGCTCGAAAAAGAAAAAAAGATATCTGATTCGGAAAAGCGCATAGCAGTGTTAAAAACTCAGATAGAAAACAAAAAATCTGATATAGCAAGACTCAGAGCCCAGCAAGAGGAGAGAGCAACAAAAAAAGAGGCATTGCTTGCAAAGATCGCAGAGGTCAATACAGCAGAAGCCTCACTGCTATCAAATATAGAAAATATATCAACAGAGCTTAATGAAAAAAAAGACCGGATTGCAGATATAGAAATGACTATTTCAGAAAAGGAGTCATCAATCGAACACAAAAGAAAAGAGATGTTCAGCATATCAGAAAATCTGAGCAATAAAAAAAATGAATTTCACAGGCTTCAATCTTCTCTTGAGACATTAAAATACAGAGAATCCGTTTCAATAAAAGATATGGAGTCCATTAAAAGGGCAATTGCTGATACAGAAAATGCCATAATGGAGGCTGAAAGCACAGCAAAAACAAAAACAGATGAGAAACTTAATCTCGCTGCCGAAAAAGAAACCCTAACCTATGAGATAGCGCAATTAAAGGAACAACTTGAAAGCGAAAAGGCGCTCCTGTCTAAAGAAAGGGAAGATCTTGCCTCAAACATAGCAAGATTTGATTCTCTAAAAGAGATGATTGTTGATAAATCTTTAATGGATTTCATTTCAGAAGGTCAAGATTTTTGGGTGCTGTCAGATATGATCGCTGCAAATAAGGATTATGAGATAGCGATCGAGGCTGCTCTTTCAGAAAAAATTAATTCCCTGATAATCAATAATACCGAAGATATATTTTCTGTGGTAAAGATTATCAAAGAAAAGAATCTCAGCAGAACAGCCATGCTATATACAGGCATCATGAATCAAAACAATAATTCCGAACTTCAGCCTCTGAATTCAGAACTTGTTATTGGCAAGGCATCCGACTTTGTAACTATTGAAAACAGTGAGGCGCAGAAAATCGCAGGCCGCATATTCGAAAATATTTACATACTAAAAGATATTCACGCTGCTCTTGAAATTTTAAGATCTGATCTCCATGCTTTGAACTCTGAATTTATTCTGGTTACACTAAATGGCGAAGTTTTAAGCAGCAATGGATGGCTTTTTGCAGGAAATGGGAAAGATATCCTTAAGAGAAAACGTGAAATAAAAGAACTTCAAAAGACAATCGCCTCTCAACAAGCAGCTATAAAGGATTTAGAAGATAAAGCAAATGCCCTTTCTGATGACTTAGCATCTAAAAAAGAATCTTTGAAATCTAAAGAGGATTCTATTGTTGAAATTGAAAAAGAGATATCCCTTATCAATCACTCCATGAGGAATCAACAGGATGGGCGCGAGAGAAATATGAGAAGGCTCTCATTTCTTAAAACCGAAAGCTCTACAATTTCACATGAGATAGAGTCCATAGGTAATTTTATACAGATAAAAACTGACGATATGAATGCCTTACAACATCAAAAAACAGAAATCGACAAAAGCATAACATCTATGCAGGAATCTCTTTCATCAATAAAGGCAGAGCACGAAGAAGCACGGTCTCATATAACAGATCTTAAGCTCTCTCTGGCTTCTTACAAAGAGAAGATAGAGGCCATGCAAAGAGAAAGGAATAATATCAATTATGCAATTATGGAGCTTGCGGATAAAAAAGAACAGGCAATAAGAGAACTTCAGGAGTTCGAGGAAAAGATAAATGAATCTCTGGCAGAACTCCAGATTCTTGATACAGAAATAAAATCAACAGTAGTAGAAGCGGATAACATGCGAACTGAAAGGGCAAGGATTAGAGATGAGATTAGCTTTGAGAATCAGGAGCTGCTATCAAAAGGCAATATCCTCAGAGATATCAGGACAGAGATAGATGAAATATCAAAGAAGCTTTCAGAACTTAGCGCTAATGCTGTAGAAAACCGTCTCAAGATAGAAAATATAGAAAAATTAATATTCCAGAAATATGGTCTCGACATAAAAGCAGTGCAAATCGAACTCGAAGGATTTGATGCTGCAGAAGATGAAGAAAGGATCAACAATTTAAATGAAAAAATACGAGAGCTTGGCCCTGTAAATCTTGGCACAATTGAAGAATACGAAGAACTCAAAACCCGCTATGACTTTCTCATAAAGCAACAAGCAGACCTCACCATGTCCATTGCAGAGCTTGAAGAGGCAATAAGCAGGATAAACAGTACAACAAGAAGAAGGCTTAAAGAGGCTTACGACTCATTAAGAATAAAGTTTTCAGATGTCTTCAGTGCGCTCTTTGGTGGGGGAAAGGCTGATATTACTCTTACAGATGAAGACAACATCTTAGAATCAGGCCTTGACATAATAGCGCAGCCTCCAGGCAAAAAGCTCCAGAATATAAATCTACTTTCAGGAGGAGAAAAGGCTCTTGCATCCCTTGCCCTTTTATTTGCAGGATTTCTTATAAAACCCAGTCCCCTCTGCATCCTTGATGAGGCTGATGCCCCGCTGGATGAATCAAATACAGTAAGATTTGCACAAATGATAAAAACCCTCTCCACAGAAACACAATTCATCATAATTACACATAACAAGACAACAATGGAGGTTGCTGATTATCTTTACGGCATCACTATGGAAGACCCTGGCTCATCAAAAACTATTTCACTACATTTTGCTGATATTGAAAGCATAAATTAAATATGAAAAAACTTTCCGGCATAGAAATCTCTACAGACAACGAAGACCTTATATGTTACAGTTTTGATGCTTCAATTGCAGATGTAAATCTTCCCCAGTTAGTTGCATGGCCAAAAAATACTGATGATGTTGTAAAAATAGTTCAGTACGCCGATGAAAAACATCTCTCTATCATTCCCAGAGGCGCAGGCACAGGCATGACAGGGGCGTCTGTTCCTTTAGGCGGCAGATCTATGGTCCTGAGTTTCGAAAAAATGCGAAAGATGCTTGATGTGGATACAAAAAATATGACCGTAACCGTAGAACCAGGTATTATAAATGGCCGCCTGCAAAAAGAACTTGCCTGCCTCGGCTATTTTTATCCGCCAGATCCTGCAAGCATTAATATCTGCACTATTGGAGGCAATGTAGCAACAAATGCAGGAGGACCAAGGGCAATAAAATATGGCGTTACAAGGGATTATGTAATGGCAATTGAGGCGGTGCTTCCAGATGGTACTGCAATAAACACAGGCGGCAAGACATACAAAAAAGCCGTTGGATATGATTTGAAAAACCTCCTCGTAGGCTCTGAGGGAACACTTGCTCTTTTCACAAAGATAAGACTGAAGATTCTACCTCTTCCTGAAGACATAATAACGCTGCTCATCTTATTCAATGATATTGAGGCGTCAGGAACAGCAGTCTCAAAAATCATTTCATCAAAAATAATCCCTCGAACAATAGAATTCATGGACAGGCTATCCATAGAGGCAATAGAAAATTATAAGCCAACAGGGCTTCCAGCAGATAACGAATCGCTTCTTCTTATCGAGCTTGATGGATACCCTGCAACCATCAAAAAAGAGGCAGAACGAATTGTGGATATCTGCCACACACTTGGAGGAGAAGCCATAGTTGCGGAAGACGATATATCGAGAGAGAGGCTTTGGGATGCAAGACGGTCGATATCCCCGGCACTTTATCATATAAAACCGACAAAGATTAGCGAAGATATCGTCGTGCCAAGGGATAAGATTCCAGTCATACTAACAGAACTTCGAAGGCTCTCCGAAGAAAGCTGCATAAAGATTATTAGCTTCGGTCATGCAGGTGATGGAAATATTCATACAAATGTTATGGTTGATAAAACTAATAAAGAAGAATACGCAAAAGGTATGGCCATTGTAAAAACAATATTCGAAATTACCCTAAGGCTTGGCGGCTCTATATCAGGCGAACATGGCATAGGAATAACAAAAGCCCCATATTTAGGCATGGAATTAAAGGGGAAGGAGCTTGAGTTGATGAAAGGAATAAAAGGATTATTTGATCCAAAAAAAATGATGAACCCGTGGAAGATATTTGGCAAGAATGAGCTTTAATCCAAAAACAAAGGTAGAAACCATTTCAGTCATGGATGACAGCTTCCCCGTGGCAAGACCACGGGGAAGTGCTCGCTACTCATTTATTTTGCTTCTCTCTTAAGCAGGTCTTCTATCTTTACTCCAACCTCTGCATGGCCGGCAAACATAGTTCCTGTCTTTTTCTTTGCAAATCTTTCTTCTGCAAGCTTATAAGCCTTTGCAGGAAGGGGGATATATCTCACCTGCTTAGCTAACTTGGCTGCATTCTTTAGATAAAAATCTATAAACTCTTTTACCTCAGGCTTTTCTGCAGCCTTTTTGCTTACATAGATAAACAAAGGCCTCGAAAGGGGTTGGTATGTGCCGTCCATAACTGTCTGCTCAGATGGAAGAACCTCCTTTGCTGTTTTCGGATTTACTATCGGAACAAGTTTTAATTTATCCTTGTTTTCCTCATAATATGCTAAACCAAAAAATCCGAGGGCATTCTTATCTCTTGATACGCCCAGAACAAGCACATTGTCGTCTTCACTGGCTGTAAAGTCTCCCCTTGAGGACTTTGCCTTGCCAACGATTGCTTCTGTAAAGTAATCGAAAGTGCCTGAATCAACACCAGGCCCATAAAGCTTCAACGGTGCATCCGGCCATTCAGCTTGTACATGATTCCATTTTGTGATTTTACCTGCTGCAGCAGGTTCCCATATTTTTTTGAGTTCATCCACTGTCATAGATTTAACCCATGTGTTTTTAGGATTCATCACAACAGCAAGGCCGTCATAGGCCGCAGGTAGCTCTATGAACTCAATGCCATGCTCCTTGCATAACTCCATCTCTTTCCCTAATATTGGCCTTGATGCATTGGATATGTCTGTTTCCCCCCGGCAAAACTTCTTGAATCCTCCGCCGGAACCTGAAATGCCAACCGTTACTTTAACTTCTTTCTTTTTCAGTTTCTGAAATTCTTCAGCCACAGCCTCGGTAATAGGATAGACAGTGCTTGAACCGTCAATTTTTATAATCTTATCCGATGCCATTGCCGGCATTGTAAATGCCATCGACATGATCATGAGGGCAGTTAAGCCCGGAACAACTTTCTTAAACATCTTCAATCCTCCTTTTTAAAACAAATTTTAGCATTAAGACTGCTTGAAACGACTTATGAATCCTTTGCCGATTGTTACATCACCTCCTTTTTTGTTGTTAGATTGATTTGCAAGCCTGTGATTTGAATTTTGCCGAACTCATGTTTAAATACTATACAAAAAGAACGGTTAATTCTATATTAAGGGAATGTTAAATTTATGTTACAAAGGCAATTTCCTTATATTCATATAGACTTAAATAGAAAGGACACTTCTTATGGTCTTTGCTTGTGCAATATTGTTGGAGTTGGAAATGACTTGGCGCATACGGTCTGTCTCCTGCCTTGCAGGTTGATGTCAGCCATTTTATCAGGTGAGGGCATTTTGTACTGTTCCTTTTAATCTTCATTCTCCCACGAGCCTTTGCATCTCTCTGGGGTCTTTGACCCCAAACCCCGATGAAAATAATTCATTGGAGTTTGAGGGCTACGCCCTCAAAGCTGGATACCATATTTTTTATGTATTCGATTATATCTATCTTTTCCGGTTCATATGTGATTATCACGCTTCCTGAAAACGGATTGGGCCTGATGTCCTCTATTCCTTCGGGAATAGAGATAGAAGAAAATTGTTTCGACATCTGTAATAGTTCCGGCATGGAGAGATTTTTAATAGCCGGAACTTCTATCCTGATTCGGCCCGGAATATGGTGAATTATCCTGTAAGAAATCATCGTAAAACCTTTCAATAAGTTTTTGTCTAAAAGTTAACACATTATTATTACAGCATTATGAATGCAGGGTTAAATTTTGGTTAAACCATAATCCATAATGATGAATGTCGAGCATGCTTCAAAAGCCTTTACAAAGTGTTGGTCTTTAATTTATGCCAGAGATAATTACGCATCACTCCATAAGAGAGCAATGTAGTAGATGACGGATTCAAGACAATGTGACTTAACATTCCGGGTGCAAAGTCTTTTTCAGCACACTCGACATTCATTTCGAGATTTTTGCTGTATGGTTATAGGCAAGTAATGAAAGAAGTTATGGACATTGCTACTCGCAAAATAATAACCTTAATTATAACAATACAAATATTCAGCGATACAGGAGGAATACATGGCACTTTTTGACAATGCATTGAAAGGGAATATTTTAAGCGGCCTTGCCATAGGCATCGGTGCGGCAGTCCTTGCACCTGCTGTGATCCCTGTTGTGGCGAGTGTTGTAAAGCCTCTGGCAAAGGCAGCTATAAAAGGCGGGATTATTCTCTACGAAAAGGGTAAGGAGACAGTTGCAGAGGTGGGCGAGATGGTGGAGGATATTGTAGCTGAAGCAAAGGCAGAGATGGCAGAGGCGCAAAAAGAGGTCGCTCCTGCTGCCCCTGAAGGAGAAACTGGTGCCTGATATTCCGGATGCCTTTTTGAGCCACAGGATTTCAGGCAGGGCAAGGCTGAAGATACCTTCGAGAAAAGGGGATTTTCATTATTTTAAGTCCTTAAAAGAACAGATGTCTAAATGCAGCGGCATCGAAATAATGGAGGTTAATCCTGTGTCCGGAAGCATTCTCGTTGTTCATGCATCTGATATTGAAAAAATCGCGAGATATGCACGGGACAGGAATATTTTTAATCTTAAAAACAACAGACCTGATCCGGCGGATATGCACTCCACAGTATCAAAGGCTTTTAAGGATATAAACGGAAAGATAAAAGGCATTACCGGCGGAGATATGGATATTGCCGGTGTAGCCTTCCTGACCCTTTTAGGTCTCGGTATTTACCAGATAAGCAGGGGCAACTTTGCTGCGCCTGCATGGTATACGGCCTTTTGGTACGCATTGAATATATTTTTGAAATCGAAAAACAAAGGAGGACAATGATGTAACCGAAGTTTAACCTGAGCTTAAAAATCCTGCAAAGAAAGATAAGTAGACTATTCCGATATTTAAGAAAATTCTCAATTCTGAGGATGCATGAAAATTAAACAGGATCGTCCCTGCATAAAATTTCATTCAACGTGACAGAAGGAGGTTAAGATGTCAAACGAAACAGTAGAAGGCAGCACAGGCGCAGGTGAGGGCATAGGCAGGACAGGAACAGCAATCAAAGAGGGTGTGGTAAGCAGCCTCAAGGGCATTAATGAAATCGAGGCAGAGATTGTAAGTCTTGCAAAAAATACGGTATCCAATACCCTCAGGGCAACAGGCTCTGTGGCAAACGAAAGCGTCGGGATTATTAAGGATGTGATGAAAGGAACAATTCAAGCTACAGAAGAGGTCGGAACTGGGCTTATCCTTAGCACAAAGAGCGTGGCAAAGGGAATTGTAATGGGTGTGGCGGATGTGGGTGGTGATGTTGTTTCCGCATCCGGTCAGACAGTAAGGGGCGCTGTTAAAGGCGCTGCAGAAATAGGGGCGGATGTTGCCCTTGTGGCCAGAAGGGCTGTGGATGGTGTTATTGAGGCCACAAAGGAAGTAGGAAGCAATGTGGAGGAAGTGGCTAAGGTTGCCGTGGGAGGTGCAATAGAGACAGCCGGCACAATAGGAAATACTGCTGTTAAGGCTGTCAAGGATATGCTCGTGGGAGTTATTGAGGGTGTGAAGGAGGTTGCAGGCGCTGCCCTTCCAAAGCCGAGACCGACCTCTCCGGAAGTTACACCTCCTTCCACTCCAGAGGTAATCGAGTCACCAGAAATCACAACAAAGGGCAGAAGAAGAAGGGAAGAGTAATCGGGTGTGGTTCAGGCAATACACACCTCTATAAAAGGAAGGGCTCGCTATAAAATCAGGGGACTCCATCGCTCGGAGTCCCTTAAAAAACATCTTGAATTCAGGCTCACAGAAAAAGAAGGGATAAATCGCTTTCATGCAAATACACTTACCGGCAATATTCTCGTATTTTTTAATGCAAATAACAATATTTATTCCATAGCCTCGGTTATCGAGGGCATTGTTATCGAATATAGAGAAGCAGTCGACAGTCAACAGCCTACGGCTGAGTCAGAAGTCAAGCATGTAACGTCAAGAGTCGAGCGTCAATCACACGGCGCACGATATACCAGAAGGAAACTAAGGAAGGCTATTGCTCGTGCCGAAGATCAGATGCTTGAGCCATGGCATCTTATGGAATCCGTATCTGTCCTTGATTTCTTTGGTGTAAATAAAAGCCATGGATTGTCGTACGAATCAGCAAAGGAAAACCTTAGAAAATACGGGCCAAATGTCCTTCCAGAGTCCGTTCCACGTTCAGGGTTGAGTATTTTTATCGATCAGTTCAAGTCCCTTCCTGTAGCACTACTTGGCGCTGCGGCAGGCATTTCTATTGTTACAGGAGGGCTTGCAGATGCAGTCGTCATATTAGGCGTAATAACTATAAATGCAGCCATTGGTTATTTTACGGAGAGTCAGGCAGAGAAAACCATTCATTCATTGAAGAGCCTTGTAAGACCATCTACCCTTGCAATAAGAGAAGGAAGCTTGAAAGCAATCGGGGCAGAGGATATTGTTCCGGGCGATATTCTAATTATCAGACCGGGCAGCTATGTGGCAGCAGATGCACGGCTTATAGAGGCAAACCACTTAAGTATTGATGAGTCTACACTTACAGGCGAAAGTATGCCGGTGGTTAAAACAGCAGCCACCCCCTCCCTCACCCTCCCCCATCAAGGGGGAGGGAAACAAATTTATAAACCCTCTCCCCTGGCGGGAGAGGGCGAGGGTGAGGGGGATGATATTCCCCTCGCTGACAGGATAAACATGGTTTACATGGGAACGCTCGTTACAGGTGGACAGGGCATGGCTGTAGTTGTAGCAACAGGAGCATACACAGAGGTAGGCAAAATCCAGACACTCGTTGGAGAGGCAAAACCTCCGGAAACGCCAATGGAACGCCAGTTGAGTAGAATGGGAACCCAACTGGTGATAATAGGCGGTGCTGTATGCGGGATTGCATTTGTCATAGGACTTATTCGTGGATACGGCTTTCTCCAGATGCTCAAGACATCCATATCTCTTGCCGTGGCTGCTGTTCCTGAAGGTCTTCCAACCGTGGCAACAACAACCCTTTCCCTCGGTATAAGAAACATGAAAAGACACAATGTCCTTATCCGTCATCTCGATGCAGTGGAGACCCTCGGCTCTGTTCAGACCATATGTCTCGATAAGACAGGGACGATTACCATGAATAAAATATCCGTAGTCGAGGTGCATACGGGCATGAGACGGTTGAGACTGCATGACTGTAAATTTTTTGTATCGGAAAATGACAGCCGGATTATACAGGACAGGCAGACATATAAAAGAGAATTCGTAAATCCCTATTTCTGCGACGAACTTCTAAGACTCATCCATATCAGTGTTCTCTGCAATGAAAGCGTAGTGAGTAAAAATGGAGATGGATATATTGTCAACGGCTCTCCTACAGAGAACGCCCTTATTTATGCAGCTATAAGTTCTGGTGTTGACATATTCATGCTCAGAGAAAAATTCCAGCTTTTAAAAATCCAGCACCGTTCGGAAAACCGCAATTATATGGCCACTATCCATAACATTAAAGTTCATGGCAGCGAAAACCATCACGGCAAGATTATTGCTGTCAAAGGAAGCCCGACAGAAGTCCTGTCCATGTGTACCTTTTATATGAGAGATGGCAAAAAGCTTCCTCTCTTGGAAGAAGAGCGGCTAAAGATCGAGATAGAAAATGAAAGAATGGCAGGCAATGCACTCAGAGTGCTCGGTGTTGCTTATGTATTTATAGACGAGGGGATTTCAAATGCGGATTTGGAAATGCGGAATGCGGAATTTGATAAAAATATATTAAATCAGCAATCCGAATTCGACATTCCGCAATTGGTATGGCTCGGCCTTGTGGGTATGGCAGACCCAATAAGAAGCGGCGTTAAAGAATTGATTGGTCTTTTTCATAAGGCGGGTATTGACACCATAATGATAACAGGAGACCAGAGCCCGACTGCTTATGCCATAGGCAAGGAACTGAATCTGAGCAGGGGAGAGCAACTCGAGATCCTCGACTCAACGCATCTGACGAATATAGACCACGATGTAATGAAGGCCGTGTTCGAAAGGGTGCATGTGTTTTCGAGGGTCAGCCCTGCACATAAACTCCAGATAGTCCAGGCGCTGCAAAGCGCAGGAAGGATCGTTGCCATGACAGGCGATGGAATTAATGACGGCCCTGCACTAAAGGCAGCAGATATAGGGGTTGCCATGGGACACACAGGAACGGATGTTGCCCGTGAGGTTGCGGATGTGGTGCTCGAGGACGACAACATGGAGACGATGATTATCGCCATAAGTCAGGGAAGGACAATTTATAACAACATCAGAAAATCAGTTCATTTCCTTCTTTCCACAAACCTGAGCGAGATAATGGTCATGTTCACTGCCATTGCAGGCGGTCTTGGCCAGCCTCTCAATGCAATGCAATTGCTATGGATTAACCTGATGTCAGATATAGCGCCCGGCCTTGCCCTTGCCCTTGAGATGCCTGAGCCTGATATTCTGAGCCAGCCGCCTCGAAATCCCCATGATCCCATTATAAAGTCCTCGGATTTTAAGAGGATAACCTTTGAGTCTGCTGTCCTGTCTGCCGGAGCGCTCGGGTCTTATGGTTATGGCGTAGCCCGTTACGGTATGGGACAGAGAGCAGGGACAATGGCATTTCTGAGCCTTACAACGGGGCAACTCCTGCATGCAATAAGCTGCCGTTCAGAAAAGCATTCAATCTTCGACAAGGAAAAATTACCGGCTAACAAATATTTAAATCTCGCCCTCGGAGGCTCCTTTGCCCTACAGGTTTTGTCTATGGCGGTTCCGGGATTGAGGGGTCTTCTTGGAATCGCTCCAATAAATATAATTGACTACATCGTGATTGGAGGAAGTGCAGCAGTGCCGCTGCTGGTGAATGAAGCAACCAAACAAAAACTTCTGGAGTAATGGAGTGATGGAGCTAAGAATTTGAGACTCTTGAAAAAGCCTTATTTTATGTCATTCTCGCAAAAGCGGGAATCCAGAAGTTTTTAATTTTAAAGAACACTGGATTCCCCTGTCAAGTCGGGGAATGACGGACTGGAGGTATTCTCGTATGAAAAAGGATTTCATGTTCACATCCGAGTCTGTAACAGAAGGACATCCTGACAAACTCTGCGACCAGATAAGCGATGCAATCGTGGACCATTTTCTTCAGCGGGACCCTTATTCGCGGGTCATTGCAGAGTGTGCTGTGTCCACATCCATTGCCTTTATAGCAGCACGGTTTGCATCGGATGCAAGCATCGATTTTCCGAATATAGCACGTCAGGTGATAAACCAGATAGGTTATGAGCAGCATGCCTTCAATGGCAAGACGTGCAGCGTCCTCACAAGCCTTAAGGAACTGCCCTTTGAAGAGGAGTGCTGCTTTGATGAGAAAGACCTGTCCGAAGAGGAGATAGACAGCATACCTGTAAAGAACCAGGTTACGGTCTTTGGTTTTGCATGCAACCAGACACCGGCTTTCATGCCCCTTCCAATCTGGCTTGCCCACAGGCTCGCAAGAAAGCTTACTGCGGTGAGGCTCCAGAAGATATTGCCCTATCTTTCGCCGGACGGCAAGACACAGGTAGGTGTGGAGTACAGAGACCGCAGGCCGTACAGGATTCACAGCATAACAGTCATTGCCAGCCAGAGTTTGCCATCAAAGCCAGACTTGAAGGGACTCAGGGATAATATAAAGGAGGCCGTCATCGATGCCGTATTTCATGACGAGGAGATCAAGCCTGATGAGAAAACCAGGATATTCATAAATCCAGACGGCCCATTTATAGTCGGCGGTCCGTCTGTCCATTCAGGACTCACAGGCAGAAAAAATGCAATAGACACCTACGGAGAGTATTCACGACACAGCGGTTCGGCATTGAGCGGCAAAGACCCTTTGAGAATTGACAGGATAGGCGCCTATGCAGCCCGCTATGCAGCAAAGAATGTAGTTGCGGCAGGCCTCGCTGACGAATGCGAGGTTCAGCTCAGCTACTCCATTGGTCTTTCACGGCCTGTGAGTATTCAGGTTGAGACCTTCGGCACAGGAAGGATCCCTGATGAAAATATTGCGGAAAGGATAGAGAAATATTTTGATTTCCGGCTTGCAGGAATAATTAAGCGGTTTAATCTTAGGCACCTCCCCTCAATAATCAAAGGAGGCTTTTACAGAAAACTTGCGGCTTACGGGCATGTTGGCAGAATGGATATAGGACTTCCTTGGGAATTGACGGATAGGGCCCAGATGCTGTCTGAAGAGATGTAAGACCTATGACGGGGACGTTGAGAAAAGGTTTTAAAATTGTGGAGTATCTGCTCGCTGTACGCAGGAGAGAGGGTAGAGATGGGTTTCTATATAAGAATGGCCAGAAATGACAGGGGCGTTCCTTCCAATGCCCTTCCTGCAAAGGCGCCGAAGATGGATTTGCCAATTATAGCGCCTGCCTTTGATGCTGCGCTGTGTATATACTGGTCATTTGTTATTGCCTTTGATGCATCGAAGTAACCCTTTCTCTGCAGGATGTCCACGATATCCATGTGTTTAACCGACTTCGAATTATAGTTTATCAGAAGGCTGCCGGTGATAAGGTTTATGTCTACAGCAGCGACCCCGTGTAGCGTGCTGAGGCTCTTTTTTAATTCGTCTACTACAGTCCTGTTGTTTTTGATAACAGGGCTTTTAATCCTCAACCTTCCCGGAACATTGTGCATGTAATAGCTCATAACTCCTCCTCCTCTTTTATTTTAAACTTCCTGAATGTCTTGCATTCCGGATAACCAGAACACCTGAACCTTATGACCTCACCCTCGATTTTATAAAGGTGCATGGGTTTGCCGCATTCAGGGCAGAGGGGCTTGCCCTGCATCTCCTGCTTTTTTGCACCTTGACTGAATTGTCTTCCGCATATGAGGCACTGGAATCTCTGTTTTCCGGTCTTTGTTTTTCCGTATTTGTATATGGCTTCTGAATTGCAAACAGGACAGCTTACTGCGGTTTCGGTTTGTATTTGCAATGTAGTCATGCTCAATTATATAAAGATAATGGTTACACGATTATTAAGGCATTGTTAAATTTTCATTACATCTCATAGACTGCCAAAAGCATGTGGACGGCTGTCAGATAATGGGATCTCCACAGACAGCTTGCTAATGGCTGATCTTCTTAATTTGGTTGAATAGATATAACATGATTCAAAGCGTCTTTTTTTGTTAATGCACAGCTTTATATCGACACCGTCTATGTTCTTTATAAGATTGTTTTCAGCAATGCATAATGCTGCATCGCACCTTGCACCGTCATTGCTTCCTTTTAAATACGGACATCTAAATACAATTGCCCTGAACATGATTCCCCCTGTTTTTTTCTTTTAGACTAACAGTTTCCCTATTACAGGATTATTACAACTGTGTAAAAGTTGTGTTAAATTTGGAATGAAAAAACGCCGGAGGTCTTCCGGCATTTTTTGTCTTGCACCCTGTTCAGCCAGCCTGTTGACAACACTATTTTGTTACAGGATTATTAAATCACTGTTAATTTTATGATAAAAAGGAGGCCCTGAGATTGGCTCCAGGGCCTTTGAGTTGGGGGGGGTGTTGTGATTAAGCTACTGCTGCAAGCTTTTCATCAGGGTCAAGGAAAAACTGGGAGATATAGACCTTGCACTCTTCCCAGTCATTGCTGAGACAGCAGTCTTCACCAACACACTCTATTTCTTCTGGTTCGATACCGGCAATTTCACAGACACCTTCTCTAAATTCAGGACACATTGGCATCACCTCCTCCTTTGTAATTTTTTTACTAAAAATATTGGACAGTCATCGTAATCTTCGTTTGCGCAGTATTTAATTCTCATCCTTTCGTCAACTTCCAAAGATGAACATGACGCGTCGCATATCTCTGTCTCCATATTGCAGTATGGGCAGACGGCTTCGAATGCCATTATGTCTGCTGTCATCAAACTCATTCCCATTATTCACCTCCAATTTCCATTAGAGCATAACAGATGGATGTTACATGACTATTAAGGCAGGGTTAAATTTGTCTGAAATTGTTCATGTTGATTCTGGCTCAGGTAAACAGCAATCTTCCTCCTCAGGTTACAGACATCTCCAACATACTCGGGCTCTATGCCGGCAATATCACATATGCCATTGTTAAACTTAGGACACATAATCTCACCTCCCTCTCAAAATGGACTTTAACTTTTTAATAATTTCCTGTAATAGCTTAACGGAAAAATGTTACATGGTAATGAAATGGAGGTTAAATTTCAGTTTCAGATTTTATTATTTGCCCTGACGCAGCTTCTCCGCAAAATATGAAGGCAGGCCGCTTTCAATGATGGCAGAGGCTGCTTTTTCGATGTCATAGGGGATTCTCAGAAATTCCGTTTTCACATTATCAGGAGTTATATCAACAATACATACGCATGTCCTTGAGTCTCCATCCTTCGGTTTTCCAACGCTTCCTGCATTTATAAATATCTTATTGCCGATAT
>JBBISP010000020.1:0-37409 GCA_037441185.1 Nitrospirota bacterium | reverse complement strand
AGCACTCTCTTTGCAACCCTAATAGTAGTTCCTGAACCCATAAACGGGTCTAACACCCAATCGCCCTCTTTTGTAAATAGTTTAATAAACCATTCTGGCAACGCCTCCGGAAACACTGCACTGTGATTTTTATTGTTACACTCTGTCGCGAGATGCAGAACATTTGTCGGATAGGCCATGTTTCTTTGAAGCCAGTTTGATATATTCTTGCCGAAACCACTGCGCGTTTTTGAATTGTCTCTGATCATATCCGTTTCGCTTAACCTCTTTAACCTCCCATTAGCCCAATCCCCGACAGGAACCATAACTTCTTCCTGATACATATTAAATTTTCTTGTTTTATTAAATTGCAAAAGCCTTTCCCATGCGTCTCTAAAACGATTAGGCCACTTGCCAGGATAACAATTCTTTTTATGCCAGATAAACTCCTCAGTCCAGAGCCAGCCCAGTTTCCTCAGAGCTAAAATCAACTCCAGCACATAGGTATGTCTCTCTCCATTTTCGGCTTTTTCCTTTATATTTAAAATGAAAGTTCCATCAGGTTTTAAAACCCTTAAAAGCTGCTCTCCGATAGGCAAAAACCAATCAACATATTCTTCGGGTTTAATGCCGCCATAAGTATGTATTCTGCGGTCAGCATACGGTGGGGATGTAAATATTAGGTCAATAATATTATCGTCGAGGCTTTTTAAAACCTTTCTACAATCACCTAAGAATATCTCGCTATGAATGTCAAGCATACTTTTAATGAAGCATCCTTAAAATAATATCTTCCAGTTTTTTAATTTCTGAATATCCGTCCAACTTAACAGCAACCTCGCTGTCCCAATAATAGTAAATATCATCATTTATTTCTGCCAAAGCCGCTCCGTAATAATTTGAGAGATAGATGTGAACTTTCTTTTCTAAATAATTTGCATTTCTTGCATAAAATAGCCTATGAAATCTTTGCTCGTATTCTCCACAAATAAATTCAAAATTTACAAGATATAACTTTTGCTCTTTATTCGCCCATTCGCTCGCTTCTTTTATGTTCAATAAATCTGCCATAGCCTTTTTTATTCCCCGCTCTCTTGTTTCATGGATGTGTGAAATACGCGGAGGATTTCAATAACGCCGTTTTTCATTCTATAAGGAATTATATACGGCAGCCCTGAAACTATCAGTTCCCTTGTGCCTTGTATCCGGCCTGGTCTTCCAAGCGCAGGATATTCAGATAGCTGCTTTACAGTCTTTAATATCCTTAAAACCGTTTTTACTGCTGCCTGCGGTCTTCCAGCGGCAGCAATATAAAGCTCAATTTCATCGAGGTCACTGCTTGCTTCATCAGTCCAGTTAATCCTCAATCTTTGCCTCCCATTTTGCCTGCAATTCATCATGGTCGACGAATTTGGCATCGGGACGGTCTGCTTTTTTTATTGTCTCGGCAAGCTCTTGAATCTGCCATTCATTGATAGACAGGTATTCCTCTATGGCATTAGCCACAAGGTATGATTTTGAGCGCGCTGTTGATTTTGCAAGCCTGTCAAGCCTGTCTTTTGTCTCTTCGTCTATCCTTATTGTCAGTGTTGTTGTGCTCACAGCATCACCTCCTGTAATACAGAATAACACATTGTGCTACATTGTGTAAATCTATGGAGGATTAAGCTTATTCTCTTGTCAGATATTTTAACGCCTCTTTCAGAAGACTTTCAATATCCCTGTAGCCGTTATTGTATGCCTTTTCAAGTGCTTCCTGTGCAATATTCTTTTTATAGCCGAGGTTTACGAGTGCGGACAGGGTATCGTCATAAATAGTGTCTTTCTTCTCCTTAATGGATGGAAGCTTTCCCTTCAGTTCGAGGATCAATCTGTGGGCTGTCTTCTTGCCGAGTCCCGGCACCCTGCATAGGACATCCACATCCTCGGAATTTATTGCATTGTGAAAATTGTCAGGCGAAATAGTTGAGAGTATGTTTAATGCAACCTTAGGCCCTATACCCGATACGCCAATAAGAGTTGTGAATATGCGTTTTTCATCCTCTGTCTGAAAACCGTACAATTGAATGGCGTCTTCCCTTACATGGGTATAAATAAAAAGAAAAACATTTTTATTTTCATCCGGCAGAGAAGAAAGAAGCGTCAACGGTACCTGAACGCTATAGCCGACACCAGCCACATCTATTATAAGACTATCAGGTTTTTTAGATAAAAGCTTTCCGTGCAATGATGCGATCATAACATCAGTGAATAGTGAATAGTGAATAGATTTTTAATTTATCTTTATTACCGGCCATATCTAAACAATAGAATAACAAATAAATTGTTATTTTTTCACTATTCACTGTTCACTAAATACTGTTGTCTATTCGCATGGCAGATTGATAATGCGAGTGCATCTGCGCTGTCTAAAGATAATGGATGCTTAATATTTAATATTTCTCTTACCATCTTTTGCACCTGATTTTTATCAGCCCTGCCATAACCCACTACTGCTTTTTTCACCTCGAGGGCGCTGTACTCATAAATAGAAAGTCCGGTCGAAGATGCAGCAAGGAGGACTACTCCCCTCGTATGTCCAAGACTAAGGGCTGCCTTTGTGCCTTTCGCAAAAAATATCTTTTCGATTACTATTTCATCGGGCTTATATTCAGAAATCACATCTGCAAGAGATGTATAGAGTTCCCTGAGTCTTATGTGAAGCGGCTTGCTTGCAGGCAGAACTATCCTGCCAGAGGAAATGTATTGGAGTTTTGGAGTTTTGGAGTATCGAATCAGTCCATATCCACAATTTATACTTCCAGGATCGATTCCGAGGATTTTTATTCCTTCATTTTTTACTTGGCGCTTCAAAGAGTATCTCTTCTACCATTTGGCATAAGACATGCCCAAGCGTTATATGGGTCTCCTGAATTCTTGGGGTATCATCAGATGGAACGACAAAAGCATAATCGCATTTGGAAGCAAACTCAACACCTTTCTGCCCTGTAAATGCAACAATCATGATTTTTTTCTTCTTCGCTACATCTACTGCTTTTAATATATTCTTTGAGCTGCCGCTTGTGCTTATTGCAATAGCAATATCTCCTTCAGCTGCCAATGTCTTAATCTGTCTCGAAAATATTTCATTATAATTGTAATCATTTGCGATAGATGTCAAAACAGCCACATCGGTATTTAAAGCAACTGCCGGCAAGCCTGGTCTGTCCATCTTAAAGCGGTTCACAAACTCTGCTGCCATATGGGATGCATCGCAAGCACTGCCGCCATTGCCAAATATAAGCAACTTTTTGCCATCATTAAAGGCATCTGCTATTAGTTTGGACACCTCTGCAATAATCGATGCGTTTTCCTTAACGAATTTTCCCTTTATGTTTATGCTGTCTTCAAATGCCTTGATTATCTTTCTTTCCATGCGGTTAGTCTACTAAAGACAAAACTTTATAGTCAAGGAGAGGAACAGAAAGGGGTATGCGACAAATTTATTGGTAAAAGGAATTAGGCGCACACCCGATTCTCCCAGAAATCCTCCCAGCGATTGCTGAACAGGCAACAGCGTAATGCTATAATGTTATTGGCCCCTTTGACCGACCAGTGCATACCCGATTGTTTTAGCCTTTGCCCAATAACGGTACGACATCCTGCTTCCAAAACATCTGAGCCAACAAAGAGTCCGCGCTTTCTGAAATCATCATATCGCATCCTCTTTTTGTTTTTGTCAAAATAACCAATTTCCCTTTCACATACCTCTTTTTCATATTCTGTTGCAGGAAGATAGGGATGTTAAAAGATGTAAGAAATTATAAAGAGAAGAAAGGCTTGCCTAAATTTCGATTAATTTTATTTTAGTGAAATAGGTTACGGCAAAAGCTTACTTGTGATAGATTTGATTGATTTATCTTTTCAGGCGAGCAGTTTGTTGCTGAATTGAAAACCTCAAATGTGAGTGATTTCACTCATTAAAAGGGTTATATCCCCCACATTTGAGTGCCAACTTTATTTAGTGAGTCTCTATTTCTTCACTCTTGCAACAAACAAGAAACGGATAGCGCTCAGCTAATGTTGTTATCAGAGAACGTTCCTCATCTGCCGACAATGTTGCATATAGCGGAGACTCCATCAATATAGATACAAGTTCTCTAATTTTTTCCTTGCTCATAAAATCACCCTTTCCTTTGCCTCTATAAAAATATTATACAAAATTCGTGCCAAGTTTTTAAAAGATGCGGGCTTTCTTAAAAAGGCAGTGGCGCTAAAGAATGGCTTATGCTTGCAAATGCCATGATTTTGACCTGATTCTTAACTGGCGGAGAGGCAGGGATTCGAACCCTGGGTGAGGTGTTACCCCCACAACCGCTTAGCAGGCGGCTGCCTTCGACCTACTCGGCCACCTCTCCAAGACCGAATTATAATATCAACTTAGATGTAAAATTGTAAAGTAAGGCATTATGTGCTATTCTTAATTTAATAAATCATCCATGAGGTGCAAAAATGAAGATATTGCTTGCAACAGATGGCTCTGAATACTCAGAAGCGGCTGCTAAGTTTCTGACACGTCTAAATTTCACATCAGATGATGAAATTACTGTGCTAAATGTCATATCAAAAGTACCTTTCAAAGATGATAAAGAATCATACTATGCAAGTCTTAAGCAGATTAAACAGGAGGTAGCTTCTAAAATACTGGATTCCACCCTGAGCAATCTTAAAAATATCAATGCAAAGCTCAGCACTGCATTGATGGATGGATACCCCGATAGCGTCATTGTTGATACAGCAATTAATTCTAACGCTGACCTTATCGTAATGGGAGCAAGGGGTTTAAAAGGCATAAAATCCCTTTTGATAGGCAGCACAACAAGAGCAGTGGCAATTAATTCTAAAAAATCTGTTTTTGTCATTAAACAGCCCCGTTGGAAAACAACAAATACATTAAAGATTCTTTATGCAGTGGATGGCTCAAGATACGCTTCAGAGACAGGAAGGCTTTTATCTTCCATGCCGTTTTCAAAAGACACAGAAATTACAATACTCAATATAATAGGCACAGCTCACATGGATATTCCAGAGAGATACTGGATGGAGGTCGATGACAAAATTAAAGAGGAAATAGCAAAGATGAGAGAAACAGAATTTGGCATGGCAGACAAAATCATAGAGAATGCCAAGAAACTTTTAAACGGCCGATTCGCAAAAATAAATGTCTCGATAAAATTTGGAGATCCATCATTAGAGATATTAAATACAGCAGAGGAATTAACCTCTGATATAATCGCAGTGGGCAGCGCCGGAATGAGAGGGGTCAAAGGAATGCTCGGAAGCGTATCCAGAAGTCTGCTTGGACATGCTGAATGTTCTGTATTGATAGGGAAAGCGCAATAAATTTTGATGCTAATCAATTAACTTCATAGCATTTTCAAAAAGGCCGTTTAATCTCTTTGTTTCATTATAAAGGTTTCTAAGAACCCTTGATAGTTCTTCATTTCCAATGGATAATGCCTTATCAGACCATTGTCTGTATGTCTCTGCATGTTCATCGTTATGATGCATCCAGTGATGAAGCAGATGTTTTAATTTTTTAAGTTCGTCCATAAAATCTCCTTTAAAACAAAATTTATCAGACTATCGTTATCTTCTCATCTTTTATGAGATAAATAATATCAGTCGCATTTTTTAAAAAATCTGTATCGTGTGTTATCACAATATATGTATCTGCATACTTTTTGAGATATTCTAAAAACACAGATTCTGACCTTTTATCAAGCCCTAAAGTAGGCTCATCGAGCAAATAACAATCAGGCTTCATCGCTATTACAGTAGCAAGGGCAACGAGTCTTTTTTCACCTCCAGAGAGGCGGTAGGTTATCTTTTTTTCATAACCCCTAAGACCGAGCATTTCACAGGTCTCCTTTACAACTGACTGCGCCTCCATATGTGTCTTCCCAAGATTAAGCGGACCAAAGGCTATATCCTCTTCAACAGTAGGACAGAAAAGCTGGTCATCTGAGTCTTGAAAAAGCAGTCCGATTCTTTGGCGCACCTCATCAAAATCCTTTTCTTCTTTCCTGCTTTTGTCAAATACTTTAATATCCCCTGACACCGGTTTAAGCAGTCCCATTATTAAATGAAAAAGAGTGCTCTTGCCTGAGCCGTTTGGACCTATTAATCCAATCTTTTGTCCTCTCATGAGCCTGAAATTTAAGCCGTCAAAAATCTTTCTGTCATGCGAATAGCCAAAGCTCAGGTTTTCAATTTCAATGATTGTAGTATTCATGCCTTATATCATAACAAAGGAGATGGTAATAAGAGCCATCAAAGCTCCGAAAATTGCATCGCTTAATTTAAATTTAAAATGGGTGATAACCGGAAATGTTCCCTTAAAACCCCTGCATAGCATAGCGCTATAAATCCTTTGAGACCGTTCATAGCTCCTTACTATCACCATACCTATTAGATTTCCAATCGTTCTATATGTATGCGCATTTGTCTTAGCCTTAAATCGCCTCACAGCCATCGCCCTTCTGATCCGTGTATATTCGCTATGAATAACACTTATATACCGGTAAAAAAAGAAAAAAAGATAGACCAGCTTGACCGGAACATGAAGATGTACAAGGCCGTGAGCCAGAGAGAAGACTTCTGAAGTGCCAAGCATAGCAATAGTGGCAATAACAATAGCATTTGTCTTAAGGGTGATTGAGAGCGCATGAAGAAGACCTTCTGATGTTACAGAAAAATTATATATACTAAAAAGTTCTTCTCCTGGATGACTAAAAGGCAAAAAAAACCAGAGCAAAAGCACAGGGATATTAACAATCAAAAGTCTGTTTAAGAGCCTTCGGGCGTCAAGGCCAGCAGCTAAAACCATAATTATCGAAACGATCAGTCCTGCAAAAGGAGCTTTTATTCCCTGCATTACCGCTATAATTACAACAAATGGTATAAATGTTATAAACTTAACCCTTGGGTCAAGCTTGTGGATAAAAGAACTGCCTTCTGCAAATTCCTCAAGGTGCATCAAAACCCTCTTTTGTTTTCATGCCGTCAGATAAATCCTTATTATTTATTAAATAGATATTCAGCCCTATGACCCATCCTGTCATTAATTATAATTTTTAGGGATACTGCCTCTTTTATTTTGAATGAAAACATGCCGTTACTATCAGTGACCCCTTCAATCACCTTTTCCCCGCCCACTGCCTCAAAAACCTCAACCCTGCAGTTTTTGCACTTTGCCCTGCCTGAATAATAAGCATCAACATGCACAATCCCGTCTTTCGCATAGGCATAGACATTGAGCCCATGCGCATAAACATCCCCTTTAAATACGAAGAATATAAAGATAACCACCAAAAAAATAGTCTTCTTAATCATGATACCTTCTGTAGAATCTCAGGGTTTACCCTTTTCAAAAACAAGACGCAAAATGATGTTATTGCACCCTCGATAATAAAAACTGGCAGATGGGCAAGAATCACTAATTTTGCAACATCAGTAAACTCCTCTCCAGTGCTTATCAGCGCAATTGTAAGGAGTAATGCTGCAAGCCCGACACCTGTTGTGCCTGTTAAAAATCCTGCAAGGGCAACAGCAATCTGCCTTCCATTGATAACGATATATCTAAATAAATAATATGTTGAAATTGCAGGCGCTGCCATAATAAAAGTATTTACACCTAAGACGGTAAATCCTCCATACTGAAAGACTAATGCCTGAAGCATAAGAACGACTAATATTGCTGGAAATGCCATCCATCCGAGCAGAATTCCCATTAGTCCATTCATTATTAAATGGGCATTTGCAGGTCCTATAGGAATATGTATAAGAGAGGCAACAAAAAAAGCTGATGAAATAACAGCAACTTGAGGAATTTTTTCTATCTTCATTTTTTTTAAGCCAATAGCAGTCCCTGTTGCGCTAACTGCAAATCCAACTGCAAGCACTGATGGAGACAGTATGCCTTCTGATATATGCACTACTTTTTTATTCCCCTTGTTTTTACCCAAAAAACAACGTCGATCTCAAATAAAACAACAGCAGTCATGATTAAATATCCAACCCGTCTCATTATTGATTCCTACCTACTTAAAATCTTATAACTATTCCTGCAAGCAGTGCTAAATCTGTCTCTGGCTTATTCAACCCCTTTTTAATGCCAACATCAATATCAAAATTTTCATTAATAGTGTAAATTAAACCGCCCAAAATAAAGGCAGGGTGAGTATTGGATTCCCTGTCCGGATTTCTTTCTGCGCCGATATTTACAACAGCAGTGAGATTTTTTATAATCTCCACTTCCGAAGCAACAGATGCGTGCAATATATCCTTTCTTTCATCATGCTTGTTTTCATTTCTTATATAACCAAGATTCATATGAAAAGTCCATGGCTCAAGCTCTTTTGTTGTTATAAAAAACATGCTATATGTTGCCCTTCCTGTGCCGAGTCCTTTGCCCTCATCCCCTGTTGGGAGAGCAATGCCAGGCTTTAAAGCAATGCCCCAGCCATCTTTCTCATAAAATCTCCATTTTATTTCTAAAGAAACATCTGATAATCCGTTTTCCTTTTCAGTAAGAACTCCGTCCTCTTTAATTCTGAACCATTGATATGGCACTCCTAAGACAATGTCAATGTTGTCTGCAATTCCGTAAGATAAAAAAGATGCGATTTCTGTGCCTGTTTCTTTTATCTTTATCCCGTTATCTCTTTCTTTGTCATAGCTGAATTCAAAGTTAAATTCGATCTGCGCATTTGATTTGCCCATTGTGCCAGCGTCGTCTGTTATAAGTGGGTGAGATGCATGAGAAACAGGAGTCAATGAAAAGTGAAGAATGAAAAGTGAAAAAATAAAAACTGAAAATAATTTTAATTTTTTTAGACTAATGCCTTGATGCTTTAACTCTCTGCCGTCTTTTTTTAACCTTAAAGTTTGAATTTCCATGCTCCCTCCTGATTTTTAAAATAAAAAAGCCACAAAGGCTTAATTTATCCAGCTATTAAATTTATTGGCTGGAGACCTGCTGGTCTTTTTAGGCCTTCGTGGCTCTAATATTCTTGCTAAAAATAGCATAGCGAAAAAATATTTGTCAACAAAAAAGCGAAACCTACACGCAGGCTTACCGGAGTTACATAATCCCTTTACTGTTCAAAAATTGCCCATATTTTCTATCTGATCCAAGCATGTGATTCTACAACCAATCTTTAAGAAAATGCATAACCTCAACAGTAATTATCCGAAAAATAGACATAGAAGTCTCCCAAAGTCCCCTCTCCCTTGACTGGAATTAACATTTTCTATGTCTATTTTTCGGTGTTGTCACAGTTTTAGTCGGTTGAAACGATTTTTTGGTATAATGAATGCAATGTGCGCTCTTAAGAGTGACTAATTACAGGAGGAAGAAAGATGAAAAGGTTATTGATTGCAAGCTTAAGTATCATGTTGTTGTTTATTAGCAATGTTGAAGCTGCTGAAAAAAAGGCATTAGAGAGCCATAGAGATAAGGTGAGCTATAGTATCGGGTTAGATATTGGAAATAATCTGAAAAGACAATCTCTTGATGTAGATCCAGACATTATTTCACAAGGCATAAAAGATATACTTACCGGAAAAGAACCATTAATGACAGAAAGCGAGATTACTGAGACCATGATGACATTACAAAAGGAGTTGATGGCAAAGCAGGCTGAAAAGGTGAAACAACTTGCTGAAAAAAATAAGACAGCAGAAGAAGCATTTCTCTCTGAGAATAAGAAAAAAGAGGGTGTTATCACATTGCCTAGCGGTTTGCAATACAAGATTATCAAAGAGGGAACTGGTAAGATGCCTAAATTAACAGATACTGTGACTGTTCATTATCGAGGCACTTTTATTGACGGCACTGAGTTTGACAGCTCATTCAAAAGGGGAGAGCCAGCAACATTTCTTGTCAACGGGGTTATAGCAGGATGGACAGAGGCGCTTCAATTGATGAAAGAAGGATCTAATTGGCAGCTCTTTATTCCATCAGATCTTGCCTATGGTGAGCGCGGAGCAGGCGGTGTCATCGAACCAAATTCAGTCCTTATCTTTGATGTGGAACTAATTTCGGTTAAATAACACTGAATGAAGAGCTAATAAAAAACCTCTAAAATATTGATATGCTCACCTTGACAGGCTTAGATAGAATACAAAGGGCTTGGCCTAAACAACTTAAAGGCGCAAGGGTAGGACTTGTGGTGCATCCTGCGTCTGTAAACAGAAAGCTACAGCATGCAGAAGATATTGCGCTGAAATCAAAAAATTTTGAGTTAAAGGCATTTTTTGGCCCTCAGCACGGCATAAGAGGAGAAACACAGGACAACATGGTAGAGTGGGAAGGATTTGAAGATAAAAAGACATGCCTTCCCGTTTATAGCCTTTATGGCCAAACAAGAAAACCAACTTCTGAGATGCTTGAGGATATTGATGTAATGGCAATAGACCTGCAGGATGTGGGAGCTCGTTATTACACTTTTATATGGACAATGGAACTCTGCATGCAGGCGTGTCTTGAGCATCGCAAAGCAGTCGTTATTTTTGACAGGCCTAATCCCATCGGAGGGCATATTGCTGAAGGGCCTGTGAATGACATGAATTATTCATCTTTCGTAGGCATGAGGCCGCTTCCAGTAAGGCACGGTATGACAATTGGAGAAATAGGAAATTACCTGAGAAATGAGTTTTATCCATCTCTAAATTTTTATGTCATACGCATGGATGGTTGGAAGCGGAAGATGTGGTTTAATGATACAAACCTGCCCTGGATCTTGCCATCTCCAAATATGCCTTCATTGGATACTGCAATAGTATATCCTGGCATGTGTCTTTTGGAAGGGACAATGATCAGCGAGGGTCGCGGCACAACAATGCCGTTTGAGATTTTTGGAGCGCCGTTTATATGCTCTGATATTTTGGTAAAGCATATTAATGAATTTAAATTACAGGGAGCGATTTTCAGGCCTATGTATTTTCAGCCTACATTTCAAAAATATACAGGTGAGCTTTGTGGAGGCGCACAGATTCATGTCACAGATAGAGAAAGATTCAAACCCTTTAAAACAGGGGTCTTAATTATTAAAGCAGTGCACGACCTTTATCCTGATAAATTCCGCTGGAAGAATCCTCCTTACGAGTATGAGACACTAAAAATGCCTATAGATATACTTGCAGGGTGTGATAGACTCAGGAATGATATAGAAAAAGGCACACCCCTTAATGAGATGGAGGAATGGTGGAACGAGGAGTGTTCTTTATTTGTAAGGAAATTGGCAAAACGCTACCTGCTGTATCATTAATGGTATTCGGGAGAAGATAGTAAGACAATACTGTCAATATCAAAATGAGATATGCTGTAATTTCTGATGTCCATGGAAATATAGAGGCGCTGAAATCTGTCTTAAAGGATATCAAAAGAAGAAAAATCTCTGATATTCTATTTTTAGGCGATGCAGTAGGCTACGGCCCTGATCCTGATGAATGCGTGGCGCTTTTAAGTTCAGAATGCAAATTACTTCTTGCTGGGAACCATGACTGGGCTGTATTGGGACTAACTGATATAGAGCATTTTAATCCGCATGCAAAAGCTGTAGTGCTGTGGACAAAGGAGAAAATCAGCATGGAAAGCATTTCTATACTCAAAGGCCTTCCATTGTCAAAGGAGATAGAGAATAAAAGACTGTTTGTTGTTCACTCAACACCAAAAGAGCCAGAACATTGGCATTATCTTTTAACCCTCTGGGATGCAGAGATTAATTTCCACTATTTTGATAATAAGATATGCCTTTTGGGGCATAGCCATAGACCCTTTATAATCAAAAGATTGCAATCAGGACAGATGCTTACATACAAAGATGAGGCTCAAATAGAGCATACAGAGAGATATATCATTAATGTGGGCAGCGTTGGACAACCAAGAGACGGAGATCCGAAGGCATGTTATGCAGTAATTGATAATAAGTCAGTAAAATTATATCGCATCGAATATGATATAAAAAAGACACAGGACAAGATGGCAATGTCAGGACTGCCCCTTCCGCTCATAGAAAGATTGGCGAAAGGGGTTTGAAGAAGAAACTTCACATTTTTTATATGCTGCTGGTAAGATACTGCATAAAGTGAGTGTCTTGAAGTTCAATCAGTGGAGAGGTGCCGGAGCGGTTGAACGGGGCGGTCTCGAAAACCGTTGTGGGGGCGACTCCACCCAGGGTTCGAATCCCTGCCTCTCCGCCAATCCTGCTCGTTGCATTTATCGTCTTGAATATATTATTATTTTAATTACAATAACAACGAATAGTGATTTGTTCACTAAAATAAAAGGAGGACTTGATGGATAAGAGGGTATTAGCAGTAACTTTAGGGTTAGTATTGGCTGTTTCAGTGAGTGGATGTAAGAAAAAGGAAGAACAGCCTGTTCCAAAAACATCTCAGGAGACTCCGATGTCAATGCCAATGCAGCAGGCTCCTATGCAGCCGATGTCTCCTCAGGGCGATACAGCTAAACCTGAAAAACAGATTATAGTGCCCCCAAATGTTAAGGGCAAGTGGAATAAAGTTAAATTAGTATTTATGGACAAGGCTTCAAAAAAGAGCAGCGAATATATTGTCAATGTCGGCTCTGAATTAAATGTTCCAAATACTAATCTGAAAATAGTAGTCGGTGAGTTTCTTCCTGATTTCAGAATGACTGAGACTGAAATTACATCATCAAGCGATGTTCCAAATAATCCAGCAGTTAGAGTTGAGGTTTTTGAAAATGGGAGAAGCATATTCAGAGGATGGCTCTACTCAAAATTCCCAACTATTCATCCCTTTGAGCATGAAAAATATGGACTTATTCTAAAAGAAGGAGTGAAGGGATAAAGAACAATGAATAGTAAAAAAGTTTTTAACTGAATACTATTCACCATGAAGGTATTATGCCAACTTATATTCCATTAGGTAAAATTCCAGCAAGCTCTGAAGAGAGGAAAGAATTATTAGCAAAACAGGTTGAGACAGAGGAGTTTTTATCCAATCTTGAGCTTACTCATATACAGAGAATAGTTGTAGAGTTTTTGCATTTACAGAAAGGCTATTGCAATGAACATATAGAAATAAATCGGGATTTTAAGGTTGAACTTGCGAATTCATTTTTTAATGTAAAAGCGGATATTGCTCTGAAAATAGATAGACATATATTTTGCATTATCAAATGTGCAGTGAATTCTCTTGAATCATGGGAAAGACATTCTATAGCCTTTTGTCGAGTTGTGGAATCATATCAAATACCTTATGCTGTTATTACTGATGGAGAAACAGCTCGATTGATAGATGTAGTTAAAGGCGAAATATTATCAGAAGGTTTAGATTCAATCATTTCTAAGGATGATGCCCTAAAAATCATTAAAAATATTACTTTTCAGACGTATCCAGAGCAGAGAGCAGAAAGGGAAAAAAGAATACTTTACGCATTTGATGCCATTAAATGCTCTGTTGATTTTTGCGAAACTAAATAGCTTTATAATCATAATTAAATTTTTTGACATTCAGCTTCAAGTTGTTTTAATATTGTTTACCTTTAATGATAGCTCTGCGAGGCTAAGAAGGTAAGGAGATACTGTGGCACATAAATACAGCTATAATATGCCTTCCTCTGAAGACAGGGTGAAGGCTTTTTTTATGACTTCGTGATGAAAGAGCTTCTTAACAAAAAAGATATTAGCAGGGTAATCTCACGGATAGCCCATGAGATTATAGAAAAAAATAAGGGCACAGAAAATCTTTGTCTTGTCGGAATACAGCGTGGAGGAGTACATCTTGCCAGAAGGCTTTCTGAGAGGATAAAGACTATCGAAAATGTGGATATTGCTGTAGGCTCCCTTGACATATCCTTATACAGAGATGATATTGGAATGAGAAAGGAACAGCCAGTTGTTAGAAAGACAGATATACCTTGCGATATAACCGATAAAAAAATAGTGCTTGTGGATGATGTGCTTTTTACCGGCAGGTCAATCAGGGCTGCAATGGACGCACTCATGGATTTTGGAAGGCCAGCCCAGATACAGCTTGCTGTTCTAATTGACAGAGGACATAGGGAATTGCCAATAAGGGCTGATTATGTTGGCAAAAACATACCCACTTCTATGGCTGAAAATATAGAAGTTCAGCTTGAGGAAGAGGGGCTTGAAGATAAAGTGGTGTTGCAGACAAAGGAATGAAAGATTTAGTCGGAATCAAAGAGCTATCCAGGGCAGATATTGAGTTAATACTTAACACAGCATCTTCATTCAGGGATATATTAAGGAGAGACATAAAAAAAGTTCCAACCCTCAGGGGTAGGACGGTCGTAAATCTTTTTTTTGAGCCATCTACAAGGACAAAGACATCATTTGAAATTGCAGAAAAGAGATTGAGCACAGATGTGTTTAATTTTTCTGTACCTGCAAGCAGCGTTGTTAAGGGAGAGAGCCTTTATGACACAATTAAGACCATTGAGGCCTATGGCGTGGATTTTATTGTGATAAGGCATTCCTCAAGCGGTGTGCCTCATTTTATATCAAAGAATACAAAGGCATCTGTGATTAATGCAGGTGATGGTATAAACGAGCATCCTACTCAGGCCCTTCTTGACGCATTTAGCATTATGGAAAAGAAGGGTAGTCTTGAGGGTCTTAAGATAGCAATAGTTGGCGACATACTTCACAGTAGGGTAGCAAAATCTAATATATACCTTCTTTCAAGATTTGATGCTGAAATAAGATTAATAGGGCCGCCAACATTGATGCCAGATCTTGAAGTTAACTCATCAGTTTCTGTTCATTATGATATGGACAAAGGTCTTAAGGATGTTGATGTGATTATGATGCTCAGAATTCAAATGGAAAGACAAGACAGGGGTTTTTTCCCTACAACAGGAGAGTATTTTAGGCTGTGGGGATTAACCACAGACAGATTAAGACATGCAAAAAGCGATGCGATAGTGATGCATCCTGGGCCTATGAATAGGGGCATTGAGATTAGCTCTGAGGTTGCAGACTCAGAGCAGTCTATAATTCTCAATCAGGTGATAAATGGGATAGCTGTAAGAATGGCTGTTCTTTATTTATTAGGTGGAACAAAAGACAATGAATAACCAAATTCTTATAAAAAATGGGCGTATTGTAGGTCCATCACAAGGTATTGACGAGATAAGAGATATATTGATTGAAGATGGAAAGATAAAAGAAGTCAGAAGTCAGAGGGCAAATGTCAAACATACAGGAAAATATCCTTTACAGACTATTGATGCTACCGGGCTTTATGTATTCCCCGGTCTTGTTGATATGCATGCACATCTGAGGGAGCCAGGGTTTGAGCATAAAGAAACGATTAAAACTGGAACAATGGCTGCAATAAAGGGCGGCTTTACTTCGGTATGCTGCATGCCTAATACAAATCCTGTCAACGACAATAAGACGGTTACGGAGTTTGTGATCAGAAAGACCTATGCCGAGGGATCGTGTTATGTATATCCAATAGGGGCTATTACAAAAGGACAAAAGGGTGAAGAACTTGCCGAGATGGCAACGATGTACGAGGCAGGTTGCGTTGCCTTTTCTGACGATGGGAGACCTGTTATGAGCAGTCTAATAATGAGAAGGGCGCTGGAATACTCAAAGGCATTGAATGTGCCTATTATTTCCCATTGCGAGGATATTTATTTATCAGAAGGCGGGCTTATGAATGATGGAAGGCTTGCTACATTCCTTGGATTAAGAGGAATACCAACAGCCTCCGAAGATGTGATGGTAGCGCGCGATATATTGCTTGCTGAATTAACAGGAGGAAGACTGCATATCGCGCATGTATCCACTGAAGGCTCTGTCAGGCTGATAAGAGAAGCAAAGAAAAGGAAGATAAATATCACTGCAGAAACATGCCCCCATTATTTCAGCATAACAGAAAAAGCGGTTGAAGGCTACAATACCAATGCCAAGGTGAATCCGCCTTTAAGGACAGAGAGGGATGTTGAGGCAGTAAAAGAGGGGCTTCAGGACGGCACGATTGATGTTATTGCTACTGACCACGCCCCCCATCACAGGGATGAAAAACTTCAGGAATTCGATAAGTCGCCATTCGGGATTTCAGGGCTTGAAACAGCATTAAGTCTTGGATTACGCCTTGTTGAAGGCGGGACTTTGTCCCTGCCTCAGTTGATTGAAAAAATGGCGCTCAACCCAGCGCAGATACTCAATTTGACAAAAGGCACATTAAAAATTGGCGATGATGCTGATATTACGATAGTTGATATGAACAAAGAGTTTAAGGTTAATCCCGAGAAATTTATCTCAAAGGGTAAAAACACGCCGTTTGAGGGGTTGAAACTGAAAGGCATGCCAGTAATAACGATCTGTAAAGGGAACATATATGATTGGAGGATGACATGACTAATGAACCGTCAAGAGATGAATGGTTGAAATTATATGATGCTGCCTTGAAGTTTAAAGCAATTGAAGCATGGAATTGGATGTATGACAATTATTTGTTTGGGGTGCAAAACCCTGAAGATGGAGAAATCGGATATTGCACTGTTCTTGGAGCGCTCGGTGAGGTCTTCGGTTTAATTGTCTATATGGGGCAAAGCGGTCTTAAAAGCTATTTAACAATTGCCTCAAATCCCGAAAACATTGAAGATAACCTTTATATTCAAGACTGTATTAGTGCAACATTTGACGATAGAAAATATATTGATAAAAATGATGCGGCGCTTATAAAGAAGCTCGGTTTAAAGTTTAGCGGCAAAAAAGCATATCCGGTTTTCAGAAGACTTAATCCAAATTACTATCCATGGTTTTTGACAAAAGCTGAATGCAGATTTTTGACAATTGCGCTTGAGCAGGCTGTCTATATTTGCATAAAAGTAAAAGACGATGTATCTTTTTTACCGGATGTTTTGAATACAGGAGACTGCCTTGTCAGATATTTTGAAGACGACAAGTGGAAAAATAAAATAGTGCACCCCGATGCTGGAGAGAAAAAAAGAAAAGTCTCAATTCAGATTAATGAATTAAAGTTGGCGGGCATTAAGAAAAACAGCGTTAAATCCAAAGTAAAATGGGAGATGGACTTTTTTATAAATCCTGCTATGCCTATCAAAGAGAAGGGACGTCCATATTTCCCACTTGTGACGTTTATTGTAGATAGTCTATCAGGTTATGTATTCAATGTCATTATGACAGAGCCATCAGATTACTATCAGAAAATATCTGATAGTTTTGTTGAATTTATAGAAAAAATAGGTGTAATGCCACAAGAGATATTTGTAGAAAAAGATGAGTTGCAGACCATTCTTCATCCTGCAAGCACTGCTCTGGGCATAAAACTGAGTAAAGCAAAAAAGTGTAAGATGGCTAAAGAGGCGCAGAAAGGATTGATGGAATTTGCAAGAAGGGGAATAAAGTAGCTTGCATAAGAGAATGACCGAATTTAAAACATATACCATCAACGTTAAAGATAGAGATAAGGCTATATCAACTATTAAGTCCTTGCTTTTGAAGCATGAGGAAATCCAATTTGCCTATATTTACGGCTCTTTTATTGACTCTGATGCGCCGTTTTTTAGGGATATAGACATAGCGGTTTTTGTGGATGAAAATGCTGTGTCTGTTGATAAGTTTATGGACTATTCAATAAACCTTGCGTTAATGCTTGAATCGTTGATGAAGAAATATCCTGTAGATATAGTTATTTTGAACAATGCCCCGCTAAGTCTTGCATTCAAAATTACACATGGTGAATTGCTTTTTATCAAGAATGGAGACTTATGGTTGGATTTCGTTACAAAAATATGGTCAATGTATCATGATCATGCTATTACAAGCAGAAATATGCTTGAGGAGATAATGAGCGCCTGATGATAGACAAAGATAAAATAACGGCATATATATCCGAGATAAAGGTTGCCCTTGATAATTTGAAGAATTATGCGAGGCTTGACAGACAAACTTTTCTGTCTTCACCCGTCAGCATTAGGGATACAAAATATAGCTTTATCATAGCGGGACAGGCGGCTATAGACCTTTGCTATCACCTTACAGCCAAACTGCTTAAAAAAGCTCCATCTGATTATGGCAACTGCTTTGAGCTTCTTATAGAGACAGACAAATTTAACAAGGAAACATTAAAGTGCATGGCGGTTATGGCAAGATTCAGAAACCTGCTCGTGCATCATTATATAAAAGTTGATGATGAGCGAGTTTATGACAAACTCCGTGAGATAGAGTGTTTTGAGATATTTATGCAGGAGCTTGAGGGAGTGATAAAATCTGTATCTGGAGGATAGATGAGTAAGGCATTGCTTGTATTAGCTGATGGGACTGTTTTTGAAGGAATGGGTTTTGGCTCTGAGGGAGAGACTATAGGCGAGGTGGTCTTTAATACCTCGATGACAGGGTATCAGGAGATACTTACGGATGCATCATATAAGGGACAGATAGTAACCATGACCTATGCCCAAATTGGCAACTACGGCGTTAATGAAGAGGATATTGAATCCAGAGGAGGCATAAAGGCAGAGGGTTTTGTGGTGAAGGAGGCTTGCGATTTTCCGAGCAACTGGCGATCTTCTATGCGCCTCGACGAATATCTGAAAAAATCCAATATTCCAGCTATTCAAGGCATTGATACAAGGGCATTGACACGGCATTTAAGGAATAATGGCGCTCAGATGGGTATAATCTCTACTGTGGACTTAGACCCCAGAAGTCTTCTTGAAAAAGTAAAAAAGCATCCTGGTATATCATCGTTTGATCTCGTAAAAGATGTAACGACGAAAGAGATATATACATGGAATGAGGGATGTTGGAAATGGCCAAAAGACCGTAATGCGTTATCAGTAATGCGTAATGAGTTAAAGGCTGAAAATAAAGACACATCACACATCACGCATCACGCATCACGGTCCGTAGTCGTTTACGATTTCGGAGTCAAGCTTAATATCCTCAGAAATCTTGTTGAGGCTGGATTCAATGTTAATATAGTTTCTGCCCAGACCCCCGCAGAAACAGTCCTGGAGATGAATCCTGATGGGATACTTTTAAGCAATGGTCCTGGGGATCCCCAGACAGTTACATATGGCATCGAGAATACAAAGAAATTACTTGCTAAAAAGCCGATTTTCGGGATATGTCTTGGTCATCAGATATTAGGCATTGCAATGGGTGGAAAAACATATAAGCTCAAATTCGGTCATCATGGAGGAAATCATCCTGTAAAGGATTTAAAGACAGGCAGGGTTGAGATAACCTCACAGAACCATAATTACTGCGTTGACATAAACAGCCTTGGCGGAAAAGTGAAGATGACACATAAAAACCTGTTTGACGGCTCGGAAGAAGGTATGGAACACGTGGAATTGCCAATATTTTCTGTCCAGCACCATCCAGAGGCAGGACCCGGGCCGAACGACTCTACCCATCTATTTAATAGATTCAGAGAGATGATAGAGAGGGGATGTTAGATGGCAACGCATCATAAGTTGATAATAGGAAATTGCATGAGCATGAAAGAAATATCTGATGGAGAAGTTCATCTGATTGTTACTTCGCCACCGTATTTTAATGCTCCATTTGATTATGAGGGATTGTTCAAGGATTACGACCAGTATTTAGGAGTTCTAAGGAAAGTTGCAAAAGAGTCTTTTAGAGTTCTTCACGATGGCAGAATTTTTGTATTGAATATTGATGATATGCTTATAAATGGTGATAAATATCCGATTGTAGCAGATGCAACAAGAATATTTCTTGATGCTGGTTTCCGATATAGAGATAGAATTATCTGGAAAAAACCTGAAGGTTATTTAAGAATTAGCAGAAGAAGTGGTGTTATGCTGCAAAATCCATATCCGATGTATTTCTATCCTGATAATCTTTTAGAAAGCATAATCATTTTTCAGAAGGGGAAATTTGATTATAAATCCATTCCAAGAGAGATTAGAGAGGCTTCAAAAGTTGACTTGAAGGAATTTCAGGACAATAAATGGTTTATGACTTTGTGGGAGATGACTAATGTCCTGCCTGGTTCACCTTTGGAAAAAAACATCGCAGCTTTTCCAGAAGAATTGCCATACAGAGTTATAAGATTGTTTTCTTATGTAGGCGAAACCGTTCTTGATCCTTTTTGCGGCAGCGGAACAACAATGAAGGTTGCAAGAGATTTAAAACGAAACAGCATCGGGATAGAAATTAAGAAAGATCTTATTCCTATTATTAAGAAAAAAATTGGCTTTGAGGGGCAATCAGATTTATATAAACATGGTGATGCTTTTGAAGTTATGATAAGAGAAGGTGTCAAATATGCATGTGTCGGCTAAGATAACCGGGATAAAATATTCACCTTTTCTTTGCAGGAAGTTGAATATCCATCCGATAGAGTGTCTTGATAGTGCATTAGCAGCAGATGGAGCATTTATTTTGAAGCTTGATGAAAAAAGGCAGATTGCATTAAGCTGGTGGGTTTCAGCAAAAAGGACAAGGACGTATCCATATGCAAGAGTATATGATTCTTTAGCCTATCCGGGTAAAAAGGTAACTATTATCCCTTTTGTAAAAGATGAAGGCAAAAGAGGTGATAGGGATTTTTTACAATGGGATACTATTTCCTTAATGAGTTTATTGGGTGTCTATACAATTATTTCTTATTATAAACATGCAGAGCAGAGTGTTAGATATAAAAACAAAATAACAAACCAACGATTTGATGCAGAGCAAATTAAGGTGGAGTTGGATAATCTTTTGTCTTATCAATCAGATGCACTACATTGGAATATCTCTCAAATTGAAAAAATAGGCAATATTGCTCAAAGAGCTTTAAGTGCCTATATGAAAATATCAAAAGACCTTGACATTGAGATGCACTCTGAAGAAACAGCACGCCAGAGAATTCAAGAGATACTCAAAGGAAGAGAAAGCTTCATGTCTCTTTCAAGAGAATTAGCAAGAGGAGCGCAAAACAGAGAGAGTTTAACGCTACAGCCGAAAGAGAAACTATCAGGCATGAAAGGAACTCTGACGATTAAGAATTATCTTGGAGGGTTTTATTTTCTTACCAGTGATGAAGTAGGAATAAAGGGCAATTCTATTTTTTTAATAGAAAGCAAGCATAGTAAAAAATCTATGCTTCCTTCAATAAGTGATATAAAAGATGGGCTTGTGAGGATGATATTATTTTCAAATCTTAAAAATGTGGAAGTTAATGGGAAAGAATATTCACCTCTTGCAGTTTTAAAACTTACAACTGACAGAAAATTTTCAATAGATAAACTGACTCCTCAGAGCATAAGCATATTGAAATTCCTTAAGAAAGAAGCAGAAGCAAATAACTTTCAAGTTATTTTTAACAGTAAGAATTTACAGGAAATAAATTTGCCTGATACGGAGTAATTAAAGTAATTAAAATGTATTCAATATACCATTTTTTCAAAAATATTAATGATAAAAGACGGTATCTTAAGCTTACTGAATCGTTTAAATATTTCCCTTTTGATGCCTCTTTGTTTTCCTTTGTAAATAGAACTGCCTTCCCTAACATGATTATCCGGCTAAATAAGGATAACACGGTTTTTATAGGTGGCGAATTAATTGAGCTAAAAGATAGCAGAAGTTATACAATATCTTCTTTTGATTCAACGATGCCAACAGGCAAGAAGATAATAGGAAAAATAATTACCAGCAATATTAAAAAACAACTGCAAGATAAAGGGGAGGATATTAATTCTTTAGCTAAGAGGGATGTTTTCTATCTTGTCAGAGGTAGGAAAAATGCAAATGTAAAGACTTGTCTCGTTCATGGCAGTTTTTTTGAAACTGTTAAGGCTGATGATCTAATAGGTCAATCTTTTTATGAATACTTGAATGATAGTACTGATAATATTAACAGGAAGTTAAAATTATGTCTGCTGGAATTATTTGAAAATATCAAAGTTAGAAAACCGGATATTAGCAATGCTTCTGTAAAACTTCACTTCATCCCAGAAGCTAAAGTCAAAGCAGAAGGCAATATCCTAAATCCAAAGAAATATCCTGAAATTGAAGACAACACTTTGAATTTTGTTTTGCCTTGCCACAATGATGAGGAAGAAAGAAATAATTTAAGGAAGGCAGAAATAGTATTTGGTAAATCTGGACTAAAGCAATTCAGCATTCTTAAAATTAAACACCATTTTAACGGCTATTTTCTTGTTTTTCAGACAGGTTTAATGGAGGCAAAATGTTGAAACAAATAAAATCGGACATCTACCATCTCATGCATCCCAAGATGGCTTTCTTTCTCACAAGCATTGCCAAAGATGGCAAACCCAATGTCATGGCGTGTGCATGGGCAACACCTGTTAGCGAGGAACCGCCTATTATGATTGTCTGCGTCTCAAAGGAGAGTTATACTGCAGAGTTAATTAGGCAGACAAAGGAGTTTGTGATAAATATCCCCACGAAGAAGCTTTTGAAGACATTATGGATTTGCGGAAGCATATCCGGCAGGGATACGGACAAGTTCAAAAAGGCAGGACTCAAATACAGCAAGGCCAAATCTGTAAAATCTCCTGTAATCGATGAATGTATTGGGCATATAGAGTGCAAATTATGGAAGGCTGTTGATACAGGCGAATGTTATGCTTTCTTCGGGAAGGTCTTGCACGCAGAAGCAGACGAAAGATATTTCAAAAAAGGCGCGTGGACAAAAGAGGCTGGGATACCGCTTCATCTAAGCGGCGCTAAGATGGTGTATTTTAACAGTAATAGATGATGTGTGATGAGCAACGAAAATAAATATCATATCCAGATTAAAGATAACCTGCTTACCTTCAGCACCACCTCTTTCAAGGCAGAAAAAGGCAGCGTGCTTCACAGCGGGATTTATAACCGTGAACTCGCATCAAGCCTTGCATCAGCCGCATTAGTGATGCTGCTGGGATTTTTTTTTGCTTTAAGCTTTGAAATAACCGTTGTTCGCTTCATTACAGCATTATTGCTGTTTGTTATATTATTTATTGTCTTCAGGACATATGTTTTTCTCGAACCTATACTCTGCGTTAATATCGATAAGAAAAATGGGAATATCGATATCGAGATTGAAAGGATTGTCGGTAAAAAGAGAATAATATTTCCACTGTCAGAATTCAACAATATTAGACAGGACTATCTATCAGTAACGCCTGAGAATCCTGATGGTATAAGGCTTGTGGAAACGGTTGCCCTTCAGCACGGTACTATAATACCAGGATTTGGAAAGACATCGGAGTTTTATACAGTAGAGGTGGAATTTAAAAATGACAAGGGGTTTATAATATTTTCATCAGAAGAGCCTGCTGAGGCAAATGAAATCGCAAAAAAAATAAAAAATTTTATAGAGAGGTAAGGATGCCAAAAAGAACAGATATTAAAAAAATACTTTTGATCGGTTCAGGTCCTATTGTAATCGGTCAGGCCTGCGAATTTGACTATTCAGGGACACAGGCATGCAAGGCGCTCCGTGAGGAAGGATACCAAATAGCACTCGTGAACTCAAATCCTGCCACTATAATGACGGACCCTGAAATTGCTGATTCAACCTATATTGAGCCTCTGTCACCAGAAATCTTAGAGCTTATTATCAAAAAAGAGAGACCTGACGCGATTCTTCCAACAATGGGCGGCCAGACTGCATTAAATCTTGCGGTTGACCTATCAGAATCTGGTGTTCTTAAAAAGTATAAAGTAGAGTTAATTGGAGCTAAGCTCCCTGCTATAAAAAAGGCAGAAGACAGAGAATTATTCAAAGAAGCCATGAGAAAAATAGGGCTTGAAGTTCCAAAAAGCGCTGCCATAACCAATATGCAGGATGGCCTTGAAATCATCGAAAGTTTAGGGTTTCCTGCAATTCTAAGGCCTGCTTTTACGCTTGGCGGAACAGGCGGGGGAATTGCTTACAATATTGAGGAATATAGAGATCTCCTTGAAAAAGGGCTAAAGCTTAGTCCTGTAAGTCAGGTGCTTGTGGAGGAATCTGTTTTAGGCTGGAAGGAATACGAACTTGAAGTAATGCGAGATATGAAAGACAATGTAGTAATAATATGCTCAATTGAAAACTTTGACCCGATGGGAGTTCATACAGGGGACTCTATTACAGTTGCTCCAGCACAGACATTGACAGATAAGGAGTATCAAATAATGCGCGATGCTGCAATTGCTGTCATAAGGGAAATAGGCGTTGACACCGGAGGATCAAATATCCAGTTTGCAGTAAATCCTAAAAACGGCAAAATGGTTGTTATTGAAATGAACCCGAGAGTGTCAAGGTCTTCAGCCCTTGCAAGCAAGGCAACAGGCTTTCCAATAGCAAAGATTGCAGCAAAGCTTGCTGTAGGATACACCCTTGATGAAATAAGAAATGATATAACAAGGGAGACGCCTGCATCATTTGAGCCTACAATAGATTATGTGGTGACAAAAATCCCGAGATTCACATTTGAGAAATTCCCTGAAGCAGATTCAACACTTACAACTCAGATGAAGTCTGTGGGTGAGGTAATGTCAATAGGCAGAACATTTAAAGAATCCTTACAGAAGGCGTTGAGAAGCCTTGAAATCGATTCTTTTGGCTTTGATTTTATTGATGCAGGAATAGATGAAATAAAGGCAAAGCTAAAGATTCCAAATGCTGAAAGGATTTGGAACATAGCGCAGGCATTAAGGCAAGGAATAAGCATTGAAGAGATACATGAGCTTACATGGATAGATCCATGGTTTTTAAATAATATAAGGCAGATTGTGGAGATGGAGGGAAGACTTAAAGAGATCAAGAGGATAAGTGATTCAGAAAATGAGAAAACAAAAGAAGATGAAAATCTCTCAACCTCTCAACTTCTTAACTTCTTAACTTCTGATGTTCTGCGCAAGGCAAAGGAATATGGTTTCTCTGACAAGAGGATTGCTGAATTAATAGGAAAAACAGAAGCTGACATCAGACGATTAAGGAATGAGCTTAAGATAAAACCTGTATATAAACTTGTCGATACTTGTGCTGCTGAGTTTGAAGCGTATACTCCGTATCTTTATTCAACGTATGAAAAGCTTTTTAGTTCGGTTCACGGTTCACGGTTCACGGTTCACGGAACAGAATGCGAATCAAATCCAACTAACCGCAAAAAGGTTATAATCCTTGGCTCAGGTCCAAACAGGATAGGTCAAGGTATAGAATTTGACTATTGCTGTGTTCATGCGGTCTTTGCACTGAAAGAACTTGGCTATGAAACAATAATGATCAACTGCAATCCAGAGACTGTCAGCACAGATTACGACACCGCAGATAGACTTTATTTTGAGCCATTAACGATTGAAGATGTTTTAAGCATTATCGATCTTGAGAAGCCGGAGGGTGTTATAGTTCAGTTTGGAGGCCAGACGCCTTTAAAATTAGCTGTCCCTCTCGAAAAGGAAGGGGTAAAAATCCTCGGCACATCCCCAGATTCCATTGACAGGGCAGAAGACAGAAAGAGATTTAAAGAACTGCTGCATAAACTCAATCTAAAGCAACCTGACAGCGGCACTGCAATGTCTTGCGAAGAGGCCGTGGCTGTTGCAAATAAGATAGGCTATCCTGTAATGGTAAGGCCATCTTATGTTCTTGGCGGGAGGGCGATGGAGATAGTTTATGATGAGACATCCCTTATAGATTACATGAAAAGGGCCGTAAAGGCATCGCCTGAGCACCCGATTCTTATAGACAAATATCTCGAAGACGCCATAGAGGTTGATGTTGATGCAATATCCGACGGCGTGGATGTTGTAATTGGCGGAGTTATGGAGCACATAGAAGAGGCAGGGATACATTCAGGAGATTCCGCATGCTCTCTTCCACCTTATTCATTGTCATATGATATTGTCGATGAAATAAAGAATCAGGCTAAGGCGCTTGCCAGTGAGATCAATGTAATCGGACTGATGAATGTTCAGTTCGCAGTCAAAAGAACTGAACAACATGGAACAAGAGATTATGAAATATACATATTAGAGGTGAATCCGAGGGCCTCGAGAACTATACCGTATGTAAGCAAGGCGATTGGCACACAGCTCGCAAAAATGGCTGCAAAGGCAATGGCAGGCAAGTCACTTAAAGAACTTGGATTGCTCAAAGAGCAGGAGATAAAACATGTGGCTGTCAAGGAGGCGGTTTTTCCTTTTGATAAATTCCCGGGAGTTGATGTTATCCTTGGCCCGGAGATGAAGGCTACTGGTGAAGTAATGGGCATTGATGCTGATTTCGGCATTGCCTATGCAAAGGCACAGGCAGCAAGCAGCAATAAAATCCCGACATCAGGTAAAATTTTTCTGAGTGTTAAAGATAAGGATAAAAGCGCGACGCTTGAACTTGCAAAAAAACTGACGGAAATGGGATTTTCGATCATGGCGACCCGCGGCACAGCTAAATATCTGTCTGACAACGGTATTCATTCTGAAGTTATCAATAAAGTAATGGAGGGAAGGCCGCATGTCGTAGATATGATAAAAAACAGAGAGGTAAGTTTTATAATAAATACAGTTACAGGCGCCCAGGCGCAGAAAGACTCCATGTCTATCAGGAGAAGCGCATTACAGTATAAAATACCTTATACTACTACAATCGCAGGTGCAAAGGCAGTAGTGCTGGCCATTGAGATGTTGTTAAAGAAGGAATTGAGCATAAAGTCAATACAGGAATACAATAAAGGTCGTGATGCGTAATCAGTAATCTGTGATGAGCAAGAGATCCTTGAACTCATTACTCATTACTCATTACTCATAACGCATTACGGTCTCTAAAAAAAAGGAGGTTTTTATGGCATCTATCAAAAAAATTGGCGTCATTACAAGCGGAGGAGATGCAGGGGGTCTAAATGCAGTAATTAAAGGTGTCTCAAGATACGCCTATTCATTAGGCATTGAATCAGTCATTGTCCCTAATGGTTATTCTGGTCTTTACAACCTGTCAGAGTTTGACAAAGTGGTCTTGCTTGATGCTGAAAGGGTTAGCAAGATTGAGGCGTCTTTAGCTGGATCTGAAGCAGGCCACTCCCGTGTGAAATTAAGTAAAATCAAGGACCCTAATACTTATGCAAGGATAAAAGACGGACTCAAAAAATTCAATATAGATGCATTGGTAATAAGCGGCGGTGATGACACAGGGAGCGTTGTTGTTGATCTCTTTGAACAAGGCATTCCGTGTATCCATGTGCCAAAGACTATGGATTTAGACTTGCAGCCATATAGTGTTGGCGCTGACTCATCAGTGAATAGGATAGCTACCTTTACAAGAGACCTGAAGACAACAGGTCTTAGTCATAATCGTGTTTTGGTAATAGAGGTTTTTGGAAGGTACGTGGGTCATACCGCTTTAAGAGGAGGCATTGGCGCAGAGGCTGACTGTATTTTGATACCAGAGATACCAGTTGACTTTGATATTGTTTATGAACATATGAAGACCACTTACTTTAACAGGGTTCTTAGAAGCGATGTCAGGGCTGGAACATATGTTATAGTGGTCGCAGAAGGCATAAAAACAGCAACAGGAGAACTGCTTTATGATGAAGCTGCAGGTATTGATGCGTTTGGTCATAAGAAACTTGCTGGCGCTGGAAAATACATAAGGCAGCAGCTTGAAAAGAGGCTCAAGAATGATCCAGAGGTAATAGAATTCATGAAAAAGTCCGGAATGTATGCACCTGGGGTTTATGAAATACCTGAGGTGAGAGAAATGGTGCTCGGGCATCTTGTAAGGTGTGGACAAACATCTGCATATGATGTGAATTTTGGCTATAAGGCTGGCGCTGCTGCTGTAGCTCTTTTAATTGAAGGGAAGTCTGGTGTTACAGTAGTAAATGTAGATGGCAAGACTATACAATGGATAAAAGCTGCAGAGGCGATAAAGCAAAGAATAGTGGATCTTAGCGAGATACCGCTTCATGAAAGCTTTGGTATATGTTTTGGAAGAAAGGCTGAAATATTTAAGCCTGCATTTATTGAAGTCAGAGGAACAATCCAGAGGCATCTATAATATTTTTTATCAATAAATTCCTTGCGAATAGAGCTGCTGTATCAACATCGCTGATATTAGGGTAGATAAATATGCAGTGTGTTAACTGCATTTTAAAGGATATTAATTTAAGGCCTTGTTGCTTATTGCATCATTCTTATGTGATATAGTTTAAATATGTATAAAAAAATCCTCTCTGCAGTCAATGAACATTTGAATTCTGAAATAGCTTCACGTTATGCACTAAACCTTGCAAAAGTCTGTGGAGCCAAGTTCTATACTTGTTTTATTGCCGAAAAGGATATGTCTCAATCCGTTTTTGAAAAGGCTGAAGACGCAATGAAGAGGTTATTTATAGAAGCCGAGAAGACGGGCATTCAAGTTGAGAGCATAACAGAGACCGGAGAACCTGTAAAAGAGATCGAAAAGATTGTTAAGCATGAAGAAATCAATATAGCCTTTGCATCCACCAGGAGAGAGGACATCGAGAAAAGATTCTATGCAGGCACAGTTGCACAAAATCTGTCCCTGAAGCTCCCGTGCTCGGTAGCTCTTGTAAGAGTTGTCCATACCGGGAAGATACACCCTCACAAAATCCTTGTCCCTTTAAAGGCAAGGATCGATCATATAAAGGAGAGAGCATATTTCACCGCAAGGATGGCAGAGTGTTTTCATTCAAGGGTCTTTATTTTTCATGTTACAAAGCCTATTACAAAATTCTTCCACGGGGAGATACATCTCACGCCTGCCCAGTGGGAAAAGAGATTGCCTGAAAACATAAAAGATTTTATGGAGCACCTTATAAGATACGAGATTGCTCATGAAGGCAGGCTTGCACCCGGTATTACAGCACGGAGCATAACCATAGAGGCTTCTTCAAAAAGGCATGACCTCGTAATAATGGGCGCCAGTGAAAGGGGGCTTCTGTCATCCATCATTAAAGGCAACCCTGTGGAGAATGTCTTAAGGGAGACGCCCTGCGATTTGATAATACTAAAACCGAGACATGAAGATTAGATATGCTTATAACATCGTGGGATAGTATTTCCGCTCATTCTCGACGAACATCCGTGTTCGTCTCCGAGGCACCAGCTCGGTTTCGCCATCACGGCGAAACTTCGAACTGCTGAAACCGCTCCAATACCATCCCACGATGTTCAGAAATTTATAAGATGAAAATCAACAATCTCAAAGAAGAAGAAGTTCTACGAAGTCTCGTTACATCCGAGAACGGCCTTTCAGAAGATGAGGCAAAAAAGCGTTATTCGGAATTCGGGCCAAATGAGATTAAAGAGGTAAAAAAGACCCCTCTCTCCATAAGGTTCCTCAAACAATTCACCCACTTCCTCGCCATACTGCTCTGGATAGGGTCTGGACTTGCCTTTTTGTCAGAGTATATCCATCCTGGAGAAGGGATGATAAACCTCGGATTTGCAATCGTGGGTGTAATAGTCATTAATGCAGTCTTTGCATTTGTTCAGGAATACAGGGCTGAAAAATACATCGAGAAATTAAAGCTTCTCCTACCATTCAAAGTAAGGATAATCAGAGAAGGAGTAGAAAAGGAGGTACATGCAAAAGATGTGGTTCCAGGCGATTTGATAATCCTTTCAGAGGGAGATAAAGTTCCTGCCGATTCAAGACTCATAGAAACCACATATCTTATGGCGAATAATGCACCCCTCACCGGCGAATCGGAGCCGGTGCCTTTACAGCACGAGCCATGCGAGGGCGAATTAATTGAAAGCAGAAATATCGCCTTTGCAAGCACCACTGTAGTTAGCGGCTCCGGAAAGGCCGTAGTATTTGCAACAGGCATGCGTACAGAGTTTGGCCGCATAGCACACCTCACAAGTGCGGTGGAAAGAGGATTAACGCCTCTTCAGAAAGAGATTGTCAAGGCAACAAGGATTATCGCCTTTATTGCAACAGTTATCGGTGCTGTATTTTTCGGCATAGGACACATCATCGGAAGGACTTTCTGGGAAAATTTTATCTTTGCCATTGGAGTAATCGTAGCCCTTGTGCCTGAGGGGATGCTTCCCACGGTCACCCTCTCCCTCGCAATGGGAAGTCAGAGAATGGCTAAAAGAAAGGCATTGATAAAAACGCTCACCTCTGTAGAAACCCTCGGATCTGTAACAGTGATATGCACGGATAAAACGGGTACCCTCACCCAAAACAAAATGGAGGCAAAAAAGATATGGACGGTTGATAATCAACAAAGCACCATCGATCTCTTAATAAAGACCGCCTACTTCTGTAATAATGCAAAATTTATCGACGGGCAATACAAGGGAGACCCTACAGAAACTGCACTCTTTAAATATGCAAGGGAAAACTTTGGAGATATAGAAGCAGAGAGAATATCAGAAATCCCGTTTGACTCAGAGAGAAAGAGAATGACTACCGCAAATAAAATCCCCCCCTACCTCCCTTTGCTAAAGGGGGGATTATTCGTCTTCACAAAGGGCGCAATGGAGAGCGTACTTCCATTATGCAATCGTCTGCTGATAAATGGAGAGGAAATATTGTTGGATGAGGCTCATAAAAAACAAATAATAGATGCCTATCACTCATTGATGGACAGCGGACTAAGGGTTCTAACATTTGCATATAGGGAGATAAAGGAATCGGATATAGGTTCTGAGAATATAGAAAATGATATGGTCTTTACAGGACTGATCGGCATCGAGGACTCTCTGAGACCGGAGGTTCCGGATGCTATAAGAAAATGTCATGAAGCAGGAATAAAGGTAATAATGATAACCGGCGATGGAAGCAGGACAGCCCTCGCCATTGCACGGGAAATAGGGCTTGTCAGAGAGAATCCTGTTGTGATCGAAGGACACGACTTTGTCAGAATGAGGGACAGGGATCTCAGGGAAAAGCTCTCCGGAAAAGAAATACTATTTGCAAGAATGACACCGAAGCATAAATTAAGGATTGTGTCCCTCCTTAAAGAAATGGGCGAGAGGGTTGCAATGACCGGCGATGGCGTAAACGATGCGCCTGCATTGAAAAAAGCAGATATTGGAATTGCCATGGGCATTGCAGGCACAGATGTGGCAAAGGAGGCTGCGGAAATAATACTCCTCGATGATAACTTTGCAACCATTGTGAATGCGATAGAGGAAGGAAGGGCAATCTATGAGAATATAAGGAAATTCATTACATACTTCTTTACATCAAATGTAGCAGAGCTTGTGCCTTATATTATTTTTGTTCTTTTCAGAGTTCCCCTGCCCTTAACAATAATGCAGATACTGGCTGTTGACCTCGGCACAGACATGCTCCCAGGCCTTGCCCTCGGAGCAGAAAAGCCGACAAAGGAGGTTATGAAACAGCCACCGAGAGATCCGAAGGAAAGGCTTCTTAATTTAAAGGTTTTGGGCCTCGCATTTTTATTCCTCGGGCCTATAGAAGCAGCAGCAGGACTTTTCGGATTCTTTTATTTTTTGAAGCAGACAGGATGGCAGTGGGGTGAACTGCTCGCTCCGAACAACATTGTCTATATGCAGGCGACAACAGCTTGTCTTACAGGCATAGTTGTCGCACAGGTGGCCAATGTCTTTGCATGCAGGTCTTTCAGGGAATCCGTGTTCAGCATCGGATTTTTCTCGAACAGATTTATATTCATCGGAATAGCATTCGAAATAGTCCTGCAATTATTCATTGTCTATCACCCGTGGGGCAACGCGATATTTTCGACATCGCCAATTCCTTTGAGCGTATGGCTTGTCCTTATACCATTTGCAGTTGTCCTTTTTGCGGCAGAGGAGGCAAGAAAATTAATGGCAAGAAGATATTAAGCTATCTATTTTTTTGTTCGAGTTCGAGGATCTTTTCGATATGCCTGATATTGCGGGATAGGTCTACATTTTTCAACCTTTATTTTCAAATTTCTTTAACTTTATTGAGTCATCTGCTTGACCCGTTATTTATTGCGTGATATGTTATAAACATTGATATTAAATCTGGCTCAAGGAGGTAGTATGTATGAAAGCTAAAAAAGCTATGGTAAAAAAAAGGGCGATAATGTACTGAAACTCAGGGATGAAAACGGCATTCCTGTATGGGCAGGATGGAGGAGATAGAAATTAAAAACCCTATTTTACATTTTCTTTACAAAAAGAAATGGTAAATTATATAAACAATAATGAAGGCAAAAAATCTGATAATTCAATTCGATGAACTCCTTGATGAATCCGTAAAAGTACATGGCCACCTTTGTCCAGGGCAAGTACTTGGAGTAAGAATGTCTATCATAGGCTTGTCAAAAATAGGAGTATATGATCCTAAGGGAAAAGATAGGAAGAGCATTATAATTTTTGCTGAGATGGACAGATGCGCAACAGATGCAATTCAGTCTGTAACTGGCTGTAGTCTCGGACACAGGACAATGAAATTTATGGATTACGGAAAGATGGCTTCTACATTTTTGAATCTAAAGACAGGTAAAGCAATAAGAATAATAGCAAAGGAAGAAGCGAGAGAAAAAGCAAAGGAGATGTTTCCCAATATCGAAAACAAGTATGCAGCACAGCTTGAGGCCTACAAGATAATGTCTGATGAAGAATTATTTCATGTAATGAATGTAAAAGTAGAGATAAAGCCAGAAGACATGCCGGGAAGACCGCTGCGCAGGGTCAAATGTGACATCTGCGGCGAGTATGTTCAGGATATGAGAGAGATCTCTAAAGATGGGAAGATGCTCTGCAAGCCTTGTGCAGATGGGGGATATTATAAAAATGTGTGATATTCATAATAAAGACACTGAAACAGAAAACAGAAATAGACGCGCCATCCCTGTGACAGAAACTGTCGGAATGGTGCTGGCACATGATATTACAGAGATAAGACAAAATGAATTTAAAGGAAGGGCATTTAAGAAGGGTCATATTATTCAAAAAGAAGATCTGGCTCACCTTCAAAGACTTGGAAAAGAAAATCTGTTTGTCTTAAATATCGCAAATGATGAAGTCCATGAAGATGACGCTGCATATGCTCTTGCTGATGCCGTCATGGGAGAAGGCGTAAAAATAGAAAGCGGGCCAAAAGAGGGCAAAATTAATATAATTGCAGACAGGGATGGACTTCTAAAAATTAATAAGCATGTCCTTGTTCAATTCAATATGCTCGGGGATGTAATGTGCGCAACTTTACATAACAATACAGTTGTAAAAAAAGGACAAGTCGTTGCAGGAACAAGGGCAATTCCTCTTGTCGTGAAAAATAGCGTAGTGGAAAAAGCAGTAAGAATTGCAAGGGGAGCATCTGGCATAATTGAGGTAAAAGAAATCAGAAAACCAAAAGTTGGTATTGTTATCACAGGCAATGAGATTTATTATGGAAGGATAAAGGATGCATTTGCGCCGATCATAACAAAAAAGATTGCGGCATTTAACGGAGAGATTGTTGGTATATATTACGCCCCCGATGATGAACATTTCATAGAGGCAAGACTCATGGAATTGCTTGATGCTGGAGCTGATATGCTTATTACCACAGGCGGAATGTCTGTTGATCCCGACGATGTGACTCGGTTTGCTATTAGAAACTTTGGCGCTGCAGATATTACATACGGCTCATCAGCGCTTCCGGGGGCAATGTTTCTGGTAGCGTATGTAGCTCATAGCTCATCGTTCATAGCTGATAGTAATAAAAGCCATGAACCATCAGCCATGAGCCATCAGCCAATTCCCATTCTCGGCATTCCTGCCTGCGGCATGTATCATAAAACAACAATATTTGATCTAATACTTCCGAGGGTGCTTGCAGGAGAGAAAATCGGAAGAAAGGAACTTGCAGAACTTGGGCATGGCGGACTTTGCCTTAACTGCAAGGAATGCAGGTATCCAGTCTGTCCATTCGGGAAATAGCCTTTATTTGACAGAATATGGCTTTTTTGCTATTCTCATAAATAATGAAAAATTACAGAAACCGTTTTGCATCTGTTATAAAACTGGTTAGTCATTACTCATTGCTCGTTACTTCACTATTCACTATTCACTATTCACTATTCACTTCTCCAGCCCACGCCTTTGATGTGAAAGGATTGCAACCCCTTCCGCCATACGGTGTTTTTTCTACATTTAGCACAGAAAGCTTAAAGCAAAATAAAGTTGGGTTTGCTCTGGGAATAGAAAGATCCGGCAAGCCTGATCTCTATCGCGCTATTTTTAATCTTGCATATGGCATTCATGACAAATTCGAATTTAATCTTACAGTTCCTTATGTAGCCGAATGGCAAGACAGAGTCGACGGCTTTGAGGATTTCAGCCTTGGTTTTAAACACAGAGTGTTTGATGAAACAAGATATAGTCCTGCTGTTGCTTATATATTGGCTGTATCTCCGTCCTCAGGCAAAGATGAATTCACTACCGATGGAAGCTTTGGCGGAGGATTATTGATAACAAAAAAGGTTGGTCCTTTTAAAGGGCATTTGAATGTCCTTTATTCAAAACCTGGAAAGTCTGAATTAAAGGACGAATACACTGTTAACATAGGGACAGAATTGGCTGTAACTCATAATTCAAAACTTCTTGCTGAAGTTGTGGGAAAGAAGAATTATTTTAAAAATAAAATAGACCTCTTTGAATGGAGACTCGGATACAGAATCGCAACCACTGATTATTTATACACTACTGTTGGCGCTGGTTTCGATATTAAAAACAGAACTCCTGATTATAGATTGATGTTTTCTGTAAGTGTTATCCTGCCTCCTGAAAAGAAAAAAATCCAGAAGATATATGAAGAATAAGCGCAGTTTCAAGTTAAGATTGCTTCTAACTTGCAACCTGTAACCTTAAACTTGTATCATAAAACTATGTTCGACCTTGGCATGCAGGAGCTCATCGTTATATTTATTGTTGCACTTCTTGTGTTTGGCCCTAAAAAACTACCCGAACTCGGAAGAACAATCGGAAAGGGCATAGCCGAACTCAAAAGAGCAATGCACGGAGTAAAAGAGCAGATGAATGTCGAACTAAAAGACTTAGACCAGCCTGTATTATTTGATTCCAATATTCATAAAGCTGAGCATGAAAATAAGGCAACCGATTCATCAGAAACACAAAAAGAAAATTCTAAAAATAGCTAAGGGGTTAATAAATGAAAGATGAAAAAATGCCCCTTACAGAACACCTCGGCGATCTCAGAAAAAGGATTGTTACATCTTTAGTAGCCTTACTTGTCGCTTTTGTGGCAGCATTCAGTTATTCCGAAGATATTTTTAAACTCTTAATGTTTCCTCTTAGATATAATCTGGACTTTTCCGTACAAAACATGTATGTGCATTTTATCCCGATAGATAAGCTCCAGAATACGAAACTTATATTCCTTGGTCCTGCTGAGGCTCTATGGATGAATATCAAGATTTCCTTTGTTGCTGGACTGATATTTTCGCTGCCTGTAATATTTCATCAATTATGGAAGTTCATTTCTCCAGGGCTTCTTCAGAGGGAGAAAAAATATATTCTGCCGTTCATATTTTTTTCAACAGGGCTCTTTCTTTTCGGAGCCTCTTTTTGTTTTTTTATAGTGCTGCCCTATGCAATGGGGTTTCTTCTCACATACAAGGTTGGTGATTTTTTAATGCCTATGCTTTCTGTAGGGCAGTATGTTGATTTTTGTCTGAAGTTCATTCTCGCATTCGGCATTGTGTTTGAACTTCCGATAATTATTATATTTCTGACAAAGACAGGAATTGTCACCACTAAAACCCTTGCTAAAAACAGAAAATACGCTGTTTTAATCGCATTTATTTTAGCAGCGCTTCTAACGCCAACACCTGATGCATTTAATCAGATACTAATGGCTGTTCCAATAATACTGTTATACGAGATAGGCATCTGGATATCACCTTTATTTGCAAGAAAAAAAGAATCCATATCTTAAAAATCTTTTGAAAGACTAAAATGGCAAATCAGGGGAAAAATTTTAAGGCTATTGCAAATGAAATATCAGAAGGGTTTATTACAGTAAATCCGATATTTTTAAAACCATTTGATGAAAGCAACCTGAAATATCTTTATAGTGCAATAGCGCGCAGACAGATAGAAATCAGAGCAGAACCGTTCCCGTACAACAATGTCAAGGGAATAAGGAAAAGGAATTTAAAGCTGCAAAGGCTTTATTCAGCATTGATAGTGATAAAGAACTTTAGCCGTGAAAAGCGTTTGATATTATAGCAAAAGGAGGAATTGTGAAATTAGCTATTGTAGGACTTTCTAATTCTGGCAAGACTACTGTTTTTAATGCCCTTACTGGACAAAATCTTGAGACAACAATATATCCAACTGTAAGTGGTGAGCCTAATTTAGGCATTGTAAAAGTGCCTGACTACAGGGTTGATAAACTTGCGGAAATCTATAATCCTAAAAAAATCACCCGCGCAACCGTTGAATATATTGATTACATTGGACTTACAAAGGGCGATGCATCTCAAAACAGAAAGGTTTTCGATTTGATAAAAGATGTTGACGCCATTGTGCATGTTGTTAGGGTGTTTGAAGACGACTCTGTCAGCCATCCTATGAATGAGATTAATCCACTAAGAGATATTGAGACATTGGCGCTTGAACTGATACTTGGAGATTTAGAGCTTGCCGAAAAAAGGCTTGCAAGGATGGAGGAAGGGGCAAAGAAAGGTAAAAAACCTAATGAGTCAGAAAAAAATCTTCTTTTAAAATGCAAAGAAGCACTTGAAAAAGAGATACCGCTAAGAACTCTAAGCTTTAGCGAGGATGAGCAAAAGGTCATGAAGCATCTCCAGTTTATATCAATAAAACCCGAAGTGGTTGTTTTGAATATTAGCGAAAAAGATCTGAATACTGAGAAAGAGAGAAAGATGCTAAGCGATGTTAATGCCTATTTTAAAGCTAAACACCAAAACTTCTTACTGTCTTTATGCGGGAAGATAGAGATGGAAATTGCGCAATTAATGAATGATGAGGCAAAGGCATTTCTTGACGATCTCGGAATACAGGAGCCTGCTTTAAATAAATTGATACATATCAGCTATGAACTGCTTGGCCTGATATCATTTCTCACATGTGGAGAGGATGAGGTGAGGGCATGGCCCATAAAAAAGGGCGCCAATGCACAGCAGGCAGCAGGCAAGATACATTCAGATATTGAACGTGGATTTATCAGAGCAGAGGTTATTAGTTTTGATGATTTTATCTCAGCAGGCAGCATGACCTCTGCAAAGGAGAAAGGGATTTTAAGACTTGAAGGAAAGACATATGAGGTAAAAGATGGTGATATTATCAATTTCAGATTTAATGTGTAAGTATTACAAAAAAGCGCAGGTTCAATAATGGATTTCCTGTCCTATGCCTTCCGAGAATGAAGCGAAGGGTTTTATCCCTGCCTGAAATGGTTTCTATCTCTGTTTTTAGGGCCAT
>JBBISP010000019.1:44936-46457 GCA_037441185.1 Nitrospirota bacterium | reverse complement strand
ATGAGCAAGCAAGAGTTAATGGAAAATATAAATCTCATTTGCACATGGTCGGCATTAGTTTGACATATAAGTTCTAATATTAAACTTCTGAGACTTATCAGCCTTAAGACATCTTTTCCTACCTATATTGATATAATTACCTTGCGCGATGTGTGTTAAAATAACCAAGTTTAAGGGAAAACTTTATCTATGATAATCGCAGGACTTACAGGAAATTATGGAATGGGAAAGAGCACTGCTGCAAAGATGTTTAAAGAACTTGGAGCTGTTGTTATTGACACAGATGAAATAGTAAAGAAACTGCTTAATGATCCTACTGTAATTAATGATATAAAAAATACATTTGGGGAAGACATTGCAAATGGCGGTGTTATCAACAAGAAGATGCTTGCAAATGCTGTCTTTGAGCATCCTCATCTCAGAATCTCTCTTGAAGACATTCTGCATCCAAGGGTCTTCAAAAAGATTGATGAGGATATCGCTAAGATAACCGATGCTTCTGCTATTGTTATAGTAGAAGCGCCGGTAATATTCGAGAGGGGTTATCAGAAGAGATTTGATAAAATAATAACTGTATATACATCAGAGGAGGTCGCTATACAACGTTTAATGGAAAAGGGGATATCTGAAAACGATGCACGGAAGAGGCTTAAAAGTCAGTTTCCTATAGAAATGAAGATCAGCAAGTCTGACTTTACAATAGACAATACTAAAGACCTCAAAAATACAAAAAAACAGGTTATAGAAATATACAATAGGTTATTACATTGGAAATTATCAGAGAACTAAAGTCAAAACTGAATTATCCAAATCCAGTTGTTACAATCGGGAATTTTGACGGTGTGCACATCGGACATCAAAAAATATTTGATCGGGTTGTAAAAAAATCGCAGGAAATTAAGGGCACCCCTATAGCCATAACATTTGATCCTCATCCTGTGCGTGTTCTTGTCCCTGAAAGGGGACTGAAGATGCTTACAACATCTGAAGACAAGATAAAGCTTATATCTGCCAACGGCATAAAGATTATAGTCTGTGTCAGCTTTAGCAAAGAATTTGCCAGAATGAATCCTGATGATTTTATCAAAGACATACTCGTTGATAAGTTGGGTGTTAAATGGGTAATTGTTGGTCATAACTATGCCTTTGGCAAAGGCAAGAAGGGCACAACTGCGCTGCTAAGGAGAAGGGGGAGAGAATATGGATTTGGCGTAAGCATTGTCAGATATGCAAGGGTTTATGATGACATTGTGAGCAGCAGCAGAATACGAAGCCTGCTTTTAAGAGGAAGGGTGTGTGAGGCATCAAGGATGCTCAGCAGAGCATATCATATTGAAGGAACAGTAATTAAAGGCGCTGGAAGGGGCGCTTCTCTGCTGCATACGCCAACTGCAAATGTCGCTACTCACAATGAACTTGTGCCTAAAGAAGGAGTTTATGCTGTAAAAGTATCCATAGACAACAGACAAGAAAGCGAAGTTTATGATGGTGTTGCGAATATTGGGAAAAATCCGACATTTG
>JBBISP010000019.1:20944-44836 GCA_037441185.1 Nitrospirota bacterium | reverse complement strand
GAAAAGAAATTTTCGAGCATCAAAGAGCTTGAAGAAAATATAAAAAATGATATTGAAAAGGCAAGGCATATCCTTTTTAGAAGAAAAGACCTTCTGTTTATTTAAGCTTTAATCTTTCGTCTTCTTCCTTAAAAATGTTGGAATATCATAAATATCTTCCGGAGGCAGTATGGAATTATTCATCATCTCGTTTTCTGTCATGTCTTCTTTGCTGCGGGTATCAAAGCAGACATCAAAAAGGCTTTTCCCAGCCTTTTTATCAGATACATCTTCTGAGAGATTTTCGGTTTTTTTGATATTATTCTTTAATTCGCTTTCATCAAGCTGATTCTTTTCCTTTGGCGGCATATCAATGCTCTTAGATAGTATCCTCTCAGAACCTCTAAGACTAATAGGGTCTTTTTGAGGAGACCATTTCTTAATATGCGGCAATTCTATCTTTTCAGTCCTGTCCTCAAGTCCTGTGGCTATTACTGTTACCCTTACCTCATCATCCATATCGGGGTTGATAACAGCTCCGAGGATGATGTTTGCATCATCATGGGCAGAGTCATAAATCAGCGATGCTGCCTGCTGAACTGCATCGATTGACATATTAAGTCCGCCTGTTATATTTATAAGGATTCCTTTTGCGCCATTTACGGATGACTCCTCAATCAGGGGGTTTGATATTGCTTTTTTAGCCGCTTCGAATGCGCCGACTTCTCCTTTTCCTGCGCCTATTCCAATAACAGCCCTCCCTGCGTCCTGCATTACAGCTTTAACATCTGCAAAATCAAGGTTTATAAGACCCGGAATGAGTATCAAATCAGAAATGCCCTGAATAGCCTGCCTGAGCACATCATTGGCTATAGAGAAGGATTTAAGCAGTGGTGTGCCTTTTTCTACAACGAGGTGAATCCTGTCGTTTGGGATGACTATAAGGGTGTCAACATTCTTCTTAAGCTCCCTTATGCCTTCCTCTGCATTTATTGCCCTCTTTCTGCCCTCGTAATAAAATGGCTTTGTCACAACCCCAACAGTAAGAACTCCCATCTCCTTTGCTATATTTGCAATAACAGGCGCTGCCCCTGTGCCGGTGCCGCCTCCCATGCCTGCAGTAATGAAGACCATATCTGCTCCTTCTATGCAGCCTGCTAATGAATCTTTATCTTCAAGGGCAGCCTGCCTTCCAATAACAGGGTTTGAGCCGGCGCCAAGCCCCTTTGTCAGGTCAACGCCTATCCTAACCTTTACAGGCGCCAGTGATGCATCAAGATGTTGGTTGTCTGTATTTACAGCAATAAATTCAATGCCGTATAAATCTGCAGCAACCATGCTGTTGATGGCATTGCCGCCTCCGCCGCCAACACCGATTACTTTTATATTAGCAATCAGCCTTCCAGCATCCTCTAACTCAAACATCACGCCCTCCATTTTTAGTTCTTACTAATTTTTTAAACCATCCTGTCATTTTGTCAACAATCCTGTTAAAAAGATCAGAAGAAAAAATGACCCTTTCTGTCATTGCTGACCCTGCTCCGTATAATACAAGTCCGACGCCTGTAGCATACATAGGAGCATTGAATTCTCCATGTGATCCATATATTGAATACATTTTTGTAAAACTTTTCTCATGGAATTTTTGTGCAGGCAAGTTAGGATAGCCTATTCTTACAGGCATCGAAAGCGCTTCCTCTGTTATTCGGTCAAATCCTGTCAGGAGGGAAGATCCGCCAGTAAGAACTACACTTGAAACAAGAATGCCGTTGTTATTCACTGTCTGTATCTCCTGCTTTATAATCTCAAGAAGCTCTTCACACCTCGGCTGTAATATCTCTGTAATATGTTTCATTGGTATGCATCTAACTTGGCCATCAATGGCAACAGCATCTATTACTGTTGTCCCGTTAATATCAGGCAGGGCAGAGCCGTATCTCTTTTTTACTCTCTCTGCTTCGTGAAATGGCAGTTTCAAGCCAATAGATATGTCATTAGTAAAATGATTGCCGCCTATGCCTAATACTGCTGTATGCCTCAACCATCCCTCGCTGTATATGGCGATATCGGTAGTTCCGCCTCCAATATCCACAAGCGCTGTTCCCATATCGCGATCAGCATCCGTTAATGTTGCCTCTGCCGAAGCAATTGGCTGAAGCACTATATCCACAACATCAAGCCCTGCCTTTTCACAGCACTTAAGAAGATTCTGCACAAATGCAATAGCGCCTGTAACAATATAAACCTTGACTTCTAATCTGATCCCAGCCATTCCGACAGGATCTTTTATACCATTCTGCCCGTCGAGTATAAAATCTGTTGGAAGCACATGAAGTGTTTCCCTGTCTAATGGCACATATACAGCGCTTGCTGAATCAATAGCCCTTTCAACATCTTCGCTCGCAACCTCTTTTCCTTTTATTCCGACCGAGCCAGAGCTGCTGAAACTCTTTATATGACTGCCTGCAATACCGACATATACATCCTTGATGCGCATGCCTATATTATTCTCGACCTCTGATACTACTTTTCTTATAGAATTTGCTGTGGCCTCTATGTCAATAACAACACCCTTTCTGAGGCCTGTTGATGGATGAGTGCAAATTGACAGTATATTTACTGCATTTTCTGTAATTTCTCCGGCAATAGCGCATATCTTTGTGGTGCCTACATCAAGCCCTACAATAATGTTGTTATTTCTTTTTCTTTTTTCTCTTGTCATGTTGTTTTTTCTTAATAGATTTTTTTATCCCTGCATCTTTATGATCAACTGGTTCCTGATCTTTTTTGACATCAGATATGGGCTTTACTACTATTTTGTTTGCAAATCTGAGGTCTATGTATTCAACCAACATATTCCTCGCTTTTATCTCATTTTTTACAAATCGAAGTCTTTCGAGCTTTTTATCAAAGTCTCCTGCTCCGATCTTTATTAATATATTATCAAGTTTTAGGGCGATGTCTTCAGGCCTCTGCCCTGTTATCTCCAAAATTCCTTCGGATGCCATCACCCTTTTGGCATGGAGAATATTTACAAATTTGACAGCCTCTGCATAGGCATCTTTATTTTTATCAGGGTCAATATCCTTAATAACCGTTAAAAATAAAATAGTTCTCTCTTTCATAGGCTCAAGAATATTTCCATCTCTGTCTATCAAAAAATGTTTATCCGAGATATTAAGAATCGCTACAGGGACTGCCTCTGTAATATTTATCAATATACGGCCTGATAGTTCCTTTCGTATTGTCGCATCTTTTACCCATGGCGAGGCGATAAGTCGAGCATAAAGCTCTTTGCCTGATATGCCAAAAAGTTTATCGCCCTTTTTTATCTTAATTAAAGCCATTAGTTCATCGTTCTTAATATGGTGGTTTCCTATAAAAACAATCTCTTTTGCCAGAGTATAGTTTGCAATAAAAAAATATAAACCGAATGCTCCAAAAAGAAAAAAAGCAGTAAAGGCAATAATAAGTCTTAATCTTTTCTTCTCTTTTCTTCTCTTTAATGTTCTGATATTTCTTTTCATTCCTAAGCTATTTATTTGTTATTGCTAATTTTAGCATCTCCTCAACAAGGTCAGAAAATTCCATCCCTGAAAGTTTTGCTATCTTAGGCAAAAGGCTCGTCTCTGTCATGCCTGGTATTGTATTCACCTCAAGTATATATGGCTTATTAGACCCATCAAGGATAAAATCAACCCTTGTAGCGCCTTTACACCCGAGGGCATTGTGCGCCTTGAGAGCTGTCTTTTTCAGTACATCATAGGCAGAATCATCAATCTCTGGCGGTAATATATATTGCGTAAGGCCTGGGGTATATTTCGCCTCATAGCTGTAAAACTCCCTTGAAGTCCTCACCTCAACGCCTCCAAGCACAGTCTGTCCCAAAACGCCGATCTGTATCTCTTTGCCACTTATGTATTTCTCAATAATTATTTTTCTGCCGTATGAAAATGCAGCCTGTGCTGCATCGCCTATTTCTTTTTCTTCCTTAACAATATTTATGCCTATACTTGAGCCTTCTGCAACAGGCTTAACAACCCATGGCATTTCGATTTGAGATTTAAGATTTGAGATTTGAGATTTGAGATTGTCTCTTTCTATCACTACAAATGGCGCTACTGGAATATCATGATAAGTGAAAATTTTTTTTGATGCCTCTTTGTCCATAGCTAAAGCAGATGCCAGAACACCAGAGCCTGTATATAGTATTCCCATCACCTCCAAGAGACCCTGTATAGCGCCGTTTTCACCATGACCGCCATGAAGGGCCAAAAAGGCAATTTCGATATTTTCCCTCTTTAAGTCTTCGCAGAGATTATCGGATGCATCTATGAAAACAGCATTGTATCCGAGATTCAGCAATGTCTTATAAATTGCACTGCCGCTTTTGAGAGAAACCTCCCTCTCAGCAGATATCCCGCCTGCAAGAACTCCTATTCGTTTATCTGTTATCATGAATTATACCTCTCAACTTTCTTGCCTCCTATTTTATCAGGGAAACTCATAATATCTCCAATCTTCTATAATCTCAACCTCATGTCCTCTGCTCGCTGGATAATGTGCGTGTCCTGTTTTTTATTCATAAAGGCTATAAGCAGTTTTTACCTGTTCTATAATCTCTCGCAACAAACTATGTTTTATAAAGAGCGTTGATTTAAGAGGTATCTCTTCAAGTTTAGATATTGCCCAAAACTCCGATAGTGCCGTAAGCCCGTATTCCGAGAGTTTTAGCTGCAAGTCTTGCCGCTGCGCATCTCACGCTCTCATAATTCTTTACATAAACCTCCTCGTATTTCACAGAGCGACATAATCGCTCTATAAAGATGTTGTCAAACACTCTGCCCCTGCTATCCATGCTGATCCTTATGCCACAGCCCTCCAGCCTGCCAGTCCATTGTTTGCTTGTAAACTGTGTTCCCTGATCGCTGTTGCTGTCTCCAATGCTTCAAGGCAAAATCCTACATCCAGCGTGTTGCTCAGCCTCCATGACAGCACATACCGGCTATACCAGTCCATTATGGCTATTAGATATAGAAATCCTTGCGCCATCCTGATATAAGCAATGTCCGCACTCCAGACCTTATCAGGACGATCTATTGCCAATTCTGCGGTGGCTATCAGCAAGCCGCACGAGTAAATTGTTAGCAGATTAGTTTTTTGCCTCTATTAATTTTCCAGTTACAAATTTATGAATTATGCTGGAAACATATGTCTGATAAGGCAAGCCTTCGCTTACTGCCTTCTTTTGTAATTCGGTCAGGTCTCTTTCGGAAATTCTTATGTTTAGTCTTTTGTCTTTCTTTAAGGTATTCCTTGCATACCTCATTAGTTCAGCTTTTCTTTTTGAAAGATTCTTAACTGGAACCCATTCACCTCTTTCAAAGCTGTCCAATATTTCCCTTTCTTCTTTAGTTAATTTAGCTTTCATTTTTCTCCTCCAAAATAAATGTCTGTTGCCTTTCTGCTGGGGATAATAGTTTTCAAAAATATTTCTTCTGCATCCTCAACATAAGGGACAAGGTATGCATAATTATTTATTCCGATTACCATTATCCGTTGTTCCGGATACCTTTTCTGATTTGGATGCAGATAGTCATCCAATATTTCTCCTTTTTCAATGAACAACCCTGCGGCAGAGACCGCAGGGTTGTTCATTATTTCTTTCGCCGTTATACTTTTGAATATCCTTACTATTTGTCCCGGTGATAACTTCGGATGCCCTCCACAAAGCACATGGATATGATCTTTATCCATCCCCATTGCTTCTATCTCAATTTCATATCTCTCCTCTATCCCTCTCGCTGTTTCTCTTATTATCTCTACCACTGCATTGTCTAATAGTGCCTTCCTGTATTTCACAGGAAATACTATGTGATAATGAATTTGCCATGCACAATGGTATCCTTTTCTTACTCCCTTAGCATGTTCCACTCATAAAGCTTACTACAATAAGGACACCCTGTAGCAAGACTACAGGGAATACGAGTTAACGGCATTGGCAGTTTCATAATAAAAAAGATTCGGAACTATAAGCTTAACCTTGCCGTTTTCATAATCAAGGAGCATTGCTATTGCTTTGTCGGCGTCAATCTCATCGCGGACATACCACTTAATGGCGACGCTGGCATCAACAACAATTCTAAAATCCATAGCGGCTGTCCCTTTCCTCTCTCGCCTTCCTTATCCACTCCGAGGTATCCTCGGTTATAGGCTTCATCTTTGCCCTTCTTGCAAAAATCCTGTCCACGACTTCTTTTCTCTTACTCTCGGCTTTATCTTTCTGTATCACTATCTCCAGCGCCGCTTCGATGGTTTCAGTCTCTGTTTTTAATCCGAGGATTTTTTTACCCTGTCAATCTTTCTCTGGTCAAGCTTTAAATGCTTGTCCTTTATTGCGGTCATGCTCATTGTCGATCACCTCCATGTTCATATTGTAGCAAATATGTTCATGATTTTATCTCCCCTATTATCCTTATCTCCGGCTCAAGTATAATACCGGATTTTTCTTTCACCTTTTTGCCTACAATATCCATAAGCTTCAAAAAATCATCCGATGTTCCTTTTCCAATATTTATAAAGAAATTTGCATGCATTGCACTCACCTCTATGTCTCCGACCCTCATGCCCTTGCATCCGGCTTCGTCTATGAGTTTGCCTGCAGCTATATCTTTTGGGTTTTTAAATACGCACCCTGCAGAGGGTTTTGATACAGGCTGTCTTGATTTCTTTTCATTGATAAATTCTGTGAACCTTTTTTTAATTTCAAACGGTTCATCTTTTTTAAGGGATAAAACGGCGCTAAGAATAATAGAATCTGAAGGAATGTTTGCGCTCCTATACTGAAAGCCCATGTCACTTGCAGATAATTCTTTTATGCCTCCATCGGGCATTAATAAATTAACTGATTTAACCACATCCTTTATCTCGTACCCAAAGGAGCCTGCATTTCCTGCAATTGCGCCTCCAACAGAACCCGGAATTCCTGCAAGCCCTTCCATCCCAGAAAGTCCATGCTCAACACACAGATTAATAAGCTTTTGAAGAGAGCACCCTGCTTCAACGTTAAACGTTGAGCGTTCAGCATTCAGCGTAATGTTATTTATTTTTGATGTGAAAATAACAGCGCCTTCGATGCCGCTGTCTTTTATCAGCACATTTGTACCGCCGCCAATAACAAGAGATGGGATTCTTTCTTTAGCAAGAATTCTTACGAGTTCAGGTAAGGATGATTCATCAGGAAATAATGCAAAATCAGCAGGGCCGCCTATTTTAAGAGAGGTGTGTGCTGACATGGATTCGTTGAACCGAATGTCAATGTTTCTGGAAATACAAAACTTCTTTAATAGTTCCATACCCCATTACTCCATTGCTCCAACGCTCCTTAACTTATTCAGTATCTCTTCTCCCATCTTATACACATCTCCTGCACCGAGGGTTATAAGCACATCCCCCTGTTTCAGATCAGACGCTATCCTTTCCGCCATTTCTTTTCTGTCAGGGATATAGGTCAGATTTTCAAACCCTGTGCCCAATATCCTTTTAGCAAGGACTTCCGAACTTATTCCTTCTATAGGCTTTTCGCTTGCAGGATATATGTCCATTAAGAATAATTTATTAGCATTGCCGAAGCTCTCTGCAAACTCATCCATTAAGTCCCTTGTGCGTGTATAACGGTGTGGCTGGAATAAAACGATCACCCTGTTGCCGTTGAAGCATTCCCTTGCTGCCTTGAGCGTAGCCATTATTTCAGAAGGATGATGCCCGTAATCATCAAAAACCTTGATGTCTCGTGCTTTGCCCTTGAATTCGAATCTGCGTTGTATCCCGCTAAAATTAGAGAGACCATTTTTAATAACATCTATCGGCATCTGCAGTTCAATGCCAACAGCTATTGCAGCAAGGCTGTTTAGCGCATTGTGCATCCCTGGCATAGGCAGGACAAATATTCCACATGATCTGCCTTTATATATAGCCTCAAAACTCATTTTGGCGCCTGTATGCTTTATATCTCTTGCATAAATATCAGCCGCTTCAGAAAACCCATATGTGATGAATTTTCTCTGTATAGAGGGAATTATTTCACGGAGATGCTCATTTTCCATGCATACCACTGCTATTCCATAAAATGGAATCTTATTTATAAATGACAGAAATGCTGCCTTCAACTGTTCAATACTCTTGAAGAAATCCAGATGCTCTTTGTCTATATTCGTTATTACAGCAATCGTTGGGTTAAGCTTTAAAAAAGAGCCGTCGCTTTCATCAGCCTCTGCTACAAGATAATCGCCCTGCCCCAGCCTTGCATTGCTTCCCATAGACTTAAGCTTGCCGCCTATGACGACTGTAGGGTCCAGCCCTCCTTCTCCGACTATTGTCGCAACAAGAGATGTTGTTGTTGTCTTTCCATGAGCGCCAGCTACAAGAATTCCGTATTTCAGTCTTCCCAATTCAGCAAGCATTTCTGCCCTCGGTATCACAGGGATAGATCTCTGTTTTGCCTCTAAAACTTCGGGGTTATTTGGAGATACAGCAGAGGATATAACAACAACATGTGCATGATCTATATTTTCTCTGTTATGTCCTATAAATATCTTTATGCCAAGATTCTTCAATCTATTGGTCGTCTCTGATTCCTTTATATCCGAACCTGTGACATCATATCCAAGATTATGCAAAACCTCAGCAATGCCGCTCATACCAATGCCGCCAATGCCGATAAAATGAATAATTCTGTATTTGTTAAACAATCCCTTACCTCCTGCTAAATCAATGGAGCAATGGAGCGCTGGAGTATTGATATTTCGTATCACTCCATTGCTCCATGACTCCAATACCCATTACTTTTTAATTAGGCTCACCGCTAAATCAACAACCTCTTCTGCTGCATTTATCCTGCCAAAAATAACAGCAGCCTTCTGCATCTCTTTCCTTATTTCTTCATTGCTGTAAAGCTGTCTTATAGCCTCTGCCAATATCTCACCATTCGTTTCCTTATCAAGAATCATCATTGCAGCGCCCATATCTTGCAGCTTTTTTGCATTGATCTCCTGATGATTAAATGCCGCATAAGGATATGGTATTAGTATGGCAGGCTTTCCTAATGCTGTAATCTCTGATAGTGTTGTTGCGCCTGCCCTGCAAACCACAATATCTGCAACAGTATAAGCTTCAGCCATCTGGTATATAAAAGGGGATACAATGCCTTTAAACCCGAGTCTTCTGTATGCATCTTTTACATTTTCATAATCTCTTTTCCCTGTCTGATGCAGAAACTGAATATTTTGCCTTAAATCCAGAAGGTAATTCAATGCTTCTATAATTGCGCTGTTTATGCTGCTTGCTCCTGCGCTCCCGCCAAAAACAAACACAGTGAACTTGCCAGTTTCCATAGGAAATAATGCATAGGCCTTTTTTTCATCCTTCTGTAGTATCTGCTTTCTTATAGGATTTCCAGTCAGGTATGACTTTCCTTTTGGGAAAAAAGAGATGCTTTCCAGATAAGTAACTGCAATAGCATCAACGAATTTGCCGAGGAATCTATTCGCAAGTCCCGGCACAGAGTTTTGTTCAAGTATTATTGTCGGAATGCCTTTTAAACAAGCTGCAAGCATCATTCCTACAGAGGCATAACCTCCGACGCCTATTGCAATATCAGGCTTGATATTTCTTAGAATCTTGAGCGACTCAAAAATGGATAAAAGAAATGCAAAGGATGCTCTGATTTTTTTTAATATAGATTTCCCGACCAGCCCTTCTGCCTTTAGAAACCTTATGTGATACCCCTCTCTCGGGATAACCTTCGCCTCTATTCCGTGATGTGTTCCTACAAAAACTATGTTATTTTTTTGCACCATAGTTTTTGTTTTCTGACCTCTGTTAAGAAACTCCTCTGCTACTGCAATCCCTGGGTAAAGATGTCCTCCAGTGCCTCCGCCTGCGATTATTATTTTCATGTTTTTTTCATTTTACTATATCTCTTATATCCTTGTCCCCTCTGCCATCTCAAAGTCTTAAACTCAGAATTAAGAGTTCGGACTGAAATATCCCTGCCTCCTGAGTCATGCGATTTGCACTCATAAATCCTAACTCCTGACTCTAAATTCCTAACACATTTCGATACATTCAGCAGTAATCCTATTGCTGCCATGCTAACAAAAAGAGATGAGCCGCCATAACTTATAAACGGCAGTGGAAGCCCCTTTGTGGGGACCATGCCAGTTACAACAGCAAAATTTATGATAGCCTGAATCGCTATCATCATTGATATTCCAAAGGCAAGGTAATAAGAAAAAGAATCTGGGGTCCTCCTCGCTATCAAAATTCCTTTAATAAACAAAATAAAAAACAAAGACACTACAAAGGCAGCCCCAATAAATCCCAATTCCTCTCCGATTAGCGAAAAGATAAAATCTGTGTGAACCTCTGGAAGAAATGAAAGCTTCTGCTTTCCTTCTCCCAGCCCTACTCCTGAGAGGCCTCCGCTTCCGAGCGCTATAAAAGACTGAACAAGCTGAAATCCACTGCCCTGAGCATCTTTCCATGGGTCAAGAAAGGCTACGACCCTTTTCCATCTATAAGGTTCTAAAATAAGTTTGGCGACAACAGGCAGTGCGATAATTCCCAATGAAAATAAATATCTCAGTCTTACGCCGGACAAAAACAGCATAGATATTGTAAGAATGCCGAGGCTCATGCCAGCGCCAAAATCGGGCTGCATCAAAAATATGGCCTGAAACATTCCCATAATACTTATGGGAATTGCGAATGATAAAAGCCTCTCTTTTTTATAGCTTGCAAGACTCATGTACCATGAAAGGAATATAACCATGGACAGCTTTACAAGTTCAGAGGGTTGAAATGTTGATGGCCATATCCTTACCCATCTCCTTGCTCCTCCTCCTTCAACTCCCATAGGAGTAAAAACCAACAGCAGGCAAATAAAAGACAGTATAAGCAGAGGCATCGCCATTTTTTTTAGATATTGCAGAGGGATTTTATAAGCTGCAAACATGGCAATTATTCCAAGCGCTACTGTAACCAATTGTTTTTTCAGGAAATCGAACTGACTTATTGATATGCCCTTTTTTCGATACTTTTCGACTATGTCTGGAGAAACCACAGCTGTCGAACTATAAACAGCCATAAGTCCTAAGAGCATAAGCAGGATTGTAATTAATAATATCCACCTGTCATACTGCTGTTTCATATTTCCATTACCGCCTTCTTAAACTGCCTGCCCCTGTCCTCAAAATCTCTGAACATATCAAAACTTGCACATGCAGGTGAAAGCAAAACCACATCTCCAATATCTGCTGCTTGTTTGCCTTTTAATACTGCGCTCTTCAGGTCATTTTCTATATAAACCTTTTTGGCTGCATCTCCAACTGCCTTTTGTATTTTATCCTTAGCCTCACCAATAAGAATAAGCGCCTTAACCTTTTCCTTAATAAGAGGTTTTAGAGCAGTAAAGTCGCTGTCTTTATCCCTTCCTCCTGCAATAAGTATCACAGGCTCGCTAAAGCTTTCCAAAGATTTTACAACAGCGCCTACATTTGTGCCTTTAGAGTCGTTGATAAATCTTACCCCATCTACCTCGCGCACAAACTCAAGCCTGTGTTCAAGACCTCCGAATGTGTTCAGTGTATTAACTACAGCCTCAAAACTACAGCCTGACAACAAAGCCATCAGTGATGCAGCCATAGCATTTTCTATATTGTGAACGCCTTTTATTTTAAAGGTTGAAGGTTGAAGGTTAAAGGTTGAAGAGAAATTAAATTCAGGCAAATTAAAATATATCAGACCGTCTTTTAAATACGCTCCTTTTACTTTTTTCTTTCTGCTGAAATAGAAGATTTCCGGTATTGTATTGCCTCTTGCCTCTTGACTCTTGATTCTTTGCATTATCTCATCAATTGATATGTCATCAGCATTCAGAACAAGAAAATCTTCATTAGTTTGATTCAAAAATATCCTGCATTTTGAATCGATATACTCAGACATACAATGATATCTATCAAGATGGTCTGGAGTTATGTTCAATATTGTTGAAACTTTCGGCCTGAACTTATCAATAGCGTCAAGCTGAAAACTCGAAACTTCAGCAACTATGTAGTCAAATTTTGAAATTTGAAATTGGAGATTTGAAATTTCTTCTGTGAGCGCATTGCCTATGTTGCCGCCAACAATGGCATTAAAACCTCCATTTTTTATCATCTCGTGCAATAGCATAGTGGTTGTAGACTTCCCATTTGTTCCTGTAATTGCAAGAAATTCTGCTTTTTTACTGCCGGCTTTTGACTGTTGACTGAGAATTATTTCATATGCAAGCTCCAGTTCACTGATGACCTTTATCCCTTTCTCTGAAGCAGCTTTTAAAGGAGGAATATTCAGCGGGACACCAGGGCTTACAACAATAAGGTCAGCGTTTTCGAATAATTCTGGCGGATGATTTCCAAGTTTAAGCTTTATATTTGTATCAAGCTTTTTAAGATAATCTTTAACCTCATCAGGACCCTTTTTATCTGTTACAGTGACAGTTGCGCCAAGCTTACAAAGCAAATTAGCTGCGCCGACCCCGCTTCTGGCAATGCCGATAACAACAATTTTTTTATCCTTCACATCCATCAAATCTAATTCCTTCTGACAGCTAAGATTTCTTTGTAGATCTTTGTCTGTATGCTGAAATATTTTTGTTTGATTTCTTAACCTTCTTTTTGGCAATCTTAGCCTTTGTATCTGCTTTTTGTGCTATCTTAATAGTCTTAGTCTTCTGCTTTTTTGCTGAAATATTTTTGTTTGATTCCTTAACCTTCTTTTTGGCAATCTTAGCCTTTGTATCTGCTTTTTGTGCTATCTTAATAGTCTTAGTCTTCTGCTTTTTTGAGGTATAGGTTTTTTTATAGTTTTTTTGTTTTTTACTGGATTTGTAGGCTGTAAATACTACAGGTCTTTTTTCAACACTGCTAAAATAAATCATCGGTTCTGCCCTCTGGTTTAAAACATCATAGCCCTTTGACAAAAGCAATGTTGAGCTTTTCCAGAGACCATCCCTTGCTGTTTCGCCTAAGACAACCGATATCAGCGTATCGTTGCCCTTATTCTCTGCGCAAACAAAGCAGTGACCAGCAGTCCTTGTATAGCCTGTCTTGCCACCTAAAATATTCTCATTTTTCCAAAGGAGATTATTTGTATTTTTAACAAATACATCTCTTCCTTCCAGAGTATAAATCTGCTTTTCCTTGGTATTGAGGATATCCTTTATTAATGGGTACTTTAAAGATTCCTTCATGATTCTGGCAAGATCAAAGGCTGTTATATATTGGCCATCACCTGGAAGGCCTGACGAATTTATAAATCTTGTGTTTTCTATGCCAAAACGATACATCTTTTCATTCATCATGTCTACAAACCTTTTCTCTGAGCCTGCAACGGCCTCAGCAAGGGCAACTGTAGCGCCGTTAACTGACCTCATAAGGGCAAAATATAACAAATCTTTAACAGTATGTTTTTCACCTTTTTTAAAATGAGGCGTAACAGATGGAGTGTTTGCAGCATTATTGCTGATGGTTACAACTGTCTCAGGACTAATCCTGTCAAGAACTACCATTGCTGTAACAAGTTTTGTTGTGCTTGCTGGTGGAAGTTTTAAATGAGGATTTTTTGCATATAGTATTTTTTCGTTTGCGCTGTCCATAACAACAGCAGCCCTTGCTGAGATTTCGTCAGCATAAGAGGTGAACAGTGAACAGTGAATAGTGAACAGTAAAAAGGCTATGATAAAAAATAATTTCTTGACTGATGACTTTCTCATATCCTCACCTCAATTTTAATGTTGCAAGGCTGAATAATGCAAGGATTATTCCTACAATCCAGAATCTCACTATTACTTTCTGCTCAGGCCACCCTTTAAGCTCAAAATGGTGGTGTATGGGAGCCATTTTGAATACCCGTTTGCCTGTAAGCTTAAAAGATATGACCTGCATGACAACTGAGATGGTCTCTATAACAAATATGCCGCCTACAATAGCCAAAACAATCTCATGCTTCGTTATAACCGCAAGCGTTCCAAGCGCGCCTCCAAGCGAAAGAGAACCGACATCTCCCATAAAGACCTCAGCAGGATGCGAGTTATACCAGAGAAATCCCAGTGCAGCGCCCAGCATAGCGCCGCAGAATACAGTTAATTCTCCAATTCCCGGAAGATAAAGCACATGAAGGTACTGAGCAAGTCCTTTATGGCCTGACAAATAAACAAGCGCTCCATTGGCTAAAACAGCTATGGCAACAAGCCCTATGGCAAGGCCGTCAATGCCGTCTGTAAGGTTTACAGCATTTGAAGAACCTACAATTACAATAACAGAAAACGGGATATAGAACATGCCGATATCGAATAGCCATTTTTTGAAAAACGGCACGCTCAAGACAGTAGTATACGGATCATGGTGGTCTGCATAAAGAAAAATTCCTATTGCAAAAGCAATTAATATCTGTGCGCCAAACTTATAACATACACTCAAACCCTTTGGATTTTTCTTTACATTTTTTAGATAATCATCCCAAAATCCAACAGCGCCAAAGCCCAGTAGGGAGAACATAATTACCCATATATAAATATTTTTGAAATTTCCCCACATAATCATAGAGATAGTAATCGAGCAAAGAATAATAATGCCGCCCATTGTCGGCGTTCCTGCCTTTGAATAATGGGTCTTTGGTCCATCATCCCTTATTTGTTGGGTCATGCTTATTTTTTTAAGCCATCTGATAATAGAAGGCGCAATAATAAAAGAAACTATCAGGGCAGTCATAGCTGCCAGTGATGTCCTAAAGGTTATATACCGGAAAACATTAAATGGCGAAAAATATTCCTGGAGGCCATAAAGCAATTCATACAGCATGGAAACTCTCCTGACCTTTTATTAAAGAATCTATCACATTTTCCATTTTCATTCCTCTGGAACCCTTTATCAAAACAATATCACCCTTCTTAATTATCTTTGAAAGCTCCAAGCCAGCATCATCAGATGCATTTACAGAGATTCCATTGCTTTTGAATTCATTTACAGCATAAGACATCAGGTTTCCGACCCCAATAAAAATATCAACAGGCAGATCAGACAATCTTTGTCCTAACTTCCTGTGCTCAACAATCCCGTAATCTCCAAGTTCAAGCATATCACCTAAAACAGCAATAGCCCTTTTATATTCACATCCTTTTTTGTCTTTGGTTGTAATGAATCTTATCAATTCGTTTATTGATTCTTGCATTGATGAGGGATTGGCATTATATACATCATTTAGCAATATTGCGCCCTTATATCTTTTTATCTCAAACCTCATATTAATACCGCTAAAAGACTCAAGCCCCTCTTTTATCTCTTTTAGATTAAAGCCAATAGCGTATGCAGCAGAGGCTGCAGCAATAGCGTTGTATATATTAAAGCGGCCAAATATTTTTAAATTTATATCCATATGTTCAGAGCCAGCAGATATAATAAACCGGGCGCCTTCATCAGAAAAAACAATATCTCTTGCAGTTAAATCAGCATCTTTTTTATCAATGCCAAAGGTTATAATTTCTGTTTGTTTTCCATGTTCTTTTTTTTGTATTCTGTCTCTTATGCCATCCATAAGAAATGCATCGTCAGCATTTACAATTATTTTTTTGACATATGGAAATATTTCGAGTTCGGAATCTCTGACCCTCTGAAGAGAACCAAACCCCTGCAGATGCTCAAATCCTATGTTTGTAATAACTCCAATATCAGGCAATGCAATATTGCAGAGATCATTAATATCCCCTGGGCTGTTTGTGCCCATCTCAAGAACCATAATCTCAGAACTTTCATCCCCTCTTATAATCGAAAGAGGCATCCCAATACGATTATTAAGATTTCCTGCAGTCTTAAGCACATTCAGCTTAGCGCTTAAAATTGACGAGATGATCTCTTTTGTTGTTGTTTTCCCATTGCTTCCAACTACACCGATAACCTGTCCATTAAATTTATTCCTTCTGTATCGCGCCAAATTATGAAGCGCAAACAATGTGTTGTCTACAATAATTATGGTCTTATCCGAAAACTGTAAACCATGAGCCATAAAATATGAATTGTTTACAATAGCGCCATTTCCTTTTTTTAGGGCATCTGTAAGAAAATCATGGCCGTCAAATCTATCTCCTTTTAATGCAATAAATAGTTCCTCTTGTTTTATAGTTCGAGAATCAATTGATGCCCCTGAAAAGTCATTAGCAGAAGTCGAAATAACCCTGCCGCCTGTTGCTTCAACTATATCTTTTATATTCAACATGTTGCAGTCTCTTTATCTTTATGCTTGGCTTTATCTTTAGAAGGAAGCCTGTTGGCAGCCTGTCTTATTGCATTCTCAAGGCTGACCTTGTCGCTGAAGTTGTAGCGCTTCCCCTGAATCTCCTGATAATCTTCATGTCCTTTCCCTGCTATTAGAACTATATCGCCCTTTGACGCCTTTTCTACTGCTATATTTATTGCAACCGTCCTGTCAGAAATTACTATATAATTATCCTTGTTCTTAATCCCCTTTTCTATATCCCTAACAATCTCCATGGGATCCTCGTTTCTTGGATTGTCAGATGTTATTATCACAAAGTCGCTCAGACGCGTTGCGATCTCTCCCATTGCAGGACGTTTGCCTTTATCCCTGTTTCCTCCGCAGCCAAAAACTGTGATTATTTTTCCTCTTTTTTTCTCATTCAAAAGCTCTTTTGCTGTTATAAGAAGCCGCTCCAGAGCATCCTCAGTATGAGCATAGTCCACAATAGCAAGAAATTTTTGCCCCATATCTACCTTCTCAAACCTTCCTTTAACTAAGTCTGCTGCAGCAATTCCATCTTTTATTGTCTCAAATGATATATTCATTGATAATGCAGCGCCTATAGAAGAAAGTATGTTGTAAACATTTATTATTCCAATAAGTGGAGACTTTATCTCATAATCTTCATTTTCAAGAGTTTTGAATCTTGAATCTTGAATCTTGAATTTAAATGATATACCCTTGAATGTCGTTTTTATTTCATGGGCAATTATATCTGCATCTTGATTTTTAATGCCAAAAGTGATTATCCCTATTTTTTTGCCTTCTGCTATCTGTTCTTTTAGAGAATTAACTATCCTTATGCCATAAGGGTCATCTATATTAATAACTGCCGAGCCGCCTTCTGATAAAAGCTCGGTGAAAAGCCTCTCCTTTGCCTTGAAATAATCTTCCATTGTCAGATGAAAATCGAGATGATCTCTCGTAAGATTTGTAAACACTGTCACTTTAAATCGTGTATAATCAACTCTCTTTTGTGCAAGGGCGTGTGATGATACTTCGCTGACCACATGACTGCATCCAGCATCAGTCATCTTTTTCAGCAATAATTGATAGTCAGGCGACTCAGGTGTAGTATGGGGGGCATCATATGCAGTGTCTTTTATAAGATAAGTTATTGTCCCTGTTAAGCCGACATCATGCCCCCATTTTTGAAGTATAGACTTAATAAGATATGAGGTGGTTGTCTTACCATTTGTGCCTGTAATGCCAATAACAATTATATTTTCTGATGGTCTTCCATAAAAATTGTCAGAAACGGCTGCAAGTGCATCCCTGCTATCCTTAACTCCAATCCATGTTATTTCAGGATATTTATTTATGAGCATTGCTGATCGCTGATTGCTGATTGCTGATTGCTGATAAACTATGGCAGCAACGCTTTTATTAATCGCATTCTCTATATAATCATGGCCGTCAAATTTTTCGCCTTTTATTGCAACAAAAATATTGTCGACTTTGATATTTCTGGAGTCATATGAAATACCAGAAATCTCTTTCTCTGTGTCACCAGTTACAATAAAGTCGTCTCTTAAAATATCTTTGATTTTCATTATTAGTTACCTTCTTAGTTACTTGCAAGTAGCAGTCCTTTTTCTTTTGAATCATCTCTCGGAATGTTCAGATACGAAAGGGCATCATCAGCTATTTTCTTAAATACAGGGCCTGCAACAACTCCTCCATAAATTGCGCCGCGCGGCTCATGTATAACCACTATCATGGCTATCTTTGGACTTTCTGCTGGCACAAATCCTACAAAAGAGCTCACATACTTATCTGTTGAATATCTTTTTGCTTTTTGATCAAGCAAGCGGGCAGTTCCTGTTTTTCCTGCAACCTTATTGCCCTCTACAGCGGCTGTCTTTGCAGTGCCGCCGTCTTCTGCAACAGACTTCAGTATTTCCTTAAACATATTCGCTGTGTTCTCTGATAATATCCTTTTTGCCTCAGGCAATGCCTTGTAAAAAATCTCTCCATCTGAAGAGTATATCTCAGAAACCACATATGGTTTAACAAGAAGCCCACCGCTTGCAATGGCTGAGTATGCCCTTAAAACCTGAAGGGGCGTTACAAGGATTTCATAACCAATAGATATTGCTCCTATGGACATAGCAGACCACTTTTCAGGAGGCCTAACAAGTCCTGACACCTCGCCTATCAGGTCTATTTCTGTCTTTTCACCAAAGCCAAATCTTGTAATATATTCGTGTATCTTTTCACTGCCGAGTTTTTGCCCTATTTTTATAGTTCCTACATTAGATGACTTCTGAACAACCTCCTTGAATGTCAAAACACCATACTTGTGAACATCCTTCATCTTTTTGCCCGCCACCTCTATATATCCAGCGCTGCAATCAAACCTTGTATCAGGATTAACTTTGCGTTCTTCGAGGGCCGCAGCGCTCACTATTATTTTAAACGTTGAGCCTGGCTCATAGCAATCAGTTATCGCCCTGTTCCTTCTCTGTTCTGCCTTTACACCTGATGGTTTATTAGGATCAAATGTTGGTCTGCTTGCCATTGCCAGTATCTCACCTGTGTATGGATTCATCATTACAGCAGTGGCAGATGCAGCGCGCCATTGCAGGACAGCTTCATCAATATGTTTTTCCAATATATGCTGAAGGCCTTCATCTATAGTTAGAACAATGTCGTTCCCTCTTATCTCCCCCTTCATTCCTTCAGAGAGAAGATTTCCTTTAGCATCCCTTCGCACTAAAATAGTCTCCTTGGGAGCAGAAAGGTATTTGTTATATTTTTTTTCTACTCCTTCAAGTCCATTGCTGTCAAGATCAACAAAACCGACAATATGGGATGCGAGGCTTCCTTTTGGATAATATCTCTTAGTGTCAGGGATGAATCCGACCCCTTCCATTTTAAGTTCTTTTATTTTCTTTGTATATTCAATATCCTGATATCTTTGTATCCAGATAAATCTTTTATCAGCATTCACTTTTCTAAGGATCATCTCTTTTTTATAACCAGTGACGCCTGATAAAGCAGATGCAACAATATCAGGGGATTTTATCTCTGATGGGTCTATAAAAATAGATTCTGTATCAAGGTTTATGGCCAGAGGCCTTCCCTTTCTGTCGTAAATAAAGCCCCTCTTAACAGGAATAGACTCTTTTTTTGCCTGCTGTATTTTAGCTTTCTCTGCAAACCTTTCATGATTAAAGAGCATTATATCAACAAGTCTTAAAATAACAGCAAAAAAACTAAAGACAATAACAGCGCTCAATACAATTGCTCTTTTTTTCATTATCCCCTATGATATTGGCGTCTTACCGCTCTTTAAATGATGCCTTGTATGAATCTCCATCCTTTATGCTCTTTACATACACAACCTTCATCCTGTCAGGAAAAGCAAATCCATCAGCAACGACCTTGCCAAATCTTTCCGCTGATATCAGACTTGCTTTTTCTGCTGCAATTAATTTTCCGGTCCTCGTAAATTCTATTTTTTTCTTTTCTAAATCTCTGATGTTGTATTCAAGAGAAACATAACTCGACCTGATCCAAACCATTGCAAAAGTTAAAAACATAATCAGCATAACTGAAAATGGCTTTAGCAGCCGCATGAACCTATTCTTTTTTCTGAGCATCACAGTCTTTCTCCTGTCCTGAGCTTTGCGCTTCTTGATGAAGGATTTCTTCTTATTTCATCACGCAATGGAGTTACAGGTTTTTTTGTTAAAAGCCTCAAATGTCCTTCTTTGGCGCTGTCTCTCATAAAGTTTTTTACAATCCGGTCCTCAAGGGAGTGATAGGAAATAACACAAAGCCTCCCGCCCATATTTAGTATGTTTAGGGCAGATCTTAGTCCTTCTTTCAGTTCATCAAGCTCTCTGTTAACCTCTATCCTTAGCGCCTGAAATGTTCTTGTGGCTGGATGTGTTTTTCCCCTTCTCCCACAAACTCCGATCACAATCTCGGCAAGCTCAGCGCATGTGCTTATGGGCGATTTTTTTCTCTTGGCAACAATTGCCCTCGCTATTTTTCTTGCAAAAGGATCTTCTCCATACTCCTTTAGAATCCTTCCTATATCCATCTCTGAATATGTGTTCACAACATCCCATGCAGTTAACTGCTGTGCAGTATCCATCCTCATATCGAGCTTTGCATTGGATAAAAAGCTGAATCCGCGGCCTAATTCCTTCAACTGAAGGCTTGAGACCCCAAGATCAAACAATACACCGTCAACCTCTTCTATGTTCAGTCCCAAAAGTATTTCTTTCATCTGTGAGAAAGCCCCTTTTCTGAGGATAACTCTATGGTTTCCAAGCCTTTCAGATGCATGTTCAAGAGCGCTATCGTCTCTGTCTATGCCTACAAGCCTGCCTTGAGCGCCAAGAATCGAAAGCAGCTTCTCAGAATGTCCTCCAAGTCCGACTGTTGCATCTATATATGTTCCATTTGCCCTTATATTAAGCATCTCAATCATTTCCTTTAATAAAACTGGGATATGCATAATCTGTCCTTTTTGTTACGACTACAATCCATAGCCTGTAAGTTCTGCTTTAAATGTCTTTGCATCAATCTTGCCCGGATCAGTGACATCAATCCATTTAGCCTTATCCCATAACTGAATCCTGTTCAGCATTCCGACAATAACAACTTCTGCATTTATCTCGGCATCCTGCCTGTGTTCGTATGGAACTAATATCCTTCCCTGCTTATCTATATCGCACTCAACAGCAGAGGCTATTACCCTTCTTTTGAAGTACTCAACAGAATCAGATGTCTGGGGAAGTGTCCTCAGTTTTTCGCCCAGCTTATTCCACTCATCAAATGGATATATATCAAGGCACTTGTCAAATGGGGCATTTGTGATATATAGTTTTGAATTATTGTAAGTTTTAAAAATCACATCGCGTAAAGGAGCAGGAATTATGATTCTACCCTTTTGGTCTAATGTGTAATAGTATTTACCTAAAAACAGGGACAATCTTGTTTCCTCCACCATTTACCACCTTTTACCACTACAGTAAAAATAATAGGGATAAAAAACAGGGATTGTCAAGAGGAAAAATGCATTTTTATTGTTTTTCTATATTATGTAGCAATTTTATAAAATAAATACTATATATAGGGCTATTGTATGATTAATAAAACATTTTCAGAGGAATTGGAAACTTTGAGGAAAAGCAATTTGCTCAGACAGATTAAAGACCGTCAAGCCTCATTTGCATCTTGCGCTTCACGGGTATTAATAAGCGGCACAGAATATATAAACTTTGCATCTAATGATTATCTCGGCCTTTCCACTAATCCTTCTGTAATAGAGGCTGCAAAAAAGGCGATGGATAAATACGGATTCGGCTCTGGCTCATCGCGTCTTTTATCAGGCGGAACAGAATTGAATGCAAAATTAGAAAAGATAATATCTGAATTCAAAAACACAGAGGCTGCATTGGTTTTTAACTCAGGCTACACAGCAAATATCAGCGCTATCCCTGCTATTGCAATGCAAGGAGATGTAATCTTTAGTGATGAGCTTAATCATGCGAGCATTATTGACGGATGCAGACTAAGCAAAGCAAAGAAAGTTGTTTACAAACACTGCGATGCAAATCATTTATTTGAATTGTTAAAAAAAGAAGATAGAAACAAAAAAATAGTTATTACGGATTCAGTATTTAGCATGGATGGAGATATCTCTCCACTTAAGGATATATATGAACTCTGTAGTTCTTTAAACTCTGAACTCCAACCCCCTAACTCAATATTCCTATATGTAGATGACGCGCATGGAACAGGTGTATTGGGAAACGGCTATGGTGCATTGCAGCATTTCAAGATTAAACCAGAGCCATGGATAATCCAGATGGGAACATTCTCAAAGGCATTAGGATCATACGGCGCATTCATTGCAGCAGGCAGAAATATCATAGACTGGTTGATAAATACTGCAAGGGGATTAATCTATTCAACAGCCCTGCCACCTTGCGTGATTGCTGCATCAATAGAAGCGCTACAAATCTTGCAAGATAAACCAGAATTGGTCAAGAAATTATGGCAAAACAGGGAAAGGCTTTTTAATGGAATCATGGATTTAGGTTTTGATATAATGCACAGCGAAACACCAATAATACCTATTGCAGTTAGCGACGCTAACGCCTCACTAAAATTCTCTGAATTGCTTATGAGCTACAAAATCTATGCCCCTGCCATAAGGCCTCCAACAGTGAAGACACCAAGGATAAGGTTTACAGTGACTGCCTCACATACAAAAGAAGACATAGATAAGCTATTGGATGCTATAGCAGAGGCAAGACAGGATAACTGAGTATGAGTTAAAATAATTTATGCCCGCAATCAATATTCTTCCATTAAATCTTCGCAATAAAATAGCAGCTGGTGAGGTTGTTGAGCGGCCTGCATCTGTTGTAAAGGAACTCATAGAAAACTCCATAGATGCAGGAGCTTCACGGATCGAGATAGATATTTTAAAAGCAGGTAGAAGACTTATAAAGATCTCTGACAACGGCATAGGTATGGACAGGGAAGATGCACTTCTTGCCTTTGAAAGATATGCCACAAGCAAGATAAAAGATGAAAACGATCTCTTTAATATAAAAACCATGGGTTTTAGAGGAGAAGCTCTTGCTTCCATCGCATCTGTTTCAAAGGTAAGGTTGGTTACATCTTATCAAAATGAGATAGGGACATGCATAGAAATAATTGGTGGAGATATAAAAGAAATAAAGGATTGTCCAGCTATAGGCACAGCAATTGAGATAAAAGACTTATTTTTTAATACGCCTGCGCGGCGTAAATTTCTTAAATCAGACAGCACAGAGAATTATCATATTATCGATGCAGCGACACATGAGGCAATATCCCACTGTCAGATAGGATTTGTTTTGAGAATGGATGGTGATGATGTGCTGAATCTTTCTCCTGCTTCATTTTATGAGGAAAGGCTTATGCAGATCTTCGGAAAGGATTTTGTGAGTGAGTTGATGAAAACCAAAGCGGAAGATGGTCAAATGAGTATCAATGTCTTTCTGGGCAAGATAACGAATTTAAGGAATAATAGAAACAACCAATTCCTGTTTGTCAATAACAGGCCTGTTAAAGATCAATCAATAACCTATGCCGTTTATAAGGCTTATGAAGAATTCATACCAAAAAACAAACATCCTGTATTTTTTCTTTTTATTGGAATAGACCCCCAAAAAGTAGATTTCAATGTTCATCCAACAAAGAGGGAAGTGAGATTCGAGGATAAAAGCAGCGTATTTAATTTTGTATATCTGGCAGCGAAAGAAGCATTAAAGGATTATGTCGGCGCAATGGAGTATCAGCGTAATGGCGAATTTATTCCAACACATGAATATTCTGACGCGCCGACACCCCCATGCTCTGACGCAACAGTATCTCAACACTTAATGGTTTCTGAGGCGGCTTCTCTTTATGATAACCTCTCTTACATTGGCAGCATCCCATTTCTCTATATTGGAGACACATTTGTTGCAATTCCTGAGAAGAACAGACTCACAATTGTGGATTACCACGCAGCTCATGAGAGGATTAATTACGAGAGACTCTTAAAAA
>JBBISP010000019.1:0-20844 GCA_037441185.1 Nitrospirota bacterium | reverse complement strand
ATTGTGGATTACCACGCAGCTCATGAGAGGATTAATTACGAGAGACTCTTAAAAAATAATGATATGCCGTCATACAGGCTTCTTTTCCCGCAGCAGATTAAGCTTCAAAGTAGTGAATATAAGGTGATACTGGGCAACCTGCAAGTTTTAAATGACCTTGGACTTGAGATAGAGGATTTTGGTCACGGGACTTTAATTGTGAGGAGTTTGCCTGAATTTCTTAAAGATGCAGATTTGGATATACTGATAAGCGACCTTGCAGTGTCGTTAATAAATCCCGTGAAAATCGGGAATGAGAATTTAGAGCCTGTGGATTCCATAAAGAAGATGCTCGCTGCAAAGATAGCATGTCATAAATCCATAAGGGGCAGAGAAGTTCCAGACAGCACAAAAATTGCCCAGCTATTAAAAGACCTCGATAACCTTGATAATCCAAATACCTGCCCCCACGGCAGACCAACAAGGATTTTCATATCGATAGATGAGTTGAGGAAGATGTTTAAGAAATAATCCTCTCGATATCAGCCCCGACTTTTCTGAGTTTTTCATCCATTTTTTCGTATCCCCTGTCGAGGTGATAAATTCGGTGTATTATAGTTTCGCCTTCAGCGCATAACGCAGCTACAACAAGGGATGCGGATGCCCTTAAATCCGTAGCCATTACAGGCGCTCCTTTGAGCCTTTCAACGCCCTTTACTGTTGCAGTCCCTCCTTCTATGCTTATGTCAGCGCCCATTCTCTTCAGTTCCGCCACATGCATGAATCTGTTTTCGAATACGGTCTCTTTTATAATGCTCGTTCCATTTGCAACTGTCATCATTGCCATAAACTGCGCCTGCATGTCTGTGGGAAATCCTGGATAGGGCATTGTTTTTGCATCCTTTGCAGTGAGCCTTTCAGGCCCTATTACCCGGAGACCCTTTTTGGTCTCTTTAAATACAACGCCTGTGTCTTTCAATTTCATTATTATGGCATCGAGGTGTTCGGGTTTGCAGTCTTTAAGCACTAAATCTCCTCCTATAATCCCTGCTATGGCCATAAATGTGCCTGCCTCTATCCTGTCTGGGATTATCCTGTAATTATTTATAGGCTTTAGTTCATCCACTCCTTCTATCTCGATGACGCTGTCTCCAGCGCCACTTATCTTTGCACCCATTGAAATAAGGCAGTTTGCAAGATCGACTACCTCCGGCTCCCGTGCAGCATTTTCGAGGATGGTAGTGCCCTTTGCCAGCACAGCAGCCATCATGAGGTTTTCTGTGCCTGTCACAGTAATGGTGTCGAAATAAATAGATGCGCCTTTGAGCCGGTTGGCCTTTGCGATTACATATCCTGATTCGAGTTGTATCCTTGCGCCCATTTTCTCCAGACCAATGAGATGCAGATTTATGGGTCTTGCACCGATGGCGCACCCTCCTGGTAGAGAGACCTTTGCCCTTCCAAATCTTGCCACAAGAGGGCATAATACAAGCACCGATGCGCGCATGGTTTTTACAAGGTCGTATGGCGCTTCGAAGTTCTTGATCTTGCTGCAATCGATGATGGTTTTATTATCTTCGGAATGAAAACCAGCGCCGAGATTGGCAAGCAGCCTTCCCATGGTCATAACATCTCTCAGGTGCGGAACCATTTCAATATTGTGCTCTCCGTGTGCAAGAATAGTTGAGGCCATGATGGGCAGCGCAGCATTTTTTGCACCGCTTATCGAAATCTCGCCTTTTAGAGGTTTTCTGCCGTTAATAATCAGTTTATCCATAGAAACTATCTTAACATATTTCAAAAAAGGTATAATTAATTATGATTACAATTGACAACCTTATAGAAAAAATACTCTCTTATAATCCAAAGGCTGATGTAGACTTGATAAAAAAAGCATATATCTTTTCAAGGGAAGCTCATTGCAGCCAGAGGAGAGTGGAGGGATCTCCGTATATTTATCACCCTTTGGCTGTAGCAGATATTCTTGCTGACATGAAGATTGATACAGCCACAATCGCAGCAGGACTTCTTCATGATACTGTAGAGGACACAGGAACATCCTTAGATGACATAAAGGAGATGTTTGGCAATGAAATCACATTTCTTGTTGATGCATTGACTAAATTAAGCAAGGTTGAATTTAAAACAAAGGAAGAGGCTCAGGCAGAGAATTTCAGAAAAATGCTTCTTGCTATGTCAAAGGATGTGAGGGTCATTCTCATCAAGTTTGCTGACAGGCTTCATAATATTAGAACTATTAAACACCTCCCTGAAGAAAAAAGAAAGAGGATTGCGACAGAGACAATGGATATTTATGCGCCTCTTGCAAACAGGCTTGGAATAGGATGGTTAAGGACAGAGTTTGAGGATCTTAGTTTCAAGATATTAATGCCTGATCTTTTTCATGATCTCCATAAAAAGGTTGCAAAGCGCAAAGAAGAACAATATAAATACATTAATGAGATTAAAATAATAATCTCAGAAAAAATTTCTATGGCAGGCATTTCAGCTACAGTTAAAGGAAGAATAAAGCACTATTACGGCATTTATCAAAAGATGGTTGCGCAGAAGATACCATTTGAGCAGGTTCATGATGTATTTGGTCTTAGGATTATAACAGATACAGTGAGCCATTGTTATGATATATTAGGCATAATTCATTCATTATGGCCTCTGGTTCCTGGAAGATTTAAAGATTTTATCAGCCTTCCAAAATCCAACATGTACCAGTCTCTCCACACAACGGTAATAGGCCCTGGCGGCGACAGAGTAGAGTTTCAGCTAAGGACAGACGATATGAATGAAATAGCAGAGGAAGGCATTGCTGCACATTGGAGATACAAAGAAAAGGAGGGTATTGATAAAAAAAATATCAAATTCATAGCATGGCTCAGGGAACTGGTGAAAGAGATATCAGATGCAAGGGAATTTCTTGAGGCCGTCAAAGGCGAAGTGACTCCAGAGACTGTTTATGTATTCACACCAGGGGGCGATATTAAAGAACTTCCTGTAGGATCCACCCCTATTGATTTTGCATACAGCATTCATACACAGGTAGGGCATAAATGCGTCGGCGCAAAGGCTAACGGCAGGATCGTTCCTCTGAGATATAAACTAAACAGTGGCGATGTTGTAGAGATCATAACATCTTCTTCTCACAATCCGAGCAGAGACTGGCTTAAATTTGTAGTGACTCAACGGGCAAAGAGCAGGATAAAGCAATGGATAAAGACCGAAGAGAAAAAGCAGAGCATAGATCTTGGCGCAAAACTTGTGGAAGAGGAAATAAAAAGGCATGGGCTTCCATTGTCTGTTCTTAAGTCAGAAAAACTGAATGAGATTTTTAAATATTTCTCTCACTCTTCGCTGGAGGATATTTATCTTTCAGTCGGGTACGGGAAAATATCAGCCCATCAGGTTGTCAACAGGCTTATGCCAGAAAAAGCAGAAGATGCGGAATTGCCTAAGCATGTTAAAATCCCATCTGACAAGAAAAGCGTTATAAACATAAAGGGAGTGGATAATGTGCTGTACCATGTTGCAAAATGTTGCTTTCCTGTGCCTGGAGACAAGATTGTCGGGTTTATAACAAAAGGCAAGGGCGTTACCATTCATAGAAAAGAGTGCGCCAATCTCGAAAGGCTTGCTGTAAATATCGAAAGGCTTATAGAAGTGGAATGGATTCGAGACGACAATATTACGACTCCAACTAAATTATACATTGAAAGCATAGACAGGCCAGGCATTTTAGCCAATTTGAGCTCTCTTATAACATCTGCTAATGTAAATATCAGCTCTCTTAAGGCAAATGCTACTCATGATAAAATGGCTGTATTTGAGATCACATTAGAGATCAAAAACAGAAACCAATTAACAACCCTTGCAAACAAAATATCCCAGATGGATGGGATAGTAAATGTTAGGAGATAAGACTTTTCCAAATTAAAGTGCGAGAGAGGGGAGTTGAACCCCTACGGTTGCCCGCCAGATCCTAAGTCTGGTGCGTCTGCCAGTTCCGCCACCCTCGCTATCAACTATTCCCTGTATTTTCAAGGACTTTTATAAATATCATAGACTATCATAAAATCTTATTAACTGTCAAAAATGGATTATAACTGCTTGAAATTATAAGCGCGGATTAACTATTATTTTATTATGGCATTATTGAAAGTTGTTTTTTTAGCTTTAGTATTTTTTGTTATAAGTTTTACATCTGCTTTTGGAGAAGGCTACTCTTATGATAAAAACAACAATCTCGTAGGATCTGTTAAGACTTATAATGTTACTGGCAATGAGTCTTTGATTGAGATAGCAAGAAAATTTGGCATCGGCTACAATGAGATTGTGGATGCAAATCCAGAACTTGATCCATTTATTCCAGGAAGCGGCGCTGTTGTAAACATACCTACAATGTGGATACTGCCCGATGCTGACGAATATGAAGGAATTCTTATAAATCTTTCTGAGATGAGGCTTTATTATTTCTTTAAAAAACACAATTCATCGCTCGTAAGGACATTCCCAATAGGAATAGGAGATGAGGGCAAAGACACCCCTATCGGAAATTTTAAGATAATAGAAAAAACGGTAAATCCGAGTTGGCATGTCCCTCAATCCATAAGAAAAGAGAGGCCTGAGCTGCCTGCTATTGTTCCGCCAGGACCTAACAATCCTCTTGGCTCACATGCATTAAGACTTTCTCTAAGCAGCTATCTTATACACGGCACTAACAGACCATGGGCTGTTGGAAGAAGGGTTACTCAAGGCTGCATAAGACTTTATCCTGAGGACATCCCAAAGCTTTTTCAGATAGTATCAAATGGAACAAGGGTTGCAATAGTTCGCCAGCCAGTAAAAGTAGGAGCAAAGGATGGTAAGGTATATATAGAAGTTCATAAAGACGACTCTGAAAAAAATATAGACTATCTTAATAACGCAGTGGAATTATTGATAAAGAAGGGATTGCTTAAAAAAGTTAACACAGAAAAATTATACGAAGCCGTAAGCGAAAAAAGCGGAATTCCTGTTGAGATTTCAGGATAAAAAATCTCTCGCAATAAATTTCAGACTGAAATTCATTGCGAGAGAGAAATGTTATTTTTTCATCTGCAGCTCAAATGCCTTTCTTGCTTTTTCAAATGCAGCTTCTGCTCTTTCTGCAGCAGCCTCTGCCCTTTTGGCAGCAGCCTCTGCCCTGTCAGCAGACTCTTTTGAAACCTTCATTGCATCCTGAGCAAGTTTCTTTGCTTCTGCCGCGTCTTTCTTTGCAGCGTCAATGTCAGCACAGCACTTATCTACCTTGCTTTCAAGCGCGCTCACCTTGCCTTCGAGTGCTGAAACCCTTGCCTCAAGCTTGCTGATTCTGTCTACCAGCGGGTCTATTTGCTGTTTTACATAATCTTTTGTTGCGCACCCTGTAGAAAAGATGAATATTACTATTAACGAGAGTACCAGTAAAAATGCTTTTTTCATCTAATCACCTCCTTTTTCTTAAATTAGCATCATATATAAAACATACAGATAAATAAATAAAAAATCAAGTTATTGTTTTAAAGAGGCAAATATTTTTGAAAAGAATAGACAAACAAACCGCATTAAATATATTTTATAAAGCTTTGTCTTCTCCCTCGGCTGTCATAATTTTGTGAATAATAAGTGAATATTTTAAAAAAAAATATTGTATAATAATCCTGTTAATTTATATAAGGAGAGAGCGACCATGGACAAGAAAATAAAGAAAGTGCTCGTTGCAAATCGAGGAGTTCCTGCAGTTAGAGTAATGCATACATGCAGGGATAGAAAGATTCCGACCACTGCTGTTTACAGTACCCCTGACCGTCTTGCACATCATGTATTTATGGCTGACACCGCTGTGCATGTAGGAGAAGCTCCGCCTGTTGAGTCATATCTTAATATGGACAAGATGATAGATGCTGCTCTGAGGAGTAAGTCAGATGCAATACATCCTGGATGGGGATTCCTTGCAGAGAATGAGGAATTTGCCCAGAATGTGATTGATGCAGGATTAATATGGGTAGGACCTCCTCCAAAGGTTATAAGGATGATGGGAGACAAGATAGAGGCAAAGCTTATCGCGCAAAAAGCGAATGTTCCTACTATTCCAGGACTTAATGATGTTACTGATATAAATCAGATTAAACAATGGATGAAGACCGAAAAAATAGCTTTTCCTATAATGATAAAGGCCTCTGCAGGCGGCGGCGGGAAGGGAATGGTGAAGGTAGAAAATGAAGATCAGTTGCCTCAGGCCTTTGCACAGGCTCGTTCAGAGGCAAAAAAGGCATTTGGCGATGAGAAGATATTGATTGAAAAATATATAGAAAAAGGAAGGCATATAGAGGTCCAGATTGTTGCTGATGAGCATGGTAATGCGATTCACCTTTTTGAAAGGGAATGCACTCTTCAAAGGCGCAACCAGAAGATTATTGAAGAAGCCCCGTCTCCTACACTTGATGAAGATCTGCGTCAGGAGATATGCTTTACTGCTGTAAGATTGATGAGGGAGATAGGATATACAACTGCTGGAACAGTAGAGTTTATATTTGATTCAGCTACAAAGAAATTCTATTTTCTCGAGGTCAATACAAGGCTTCAAGTAGAGCACGGCGTAACAGAGCTTATTACAGGACTGGATATAGTAGGAATAATGCTTGATGTTGTTATGGGCAAGAAACTGCCGTTTAAACAGTCAGATATTCATCCTAACAGGTGGGCATTGGAAGTGCGGCTTAATGCAGAGGACCCAAAGACATTCAGCCCTTCCTTCGGCACCATTACAAGACTCGAAATACCTCATGGGCCTGGCGTAAGAATAGCATCAGGTGTTTATGAGGGTGCAGATATTCCTCCTTATTATGACTCGCTATTTATGCTTCTGATGACAGCAGGCTCTGATAGGGAAGATGCTGTAAGGACAATGGATAGGGCATTGAGCAGAAATCTCAGGGTTGAGGGGATAAAAACCCTTGCCCCACTTTTATTAAGTATTATAAGGCACTCTGAATTTATTGCAGGAGAGTTTTCGACTCGTTTTATCGAGGATCATATGAATGAATTAATATCGATGTTTAGAGAAAAAACGAGCGAGGACGAGGCGCTTAAGGTTGCAAGATATGTAGCAGAAATATCAGCGCTTGGTCCTCAGAAATGGATGTAAGGGGAAGGCGCATGAAAAAAAAGAAAACAGAAAATATATCACAGGTAATAGAAAAAAAATGTCTGGTTTCTGAACTCTGTTCTATAAGTCCAGTGTTTGTAAAACCAGGAATGTCAGCCAAGGAAATAGTTAATGCTGTTAGATCTATTGATGGGGTTTGTCTTACTTCTGTTGGCATGAGGGATGCTGGACAGTCAGATTTTAAGAACCGCCATCGTATAATTGATCTTGCAACGCTTGGTCCCTATTACAACAATATGGGGCTGTTCAGCGCCGAATGCCACGGAGGAGCAAGATGGCATGTGGGTGTAATGAACAGAAAAGAGAGTCCTTTTGAAGAGATTGTTATCTTACGAGAACTAATGCCGAATGTCATGCTGCAGACACTTATCAGGGAGACCAATCTCTGGGGTTACAGGCCTTATCCAAAGAATATTATAGAGCATGTGGTGTCAAAAGTAGATATAGATGTATGGAGATGTTTTTCATTTCTTAATGATGTAAGGAACATGCGCGCAGTGGCAGAAGTTGTTATGAAGAGAGGAAGGTTTTTTGAGCCGACCATATCCTTTACAGCGTCTGACTGGGCAACAAACGAATATTATCTTGGTGTTGTCAGGGAGATCGTTAATCTATGCGGAGGGACTGATGAGATAGTGCTTTGTATCAAGGATATGGCAGGAGTTGGAGATATAACAAGAATAGGCAACCTCGTTGATTCCATAAAACAGAAATATCCAGAGCTTGTTATAAATTATCACAGGCATATAACGGATGGACTTGCCATGCCTGCCTTATTGTCTGCTGCAAAGGCAGGTGCAAAGATAATTGATATTCAAGAAGACTCCCTTGTTCGGTTTTATGGACATTCACCAATACTTGGTGTTCAGGCATATTTTGAAGAATCCGGCATTCGGGTGAATCTGAACAGAGCAGAGGCAGAAAGAGCAGTCCAAAAGGTCCGTGAATGGATAGGCTACTATGAATGGGCTGAATCTCCATTTAAAGGACTTGACCATACGGTCACATCTCATAAGATGCCCGGCGGCGCATTTCCGAGTTCATTTGAGCAGGCGCAAAAGGCTGAATTCCTTCATCTCATGCCGGCAATATTAAAAAAGATGTCCCTCTACAATAGAATAATTAAGTATTTTGATGTCACGCCTGGCTCCCAGATTACATGGGTTACATGCAGCGGAATAGTGAACAGATATGCAAAAGAGAGAGGCGATGCTGGTGTCAGGCATATAATTGAACTTATGATAAAATTTGTCGAAGAAAAGAATCAGAATTTTGATTTGATGGATAAAGATGAACAGGATGAACTTCTCACACTTTTCAGGAATGCCCCAGGGGATTTCAAAAACCTTTTGCTCGGAAATTATGGAAAACTTCCTGTTGGCTGGCCCGATGATTGGGTATATAAGAGCACATTTGGAGAAGAATGGGAGAAAAAGATTAAAGAGCGCAAAGAACTTTCACCTCTGGATTCTGTAGCTGATGATGACCTCGGAAAAATAAGAAGGGAGTTGTCTGACAATCTCGGAAGAGAGGCATCAGAAGAAGAGTTTATCTTGTATTTGATGCATCCAAAGGATGCAATGGAATTCATTGAGTTTAGAGAAAGGTATGGTGAGGCTTCTCTTGTGCTTCCAACGCATGTCTGGAGAGAAGGCTTGAAGAAGCCAGGCGACAGAGTAGACTTTGATCTCATGGGCAAACCTTACACGATAGAGCTTGTATCAATAGGCGCTGAGCACGAAGGAATAATACATGTTGTGATGAGGGTTAATAACAAAACAAGGGTTTATAAGGTAGATACTCCAAGAGCCAAAAAGGTAGAAATTAGAATGGCAAAGGGGCTGAATGAAATAGGGTCGTCAATAAATGGAAATATATGGAGAATAGGAAATCCAGAAAGAGGAGCTTTAAAGGTGGGCGATATTGTCCATAAAGGCGAGGAGATTGCAAATCTTGAGGCAATGAAAATGGAAAATGCGATAGTTGCTCCATTTGATGCGCAGATAAAAGAAATATGCATTAAGCTTAATGATACGGTTCAGGAAGGACAGCTTCTCTTTATTCTTGAAAAAAAGCCGGAATGAACCTCCCCGCAGCAAGCTGCGGGGTATCTTAAAAAATTTCATTAGAAGGAATTACAAGTTAAAAAACTGACAAACAACAAAAGGAGCATTGATGACAAAACCATTGATAGGAATAATAATGGGCAGCAAGAGCGACTTTCCAGTAATGCAAAAGGCTGCTGAAGTCCTTAAGGACCTCGGGATTCCATACGAGATATCCATTAAATCCGCTCACAGGACACCCGATGAGATGTTTAAATATGCTGAAGAGGCAAGGGAAAGGGGCATCGAGGTAATAATAGCAGGGGCTGGCGGAGCTGCGCATCTGCCGGGCATGACTGCTTCAAAAACACCGCTGCCGGTTATTGGCGTGCCTGTTCAGACAACTGCCCTTAACGGCCTTGATTCCCTGCTTTCAATTGTCCAGATGCCTGCCGGAATACCCGTAGCAACAGTTGCGATAGGCAATGCCGCTAACGCGGGCATTCTTGCAGCAAGAATGCTCGGCATTAAATATCCCGATGTGCAGCAAAAAGTGATTGATTATATGATAAAGATCAAGGAAAACGTGTTAAAAATGAAGCTTTCAGATGAGGGAGAAGGTTAAATGCCTCTTTATCCTAATTCAAAAATAGGTGTAATAGGCGGCGGTCAGCTTGGCAGGATGTTTATACTCGAGTGCAGAAGGATGGATTATTATTCCGCTGTTATTGACTCTGATTTACACGGTCCCGCAGGGCAGGTAGCTGACAGGGCAGTCCATCCTGATAATTGGGAGGATTTCGTCAGGGATTGCGACATAGCTACATACGAGTTTGAATATCTTGATATAAACATAGTAAGAAATATTGAGGATAATATTCCTGTCTATCCATCGTCTCGTGTGCTTGATGTAAAAAGAAGCAGGGCATCGGAAAAAACATTTTTATCAAACAAGGGATTCCCTGTGCCGGATTTCTGGATATTTAATGACGCCTCTGACCTAACATCACTTGTTGAAAAAAACCGACTTGTAGTTAAAATTTCCACTGGAGGATACGATGGAAAAGGTCTTTTTATAATAAAAAGCCTTTCAGATTATGAAATCATCCGTAAAGATTTAAAACAGGAGATAGTGGCTGAGAAATTTGTACAGTTCGCAAAAGAGATTTCCATTATATGCGCTCGAAACAAAAAAGGGGAAATAGCGGTTTATCCGGCTGTACAGAATGTCCATCAAGACGGCATACTGCTCTATACTATTGCCCCCGCAAATATTAGCCAAAAGGCAGAAAAAAAGGCGAGAGAGATAGTTTCAGACCTTGCAGAAGCTCTTGATCTTATAGGCATTATATGTGTTGAATTGTTCTTGATGGAAAATGACGAGCTGCTTATCAACGAGTTCGCGCCAAGACCTCATAACTCAGGACACTATACAATGGATGCCTGTGATATATCGCAGTTTGAAATGCTTTTAAGGGCAATATGCGAACTGCCAATGCCAACGCCTAAGCTTCTTTGTCCTGCTGCCATGGTCAATATACTTGGAAAGGGACCTGATGATATTGACCTGAAAAAGATTTTAACTTTACCAGGAGTGAAAATACATTTTTACGGCAAAAGACAAAAAAGAGAAAGAAGAAAAATGGGGCACATTAATATACTCGGAAAAACCCTTAAAGAAACAAAAGAGAGACTATTTTCTATTAAAGAGATAGTATATCCTTAAACATTGGAGGCAAAAGTATGATATGTCCAAGATGTAAGAGCGAATTGAATGAAACGGCGAAACACGGAGTGGTCATTGACCACTGCCCTTCCTGCGGCGGGATTTGGCTTGATAAAGGGGAAATGTCTAAAATAATAAGCCAGATAAAACAGGCAGAGTCTTCGCTCGATGAAGAATTCAAGCCGCTTTGGAAAGAAAAGCATGAACATTACGACAAATACAAATATAAAAAGAAATCAAAGTTCGAAAAAATATTTGATATCTTTGATTAACTTATGAACACATTTGTATTTAACACCGTCAGGCAAGCAAAGAGACTGATAATAGCAATAATCGGCTCTACAGTGCTGTGCATAGGGATTGCCATGATAGTGCTGCCAGGGCCTGGTATACCAATCGTAATAATAGGACTGGCTATCCTCGCATCGGAATTTATCTGGGCAAGGATTTTACTTAAAAAGGTAAAAACCAGATTTCAAAAAAACAAAAAAGGAGGGAATGTTAATGAAGCCAAGTGAGAGAGAAGAAGAGTTTATGGCAAGAATGGAGTACGAAAAAAAGAAAAAGATTGAGGAGGAAAAGCACAAGAAGCTTGCTGAAGAAGAAAAAAAGAAATTAAAAGATATTCATTTTATGAGATGTCCGAAGTGCGGTATGGAACTTATAGAGATCGATTACAAAACCATAAAAGTGGACAAGTGCTCAGAGTGCGAGGGAATATGGCTTGATTCAGGAGAACTTGAGGCAGTTTCAAAGCTTGAAAAGACAGGGCTTGATAAGTTGTTCGGCGTATTTAAGAAATAATAATAGCAATTTTATATGTCAGGCGCGGCTCAAAACCTCCCTCTTTTCGCCGCGCCTGACATATATTCCTAAACTATTTAGATATAATTTAGATACAATTCACAAAAAAGGAGATCTATGCACTGGCACCAGAAGGATTTAAATACAGCAATTAAAGATTTAGGGACATCTGCTCAGGGTCTTTCCTCTGAAGAGGCATTGAGACGCCTTCAGGAATATGGCCCAAATGAGTTAATCGAAAAAAAGAAAAAGACCTCATTTATGATGTTCCTTGATCAGTTTAAGGACTTTCTTATAATAGTCCTGATAGGCGCTGCTATAATTGCCGGCACTGTCGGGAAGCCTACAGATGCGGCAGCAATCCTTGCAATAGTAATACTCAATGCCATTATAGGATTTATTCAGGAATACAGGGCTGAACAGGCAATGGCAGCGCTGAAAAAAATGGCTGCTCCAACAGCGATTGTTTTAAGAAACGGCACGCTTGTGAATATGCCTGCCTCTGAAATTGTCCCTGGCGATATGGTGCTGCTTGAGGCAGGTCATATTGTGCCTGCTGATATGAGGCTTGCTGAATCGGCAAACCTCAAGGTTGAAGAGGCAGCTTTAACAGGCGAGTCAGTGCCTGTTGAAAAGCATACGAAGCTATTGCATGATGAACACTTGCCCATAGGAGACAGAAAAAATATAGCCTATCAGGGAACTATAGTTACATATGGCAGAGGAGCAGGCATTGTAATCGAAACTGGAATGAATACAGAGATGGGAAGGATTGCAGCCATGCTCCAGAAGGCTGAAGATGTAAAAACCCCTCTTCAGAGAAGGCTCGCAATTTTTGGCAAAAAGCTTGCTTTGGCAATTCTTGTAATATGCGCCATAGTATTTGCAGCAGGACTGATGAGGGGAGAAGATGTATTTCTTATGCTTTTAACAGCCATAAGCCTTGCAGTAGCTGCGATACCTGAGGCATTGCCGGCGGTTATAACAATAGCTCTCGCCATAGGCGCAAAAAAGATGGTTAAACAAAACGCCTTGATAAGAAAGCTTCCTGCTGTAGAAACACTCGGCTCTGTCACTTATATCTGCTCAGATAAAACTGGAACGCTCACGCTGAATAAGATGACTGTGGAGGAGGTGTATGTGGACGGGCATTTAAAAAATGCATCGGAGTATGTGAGTGCCGAAGCATTGGCCTTTCAGGAAAAGGACAAAATAAAATCGCCGGTAAGCCAATATACCGATACACCTGTACATCTTTTAATGACCGCTCTTGCCATAAGCAATGACGCGCAGATGGATGCTGGGGGCAATGTAATCGGAGACCCTACAGAGATAGCCCTTTATAACATTGCAAAAGAAAAAGGCTTTGACAAAAGAGAGATAGAAAATGAAATGCCGAGAGTTGCAGAACTGCCGTTTGATTCAGACAGAAAGTGCATGACGACATTCCATTCAAATCCCCCCACCCCCCCTTTAATAAAGGGGGGCGATGGGGGATTTGTTTCCTTCACTAAAGGAGCGATGGATGTGATGCTCGAGAAGTCAGATAATATTTATATGTCCAACGGCTTAATGCCTGTTAATGTAACAGAACTTCACAAGATAAATGATAGAATGGCTGCTGATGGTCTCAGAGTATTGTGCATAGCCATGAAAAAATGGGATGCAATTCCTGAAGATATGTCTCCTGAAAATGTCGAAACAGGTCTAACTATCATAGGGCTTGTCGGCATGATGGATCCGCCCAGAGAAGAGGCAAAGGATGCAATAGCCGTATGCAAAACAGCAGGCATAAAGCCTGTTATGATAACAGGCGACCATCCTATCACAGCAAAGGCTATAGCAAAAAGACTCGGACTTATAGAAGATGATGTAAAGACTGTAATAACAGGCAGGGAATTGGATAAATTGCCGATGGAAGAGTTTGAGGAAAGGGTAGAGCGTATAATGGTCTATGCCCGAGTTGCGCCAGAACATAAATTTAAGATAGTAAAGGCGCTTCAGGACAAGGGACAATTTGCTGCCATGACAGGCGACGGAGTCAATGATGCCCCTGCCTTAAAACAAGCTGATATAGGCGTTGCAATGGGTATTACAGGCACAGCAGTCTCAAAAGAGGCATCCTCAATGATACTTCTTGATGACAACTTTGCGACTATTGTCAAGGCTGTAAAAGAAGGCAGGAGGATTTATGACAATATCCTTAAATTTATCAAGTACTCTATGACCTCAAATGCAGGAACAGTATGGGCTATATTTCTTGCCCCGTTTTTTGGTCTGCCTCTGCCGCTGATCCCTTTACAGATATTGTGGATGAATCTCCTCTGCGATAGCTTGCCCGGGCTTTCTTTGACTGCTGAGCCAGCAGAAAAAGGAGTGATGAACAGGCCTCCCAGACATCCTGAAGAAGGTGTATTTGCAAAGGGCAGGGGGCTTTTTATAATAGTCTTTGGATTGCTTATAGGCATAGTGGTATTATTGTTTCAGGCAATTGCAATAAAAGAAGGAATGCCATGGCAGACGATGGTATTTACTGCCCTTGTTATCGGTAGAATGGCGGTTGTTACTGCAGTAAGATCAGAGCATGACTCATTGTTTAAGATAGGGATATTCAGCAATAAGCCCCTTATTGGAGCAGTGCTTTTAACCATTGCCCTTCAGTTAGCGGTGGTATATACGCCTGCGTTAAATTCTGTATTTCAGACAGAGCCGCTGTCATTTAATGAATTAATACTCACCCTTGCTGTGGCATCAGTGGTATTCTTTGCAGTAGAGATAGAGAAGATGGTGAAGAGGAGAAAGAATGTCTGAAATCGTGATGCAGACGGATTTAAGCGAATTTCTCTTATTAAGACGCGGTAAGGTAAGAGACGTATATGAGATTGATGATTATCTTCTTATTATTGCCACTGACAGGGTCTCTGCCTTTGATGTGGTATTGCCGAGCGCTATTCCGGAAAAGGGAAAGGTCTTAACACAGATATCAATCTATTGGTTTAATCAGATGGAAGACATAATCGAAAATCATATAGTGGCGACTGATGTAAAAGACTATCCTGAAGCCCTCAAAAAATATAAAGATATCCTCGAAGGCAGAAGTATGCTTGTTAAAAAGACAAAGTCAATGCCTGTTGAGTGCGTTGTCAGAGGCTATCTTTCGGGTTCAGGATGGAAAGAGTATCAAAAGAGCGGAGCCGTGTGCGGCATAAAATTGTCTGAAGGGCTTGTTGAATCGGCAAAACTTGATGAGCCTATATTTACGCCGAGCACAAAGGCCGAAGAGGGGCATGACATAAACATCACATTTCAGGAGATGATAAAGATTGTTGGCGCTGATACAGCGGAAAAGCTTAAAGAAATAAGCTTAAGCGTTTACAGGAAAGCAAGAGATATCGCAGAAAAAAAAGGAATCATCATTGCGGATACAAAAATGGAATTCGGCTTATATAAAGAGCCGGGAGACAAAGATAAATTAATTTTGATTGATGAACTCCTCACCCCAGATTCATCAAGGTTCTGGTCTATAAATGATTATATGCCGGGCAAAGGGCAGGACAGCTTTGACAAACAGATTGTCCGGGATTATCTCCTAACGCTTGACTGGGACAAGACATATCCAGGGCCAGTGCTTCCTGATGAAATTATTCAGAAAACCGCAGCAAGATATAGAGAAATATTGGGAATATTGACCGGACAATAGGCAAAGACAGTGGATACTCTTACGGTCTTATTTATAGCATTAGGGCTTTCAATGGATGCTTTTGCTGTTTCAATAACAAGCGGTTTTACAGTTAGGCAGTTGAAAATCCATTATGCTTTGAAGATAGCATTATTCTTTGGTTTGTTTCAGGCAATAATGCCTCTGCTTGGATGGACAGCCGGTTTTGGCCTGAGGGATTTTATATCGAGCATAGACCACTGGATAGCATTTGTGCTTTTAACCGTAATTGGAATAAAGATGATTTATGAGTCGAGGATAATAAAGGAAGAAGAAAAAGAAGTCGTTATCCTTAGCATTTACGCCTTATTGCTCTTATCCATTGCAACCAGCATAGATGCCTTTGCAGTCGGCTTCAGCCTTTCAGCGCTGAATGTATCAATCGCAAATCCTGCTTTGATAATAGGAATAATTACATTTATTCTCTCGTTTGCCGGGGTATTTATAGGCAATAGATTCGGTCATCTATTTGAAAGCAAGATAGAGATAGTCGGTGGTATAATCTTAATAGGCATCGGAATAAAAATACTCATCGAGCATTTAGGGCAATAGTATGGAAAAAAATATTTTTTTAACCGGCGCTCCTTCTTCAGGTAAGACAACAGTTATTAAGAAAGTTATTGAAAACTTGAAATTCCCTTCAAATGGGTTTTATACTGAGGAAGAAAGGATAGCTGGCAAGCGGGTAGGTTTTTTTATGAAAACCCTTGACGGTAGAAAGGGCTATCTCGCTCATCAGGACATAAAATCCAATTTTCATATAAGGCGGTATGGTGTTAGTATTGATAACATTGAAACCATTGCAGCGCCTTCAATTTTTCCAATAAACAACAATATCATAATACTTGATGAAATCGGCAAGATGGAATGTTTTTCTGAGGTGTTTAAAAAGGCTGTAATGAACGCCCTTGATTCCCCTAATATTGTTTTAGGCACTATTACTTTCGGAGGTGATGAGTTTATTCAAGGCATTAAAAACAGAAAAGACATAGAGATATTGGAGGTGACATCGGATAATAGAGACACGCTGCCTTCTCTTATTTTAAGAAAAATTGCAGAGCTTAAGAGGAATTAGTCCGTCTTTAAATATGATGCTGACACATGCCATTTTCTTGACAAAAAATCCAGATAATCGTTATATTAAAACTGTTTTTTAATTCGGGTGCATTGGTTTTAACATGAAAATAATAATCTCAGAAATTCCTGAAAATGGATTAGAGCTTGACCTGGCAGAGAGAATTGAATCTGATGCATCTATAAAAATATTGTCCCCTGTATATGCTTCTCTCAGAGTTGATAAAAAGGGGGCAGAGATTATTATAACAGGGGTTGCAAATGCTGAAATAGAACAACAGTGCAGCAGATGCCTGAAGGTTTTCAGCATGAATATAAAGGCTGATATAGATATTGTTTATCGTCCTGCTGCAGATATAAACAAAGATGAGCACTATGAGCTAAAAAGCGATGAACTTGATACAGGTTTTTATAAAAATGATACCCTTGATATAGATGATTTATTAAAAGAGCAATTACTGCTTAATGTGCCGATGAAACTTCTATGCTCAACCGAATGCAAGGGGTTGTGTCCTAAATGCGGCGCTGATTTAAATACAGCACAGTGTAATTGTGTGATTTCAGAAATAGACTCAAGGCTATCAGTATTAAAACAATTGTTGACCAGAAAGGAGTAAATAATGGCAAATCCAACGCATCGCCATTCAAGATCAAGAAGGGACAAAAGAAGAGCTAACTGGAAGGGACAACTGCCAAATCTTGTTGGATGTCCTGACTGCAAAGAACTAAAGCCTCCACACAGGGCTTGCGTTAATTGCGGTTCTTACAACGGCAAAAAGATTATAGAGGTAGTCTCTAAAGCAGTATGAAAGTTGCCCTCGATGCTATGGGGGGTGACTTTGCTCCTGATGTAACAGTAGCAGGGGCTATAGAGGCAGTAAGCGAGTATGATTCTGATATTGAGGTTATTCTTGTCGGGGATAAACAAAGATTAAACGAATCTCTGAAAAACAAACGTTACCCTCCTGATAGGTTATCAGTATTGCATGCATCTGAAGTTGTGCAGATGCACGAATCTCCATCTATTGCTCTTAGACGGAAAAAGGATTCTTCCATACGCAAGGCAGTTGAGCTTGTAAAAAATAAAATGGCTGATGCAGCAGTAAGCGCCGGACATTCAGGAGTTGCAATGGCAACAGCGCTCTTTGTGCTCGGCAAGCTGCCGAGTGTCGACAGACCAGCTATAGCAACCTTAATGCCCTCATTGACAGGCTATTTTCTCCTTATCGATGTTGGAGCAAATGTAGACTGTAAACCTGAAAATCTTCTTGAATTCGCTTTGATGGGCAATGCTCATTATAAGGCTATTTTCAATACGCCTTCCCCGCGTATTGCGCTTTTAAGTATTGGGGAGGAAGATACAAAGGGCAATGAACTCACAAAAGAGACGTTTAAACTTTTAAAAGATGCGGATATTAATTTTAAAGGCAACATAGAAGGTAAAGATATTTTTTCAGGTAGCGCTGATGTGATTGTTTGTGACGGCTTTATAGGCAATATAGTATTAAAGGTTAGCGAAGGGCTTGCAGACACAATACTGAAAATGCTAAAAATGGAAATTGCATCTGTAACAACAGGAAAACTCGGATATATGATGATAAAGCCTGCTATTAAAAATTTCAAGAAAAGGACAGATTATTCAGAATATGGCGGAGCGCCTCTTTTAGGCATAAATGGCACATGCATAATAAGCCATGGAAGATCTTCTGCAAGGGCTATAAAAAATGCAATAAAAGTTGCAGCAGATATGTCTAAAAAAAGAGTGCACGAAATTATTGCAAGTGATTTAAAAAAAAGTTTCGACAAAAAGCTCTCCATAGAAAATGAAAAAGGACATTTTTATGTTAAAAGCTAAGATAATAGCTACAGGCTCATATGCGCCTGAAAAAAGGCTTACAAATTTTGATCTCCAAAAAATGATAGACACATCCGATGAATGGATTACAGAAAGAACAGGGATAAAAGAAAGGAAAATCGCTGATAAAAAACAGGCAACATCAGACCTTGCATATGAGGCATCAAAGGCAGCCTTAAAAAATGCCGGACTTAAAGCAAAAGACATAGACCTGATAATTGTTGCAACTGTCACATCTGACATGCCGTTTCCGTCAACAGGATGTATCCTACAGGATAAGCTTGACGCAAAAAATGCAGCAGCCTTTGATGTTAATGCGGCATGCAGTGGTTTTATTTACAGCTTGTCTATTGCAAACAGCTTTATAAAAACAGGCTCTCACAAAAGAGCGCTCATTGTTGGGGCAGAGACTCTCTCTAAATTTACAGATTGGGAAGATAGAACTACATGTGTCCTTTTCGGGGATGGAGCAGGAGCTGTTATCCTCGAGGCAACCACAGAAGACAGAGGAATAATATCAACCCATTTATATTCAGACGGTAAATTAGGCGACCTTTTAAATCTTCCTGGCGGCGGCTCAAGAAATCCTGCTTCAAAGGATACGATTAATAAAAAAATGCACTTTATAAAAATGAAAGGGAATGAAACATTCAAGGTAGCTGTAAGAACCCTTGAAATCCTTGTAGTAGATACATTAAAAAAGAATAATCTTAAGCCATCACAACTATCACTGCTTATACCACATCAGGCCAACCTTAGAATAATCATGGCAACGGCTGAAAGGCTCGGCATGTCAATGGATAAGGTGCTTGTCAATCTCGATAAATACGGCAATACATCAGCCGCATCAATACCCATAGCTCTTGATGAGGCTGTCAGAACAGGAAGGGTAAGAGAAGGCGATTACATAATGCTGGAAGCTTTTGGCGGCGGACTCACATGGGGTTCTGCATTGATAAAGTGGTAATAAAACTTCCAAACTGCTCAACAAAAAAACACTTATGCAGTTTCACTCTTGTCCAAAATAGATTTTGAATATTGATCCCCAATTTGGTATAACAGTTTTGTTAAGAACACAGCAAACCAAAGGAGGTCTCAATATGAATATATTTTGTAGCATAGAAATCTATGGGCATGGCTGGATAGTCCATTAGAGACATTGCCAGTGCAATATGATCACGACCAGATGAGGTTGAGCTATGCATAATTTGGACAGCATAATGAGGAACCTGAAATTTAGAGTATCAAATGTCCGTCAAAAACAGCATATTTTACAAGGGCCAAATAATTGAGCGCCTGCTATTTTAGACAACAGTGATTCAATGTCATAAGTTATTACGACTTTAAATTTCATTGTTCTTTCCTCTACATCGAAGATTTTACGCCTGTAAAAATTTTTGTTTTGGCTCTCTCTTTTTATGCGCCATCTCTTCCGAAATGCCTGCTATTAATCGCAATAGAAACGATTGATAAGCAAGTTCATCATCCGAAACAATGCGGCTGACGAGTTCAATGCCGGCAAATTTATAAATATCCAGCCACTCGTCTTTTTGTCGTATCTGGATAGCCGGATTCAGGATATAGCAACCCGTCCGTTTTCGCTTAAAGAGTTTTTTCGAATAATAATTCAGACTGTCCGTCTCGTTTTTGGAAAGAAGACCGGATATATACTGCCGCTTCTTTCTGTATTCCGCCATTACGCTGTCGGGAAGCAGCGTGGCTTTTTCAGATAATTGAACGGCGGTGAGAGAGATTGCATGCGCTGATAGATGATTGTATCTGTAAGGCAGCAGTGCAAAAAAGATGTGAAAGAGCATAAATTCTCCCTGACTGCTGTCAAGCTTTACAAGTCTATCTTCAACCTTCAGGCTCACGCTTGAGGGAGCAAGCATCTCGTTTATCTGGGAGAATACCGCCGATGCTAACTTTTTATCCAGAATTACTTTCTGAAGCGCGGCCTGCCATGCCGTCATCCCGCAGTTATCGGTCAAGTCCGTATTTGCTCCTGCAGACAGCAATTCTTTAATCAGAGGGATATTGCCTGTCCTTGCTGCAAGCATCAAAGGAGTCGCATTGAATTCCGTGCGGTGGTCAACGCCGTAAAGCTCGCAATGCCTGATAACCTCTTTATATAAGTTGCCTGTATATTTCTGAAGATGCCTTGCCGCAAGATTTGTCTTTTGCTGCTCATACAATGACCAGTTGAAGAAAGGCTCGCCATCCTTTATTAAATAAATCTGCCTTGCCTTGTCAAAGTTGTGAGTGCTCAGAAACTCAATAATCCTTGTCGAATCGTAAAACAAAGCATATTCAAAAAGCGTCTTTCTCGGTCTTTGAGGATTGTCTTTTGCAATACGTATCTGATTTGCCATCGCAACAGCCTTTTCAGTCGCAATAACATCCCACGGCACAGGCTGTGTTTTTAATACAGAGCGCCGTATCTCA